>DASQMB010000047.1:0-121985 GCA_035645715.1 Pyrinomonadaceae bacterium
GGCGCCGGCCGAGCCGCCGACGAGGACGCCTTCGCTGCGCGCCAGTTCGCGCACGGTGGCGAAGGCTTCGGCGTCCGAGACCGAGATTACTTCGTCCGCGGCGTCGCGGTCGAGGTTGGGCGGGATGAACTCGCGCTGGCCGATGCCTTCGAGCCGGTAAAAGCTCGGCGCGCCCCCGCCGAGGATCGAGCCCACGGGCTCGACCAGTGCGCAGTAGAGGTCGGGGTTCACCGCGCGCAGCGCCCGCGCGATGCCTGTGAAGGAGCCGGCCGAGCCGACGCCGACGACGAGGGCGTCCACCCGCCCGCCCGTCTGCTCGACGATCTCGCGGCCCGTCGTCTGCTCGTGGAAGACCGGGTTGGCCGGGTTCTCGAACTGCTGCGGGACGAAGCTGCCGGGCGTCGCGGCGGCCAGCTCGGCCGCGCGGCGTACCGCACCCTCCATCCCCTCCTCGGCCGCCACGTACTCGATCTCGCCGCCCAGGGCCTCCATGATCTTCATCTTCTCGCGCGAGTAGCCCTCGGGCACGCAGAGCACGACGCGGTAGCCGCGCGCCACGCCGACGAGCGCCAGGCCGATGCCGGTGTTGCCGGCCGTCGGCTCGATGATGGTCGAGCCGGGCCGGAGCGCGCCGCGCCGCTCGGCGTCGAGGATCATGCCGAGCGCCGCGCGGTCCTTGACCGAGCCGCCGGGGTTGAAGTATTCGAGCTTGGCGAAGATGGCGGCGTGCGGCGGCTCGGGCGCGAAGCGCGAGAGGCGGAGCAGAGGGGTGCGCCCGACCAGTTCGAGGATGTTCTCGGCGGCGGCCGGCGACTCCCGGGTGTCAGTGACCGTTGAAGATTGCGGAGAAGTCATGGGCGCGAACGGATAGCCGGCATGGTAGCCCACGCCGCCGACGGGTGACAAGCGAGCGGCCGGCGGCCGCCGCCCCCGCCCGGCCGCCGCCGGCCGGCTTCGGACTTGTCACCCGGCACGCTTTCGTTTATGTTGTGGCCCCGTGAATCACGCGGGCCCGCCCAGCCAGAATCCCACAGTCGTCGCCGTCATCCCCGCGCGTTACTCTTCGAGCCGTCTGCCCGGGAAACCGCTCTCAGACATCGCCGGCCGCCCGATGGTGGTGCGCGTGGCCGAGCGCGCCCTGGCGGCCCGGTCCGTCTCGCGCGCGGTGGTGGCGACCGACGACGAGCGGATTTTCGCGGCCGTCAGCGAGGCCGGCCACGAGGCCCTGATGACGCGGGCCGACCACGCCTCGGGCAGCGACCGGCTGGCCGAGGCCGCCGCGAGGCTCGGCGCCGAGATCGTCGTCAACGTGCAGGGCGACGAGCCCCTGATTCACCCCGAGACGATTGACCGCGCGGTCCGGGCGCTTTTGGACGACCCCGGCTCCGTGGTCTCGACGGCCTTCGAGCCGATCTCGTCCGCGGCCGACGTGTTGAGCGCCGACGTGGTCAAGGTGGTGGCGGACGGGCGAGGCCGGGCCCTTTATTTCTCGCGCTCGCCCGTGCCTTACCCGCGCGACGAGGTCCGCCGCCACGGCTCGCTGGCCGCGGCGCTCGAAGTCGAGCCCGACCTGCTCGCCGCGTTCCGCAAGCACGCGGGGCTCTACGTCTACCGGCGCGCCTTCCTGCTGGAGTTCGCCGGCTGGCCGCAGTCGCCGCTCGAACGCGCCGAGTCGCTCGAACAACTACGCGTGCTCGAACGCGGCCACGCCATCCGTCTCGTCGAGGCCGCCGGCCCTTCAATCGGGGTAGACACGGCCGAAGACCTCGCGCGCGTCCGCTCCATCTTCGAGTCCGAGGCCGGACTCGCACGGCCCTGAATTGTCGGACGAAGTGAAAGACGATGCCTAAATACATTTTCGTGACGGGCGGCGTGGTGTCGAGCCTGGGCAAGGGGCTGGCGGCCTCATCAATCGGGTGCCTGCTCGAAGCGCGGGGCTTGAGCGTGACTCTCGTTAAACTTGACCCTTACATCAACGTGGACCCCGGCACGATGTCGCCCTTCCAGCACGGCGAAGTCTTCGTCACCGACGACGGCGCCGAGACCGACCTCGACCTCGGCCACTACGAGCGCTACACCCACGCCCGCCTCTCGCGCTCGAACAACTGGACTACGGGGCGCATCTACCTCTCGGTCATCGAGAAGGAGCGGCGCGGCGACTACCTCGGCAAGACCATCCAGGTCATCCCGCACATCACCGACGAGATCAAGGGTGCGGTGCGCTCGGTGGCCGAGAAGGACGAGACGGACGTGGTCATCGTCGAGATCGGCGGCACGGTCGGCGACATCGAAAGTCTGCCGTTCCTCGAAGCCATCCGCCAGTTGGGCAACGAGGAGCGGCAGCGGGGGGAGAACGGCGCACTCTTCGTCCACCTGACGCTGGTGCCATACATCGCCGCCGCCGGCGAGTTGAAGACCAAGCCGACGCAGCACTCGGTCCGCGATTTGCGCGAGATCGGCATCGCCGTCGACGTTTTGCTCTGCCGCTCGGACCGCGCCCTCTCGCGCGACATCCGCTCTAAGATCGCCCTCTTCTGCAACGTCAAGGAGCAGGCCGTCATCACCGCGCAGGACGTTGGCACCATCTACGAAGTCCCGCTCGCCTTCCACGAGCAGGGGCTCGACGAGCTGATCGTTCGCGCGCTCGGCCTGCACGAGCGCGCCCCGACCGCCGACCTCGCGCGCTGGCGCGAGCTGGTCTCGACCGTTAAGGACCCCGCGGCGGGCTCCGTGACCATCGGCATCGTCGGCAAGTACGTCGAGCTCGAAGACTCTTACAAGTCTCTGCGCGAGGCCCTGACGCACGGCGGGGTGGCGAACAACCTGCGGGTTGACGTGCGCTGGGTCGAGTCGGAGAGTTTGATGGAGGAGGACTACGAGGAGCGGCTGCGCGATTTCGACGCCGTGCTGGTGCCCGGCGGCTTCGGCAAGCGCGGCGTGGCCGGCATGATCCGCGCCATCTCCTACGCGCGCCGCTCGCGCACGCCTTACTTCGGCATCTGCCTCGGCATGCAGACGGCCGTCATCGAGTACGCGCGCGCCGTCTGCGGCCTCACGGGCGCCGACTCGACCGAGTTCGACCCCGAGACCCCGTACCCCGTCATCTTCAAGCTGCGCGACCTCGTGGGCGTCGAGGATTTGGGCGGGACGATGCGGCTCGGCGCCTGGGAGTGCCGGCTGGGCGAGGGCACGCTGGCGCGCGAGGTCTACGGCGGGGCCGAGACGATCAGCGAGCGCCACCGCCACCGCTACGAGTTCAACCCCGAGTTCCGCGGCCAGCTCGAACGCGCCGGCCTCACCTTCGCGGGCGTCTCTGTGGACGGCCGTTTCGTCGAGATGGTCGAGCTGCCGCGCGAGGCCCACCCGTGGTTCCTCGGCTGCCAGTTTCACCCCGAGTACAAGTCGAAACCGCTCGCCCCGCACCCGCTCTTCGCCTCCTTCATAGCCGCGGCCCACCGCCACCGCATGAAGGACGAGACGGCCCCGGCCGACGTTGCAGCCCCGCCCGCGCCCGAGCGCGCACAGGTGCTGGCCGGCGACGACTGAGTGGGAACGTGAAAGGGGAAGGGGACAGAGGCCGTTGAGGGCGACCGTCACTTAACCCCTTTCGCCCTTTCATCCCTTCCCATTTTCGCCTCTTCCTCCCCCGCCCAGTGTTTCCCAGCCGGGCGGTTGTGGCGTACTATCTCCGGCAAAGCCGAGAGTCTTAATCATTCATCGAGGAGGCAGCAGAACGATGAGTAGTCCGACGGGAGAATGGAAGGGTACCGCGCCGGACGCGGAGGCCGAAGCGGTGGATAGCCCGAGCGAAAAACTGCGCGACGAGACGCCGACCGGCGAACAGGTGCCCGGCGCCCAGAACCCCGAGAGCGTCGAGGTGAAGAAGGAAATCAACCCTAACACCGAGTAGGGCGCGGCGAGCCCGGCCGCGCGAGCGCGGCGGCGGCGACACGCCGAGGGCGGCGACGGCCGCCCGTCCGGTCCGCGCCGCTGCGGCCAGCCGCGGCCGGGCCTTTCGATTCCTCTGATGCTTCAGTGCCCACAGTGCGGCCGTGAGTTCGAGGCGGGCCTGACCGAGTGCCCTTACGACGCCGCCTCGTTGCGCGCGGACCCGACGCTCCGCGCCGGCGAGCCGACCACCCCGAACGGGCCTTCGACCGGCGAGGCGGCCGGGCCGGCCGAATCGGCCACGGCCCCGGACCCGCTCGTCGGCCGCACGCTCGACGAGAAGTACCGGCTCGACGAGCGGCTCGGCGCCGGTGGCATGGGCACAGTCTACCGGGCCACGCACCTGCTGATTGACCGGCCGGTGGCGATCAAGGTCCTGCGCCGCAAGTTCGTCGAAGACGAGTCGGCGCGCGAGCGGTTCCGCCGCGAGGCGCGGGCCGCCGGCCGCCTGCAACACTCGAACGCCGTCGCCGTCACCGACTTCGGCGAGACGCGCGACGGCGTCGTCTACCTCGTCATGGAACTTCTCGAAGGGCGGACGCTGCGCGACCTTATGACGCGCGAGACGCCCTTCGACCCGGCCCGCGCCGTCTCCCTCATCCTCCAGGCTTCGGCCGCCGTCGAGGCCGCGCACGAGGCCGGCGTCATCCACCGCGACCTCAAGCCCGGCAACATCTTCGTCGTCCAGCGCCCCGAAGCGCCGCACCTCGTCAAGGTGCTCGACTTCGGCATCGCCAAAATTGCCGACGACGGCGACGGAGAGGGCGCCGACTCGGCGGGCGCGCTCACGGGCACCGGCGTCATGATCGGCACGCCGCGTTACATGTCGCCCGAGCAGTGCGCCGGCGCCGAGCAGTTGACGCCCGCCTCCGACGTGTACAGCCTCGGCGTCATCCTCTACGAGCTGCTGGCGGGGCGCACGCCCTTCGAGGGGGCGACGCCGCTCTCGCTCGCGCTGCGCCACGCCTCGGAGGTGCCGCCGCCCCTGCGCGATTTCGCCCCGAACCTGCCGCCCGAGCTCGAAGCCTTCGTCCTGCGCTCGCTCGCCAAAGACCCGACCGCGCGCTTCGCCGACGCCGCGGCGTTTCGCCGCGAGCTGTACGCCGTGGCCGAGCGGCTCGGCCTCGAACACTCGGCAGGCTTCAGCGCGCCGACCATGGAGGCGCTACGCGAGTCGGGCTTCGAGACCAACTCGGGCCGCCTCGTAGTGGACATCGAGCAGGCCCGGCGCCTGCGCGCGGCGAGCATGGTCCCTGCCGACGCCGACACCGTCGCCGAGGGGCCGGCCGTCGAGACTTCGGGCCGGCCCGCGGGCGCGAGGCCGCCCGCCCCGGTTCACGGCCCGCATGACACGGGCGGGGCCGGCGGCGCCAGCCCCGCGGCCAACCTCCGCGCCGGCGCCTCTTCGCACGAGGAGGACGCCGGCCCGCGCTCCGCTCATCAAGGTTTCGCCGAAGCCCCGGCGCCGGCGGGTGCGCCCGGCCCGCGAGCCGGCGCGGTTGACTCCGGGGCGGGCGACGCGCGCTCGGGCGCACGCCGGCAGGGAGACCCGCACGAGGGGCACGGCCCGTTCGGACGCTCGCGCTGGACCGAGCCGCCGATCCTCGTCGGTCTCATCTGCTTCGCGCTGCTTCTGGTCTTCGGCGGGCTGCTCTGGTGGCGCGCGCCCGCTCGGACCGGGGGCGATGGCACGGGGCCTGTGCAGGCCGGCGGTCGCGGCACCGAGGCGGCCCGCGCCGCCGACGCGAGCGAGGGCGTCGGCCGCACGCTTAATGCCGGCGAGGGCGCGGCCGGCGACCAGGGCGGGCGGGCGCCGCAGGGCAGCCCCGTAGAGCGCCCGCAGTCGGCCGCGGAGTTCTACGAGCGCGGGACCTACAACTTCTCCGCCCGAGACTACGACGCGGCCGTCCGAGACTTTCGCCGCGCCGTCGAACTTCAGCCGGATTTCCCCTCGGCCCGCAACCGCCTCGGACGCGCGCTGCTCTTCAAGGGGCAGTTTGAGGCCGCGGCCGAGGAGTTCCGGCTGGCGGCCGAGCAGCGCGGCGGCGACTACCCGACCGCGCTCTACAACCTCGGCTTCGCGCTTCAGCAACAGGGGCGCTCCGAGCAGGCCGCCGAGGCTTACCGCGCCGCCATCGAGCGCAGCGGCGGCGTCTACCCCGACGCCTACTACCAGATCGGCGAGGTCTACTTCTCGCAGCCGAGGCGGCTGGCCGACGCGGCCGCGGCCTACCGCCGGGCCGTCGAGCAGAACGGCGGGCGCGACCCCGAGGCGCTCTTCAAGCTCGGCATCGTGCTCGCCCGCTCCGAAGACCTGACGGGCGCCGAGGCGGCCTTCCGCGAGGCCATCGCGCAACGCGGCGGCGACTTCGCCTACGCCCATTTCAACCTGGCGCTCGTCTACGAGAACATGGGCAGGGCGGCCGACGCCGTCGCCGCCTACGAGACCTACCTGCGACAGGCGCCCACGGACCGCAACCGCCGCGCGGCCGAAGCTTCGATCCGAGAGCTGCGCCGGCGCGCCGAGAGAGAAGGGAACAGTTCAAGGTGAGCGACAGTGCGGACAAGTTAGAAGGGGGCGGCGGGGGACGAGCCGATTGGCCGACCGGGGGTGAGACGCAGGCCGTCCGGCCGTTCGAGGTCGGCGCCGCCACCTTCGGCGACGGCCGCCTGACCCTGATCGCCGGCCCGTGCGTGGTCGAGTCGCGCGCGCACGCCCTGATGATGGCCCGCGAGTGCCTGCGGCGCGCGCGCGACGCCGGCCTCGACTACGTCTTCAAGGCTTCATACGACAAGGCCAACCGCTCGTCGCACGCCTCCTACCGCGGCCCCGGCCTGGCCGAAGGGCTCGACGCGCTGCGCGCCGTCAAAGAGGAGACGGGCGCGCCCGTCCTGACCGACGTGCACGACGTTTCACAGGTCGAGGAGGCGGCCCGCGTCGCCGACGTGCTCCAAATCCCGGCCTTCCTCTGCCGGCAGACCGACCTGATCGTGGCCGCCTGCCAAACGGGGTGCGTCGTCAACATCAAGAAGGGGCAGTTTCTCGCGCCGCACGACGCGCGCAACCTCGTCGAGAAGGCGCGCGCGGCCGGCTGCGAGCGGCTGCTGCTCACCGAGCGGGGCTACACGTTCGGCTACAACAACCTGGTCGTGGACATGCGCTCGTTCCCCATCATGCGCTCCTTCGGCGCGCCGGTCGTCTTCGACGTGACGCACAGCCTGCAACTGCCGGGCGGGCTCGGGCATGCAACGGGCGGGCAGTCGGAGTTCATCGAACCGCTCGCCCGTGCCGGGGTCGCCTGCGGCGTTGACGCGGTCTTCATGGAGGTCCACGAGGACCCGAGCCGGGCCCTCTCGGACGGGCCGAACGCCCTGCCGCTCTCCCGCATGGCCGCACTGCTCGGAATGCTCCGCGACCTGCACCAACTCGTCCGGCGCGGCGCCGAATCCTGAAAATCGCCCGGCCGGGACAACTTGTAGAGGCCGAGCCTCCGGGCGCGACGGCCGCCACCTTCGACATGAGAACTCTCTTCGCACTTCTTCGGACGCTCTCCCTCTGCCTGCTGGTCGCCGTGCCGGCCGCGCTCGCCCGCCAGACGCCTGCCGCCGGCGCCGCCTGGCAGGTGCTCCGCTACGAGCTGACGGTCACGCCGTCGGCCGGCGACGAGCGCGCCATCAAGGTCAGGGCCGCCATCTCTGCGCGAAACGTCGGGTCGGGCGCCGGCAACACCTTCACCGTCCGGCTCGCGCCCGAGGCGAAGGTCGAGGGCGCGAGCGCCGGCGGCGGCGCGGCCCGCCTCGACCGCGGCACAGAGGCGCGGACCCGGCTCCAGACGGCGCGCGTCACGCTGCCGGCCCGCGTCGAGGTCGGGGGCGAGACGAACGTCGTCTTCGACTACACTCTGCCCGTCACGGACAACTCCGGCCTCGCCTCCGTCTCGCCCGAGGGCACGCAGTTTCTCCCGCTCTCCTTCTGGTATCCGACGCCGAACTCGCCCGTCTCGCAGCGCGGCGCCGACTACGCGCCCTTCCGCCTGACCGTCGCCGCCCCCGCGGGCGAGACGGCCGTCTCGGCCGGGCGCGCGGCCGGCGCGGGCCAGTTCGAGCTGGCCCTCCACGGCCAGCCCTTCTTTCTGACGGGCCGCTGGGAGGCGGTCGAAGGCTCGGGCGAGGCGCGCAACGTCTCTGCACTCGTGCCGCCGGGGGCGACGGCCGAGGAGCGCAAGGCCGCGGCCTCGCTCGTCGAGCTGGCGGCCGCGGCCCGCGCCTTCTACGCCGGCCTGCTCGGCCCGGCGCCCGACGCGCCCGTCAGGCTCGTCTCAGTCAACCGCGGCGCCGGCTTCGACATGGGCGGCACGATCCTGCTCGACGGCGCAGTCTTCCGCCGCCCGAAGATCGATTCGGTGACGGCGCTGCGCGTGGCCGACGCCGTGGCACGCCTGTGGGTCGGGGGCGCGGCGCCCGTGCAGGGCGAGGGCGCCGGCGCCGTGCGCGAGGGGTTGGCCCGCCATCTCTCGACGCTCTTCGTCGAGAAGCAGTTCGGGCGCGACGAGGCCGAGGCCGAAAGGCTGCGGATGGCCCTGGCCTACGCCACGGTCGCGCGGCGCGACGCCCCGCTCGGGCAGCTCAACCCGGCCTACGAAACCTACTTCAACTCGGTCGTCAACAAGGGCGCGCTCGTCTGGCGGCTGCTGATGGACGCGGCCGGGCGCGAGCAGTTCCTCTCGGCCGTGCGCGGCGTGCTGGCGCCGGCCGGGGGCAGGGCCGTCACGCTGGCCGCGTTGCGCGGGCGCGTCGCAGAGGCCGGCGGCGAGCGCGTCGCACGCCTCATGCCGCCCCTCTTCGACCTGCCGACCGACACCGACCTGCTCGTCGGCCTTCCGCAGCAGCGGCCCGGCGGCTGGCTCTCGAACCTGCGCAACGCCGGCTCGTTTGAAGTCGAAGTGCCGGTGCGCGCCACGACCGAGGCCGGCGAGCAGTTGACCGTCACGGTCCGCATCCCGGCCAAGGACTTCGGCGAGGCTTTCTTCAAGACGGCCGGCAGGATAGCCCGCGTCGAAGTTGACCCCGACAAGCTCTACCCGCAGCTCGACTACGCCAACGACCTCGTCCCGCAGGGGCCGAACCCGGACGAGTCCACAGAGCAGGCGCGCATCCTCGTCGCGCAGCAGCCCGCCCGCGCCGAGACGCTGGCCCGCGAGGTGCTGGCCCGCGCCCCCGGCAAGGAGGAGGCGCGCGTCGTGCTGGCCCGCGCCCTGCTCGAACAGAACAAACTCGACGACGCCGAGCGCGAGTTCCGCGCCGCGCTCGACCGCCCCTTGCCCACGCCCTCGACGCTCGCCTGGACCCACATCGGCCTCGGCGAAGTCCTGGTGCGGCGGGGCCGCCCGGCCGAGGCCGCGCGCCTCTTCGACGCGGCGGTCAAGATTGACGCCGAGTACGCCTCGACGCTGGCGGCTCGCGCCGCCCGGCTCCGCGCCGAGGCGGCGGCCGGCTCGACGCCCGCGCCGGACGAGCAGATCAGGACGGCCGCGCAGCAACTCGACGCGGCCATCCTCACAGGCAAGAAGGTCGGCGTCGAGGCGCAGCTCGTCGCGGGCGAGCTCTCAAGGTTCGCGGCCGGCGTCGTCGGCACGCAGCCCGACGTGTGGCAGACGCGCGTTCTGCGCACGGAGCCTCTGGGCGCCAACCGCATCGCGGCCGACGTGTCGCTCAACATCCGCTCGCTCGGCCAGACGAGGGCCAGCACGGCCGTCTTCGTCTTCGCCCGCACCCCCGCCGGCTGGCGGCTGGCCGACATACAGTTCCTCGAAGAAGTCAGATGAGACAGTTTTCAGTTTTTAGTTCGGGCCTCGCGCTCAGGGCTGTTAACTAAAAACTGAAAACTGAAAACCGACTCACATGCTTGATCCGAACGAGGTCGAACGGCGTGCGGCGCGCGTGAGGCTGCTGCTGCTGGACTGTGACGGGGTGCTGACCGACGGGCGGGTCACGCTCGTCGAGGGCGGCGAAGAGGTGAAGAGCTTCCACACGCGCGACGGGCACGGCCTCGTGCTGTTGCACCGCGCCGGGCTCTCGACGGGCATCATCTCGGGCCGCACCTCGGGCGCGGTCGAGCGGCGTGCGCGCGAACTCGGCGTCGGGCACGTGCGGCAGGGCGTGCACGACAAGGTGGCCGTCTTCGAGTCGCTGCTCGTCGAGGTCGGGGTCGGCGAGCAGGAGGTCGGCTTCGTCGGCGACGACGTGGTAGACATCCCGCTCCTGCGCCGCGCGGGGTTCGCCGCGGCCGTCGCCGACGCGACCCCCGAGACGCGGGCGGCTGCCCACTACATCACGCGTCTGCCCGGCGGCTTCGGGGCCGTGCGCGAGGTCTGCGAGCTGATACTTAAGGCGCGCGGAGACTGGGACGCGGTGATGAGACTCTACACCGGCTGACCGCCCGCCCGCCTGTTGCCGGTCGCGTCGGCCGGCGGGGCAGGCTGAGAGAGGTGAGGAGAAGGCCCCGGCCGAATTCGTTCGGCCGGGGCCTTCTCCTTCCTTCAACTCCGCCAGATTCAGTTTCAGTCTCTACGGTCTCTTCGCGGCGCGTCTGTCAGAGGCGCGCCTTTTTCTTCTTCGCCGCGCCCTTCCGCGCGCGGGCGGTTGCGCCCCGCCTTGTCCCGGGCTTCTTGTCGGGCGCGCCGTCGCCGTCTTCGCCCCCGACCGAGGCGAAGTGCTCGCGGCAGACGGCCAGAAACCTCTGGCAGACCGGCGGGGTGTAGCCGCCGCTCAGGCGCGCGACGCCCAGCTCCCAGTTGATGCGAGCGCCCTCGATCCACCAGCGCACCAACCGGCCCCGCTCCACCTCGTCGCGCGCGGTCGAGAGCGGCACGATGCCGACGCCCATGTCGGCCGCCACCATGTTCTTGATGGCGGCCTGCCGGCTCAGCTCCATCGCCACGGTCGGCCGCAGTCCGGCGTCGGCGAAGAACTCGTCGATCAGCCGGCGGGTGTTGCCGCCGCGCTCGCCGAGAATCAGCCGCTCGCCCGCGAGCGCGAAGGCGCTGATGACCTTCTTGTCGGCGTGCGGGTGGCGGGGCGAGGCGATGGCGACGAGCTGGTCGCGGCTGAGGAGTTCGGTCTCGATGTTGCGCGCCTGGACCGGCAGCGAGACGAAGGCCATGTCCAGCTCGCCCGAGAGGATTTTGCCGACCAGCTCGGCGCTCGTCCCCGAGGTGACCGTCACGTCGGCCTGCGGGTGCGACCGCCTCATCCGCCGGAGGATGGCGGGCAGCGCCTCGGCGCTGACCATCCCGGAGGCGCTGCCGATGCGGAGCCGGCCGTGCTCGGCCCCGGCCAGCTCGGCCAACTCGGCGAGGGCCGCGTCGTGCTCTCTCAGGATCAGGTGGGCGCGCTGGAGGAGCCGCTCTCCGGCCTCGGTGAGCACCACCCGGCGCGGCGTGCGGATGAAGAGCGGCAGGCCGACCTCCTGTTCGAGCTGCCTGATCTGCATGCTGATGGCGGCCTGCGTGACGTGGACGCGCTCGGCCGCGGCCGTGAAGGTCCGAGTCTCGGCGATGGCCACGAACGCTTTCAACTGTCGGATGTCCATTCCTCTTTTCCGGTATCAGTGGTCCTTATCGGGGAAATAAAATCTTTTAGTTTCGATTATAAGCAGAACTTGCCTACAATCGCACCACAAATTTCCCGGCCGGGCCGGCGCCCACTTCGGGCGCGCCTTGTGCCCCGCGGCTCCCCCTGAGATGGCGAGACCAGCACCCCTCGAACGCAGACCCCCGCGCCCGTCCGCGGGCCGCCCGGCGCTCCTCCTGCTGGGCGTCGACGGCGGCGGCACCAAGACGCGGGCCGTCGTGACGGACGGCGACGACCGAATTTTAGGCGAGGGCGTGGCCGGCCCGTCAAATCCCCTGCGGGTGGGCGTGGCCGAGGCGGCCGTGGCCGTGCGCGAGGCGGCCGAGCGCGCCTGCGCGGCGGCCGGCGTGCGCCGCGTCGAGCTGGCGGCGGCCGAGGTGGGGCTGGCCGGCGTCAAGCGCGCGGACCTGCGCGCGAGGATGAGAGAGGCGCTCTCGGGCCTCGGGCCGGCGGCGCTCGAAGTCGTCACCGACGCCGACATCGCGCTCTACGGCGCGACGGGCGGCGGGCCGGGGCTGGCCGTCATCGCGGGCACGGGCTCCATCTGCTGCGGGGCGAACGCCAGGGGCCGTCGCGCCTGCGCCGGCGGGTGGGGGCCGGTGGCGGGCGACGAGGGGAGCGGGTCGTGGATCGCACGGCGCGGGCTGGCGGCCGTGGCGCGGGCCACCGACGGGCGCGGCACGCGCACCCAACTCGTCGAGGCCGCCTGCGACTACTTCAACGTGACGAGCCCGGAAGACCTCTCCCTGGCTATCTACGCGCCCAACATGACCAATCAGCGGATCGCAGGCTTCGCCCGCCACGTCATCGAGGCGGCGCAGCGGCGCGACGCCATCTCGCGCGCCGTCCTGCGCGATGCGGGCCGCGAGCTCGGACTGGCGGCCGCGACCGTCGTGCGCAAGCTGCGGATGCAGCGCGAGCGGTTCCGCGTCGGCTACGTGGGCGGCGTCTTCACGGCGGGCGAGCTGATCCTCGGCCCGCTGCGAGAAGCGGTGTCGGGCGTGGCGCCGCACGCCGAACTCTGCCCGCCGGAACTGGCCCCGGCCGAGGCCGCCGCGCGCATGGCCCGCTCGCTCGGCAGGCGCGACGGGGCGCAACACGTCCGACTGGCCCTCGCCGGCTGAGCGCCCGATTCCGATGGCTGTCGTTCGGAGACAGGCATCACCTGCATGACTTACGTTTGACGGCCGGCCCGTCTTCCGACCGATTGCGCGAGCGATGCCCGACGAAAGTAGCACCCACGAACTCCCCGTCACCGAACAGGAGAACCCGCGCACGCGCGGCATCGCCGGGCTGCCGACTTTGGAGGTCGTGCGCCTGATGAACGAGGAGGACGCGGGGGTGGCGGCGGCCGTCGGCGAGGTGTTGCCTGACGTGGCGCGGGCCGTGGACGGAATCGCCGGGCGGCTGGGGGCCGGCGGGCGCCTCTTCTACGTCGGGACGGGCACTTCGGGGCGGCTCGGCGTGCTCGACGCCTCGGAGTGCCCGCCGACCTTCGGCGTGCCGCCCGAGCTGGTGCAGGGGGTCATCGCAGGCGGTTACGAGGCGCTCTACCGCGCCGTAGAGGCTTCCGAAGACGACCGCGAGGCCGGGGCGCGCGACGCCGAGGAGCGCGGCGTGACGGGCGGCGACGCCCTGGTCGGCATCGCGGCCTCGGGGCGCACGCCCTACACAATCGGCGCCGTCGAGCACGCGCGCCGGCTCGGGGCGTTCACGGCCGCCGTAACATGCGTGCCCGGCTCGGAGATCACGCGGGCCGCCGAGGTCGCCATCGCCCCCGTCGTCGGGCCGGAGGTCGTCGCCGGCTCGACGCGCCTCAAGGCCGGGACGGCGCAGAAGATGGTCTTGAACATGCTCTCGACGGCGACGATGATCCGGCTCGGCTACGTCACCGGCAACCGGATGACCAACATGCGCGCACGCAACACGAAGCTGCACGCGCGTGCCCTCAGAATCATCGAGGCCGAGACCGGCGCCTCGGCCGAAGAGGCCGGACGCGCGCTCGGAGAGGCCGACGGCGATTTGCGAGTCGCGCTCGTGATGCGCCGCGCGGGGGCAGGGCGCGCGGAGGCCGAGCGGGCGCTCGACGAGGCGAGGGGCGTAATCGAGGCGGCCGTCGGGCGGTTGAAGGGCGGCGGGGCCTGAGGGCTCGGAGAAGGGAAGGGTCGGCCCGGCCTGTCAAGTAGCCGGGCCGTGCGCCGCGCGTGCCGCCGCGGCCGTCTTTGGTTTACAATCCGTGGCCTCCGGCGTCGGAGCGTCCCATCGTCAGCAATAATTCAGCACAACGCGAGGCCATGTGAGGCCAAGTGAGGCGGGCGGCGCACCCTCTGAGGGCGCGGCGCCGCCGGCGCGAACCGCATGCAGCTACACCCGCTCGACCTTCTGGTGCTGGTGGTCTACCTGGCCGCGGTGACGGCCTTCGGCTGGTACTTCGGGCGCAAGCAGAAGGACATCCGCGACTATTTCCTCTCCGACCGCGCGGTGCCTTGGTGGGCCATCACCGGCTCCATCGTCGCCACCGAGACCTCGACCGTCACCTTCATCAGCGTCCCGGCCTTCGCCTTCGCCGCGACGGGCGGCGTGGGCGGCAACTTCACCTTCCTCCAACTCGTCGCCGGCTACATGATCGGGCGGCTCGTCATCGTCTTCCTCTTCGTGCCGCTCTACTTCCGGGGCGAGCTCTACACGGTCTACCAGCTCCTCGGCCAGCGGTTCGGCGGGCGGGTCAAGCGGACGGCCGCCTCGCTCTTCCTCATCACGCGGTCGCTGGCCGACGGCATCCGCCTCTTCGCCACGGCCATCGTGCTCGTCGCGCTGACGGGCTGGGCCGACCCGACCTCGATCCTCATCATCGGTGCGGTAACGATTCTCTACACCTACCTCGGCGGCATGTCGGCGGTGATCTGGACCGACGTGATTCAGCTCTTCGTCTACGTCGGCGGGGCGCTGGTGGCGGCCTGGATTCTGCTGGCCGACATCCCCGGCGGGTGGGGCGAGGTGGTGGCCGTCGGCTCGCAGGCCGGCAAGTTCCAACTCTTCGACTTCACCTTCGACCTCGCCCGCAACTACACGTTCTGGGCCGGCATCATCGGCGGGGCTTTCCTGACGACGGCGACCCACGGCACGGACCAGTTGATGGTGCAGCGTTACCTGTCGAGCAAGGGGCCGCGGCAGGCGACCCTCGCGCTCCTGGTGAGCGGCGTCATCGTCTTCGCCCAGTTCGCGCTCTTCCTGCTGATCGGGGTGATGCTTTTCGTCTACTACCAGCACTTCCCCGTCCTGCCGGCCGAGGTGGCGGCCCGCGCCGACCGCGTCTTCCCCCACTTCATCGTGACGGAGCTGCCGCGCGGGCTGGTCGGCCTCGTCATCGCAGCCATCTTCGCTGCGGCCATGAGCACGCTCTCTTCTTCGCTCAACTCTTCGGCCGCCACCTCGATGGCCGACTTTTATCGCCCGCTGCTGGCGCGCGACCGCTCCGACGCGCACTACCTCAAAGTGTCGCGGTTGCTTACGGCCGCCTGGGGCGTCGTGCAGATCACCGTGGCCGTCCTGGCGACCGGCATGGAGCGGCGCGTGGTTGACGCGGTGCTCTCGATAGCCTCGTTCACCAACGGCCCGATTCTCGGCCTCTTCCTGCTCGGGACGCTGACGAAGCGGGTGGGGCGCGGGGGGGCGCTCTGCGGCATCATAGTGGGCGTCGCCGTGATGAGCTTCGTCTGGCTGCGGCTCGCGGTCTCGTGGCAGTGGTACGTCCTCATCGGCTCGACGGTGACGTTCGCCGCCGGCTACCTGTCGAGCCTCGTGCTCGACCGCGGCGCAGCCTCGCGGCCTCTTTCGACGGAATAATTCGGGGAAGGGTTTCAAGGTGAGCTTCAGAAAATTTTTGACGGCCGTTTCGGTGGCCGCCGCGTGCGCGCTGGCGGCCCTCTACCCGGCGGCGCCGGTCTCGTCGGCCTCGTCGGCCTCGTCGGCCTCGTCGGCCTCGTCGGCATCGCCGCGCGTCTCCGCCCGGCAGGCCCGCGCGGCAAAAGACTCCGAGCGCCGGCCCCGCGCGTCGTCGGCCGTCGCCCCGTCTCAGTCCGAGTCGGCCGTCAGGCCCTACCCGCGCCGCCCGTCGCCCGAGGCCCTGAAGTGGGCCGACGCCGAGCTGCGGCGGATGAAGCTCGAAGAGAAGATCGGGCAGCTCATCTCAATCGGCATCAACGCGCGCTTCCTCAACCGCGAGAGCGACGAGTACAGGGCGCTGCGCCGCCAGATCGAGGAGAACCACGTCGGCGGCATCATCCTCTTCCGCGGGCCGGTCTACGAGTCGGTCCACCTCGTCAACCGGATGCAGCAACACGCGCGCCTGCCTCTCCTGATCTCGGCCGACCTCGAAGCAGGCGCCGGGATGCGCTTCGAGGACACGATTAACTTCCCCTGGAACATGGCCGTGGCCGCGACCGGCGACCCCGACCTGGCGCGGCGGCAGGGCGAGGTGACGGCGCGCGAGTCGCGCGCTCTAGGCGTCCAGCAGGTCTTCGCGCCCGTCGTCGACGTGAACAACAACGCGGCCAACCCGGTCATCAACGTCCGCAGCTACGGCGAAGACCCCGAGGAGGTGGCCCGCTTCGGCGCGGCCTTCGCGGAGGGGCTGCAACAGGGCGGCGTCCTCGCCACGGCCAAACACTTCCCCGGCCACGGCGACACGGCCGTGGACTCGCACCGCGGCCTGCCCGTCATCTCCTACAAGCGCGAGCGGCTCGAACAAACAGAACTGGTGCCGTTCCGGGCCGTGGTGCGCGCGGGCGTCGGCGCCGTCATGATCGCCCACATCGGCCTGCCCGAGCTTGACCCGACCGAGGTCAGGCCGCTGCCGCGCTCCTCGGTCGTGCGGCCCGCCTACGTGGACGAGGGCGGCGAGATCGTCAGCGAGAGTGCCTACCTGCCGGCCACGCTCTCGCCGGCCGTCGTGACCAGCCTGCTCCGACGCGACCTCGGGTTCGACGGCATGGTCGTCACCGACGCGATGGACATGAGCGGCCTGACCATCTACTTTCAGCAGGACGAGGCGGCCGTGCGCGCCGTCCTCGCCGGCGCCGACCTGCTGCTCAAGCCGGCCGACGCCGACGCGGCCGCGCGCGGCCTGCGCGAGGCGGTCCGCTCGGGGCGCCTGACGGAGAAGAGGGTCGAGGAGTCGGCCCGACGGGTGCTCGCGGCCAAGTACGACCTCGGGCTCGTCAAAAACCGTCTGACGCCGCTCGAAGAGGTTGACCGCCTCGTCTCGCAGCCCGAGGCGCAGCGGCTCGCCGACGAGATCGCCGCGCGTGCCCTGACGCTCGCGCGCGACGACGCAGGGCTGCTCACGCGCGAGGGCGGCCCGGCCGGCGTCCCGGAGGGCGCGAGAATCTTCAACCTCGCCGTCACAAACGGCGAGGACCGCTTCTTCATCGCCAACTCGTTCAACGGCCAGTTGGCGCGGCTCGGTCGCCGGGCCGAGACCGCCATACTCGACGGCCGCTCGACCGAAGCCGAGGTGCGCGCGGCGCTCGACCGGGCCGCGGCGGCCGACGTGGTCCTCTTCTCGATGTACGGGCGCGTGCGCTCGGGCGCGGCAAACAGCGTGGGGCTGCCGGCGCAGGGCGCCTCGGCCTTAAACGCCCTGCTCGACAGGGGCGCGAAGGTGATCGGCATCAGCTTCGGGAACCCCTACCTGCTCGCGGAGTTCCCGCGGCTGAAGACCTACCTCGTGGCCTACGGCGACATGCCGAGCCTGCAACGCGCGGCCGCCCGCGCAGTCCTCGGCCAGGCGGACATCACCGGCCGCCTACCGATCTCGCTCCCCGGCCTCTACCCCCGCGGGACAGGCATCCGTGTCAAGGCCGGCGCGAAGGCCGCGGCGGCGAAGGGAGAGTGGCAATGAGAGTCGCGCAGAGACTATCGCGGCCCGCCTCGGGGCGGGTGCTGGCTTCACTCCTGCTCGTGCTCGCGTCGGGGCCGCGGACGCTGGCGGTCGGGCTGCCGGCGGTCCTGCCGGCGCGGGCCGGGATGTCGGCCGACCGGCTGGCCTTCATCGACGCGGCGGTGAACGAGGCTGTCGGGCGGGGCGCGACGCCGGGCGCGGTCGTGCTCGTGGCCCGTCGCGGCGGCGTGGTCTGGCGCAAGGCTTACGGCTCGCGCTCGCTCGTGCCCGCGCGCGAGCCGATGACCGCGGAGACCGTCTTCGACGCGGCGAGCCTGACGAAGGTAGTGGCGACGGCCACGAGCGCGATGATCCTCGTCGAGCGCGGGCTGCTGCGGCTCGCCGACCCGGTCTCGCGCCACCTGCCGGAGCTGAAGGGCGAGGGGCGCGAGAAGATTACGATTGAACACCTGCTCACGCACCGCTCCGGCTACGCGCCCGACTTCGATTTGCGCGAACGGTGGGCGGGCCGCGACGAGATGCTCAAGCGCCTGTGGGTCGAGCCGCTGCGGTCGGCGCCCGGCTCGCGCTTCGTCTACAGCGACATCGGCATGATCGCGCTCGGCGAAGTCATCCACCGCCTCTCGGGCGAGCCGCTCGACCTCTTCGCCTCCAAAAACATCTTCCGCCCGCTCGGCATGAAGGACACGGGCTTCCGACGCTTCGGCGGCGACGGGGCGCCGCCGGACGCGGCCGTGCTCGCGCGCATCGCCCCGACCGAGACCGTGCGCGGCGTGCGCAGCTACCTCGGCGGGACGGGCGCCGAGGGCGAGGAGGGCGCGCGCGTTTTGCGCGGCGAGGTTCACGACCCGACGGCCCACCGCATGGGCGGCGTCGCCGGCCACGCCGGCCTCTTCACCACCGCCGACGACCTCGCCATCTTCTGCCAGATGATCCTGAACGGCGGCGAGTACGACGGCGTCCGCGTCCTCAGCCCGCTCGGCGTGGCCGAGATGACGCGCCCCCGGCAGGTGACCGAAGACGGCGGAGCCCGCGGCCTCGGCTTCGACGTGAACACGACCTTCTCGACCAACCGCGGCGAGCTGTTCCCGGCCGGCTCCTTCGGCCACACGGGCTTCACGGGCACCTCGATCTGGCTCGACCCCGCCAGCGAGTCTTTCGTCGTCTTCCTCTCGAACCGCGTCCACCCGGAAGGGAAGGGCGACGTGGGCGAGCTGCGCGCCAGGGTCGCCTCCATCGCGGCCGGCGCGATGACCGACTCGGCGCTCGTCTCGCGCGCGCGGCTCGAAGCCGCGCGCCACGCCGACTGGATGCTGGCGGGCGCCGCGCGCTTCGCCCGCGAGGCGGCCGAGGCGCGCGAGGCCGAGGCGCGCGGGCTGCTCGCGCCGGCCGCCGCCGAGACCTTGAACGGCATCGACGTGCTCGCGCGCGACGGCTTCAAGCAGTTGCAGGGCCTGAGAATCGGGCTCGTCACCAACCACACGGGGCGCGACCGCCGCGGTCGCGCGACGATTGACGTGCTGCGCGAGGCGCCGGGCGTCAAGCTCGTCGCCCTCTTCTCGCCCGAGCACGGCATCCGCGGCGCGCTCGACGATAAGGTCTCGGACTCGGTGGACGAGAAGACCGGCCTGCCCGTCTACTCGCTCTACGGCGAGACGCGCCGGCCCCGCGCCGAACATCTCAAGGGCCTCGACGCCCTCGTCTTCGACATTCAGGACATCGGCACGCGCTTCTACACCTACATCTCGACGATGGGCAACGTCATGGAGGAGGCGGCGAAGGCGAAGCTGCCCGTCTTCGTCCTCGACCGCCCGAACCCGATCAACGGCGTGGACGTTGAGGGGCCGATTGCCGACGCCGACAAGCTGACCTTCGTCGCGCACCACCCCATCCCGGTCCGCCACGGCATGACGGTCGGCGAGCTGGCCGCACTCTTCAACGAGCAGCGCAAGATCGGTTCCGACCTCCGCGTGGTCAGGATGGAGAACTGGCGGCGCGCGATGTGGTTCGACTCGACCACGCAGACCTGGGTTAACCCCTCGCCCAACATGCGCAGCCTGACGCAGGCCACGCTCTACCCCGGCGTCGGGCTCCTTGAGACCACCAACGTCTCGGTCGGCCGCGGCACCGACACGCCCTTCGAGGTAATCGGCGCGCCGTGGCTCGACGGGCAGCGGCTCGCGGCGCACCTCAACGCGCGGGGCCTGGCCGGCGTCCGCTTCGTGCCCGTCCGCTTCACGCCGCGCGCCTCGGTCTTCCAGGGCCAGGAGTGCGGGGGCGTCAACCTCGTCGTCACCGACCGCGCGGCCCTGAGGCCGGTCCGCGTCGGCGTCGAACTGGCGGCCGCCCTGCGCCGCCTCCACCCGGCCGACTGGAAGACCGACGCCTTCAACCGCCTGCTCGTCAACGACGAGGCATACGAGCGCGTCAAACGCGGCGACGCGCCCGAAGAGGTCGAGCGCGGCTGGCAGGCGCGGCTCTCCGAGTTCCGCCGCGAGCGCGCCAGGTTCCTGCTCTACCGCTGACTCTGCCGCTGAGCCGAGTCGGGCTCGGCCGAGGAGTTTTATTATGCGCCCCTTACGTCAAACATTCCTGACGGCGATCCTGGCAACGCTCCTGTTGTCGCTCGCGCCCGCCCCTGCGCTCGGCTGGCACGACACGGGCCACATGCTCGTCTCGCAGATCGCCTACCTGAACCTGACGCCCGAGGCCAAAGCGCGCGTTGACAAGCTGCTCGTCACGGCGCCGGGCCGCCGGCCGTACATCCACCTCTGCGCCGGCTACTACACGCCCGAGACCTGCGAGAAGACCTACGACCCCGTCACCATCGGCGTCTGGATGGACGACTTCCGCGGCGACTCCCTCAACGACCACTACGGCCCCTGGCACTACATCAACCACAACCCCTTCTTCGACGGCGTCCCCGCCCGGCCGGAGGTCGGCCCCGAGCCCGAGAACGTCCTCGCGCGCATCAACTGGGCCGCCAACACCCTGCGCGCCGGAACGGGCCGCGAGAAGACGGACGCGGAGGTGCTCGGCTTCCTTTACCACCTCGTCGGCGACGTGCATCAACCCCTGCACGCCACCACGCGCTACACGGCCGAGCGGCCCGACGGCGACGCCGGCGGCAACGGCTTCCGCATCAAGCCGCCCGAGGGCACGACGCTCACGAACCTCCACGCCTTCTGGGACGCGGCGGCCGGCGCCTTCGGCCACGAGAGCCCGCGCCGCCCGCTCGACGAGGCGACGCGCGCCCGGCTGCGCTCGCTGGCCGACGAGTTGATGAAGCAGTACCCGGCGGGGAAGCTGCCCGAGGCGGCCAATTATCACCCGCACGCCTGGGTCGCCGAGAGCAACACCCTGGCGAGGCGGCAGGTCTACACGGGCATCCGTGAAGGCGAAGTGCCCTCGGCCGAGTACACCGCGGCCGCCCGCAATCTCTCGCGCCAGCGCATCGCGCTCGCCGGCTACAGGCTGGCCGGCCTGCTCAACTCGCTCTTCGTCAAGGCCGGCGCGCCGCGCTGAGGGCGGCTGCCTGCCTCGATGGGCGCCGCCGCCGGGGCCGTTCGTCGGGGCGCGGTCGTCGCAGGCGTATTCATGTTTTTGGATGCCCCTCCATTTTCTACAAGCGTGCAGGGCGGCCGCGTCGCGCTTTTGGCCGAAACTGTCGCGGGCACCACGCGGGAATGTAAGTTGCTGATTCTCCCGCCCGCTTTTTGAGGACGTGAAAGACGTGGCCGAGTCCGACGGCGGCTCCGGCCGGCCGGTCGCATCAGCCGGGGTTATTCGGGCGATAAGATTTTTTTGCTTCCATCCGAAACCTATAAGTAAATAGAATAGGCCCCGAACCGACGAGCGACGGGTTAATCCCAGCCTTTCCAACGAGCAAGCTAGACACCAAGCACGCGCCCTTCCCGGACGCGGATTCTGATACGCAGTGACATTTCGCCAGCCGGAGGTCGGTCTTTGCCGGAACCTCCTGTCGGGCGCGTGCGCGGGCGGATTGGCCCGGCGCAGCCCCGCAAACCCCTTGAAACTCTCTGTGGAGCCTGATATGAAAAGACCCAGCCCAGCTTCCTTCCTCCTTAGCGCGGTGATCGCTCTCTGCCTCGCCGCCACGGCCCACGCGCAAGGCACGACCTCGCGCGTCACGGGCGTCGTCCTGGACGTGGCCGGCGCAATCGTCCCCGGAGCAAACGTCATCCTGACGAACGAGGGAACGAAAGTCTCTTTCTCAACTCTAACCAACTCGGCCGGGCAATACGTCTTCGAGTCGGTTCAGGTCGGGACATACACAGTCGAGATTGAGAAGCCGGGTTTCAAGAGGTACGTCTCGACCGGGAATCCCGTCAACGTCAATCAGCCCGCCACCGTCAACGTCACGCTGGAGGTGGGCGAGATCAACGACGTGGTGACGGTGACGAGCGCCGCCGAGTTGGTGCAGACAAGCAGCTCCGGCAACTTCGGCAACACGGTCGAGGAGCGCACGCTTGAGTCGCTGCCCATCGTCGGCGTACGCGGGCGCAACCCGCTCGGGCTCATCAACCTCCAGCCGGGAGTCGTCAGCGGCGCCAACACCGGCGGCGGCGTTCACGTCCACGGCTCGCGCGACCGCGCCTTCAACTTCACGCTCGACGGCATAGACATCAACGAGTCGTCGGCGGGCGGCTCGAACTTCACGCCGCTGCGGCCGAACCCCGATTCGATCACGCAGTTCCAGGTCGTCACCAGCAACTTCACGGCCGAGTTGGGCCGCTCCTCCGGCGCGCAGGTCACGCTCGTCACCCGTTCGGGAACGAACGAGTTTCACGGCAACCTGTTCGAGTTCTATCAAACGCCGCGCTTCATCGCCAACGAGTACAACAACAACCTCAACGGCACGCCGCGGGGCCAGTTCGTCCAGCACATCTACGGCGGCAGCCTCGGCGGGCCGATCTGGCTGCCGAGATTTGGCGAGGGCGGCCGCTCCCTCTACGACGGGCGCGACCGGACCTTCTTCTTCGTCAACCTTCAGCTTCTGCGCACCTCGCAGAGCATCGCCCGCACCCGCACCGTGCTGACGCAGACGGCCCGCCAGGGCATCTTCCGCTACGTGGCGGGGGGGCGCAACAACCCGGCCGGCGTCGCCGCGGCTTCGGTGGACGCGGCCGGCAACCCGCTCCTGCCCGCCTGCGCGCCGGGGCAGACGACAAACTGCATCGCCAGCTACAACGTCGCCGCCAACGACCCGACCGGCCTCGGCCTCGACCCGACCGTCCAGGGGGTCATCGGGCTGACGCCGCTCCCGAACAACTTCAGCGCGGGCGGCGACGGGTTGAACTTCGCCGGGTTCACTTTCCTGGCGCCGCAGACCGAGAAGCAGTACGACCTGTCGTTCAAGATTGACCACACCTTCAACGAGCGCAACACCCTTTTCGTCCGCTACGCGCAGGGCGAGCAGAACACGCTGGGCGATTCCGGCAACGGCAACACCAACACCGGCCAGATCACCGGCAACGCCGGCGGCCCGCAGGCGTTCCCCAGCTCGGTGCGCAACATTGACACGCTGCGCAACCCGAAGAACCTCGCCATCAACTACCGCTGGACGCCGACGGCGACCATCACCAACGAGCTGGTGGTCGGCTTCAACCGCTTCACCTTCAGCTTCAACAACGCCGACCCCGGCGCGGATACGAACCCGCCGGTGCGCTTCGACTGCCCCTTCCCCGGCACCTCCGGCTGCCTCGACATCACCAACCCGATTGACAACACGCCGATCATCAACAACGCGCGGAGCCTGCGCACCAACCAGATCGTGGACAACCTGAGCTGGCTGCGCGGCTCGCACGCGCTCAAGTTCGGCACCAACCTCCGTTTCCAGCAGCACCTCGATAACCGCGGTCAGGCCGGCGGGCTCTACGTCAACCCGCAGGTGGACTTCAGCCGGACCACCAATCCGCCGCCCGACGCCCTGACCTCGCCCACCGGCCTCAACGCCGCCAACGACCGCCCGCGCCTCCAGAGCTTCTACAACGTGATGCTCGGGCGCGTCGGCAACATCGGCCAGGGCTTCGTCGCCGCCACCAACTCGGCCTTCGGCCCGCCGGGCACGCGCTTCCCCTTCGACGCGCGCTACCCCGAGTACGACTTCTACGCGCAGGACACCTGGAAGGTGCGCCAGAACTTTACCGTGGACTACGGCCTCCGCTGGGAGGCGAAGCCCTCGCCGCGCTCCGAGGGCTCTCTCCCCATCCTGCGCCCCGACCGGCCCATCCGCGTCGGCGAGGCCCCGGCCAACGACCTCCGCTGGGTCGAGGGTAATCTCTTCGACGGCGACTTCAACAACTTCGCGCCGACAATCGGCTTCGCCTGGGACCCGTTCGGCGACGGGAAGACCTCGGTGCGGGCCAACTTCCGCCTCGCCTACGACCGGACGAACACGTTCGTCTTCTCCTCGGCCATCTTCAACACGGCGCCGGGCGCGACGCGCGGCGTCGTCAATTCGACCTACGGCACGCAGGCCAACGAGCAGGGGCGACTTCGCTTCGGCCTGCCCACGCTCGCGCCCCCGCCGGGCACGACGCCCGAGGCGCTGCGCCAGCCGCCCCCCTTCTCCTCCAGCAGCATCACGGTCGTTGACCCGAGCCTGCGCTCGCCGAAGACTTACCAGTGGGGCACGAGCTTGCAGCGCGAAGTCGGGTGGAAGTCTGTCATCGAGGTCAACTACATCGGGCGTAAGGGCGTCGGCCTCTACGGCGGTTATGATGTGAACCAGGCTGACATCTTCCGCAACGGGTTCCTCGAAGGCTTCAATGCCGTCCGCACGGCCTTCCTCGCCAACCCCGGCTGCTTCCCGACCTTCGTCGCGGCCAACTGCACCATCCCGGCCAACACGAGTCCGCTCATCAACAACCTGCTTTCGTCCGACACGCGGCGCGGCGCGCTGACCGGCTCGCAGTTCTTCGCCAGGACGTTTGCCACCGACATCTCCCTCGGGTCTGTGGCAACAGTCGCCGACACCCTGGCACGGCGAACCAATCTGAACGACGCTGCGGTTCCGACCATCGTCCGCAGCGGCTTCAGCCCCTTCTTCTTCCGCCCCTATCCACAGTTCTCCGGGGCGCTCAACGTCATTGACAGCAACGACTACTCCTTCTACAACGCGCTCGAACTCCAGATCAGCCGCCGCTTCAGTCAGGGGATCAGCTACCAGGCTGCCTACACGCTGGCGAAGTCGATGGACACGCGCTCGTTCGACCCCGCCTTCACGGTCGCGGGGCGCGGGACCACGCAGCTGGCCTCGAACACGCCTTACAACATCTACGACCGCCGCCAGAACTACGCCCGCTCTGACTTCGACCGGCGCCACTCTTTCCAGGGTTACGTCGTCTACGACATCCCGCTCGGCAAGGGGCGGCGCTTCCTGACGGACGCGCCGGCGTTCGTGGACAAGCTCGTCGGCGGGTTCGAGTTTGCCAGCAGCTTCATCCTCCAGTCGGGCCGCCCGTTCACGGTCTACTCGGGTGTGAACACGATCAGCAACGTCCTCCAGACGCCGGCCAACTGCAACGGGTGCAGCCCCAACCTGGGCTCGCTCGTGCAGGAGTCCGGGACCAACTTCTTCTTCGACGCGCAGCAGCGCCAGCAGTTTTCGGCGCCCGCGCCGGGCGAGTTCGGCAACACGGGCCGCAACTTCTTTACCGGACCGCGCTTCTTCAACCTCGACCTGATGGTCGGCAAGAAGGTTTACCTTACCGAGACCATCAACTTCGAGTTCCGCGCCGAGATGCAGAACGCGACGAACACGCCCGCTTTCGATTTCCCGACGGCCGTCATCACCAACAGCACCTTCGGCCGCATCCGGGGCTCGGTCGTCAATACCGCGCGGCGCGTCCAATTGGCGGCCAAGTTCAACTTTTAACTCGGAACGCAGCGCGGCGGGGGCCTCCGGTTAGCCGCAGGCCCCCGCCGCCGGCCCGGGCTCGCCGTCGGAGATTTTCTTGAACCCGCAAAGCCGAAAGATTCGCGCTGTTTTAGTTGCGTTTCTTCTCTTCGCCCTGATGGAGTCGCACGCGCGACTGCACGCCGGGCAGCCCACGCCCGTTTACGACCTCGTAGTCGTGAACGCCCGCGTCGTGGACGGGACGGGCAACCCCTGGTTCCGCGCCGACGTGGCCGTCCGGGGCGGGCGCATCGCCCGCGTCGGGCGCGTCTCGCCCTCGGAGGCGCGGCGCTCCATCGACGCCGGGGGCAGAATCCTCGCGCCCGGTTTCATCGACGTGCACGCGCACGTCGAGGGCATCTACAACCACCCGGAGGCCGAGAACTTCGTCAGGATGGGCGTCACCTCGCTGGTGACGGGCAACTGCGGGGGCTCGGCCGTGGACGTTGGCAAGTTCCTCGGTCGCGTCGGCGAGACGCCGCTCGCGGTCAACCTCGCCACGCTCGTCGGCCACAACTCTGTGCGGCGCGAGGTCTTCGGCGCGGCCAACCGGCCGCCGACGCCCGAGGAGCTGGCGCGGATGAAGGAACTGGTCGAGCGCGCGATGCTCGACGGCGCGGTCGGCCTCTCGACGGGCCTCATCTACGTGCCCGGCGTCTACGCCACGACCGAAGAGGTGCTGGAGCTGGCGCGGGTCGCGGCCCGCCACGGCGGCGTCTACGCAACGCACATGCGCTCCGAGGGGCTGCGGGTGGCCGACGCCATCCGCGAGTCCATCGAGATCGGCGAGCGGGCCGGGATGCCGGTCCAGATTTCCCACTTCAAGATCAGCGCGCGCAGGCTGTGGGGCCGTTCCGACGAGACGCTCGGCCTCGTCGGGGCGGCCCGCCGGCGCGGGCTGCCCGTCACGGTGGACCAGTACGCCTACACGGCCAGCTCCACCTCGCTCGACTCGCGCATGCCCGATTGGGTTCTCGAAGGCGGGCGCGAGCAGGGGAAGAAGCGGCTGGCCGACCCGGCCTCGCGCGACCGCGTGCGCCGCGAGCTAAAAGACTCGCTCGGCCGCAGCGGCTTCAAGGACTTCTCATACGCCGTCGTGGCCGACTACCAGCCCAGGGCCGAGTACAACGGCAAGTCCATCGCCGAGATCGCCCGGCTCGCCCGCGGGCGTGCCGACCTCTCGGCGCAGATTGAGCAGATCATCGAGATGTACGAGGCCGGCGGCGCACAGATGGTCTACCACTCGATGGGCGAAGAGGACGTGCGCCGCATCATGCGCGAGCCCTTCACCATGATCGCCAGCGACAGCGGGGTGCGCCGCCTCGGCGAGGGCATGCCGCACCCGCGCGGCTACGGCAACAACGCACGCGTCCTCGGCCGCTACGTCCGCGAGCTGAAGCTCGTCACGCTCGAAGACGCCGTGCGCAAGATGACCTCGCTGCCGGCGCAGACCTTCGGCCTGCGCGACCGCGGCCTCGTCCGCGAGGGGATGGTCGCCGACCTCGTCCTCTTCGACGAAGCGGCGGTCGCCGACCGCGCCACCTTCACCGAGCCGCACCAGTACGCGGCCGGCTTCGACTACGTCATCGTCAACGGCGAGCCCGTCATAGACGGCGGTCGGTTGACCGCCGCGCGGCCGGGCGCGGCGCTGCGCGGCGCCGGCCACGCGGCCGAGGGCCGCAGTGAGTTGACCCGGTGAGACTTTCCCCGCCCCGGCCGCGAGAGGCCGTCATACGAAATTTCGCCAGAGAGGTAACAGAGATGCCCAAAGCCATCCGCCCCCAAATCCTTTTCTTAGTTCTCGCGGCGGCACTCATCTTTTCCACTTCGGCCCCGCCGGCCGCGTTCGCCCAGACCGTCACCGGGACCATTCAAGGGACTGTGACGGACGAGAACGGCGCCGTCATCGCCGGCGCCACCGTCCTCGTCCGCAACGTCGAGACCGGGCAGGAGCGCACCCTCCAGACCAGCCAGGAGGGGCACTACGTCGCCACGTTCCTGCCGCTCGGCAGGTACGAGGTGACGGCCTCGCAGCAGGGCTTCGGCGGCGTGCGGCGCGAGAACGTGGACGTGGCCCTCAACCGGACCTTCGTCGCCGACTTCAGGCTCAGCCCGACCGTCACCGAAGAGGTCACGATCACGACCGAAGAGGCCCCCATCAACACGACCAACCAGGAGATCAAGGGGTCGCTCACGGCGCAGGAGATCATCGACAAGCCGACCTTCAACCAGGGCAACTTCCTGTCGCTGGCCGAGGTCTTCACCGGCTACCAGGAGAACCCCACGTCGGGCCAGAACAACCCGACCTCCTCCTCCGGCTCCTCGATCAACTTCAACGGCACGGGCTCGCGCGGCGCCACCTTCCAGATCAACGGCGTCAACAACGACGACTCCTCCGAGAACCAGAACCGGCAGGGCGCCTCGCTCTCGACCATCAAAGAGTTCCAGGTCATCACCAACAACTTCACCGCCGAGTTCGGGCGCGGCTACGGCGCGGTCGTGCTCGTGCAGACCAAGTCTGGCACCAACTCCATCAACGGCGACGTCTACTGGTATCACAACAACAGCGCCCTGAACGCCAAGAGCTACTTCTCGCACGGGCCGAAGCCGGTCCGCCGCCGCAACCAGTTCGGCTTCACCTCCGGCTTCCCCATCTTCAAGAACCGCCTCTTCGGCTTCGTCAGCGCCGACCACACCGAAGAGACCGGCGCGCTCAACTACTCGCGCGACGTGTTCCTCACCTCCGAGCTCGACCCGGCCAACTGGTTCCGCGTCACACCGGCCAACGACACGCCGCAGAACCGCGCCTTCATCCAGTCGGTCCTCAACCGCTTCCGCGCCAACAACGTCGTCCCGAACGACCCGGCCCGCGGCCCCCGCGTCTTCTCCGGCCAGCAGGGCATAGACTTCCCGGCCCGCGACTACTCGGGCCGCCTCGACTGGAACCCGCGCGAGAGCGACAACATCTTCGCCCGCTGGCAGTACACGCGACAGCGCTTCACCGCCGAGGACATCATCCCCGGCGAGCGCGCCGACCAGAACAACAAGCAGCAGAATGTCGGCGTGACCTGGACGCACCTCTTCTCGGCCCGCACGGTCGGCGAGTTCCGCTACGGGCTGGGGCTGAGGACCACGCTCGTCAACATCGCGGCCGGCAACGACACGCCGGTCATCCGCTTCCAGAATCCGGTGGTGATCGGCGGCGGTTCCATCATCGGCAACGCCGGCGCGTTCCCCATCCAGCGCTACCAGACCGACAACCAGTTCGTCTACAACCTGACGACGCTCTTCGGCGGCAACCACTACTTCAAGGCCGGCACCGACATCCGCCGCCAGCGGCTCGACGACCTGGCCGACAACTTCTCGCGCGGCTTCTACACCTTTAACCGGACCTGCAACGGCGTCACCAACCTCTACGCCACCGGCTTCGAGGCGCTGATTAATGGCTGCGTCGCAAACTACCAGCAGGGCTTCGGCCCGTTCTTCCTGGAGAACCGGATCAACGAGTCGAACTTCTACGTCGAGGACAACTGGAGGGTGCGGCCGAACCTGACTCTTAACCTCGGCGCGCGCTACGAGTACGTGTCGGCCCCGGCGGAGGCGGCCGGGCGTATCAACTACGGGTTCGAGGCCGACCGCGACAACATCCAGCCGCGCGTCGGCTTCGCCTACAGCCCGAACTTCGAGGGCGGTTTCTTCGGCCGGCTCTTCGGCTCGGCCGGCAGCAGCTCGATCCGCGGCGGCTACGGCATCTACCACGGCCGCCTCTTCCAGTCGGTCTTCTCGCAGTCGGGCGCCACGGTCCGCTTCAACCCGCCGAACGCCTTCTTCTACAACCAGTCGGGCGTCCCCACCACGCTCTTCAACCCGGTCAACCTCTCGAACCCGACCAACAGCTTCGTCTTCACGCCCGGCACCCCGACCACGCGCCACACGGTGACGCTGATTGACCCCGGCCTGGAGATGCCCTACACGCAGCAGTGGAACCTGAGCTTCGAGCGGCAGCTCCCGTTCACCTCCTCCCTGCGCGTGAGCTACACGGGCAACCGCGGCATCGGTCTGCTGCGCTACGCGCTCGATAACCTGCCGGTTCACGACCCGAACGGCGTCCGCGTCGCCAACCACCCGAACAACGCGCCGACCGTGCTCTACACCGCGGCCAACCGCCCGGCCGGCGACCCCCGCGCCGTGGACGTGCGCGGCCAGACCTTGAGGCCGGCGGCCGACATCGTCTGCGCCGGGACGGGGCTGGCGGGCGTGCTGACCAACGCCCAGTGCCCGGTGGCGGTCCCGCTCGGCGCGCTCGAATACAGCTTCCGCGTCCCGCGCACCAACGAGCGCCGGCCGAACGGGCTCTACGGCACCAACCTCTCTACCAGCAACGGCTCGTGGAGCTACTACCACGGCCTCCAGTTGGAGTGGAGCAAGCGGCTGAGCCACGGCCTCAACTTCCAGGCGGCCTACACCTGGTCGAAGGCGATTGACACGACCTCGGAGGCGACGGCCGTCGGCGCGGGCGACACCAACCAGACGGGCAACAACGCGCGGGCGGCCCGCGGCTTCTCGCGCTTCCACACGCCGCACCGCTTTACGTTCTTCGGCACCTACCACCTGCCATTCCTCCGCGAGCAGCGCGGTGTTCTCGGCCAGGTCTTCGGCGGCTGGCAGGTCTCGACCGTCGTTAAGCTGGTCCACGGCACGCCCTTTACGGTCTCCACGACGGGCGTCGATCTGAACCTCGACGCCTTCAGCGAGAGCCGGCCCGTCCTGCTCGATCCCTCGGTGCTCGGGCGCAGCGTCAGCAACCCGGCCAACTCCGAGCAGCAACTCCCGCGCACGGCCTTCCGCTCGCTGACCATCGCCGACGTGAACACGCCCATCCTCGGGCGCAACACCTTCTTCGCCGACGGCGTCCAGAACGTTGACCTCGGCCTCTTCAAGAACTTCCGGCTGCCGTGGGAGGGCCACCGCTTCACCCTCCGGGCGGACTTTTTCAACGCCTTCAACCACGTCCAGTACGGGTTCCCGACGACCGACATCACGAGTGTGGCCTTCGGGCGCATCACAGGGTTGGCTACGCAGTACCAACCTCGGCAGGTTCAGTTCTCGCTCCGCTACATGTACTGAGCCGCCCGACCGCGGGGGGGGCGCGCGGGGGCCTCTACGCGGCCGGCTTCGACTACGTCATCGTCAACGGCGAGCCCGTCATCGGCGGCGGTCGGTTGACCGCGGTGCGGCCGGTTGTCGCCCTGCGCCGCGGCGCCGCGGCCCGATAGGGCGAAGGGGGGCGGGGGCGCCGACGGGCGACGCGGCCGCGCCGGGGGCTTTTCAGGATCATTGTCCAACTCTGTTCGGAAACCTTTTTGGAGGCAGTCTATGCTTAAGCGAATTCTTGCCGTCGCGGCGCTCCTGCTCTGCGTGTGTGCCCCGCCGGCGGCGGCACAGGAGATCACCGGCTCTATCGTCGGCACGGTGACGGACCCGGCCGGGGCGGTCGTCCCGAACGCCGAGATCGTGCTGCGGAACAGGAACACGGGGGAGGAGCGGAGGGTGCAGACGGACGGCGAGGGCCGCTACGTCCTGCCGCGCCTTCAGCCCGGCCTCTACGACCTGACGATCCGCGCGCAGGGCTTCAAGGAGCACGTCTTCCGCGCCCTTGAGATTAACGTCAACGACCGGAAGACGCTCAACGTGACGGTCGAGGCCGGCGCGCTCGACGAGACGGTGACGGTGACGGGGGAGGCCCCGCTGATCCAGACATCGCCGACCGTGGGCAGCGTGGTCGAGAACCGGCGCGTCGTCGAGATGCCGCTCAACAACCGCAACTTCATGCAGCTCCTGACGCTCGTGCCGGGCGTCACCAGCTCCGGCACTTCGGAGGTCGGCATCGGTCTGACGAACGTCGTCAACTTCTCGATCAACGGCACACGCCGCAACGCCATCAACTTCCTCGTGGACGGCGTGACCAACTCCGACGTGGGCTCGAACATCACGCTGCTGTCGGTGCCGACCGTGGACTCGATCCAGGAGTTCCGCGTCATCACGTCTGTGCCGGGCGCCGAGTTCGGACGCTCGGGCGGCGGCGTCGTCAACCTCATCACGCGGGGCGGCGGGCGCGAGTTCCACGGCACGCTCTACGAGTTCCTGCGCAACGACAAGCTGAACGCCAACAGCTTCTTCAACAACTCCAACGGCCGCTTCGGCGATGTGCCGGCCTCCGACCCGCGCTTCGGCAGGGAGCGGTCGCCGCGCCCGAAGCTGCGCTACAACAACTTCGGCTACCTCGTCAGCGGCCCCGTCTTCATCCCCCGCCTCTACAACACCGACCGGCAGAAGACCTTCTTCATGTTCTCGCAGGAGTTCCGCCGCATCATCCGCGCCCCGGCCGAGAGCACCATCACGGTGCCGAGCCTTTTGGAGCGCCAGGGCAACTTCTCCGAGGCGGGCAACGTGCCCATCTTCGACCCGCTGACCGGACAGCAGTTCCCGGGCAACGTCATCCCGCAGGGCCGCCTCGACCCCGTGGCCCTCTCGCTGCTCAACCTCTTCCCCCAGCCGAACGTCGCCTCGACGGTGGCCGGCCGCGCGCCGAACCGCTTCGCCGTCACCTCGCCCAACCTCCAGAACACGCGGCAGGAGACGGTCCGCATCGACCACAACTTCAACTCGTCGCACAACCTGACGGGGCGCTACACGCGCGACCTGAGCCAGACGCGCGAGCTCGGCGGCCTCTTCTTCGGCGCCACGCTGCCCGACATCGCCACCACCGAGACCAGCGTCCCCGGCGACGTGCTCGCCGTCAACCTGACCAGCACCTTCGGGCCGACCATCGTCAACGAGGCGCTCTTCACCTACTCGGGCAACAAGATCACGACCGCCCTGGTCGGGCGCTACAGCCGCGACAACGTCAACATCCCGAACAACGAAATCTTCCCCGAGAACGTCTCGAACCGCCCGCCGACGCTCGTCACCGGCCTCGGCACGCTCGGGGCCGGGCAGCTCTACAACATCGCCTACCGGAACTTTAACCCGAAGAACAACACGACAATCGTCCGCGGCTCGCACACCGTCAAGTTCGGCTTTGACATCAGCTTCGAGGCCAAGGACGAGAACGCGGCCAACGAGTCGCAGGGCCGCTTCAGCTTCACGGGGTTGCAGACACGCATCTCCGGCGTCACCTCCGGCAACGCCTTCGCCGACTTCCTGCTCGGGCGCGCGTCAAGCTACAGCGAGGCCGAGCGCGACGTGACGGTCAACCTCCGCTTCGGGCGCACGGAGTTCTACGTGCAGGACACCTGGAAGGCGAGGCCGAACTTCCAGCTCGACTACGGCCTCCGCTATTACCGCTACCGCAACGCCTACGACCAGAACAACCTGCTGGCGACCTTCCAGCCGCAGCTCTACAGCGCGGCCCGCGCCCCGCAGTGCGCCGACGTGCGCTGCGCCACCTTCGTCACCTCGACCTTCGACGTGACGAACGGCTTCTCCTACGCCGGCGTCAACTCGCCCTTCGGCAGCCGCGTCCAGAGGCCCGACAGGAACGACTGGGGGCCGCGCGTCGGCTTCGCCTGGGACCTGTTCAGCACGGGCAAGACCGTGCTGCGCGGCGGCTACGGCGTCTACTACGACCAGCCGCTCGTCGGCATCATCGAGCAGAACGCCTTCACGACGCCGCCCTTCAACAACTCCGTCAGCCTGACGGCCACGGTGCAGAACCCGATCACCTACCAGAACCCGACCGCCGGGGCCGCCGCCACGACGCGCGCCAACCTCGGCACGGTCAACGCGACCACCGACCCCTTCACCACGCCCATCGTCCAGCAGTGGTCGCTCACGGTGCAGCAGGAGCCGTTCCGCAACGCCGTCTTCGAGATCGGCTACTCGGGCTCGGCGGGCAACAACCTGATTCGCCCGGTGGACATCAACGCCCCGACCCCGCAGGAAATTCTGGCGGCATCGAGCGGCATCGCGGGCTGCGACCCGGCCTTAAACGCCGCCAACAACCCGAACAACTGCATCAACCGCGCGCGCCCGTTCCGCGGCTTCGGCTCCATCGTTGACCGGCAGACGAGCGCCACCTCCCGCTACCACGGGCTCTTGAGCTCATTCCAGATGAGGGAGCAGCGCGGGCTGACCGTTCAGCTCTCCTACACCTGGTCGAAGAGCTTGACGGACGCGACCAACGACCGCGACGCCATTGACATCCCGCAGGTGCGCAACAACTTCCAGCTCGAACGCGCCGTCTCGCGCCTCGACCGCACGCACGTCTTCGTCGCCAGCTACATCTATCAGGTCCCGGTCTTCAAGTCGGGCTTCGCCTCCTCGACGGCCGGGCGGCTGCTGCTGAGCGGTTGGGAGCTGGCCGGCATCTCGACGGCGCAGACCGGGCTGGCGCTGAACCGCGTCGTGCAGGGCACGGGCGTCGGGCCGCGCGGCTCGCGGCCGAACGTCCTCAGCGACCCGCTGGCGAACATCCCGCAGCACCCCTCGGGCGGCCGGCCCTACGCCTTCAACCCGCTGGCCTTCCGCCCGACCGCCATCGGCCAGATCGGCAGTTCGGGCCGCGCGCCCTTCCGCTTCCCGAGCCAGTTCTTAACCGACGTTAACATCGCCAAGAACCTGCTCTTCACCGAGCGCTACCGCCTGCAACTGCGCGCGGAGTTCTTCAACGTCTTCAACCAGACGATCTTCGACGACGTGTTCCAGACCATCCCGGACCGGCTCCCGACCGACCCGGCCTTCAACAGCATTCAGAACCTCGTCAACACCGGCTCGCAGTTCGGCCAGTTCTTCTCGACGCGCAACCCGCGCGAGATTCAGTTGGGTGTGAAGTTCTACTTCTAAAGCGGCTCGCGGTTCGAGCAAACGGCGTGGGGGCGGTGAAGAGTTCGACTCTTCACCGCCCCCACGCCGTTTCAGGCCGTCCCGGCTCAGGGCTTCCGCTCGTTGACCTTCTCCTCAAGCCTCCGGCGCTCCTCCTGGCTCAGGCGGCGCGCCGCCTCGAACTCGCGCCGCGCCTCCTCGCGCCGGCCCGCAGCCATGTAGGCGCGGCCGAGGAGTGCGCGGCCGTCGGGCCAGTCGGGCCGGAGGTTGACCGCCCGCTCAAGCAGCGGGACGGCGCGCGCGGCCTCGCCCCGCTTGAGGAAGGTCTGGCCGAGGGCTTCGAGGGCGGGGGCGAACTCGGGCGCAGACTCGGTCACGCGCGTCAGAACCTCGGCAGCCTCCGCGAGGCGTTCGCGCTGCAAGTGGACCTTGCCGAGGTGGTAGGCGGCCAGCAACATGCCGGGGTTCAGTCGCAGCTCGCTCTCGAACGCGGCCGCGGCCCCTTCGAGGTCGCCGCCCTTCAGGAGAGCGTACCCGAGCGCGTAGTTGGCCTCGGGCAGGGCCGGGTCGAGCGAGACGGCGCGGCGGAAGGCGGCGAGGGCCAGCTCGGGCTCGCCCGAGTTGTCGAGCGCCTCGCCGTGGCGCAGGTGCGCGCGGGCAGACCCCGGCTCAAGCCGCGTGAGCCGGCCAAGCCGCTCGGCCGCCTCGCGGTAGCGGCGCAGGCGCAGGTAACACTCGCCGAGCGCCAGCAGCGCGCCCCTGTCCGTCGCGTCCCTTTCCACGAGCAGTTCGAGGTGCGCGGCGGCCTCTGCGAACCGCTCGCCCGCGATGAGGGCGAGCGCGAGCAGTTGCCGCGCCTGCGCGTGGTCCGGCTCAAGCTCGACGGCGCGCGCCAGCGCGGCCCGCGCCTCGTCGAAGTTGCGCGCGCGGAAGAATGTCACGCCCAGGTTAAGGTGCGGGGCGGCCAGGTGGGGGCGGAGCGCGGCGGCCCGCCGGAAAGCCTCCACGGCCTGCCCCGGCTCGTTAAGGCGGTTGTGCATCACGCCCACGTTGATCAGGATTTCGGCGCACTCGGGCGCGGCCGCGAGGGCCTCGCGGTAGCTGCCGAGGGCCGCCCGCCAGTCGGCGCGCTGCTCCGAGTCGCGCGCCGCGGTTAACTGCGCGGCGGCGCCGGCGCAGTCTTCGCCCCGGTCGGCCTGCGCCGAGGCGTGCGGCGACAGCAGCAGGAGCGAGCAGCAGAGCAAGTGTAAGCGTCTTGTCAGAGACATTCGGAGAGCTTCGGCGGGCGACGACGGCCGGCCCGGCGCGGGGAGCCGCGCGCGGGTCGGGGCTAATCATAGGAGATCGGACTTGTTTGTCAAAGTGCCGGGCCTTACGATTGGCCGGCGGCGGTTGTGCCCGCGCGGCACGGACCGCCGGACTTCCATCAGGGAGGAGTCAACGCGTGTCGTTTGGGTCAGGGAGGCTCGTCCATGAGTGAAACGGCGGGGCGTGCCCTTCTGCTGCGCGGGGCGTCGGTCGTGGGCGTGCAAGGCGTCACGGCCGGCTCGTCTGTGCTCGTGCGCGACGGGCGCATCGCGCGCGTCGCGCACGGCGTTGACGGCGACGGAAGCGACGGAAGCGACGGTGGCAGCCGCGGCAACTCGGGCGAGGGGGGCGACGCGCGAGTGCTGGACCTCGCGGGGCTGACCCTCTGGCCCGGCTTCGTGGACCTGCACAACCACGGCGCGGCCGGCGTTGACGTGAACGAGGCGGACGCCGACGCCCTCCACGCGGCCTCACGCTTCCTCGCGTCGAAGGGCGTGACGGCCTGGCTCCCGACGCTCGTGCCCGCCCCCGACGAAGACTACCGCCGAGCGGCCCGCGAGGTCGGCCGCCTCATGCGCGAGCAGGACGGGCGCGAGCCCTCGGCGCGAGCCCTCGGCCTTCATTACGAGGGGCCGTTCGTCAACGGGCGGCAGTGCGGCGCGCTCCGCACACAGTTCTTCCGAACTTACGCCGGGCCGTCCGACGCAGACGTGCTCGCCCGCGTCGGGGCCGATGGCGCGCGTCACCTCGTCACGCTGGCGCCGGAGGTTGCGGGCGGGGTCGAGCTGATCGCGGAGCTGACGCGGCGCGGGTGGGTCGTCTCAATCGGCCACACTCGGGCCGGGGTCGAGACTCTGGAGCAAGCGCGAGAGGCCGGCGCGCGGCACATGACGCACTTCATGAACGCGATGCCGCAGCTCCACCACCGCGAGCCCGGCCCCGTCGGCTGGGGCCTCACGCGCGACGACGTGACGGTTGACGTGATCGCCGACGGCGTCCACCTCGACCCGCTCGCCCTCCGCCTCGTCGTGCGCGCCAAGTCGCCCGGCGGCGTCGCGCTCATCAGCGACTCTGTGGCGCCCGCGGGTTTGGGCGACGGCGAGTTCCGGCTCTGGGGCGAGACGATCCGCGTCGCCGGCGGGCGAACGAGCAACGAGCGCGGCGGCATCGCGGGCTCGGTCGTCACCCTGCTCGAAGCGACGCGCACCGTGCTCGGCCTCGGGTGCGCCGAGCACGACGTGGCCCGCATGGCCTCGCTCAACCCGGCGCGGCTCCTCGGCCTCGACGCAGAGCTCGGGTCAATCGAAGTGGGGAAGCGCGCCGACCTCGTCGCCGTGGACGAAGGGGGCCGGGTCCGCCTCACCCTCGTCGGCGGCCGCGAAGCCTTCCGCGACGGAGACCTCTGACCGCCGTTCTCAGGCGGCGGCCCCGCGAGGCCGCGCCCCACGCTTCTTCAGCCCGCCTCTTCGCCGCCGTAGAGGCCCGCGCGGCGGTAAGACTCGTCGAGCAGTTCGACGGGGTGACAGACCTCGACCTTCATGCCGCGCAGCCGCGCGCCCGCCGCGAGCTGCATGTGGCATCCGGGGTTGCCGGTGGCGACCAACGCCGCCCCGGTCTCGCCCACTCGTTGCATCTTCTCTTCGAGCACGCGCGCAGACAGGTCCGGCTCCAACAGGTTGTAGACGCCCGCGCCGCCGCAGCACACGTCCGCGCCTTCGAGCGGCACGAGCCGCAGGCCGCGCACGACCGACATCAGGCGCAGCGGCTCGACGCGTGCCCCCTGCCCGTGCAGCAGGTGGCAGGAGGCGTCGTAGGTCGCCGAGACTTCGCCGAGCGCGGCGCCCTCGCGCGGCCCCGCCTGCGCGAGCTGCTGGCTCACGTCGCGCACGCTGGCGGCGAACTCGCGCGCCCTTTCGGCCAAACCGGGCTCGCCTTCCAGCAGGTGCGCGTATGAAGCGAGCATGGCCCCGCATCCGCCGGCGTTGGTGACGACGGCCGCGCCGCCCCCGCCCCGGGAGAAGGCCGCGAGGTTGCGGCGCGCCAGCCCCCGCGCGCCTTCGAGGTCGCCCGCGTGCGCGTGCAGCGCCCCGCAGCAGACCTGTTCCGCCGGCGACTCGACCTCGTACCCGTTCGCTTCCAGCACCCGCCGCGTCGCCCGGTTGACGCGCGCGAACAACCCCTCCGTCACACAGCCCTCAAACAACAGCACCCGACCCGCCACGCCTGCGGCGCCCGCCACGGCCGCGTCTTTAGCGCCGTCGGGCCTGCCTGCCATGCCCGCCTCGGCCTCGTCTTTGGCGCCATCGTTCCGGCCCACGCCCGTTGCCCCCGAGAGCCGGGCCGGGCGCGAGCCTTCGAGGAGCGCGAGCGCGAAGCGTGCGCGGCCGGGCAGCAGCCGGGACAGCCGGCCCTTCAGGGCGAGCCGCGGCAGGCCCGCGTCGCGCGCGAGGCGGGCGACGCGGAAGGCGAAGGCCAGGCGGCGCGGGCTCGACCAGACGTGCCGGAGGGCGAGGCGCAGAGCGCGCGAAGTCCACCCGCGGCCGCGCCCTGCGGCGGCGATGTCGTGGCGCGCGGCTTCGAGCAGTTGCCCGTAAGGTACGCCGGCGGGGCAGGCGCTCTCGCAGGCGCGGCAGCCGAGGCAGCGCGCGATGTGGCGCGAGAAGGAGTCTGAATCAGCAGCGAGCCGCCCTTCTTCGACGGCGCGCATCAGGTAGAGCCGGCCGCGCGGGCCGTCGTTTTCGTCGCCCGTGTGGACGTAGGTCGGGCAGGCTTCGAGGCACAGCCCGCAGTGGACGCACGCGAGCAGCTTCGCCCGTTCGGCCGCCAGCGCGTCAGCGCCACCGCGCCCCACGGTCGTTGTCGCCGTCTCGCCTGCCTTCGCCTCGCCCATGAACTGAAAACCCCTTTACCGCAGATGTCTACCGCCCCGGCGCCGGCCCGAAGAGGCCGCGCGGGTCGAGCTGCTGTTTGACGCGCGCCGTCAACTCCGCGGCCTCGGGCGAGAGCCCCCACACGTCAAACTCTCGCGCAAAGTCTGCGGGCACGCGCCAGACGACGAGCGAGCCGCCGGCGGCCCGTGCCCGCCCGCGCAGCCGCGATAGCTCGGCCGCCGTCGCCGCGGCCTCATCCGCGCCCGGCCCCAACTCTTCAAACGCGCGCACGCGCCCGTCGCCCGCACACGCCTGCCAGGCCGACCGGCCGGCACGGCCCGCCACCTCGGCCAGAAACTGTTCGAGCGCGGCCGGCGGCACCGAAGCGCGCCACGCGAGCCCGGCTCCGCGCGAGCGGGCGGGAGCGGCCAGAGCGCACCAGAGTTGCGCATCGTCCTTTACGGTTGAGACCCGCACCCGCGCCGCGGCCGCGCAGACCCCGCCCGCCCGCGCGAGCTGGCTCTCGACCGCCGCCTCCGACCCGGCGAAGCGCAGCACAAGTGCGTGGTCGCCGCCGCCATCATCCGCGCCGAGCCCCCTGTCGGGCGCTTCCCCGAACACATCATCAAACGCGCCACGGCCAGACTCATCAGACGCGCCGCCGGACGCTTCATTAGACGCGCCGCCGGACGCTTCGCTAAACACGTCCGCCGTGAGCGCGTCCGCCGCGAGCGCGGGCGACAAGAGTTCCAGCGCGACCGGGAAGAGCTGATAGGTCAGGAGGGAACGCGCTGCCAGTAGGAGCGCGCCGAGGTCGGGCGAACGCGCGACGAGCGTTCGCTCCGAGCGCGGTCGCGGTCGGAGCCGGAAGGTCAGGTCGAGGATGGCCCCGAGCGTGCCGCGGCTGCCGGTAAACAGCTTGCAGAGGTCGTAGCCCGCGACGTTCTTGACGACACGCCCGCCCGCGCGAATCACCTCGCCGCCGGCCAGCGCGACCGTCATCCCGAGGACGTGACGGCGCGGCGGGCCGTAGCCGAACGCCTGCGGCCCGCCCATCCCGCGCGCGACGATAGCGCCCAGAGTCTCGCCCTCGCCGCCCGGCGCGTCGAGCGGAAGCCACTGGCCCGCGCGCCCGACCAACTCGTTGAACTCGCCGAGCGTCATCCCCGCCTCGGCCGTGGCGACGAGGTCTGCCGGCTCGTGCGAGACGAGTCGGCTCAGCCTCTCGGTCGAGAGGAACACGCGGCCCGCCGCCCTTTCGTCTTCGAGCACCCCGGGCCGCGGCGACGAGCCGACGACGGCGACTCTGCGCCCCGCCTCGCCCGCGGCGAGCAGAAACCGCCCCGCCTCTTCCACGTCGGCGGGCGCGAAGGTCGAAGGCAACGCGGCGGCCCCGGCCGCGGCGGCCCCGCGTTCATCATCGGCCGCGAGTATCGTGCCGGCCCCGCTTTCAGCGTCGGCCGCGAGTACCGCGATCTCCGTCGCGCCGTCGCCTCGTCCCATGAGGCGCGCGCGCGTGTCGTCGCCGGGCAAGCCGGCCCTCACGGTCGGCGGCCCGGTCGTTTCAGTCTGGGCGTCGGTGTTCTGCCCGTCGCCCCTGACGGCGGCGCGGGCCTCGCCGCAGCCGGGCGGAGCCGGGATGACCTTGCCGGGATTGCAGAGCCCTTTCGGGTCGAAGGCCGCGCGGACGCGGAGCATCGCTTCGAGCGTCTCGACGGAGCAGACGAGTGGCAGGTACTCGCTCTTGTCCAGCCCGACGCCGTGCTCGCCCGTGATGGTGCCGCCGGCTCTCACGCAGGTCTCGACGATCTCGCGGCCGGCCTCCTTAACGCGTCTCACTTCGTCGGGGTCGCGCGAGTCGTAGCAGATGAAGGGGTGAAGGTTGCCGTCGCCCGCGTGGAAGACGTTGGCGACGCGCAGGCGGTACTTCGTGCCGACGCGGTAGGTCTCGGCCAGCACCTCGGGCAGGCGCGAGCGCGGGACCACGGCGTCCTGCAACATCAGGTCGGGACTGAGGCGCCCGAGCGCGCCGAAGGCCCCCTTGCGCGCGGCCCACAGCATCCTGCGCTCGGCCTCGCCGCGCGCCAGGCGCACGCCGCGCGCCCCGGCCTCGCGGCAGATTCGGGCGACGCGCGCCGCCTCTTCGTCGAGCCCCGCCTCGACCCCGTCGAGCTCGACCAGCAGCGCCGCCGCCGCGTCAATCGGCATCCCCGCCGCGAAGACGCTCTGCTCGACGGCGCGGATGGTCGCGCCGTCCACCATCTCCAGAGCGGCCGGCACGAGCCCCGCGGCGATGATGGCCGAGACGGCGCGGCTCGCCGTATCAACCTCGGCGAAGTCTGCGAGCAGAGTGCGCACCGCGGGCGCCGCGGGCGTGAGCCTCAGCGTGGCCTCGGTGGCGATGCCGAACGTGCCCTCGCTGCCGACGAAGAGGCCGAGCAGGTCGTAGCCTTCGGGCTCGTCCGAAGCGCCGCCGAGCGCGACGATTGAACCGTCCGACAGGACGACGCGCGCCGCGAGGACGTGGTCAACGGTCGTCCCGTACTTGAGGCAGTGGATTCCGCCGGCGTTCTCGGCGATGTTGCCGCCGACGGTGCAGGTGGCCTGGCTCGAAGGGTCAGGCACGTAGTAGAGGCCGTGGGGCGCGGCAGCGCGTGAGACCTGCGCGTTGATTACGCCGGCCTCGACCACGGCCGTCCTGCTTTCGGCGTCGAGCCGCAGCACGCGCCGCATCCGCGCCAGCTCGATGCAGACCCCGCCCCCGAGCGCGAGCGCGCCGCCCGACAGGCCCGTGCCCGCGCCGCGGGGCGCGAACGGCACCCGCTCGCGCGCGAGCAGGCGGACCACCTCTGCGACCTCCTCGGTCGAGTGCGGGAAGACGACGGCGCGCGGCCGGGCGCGGTAGTGCGTCAGCCCGTCGCACTCGTAGACGAGCAGCTCGTCGGGCGACGAGAGGACTTGCGCGTCCGTCAGCAGCGCGCGGAGTTGTGCGGCCAGCTTGTCCACGAATCAACGGGGAAGAATCAAAGGCTGTCGAACGGCGGCGGCTGAGATGATACACTACGGCCAAGAGGTTCACTTAACGCGGCGGCGCCCCGTCTTCTTTCGCGCGCCCGAGCCCAAACCGACAGCACGACTTCCGAAACGGACCCGACCGACGATGAGAACGAGTAAAGGTCTCGCCCTCCTCCTGCTCGCCTGCCTCCTGACCGCTGACGCGATTGGCCGCACCGCGGCGCAAGGCCCGCGGGCCGACGCGACCGACGGCGCCGACCTCGTCATCACCAACGCCGTCGTGCGGACGATGGACGCCGCGCGCCCGACCGCGCAGGCGGTCGCCGTCAGCGCCGGCCGCATCGTCGCGGTCGGGACGGCGGCCGAGGTCAGGCGGCACGCGGGGCCGCGGACGCGAGTGGTTGACGCGCGCGGGGCGCTCCTGCTGCCGGGCTTCAACGACGCGCACGTCCACTTCCTCGGCGGCGGCTTCCAGCTCTCGGCGGTTGACCTGCGCGACGCGGCGACGCCGCAGGAGTTCGCCGAGCGCATCCGCCGCTTCGCCGCCGGGCTCCCGCGCGGGCGCTGGGTGACGGGCGGCGACTGGGACCACGAACGCTGGCCCGGCGCGCCGCTGCCCACTAAAGAACTGATCGACCCGTTCACGCCCGACACGCCGGTCTTCGTCAACCGCCTCGACGGCCACATGGCGCTCGCCAACAGCCACGCGCTCAGGCTGGCCGGCGTCACGCGCGAGACCCGAGACCCGCCGGGCGGCCTCATCGTCCGCGACCCCGCGACGGGCGAGCCCACCGGCGTCCTCAAGGACGCGGCGATGTCTTTCGTCTTCCAGAAGATTCCGCCGGCCACGTTCGAGGAGAAGCTCGCGGCCGCGCGCGCCGCGACCGATTACGCCGCGAGCCTCGGCGTGACCAGCGTGCAGGACATGTCGGCCGGCGACGACGTGGGCGTTTACCAAACCCTCCTCGAACGCGGGGAGTTGAAGACGCGCGTCTACGCCGTCTCGCCGCTGCCCGCCTGGGAGCGTCTGGCCCGCGTCGGGCTGCGGAGGGCTTTCGGCTCCGACATGCTGAGGGTCGGCGGCCTGAAGGGGTTTGCCGACGGCAGCCTCGGCTCCACGACCGCGCTCTTCTTCGAGCCCTACCTCGACGCGCCCGACACGCGGGGCCTGCCCGGCGACGAGATGTTTCCGGAGGGGGCGATGCTCGCGCGCGTGAAGGGCGCCGACGCGGCCGGCCTACAGGTGATGATCCACGCCATCGGCGACCGCGCCAACGATCAGGTGCTCGCCATCTTCGCGCAGGCGGCGGCCGAGAACGGCCCCGCCGACCGCCGCTTCCGCGTCGAGCACGCGCAGCACCTCCGGCCCGGGGAGATAAAAGAGTTCGCCGCGCAGCGCGTCGTCGCCTCGATGCAGCCCTACCACGCGATTGACGACGGGCGCTGGGCCGAGAAGCGCATCGGCCCCGAGCGCGCGAAGGGCACTTACGCCTTCCGTTCTCTGCTCGACGCGGGCGCCGTGCTCGCCTTCGGCTCCGACTGGACGGTGGCGCCGCTCGACCCCGTGCAGGGCGTCTACGCGGCCGTCACTCGCCGCACGCTCGACGGCAAGCACCCCGCCGGCTGGGTGCCCGAGCAGAAGATCACGGTTGAAGAGGCCGTGCGCGCCTACACCGCCGGCTCGGCCTACGCCGAGTTTGCCGAAAGCCGTAAAGGCACGATCACGCCGGGCAAGCTCGCCGACCTCGTCCTGCTCGACCGAGACATCTTCCGCGTCGAGCCGGCCGAGATCGAGCGCGCCCGCGTCCTGCTGACCGTGGTTGACGGCCGCGTCGTCTACGAGAGGTCCGCCCGCAACTGAGAAGCTGAATCTCGACAGGAAACGGAGAGCACTAACTCATGCTCAGCAGCCGCCCTTTCATCATTGCACTTGCCGCCGCGCTCACGGTCGCGCTCATGGCCGGGCCCATAGTCACGCCGCCGGCCGGGCTCGCACGGTCGCCGCAGTCTGCCGCGCCGCGGTCTCCGTCAACGCCGTCAACGCCGCCGCCGCCGGTCGTCCACTCGCCCCGGCTGCAAAGAGTCGTTGACGAGGCGGCGCGTGCGGCGCTCGACAAGTTCAGGGAGAAGGGCTTCGCGGAGAAGAACCTGGCCGTGACGCTGGTTGAGCTGGCCGACGGGGGCCGTGCCGAGCAGGCCGCCTTCCGCGGCGCCGAGCCCATCTACCCCGCGAGCGTCGTCAAGCTCTTTTACCTCGCCGCGGCGCACCGCTGGCTGGAAGACGGCAGGCTGAAGGAGTCGGACGAACTCACGCGCGCCCTGCGCGACATGATCGTCGATTCGTCGAACGACGCGACCCATTACGTGGTGGATGCGCTGACGGGCGTCTCGAACGGCGCGCTGCTCGAAGAGGAAGAGATGCGGCGGTGGGCCGAGCGGCGCAACGCCGTCAACCGCTACTTCGCCTCGCTCGGCTACGAGGTCGGCGCCGGCAAAAACAACATCAACCAGAAGCCGTGGTGCGAAGGCCCCTACGGGCGCGAGCGCGTCTTCCTCGGCCCCAAGTACGAGAACCGCAACAAGCTGACGACCGACGCCGTGGCCCGTCTCGTCGCCGAGCTCGCCACGGGCCGCGCCGTCACCCCCGCCCGCAGCGCGCGAATGCTTGAGCTGATGAAGCGCGACTTCACGGCCAAATCGGACGACCCGGACGACCAGGCCCGCGGCTTCACCGGCCTCGCCCTCGAACCCGGCATGCGATACTGGGGCAAGGCCGGCTGGACCAGCACCACCCGCCACGACGCAGCCTACGTCGAACTGCCCGACGGCCGCAGGTTCGTCCTCGTCACCTTCACCACAGACCACGCACGCGAGCGCGACATCATCCCGACGGTCGCCCGCTCCGTCATCGCCCAACTGAGCAAACAGTGAAGAGGAGTTTTCAGTTTTTAGTTTTAGCGTCGGCGCCGGCGGCCGGTCGCCGGGCCGAGCCAGTAACTGAAAACTCTCCCCCTTCTCAGTGCTTCCGGGCCAGGACGGCGCGCTTGGTCCAGCCGATGGGTTCGAGGGCGGAGAACTTGTGCTCTTCGACGAGGGTGAAGTGGCGGGCCGTCTCGGCTGTGAACTCCGCGGGCGGGTGAGCCTTGAAGCGGAACATGATTTCGAGGACGCGCGAGGCGGGCGAGGGGCGCACCGGCAGATACAGGAGGTGTCCGCCGGGCCGCGTGACGCGGGCCAGCTCGGCGAAGCCATCGCGCAGCGGCAGGTATTCGAGCACGCCGCTGGTGACGACGAAGTCGAAGGTCTCGTCTGCGAAGGGCAGGTGGAGGGCGTCGGCGCGTACGAAGTGGGCGGGCGGGCGGGCGTCGCCGGGGCCGCTATGGAGCCGCCGGGCGGCGCGGCAAGCCGTCTGGAGCGAACGCTCGGAGAGGTCAACGGCCGTCAGGCGGAAGGGCCTCTTCAGCACGCGGAGCAGGGCGAGCGTGAGCAGGCCCGTGCCGCAGCCGGCGTCGAGCAGGCGCGCGTCCGCGGGCAGCGGCGGCAGGCGCTCGCGCAGGTACTTCTCTATCGAGCGCCCGTAGCCGTTGACCCGAAACATCAGGTCGTAGAGCGCCGTGAAGCGGTCGTAGATGGAAACGGGGCTGTCCGGCAGCCCGGTTGAGGTGGTCGCCTCGCTCTGGCTCATCGCTCTCTCCCGGCCCGTGTCGAGATGAACGCCGCCTCGGCCGCCCGTGCCGCCGTGCGGAAGAGGACCTAAGCTGTTCAGGGTGCCGGAGAACTTAACACAGGCCGCGCCGATTTCTAAGCCGTGCCGCGCCGCGCCGGGCGTTTCTGCTGCGCGGCCCCGCGGTGCTACCATGAGCGCCCGGCCCGCAGGACGCGCGTTCGGCTCTGCGCCCGGCTCCCGCCGGCGCCCCCCGCGCGCCCGGCCGAAGACCTAAACCAACAGTGACGGTGCGAGAAACTGATGAGTGCCAAACGCTCCCCCGGTCCGAAACCCGCGGCCGCCGCGCGGCCTGACGGCCCAAAGAAGTACCTGCCTTTCGTCATCATCGCAGTGGTGCTGGTCGGCGTGATCGGCGTCGCGGCCTACGTGCTCAACTCGCGGTCGGGCGACACGGGCGCCCCGGGCTCGGCCGCGAAGGGCGCGGCCAACTCGGCCCCCTACAGCCCGCGCCCGGCCGCGCAACGCAACGCCGCGCCGGGCGCCTCGCCCGCCTGGGAGAAGGGGACGGCTTCGGCGCCCGTCGTCCTCGAAGAGTTCGGCGACTACCAGTGTCCGCCGTGCGCGATGATGCATCCGGTCCTACAGAAGATCGTTGACGACTACGGCGACCGCGTCAAACTGGTCTTCCGCCACTACCCACTTCAGCAGATTCACCCGAACGCTTTCCCGGCGGCGCGCGCGGCCGAGGCCGCGGGCATGCAGGGCAAGTTCTGGGAGATGCACGACCTCATCTACGACAACCAGGCGCAGTGGAAGGACGCGCCCGACGCGCGCCCGATCTTCACCGACTACGCGCGCCGCCTCGGCCTGGATGCCGCGCGATTCCGCGCCGACCTCGAAGGCAAGCCGGCCGCCGACCGCGTCCTGGCCGACTTCAACCGCGGCACCTCGCTCGGCGTCAGGGGCACGCCGACCATCATCCTCAACGGGCGCGAGCTGCCCGCCGAGAAGACTCTCTCCGAGCCCAAACTGCGGGCCGAGATAGACGTGGCCCTCGCCGCCGCGAAGGGCGGGCAGTGAGCCGGACCGAGCGCGACTTCGAGGCGCCGGGGCGGGTGGTGCGGCCCGAGCCCGAGCCGCACGGACGTGACGCCTCCGCGGCGCCCGACCCGCCCGACCCGCCCGGGGCCGGTTCGCGGCGCGCCTTGTGGGACTGGCTCGCAGCCCTGCTGGCGCTCGCCGGGCTGGTTGATGCCTCTTACCTGACAATCGAGCACCTGTCGGGGCGCAGCGTCCGCTGCCTGGTCGTCTCCGGCTGCGACCAGGTGTTAATGAGCCCTTACGCCGAGCTGTGGGGCGTGCCGCTCGCGGCCCTCGGCGCCCTCGCCTACTTTGCCGCCTTCAGCCTCGCGGTGCTCGCGGCCTCCGGTTACCAGTCGGCCCGCGGGCTGCTCGCCCCGCTCGTCGCCCTTATGTTCGTCTTCACGCTCTGGCTGCTCTACTTACAGGCTTTCCGCATCGGGGCCTTCTGTACCTACTGCCTCATCTCGGCCGCGCTGACGACGGGGCTCCTCCTCGTCGTCTTCGCGCCGCTGCTCATGCGACGGCGGCGCCCGGCCTGAGCGGCCCCGCCGGCATCTCTTCCCCGGAAGGAATCGAACCCTCTGATGGATGCTAAAGAGTTCGGGCGGCGCTGGCGACTGGACGGCCGGCGGGCCGTGGTGACGGGCGCGACGAAGGGCATCGGCCGCGCCGTGGCCGAGGAGCTGTGCGGCCTCGGCGCCGAGGTGCTGATCGCGGCGCGCGACCCCGAAGGCGTCGGCCGCGCGGTCGAGGAGATGCGTGCGGCCGGGCACCGCGCGCACGGCGTCGCGGCCGACGTGGGTACGAGCGAGGGGCGTCGCCTCGTCCTTGCCGGGGCCGAGAGTCTGCTCGGCGGGGCCGACATCCTCGTCAACAACGCCGGCACCAACATCCGCAAGCGCGCCCTCGACTACACCGAAGACGAGTACGAGTTCCTGCTGCGGACCAACATGACATCGGCCTTCGAGCTGAGCCGGATGTTCCACCCGTCCCTGAAGGAGGGGGGCGCGGGCTCGGTCGTCAACGTGGTGTCGGTGGCGGGCCTGGTGTCGGTCGGGACGGGCGTGGTCTACGCGATGACGAAGGCGGCGCTCATCCAGATGACGCGCAGCCTCGCGGCCGAGTGGGGGCCGGACGGCGTCAGGGTCAACGCCGTCGCCCCGTGGTTCACGAGGACGCCGCTGACCGAGCCGGTCCTCGGTCGGGATGAGTTCCGCGCCCGCGTCGTCGCGCGCACGCCGCTCGGCCGCGTGGCCGAGCCGGAAGAGGTCTCAGGCGTCGTAGCCTTCCTCTGCCTGCCGGTCGCCTCCTACGTGACGGGGCAGTGCGTCGCGCCCGACGGCGGCTTCCTCGCACACGGCCTCTGAGGCACGGGCCAAATCAGCAGCGAAGTCAGCTGCGAAGTCAGCTGCGAAGTCAGCGGCGCGCGCCGAGCTGCTCGTCGTAGATGAGTTGGTAGGCGCGATAGTTGGCGAGCACCTTGTTGACGTAGTCCTTCGATTCCGTAAAGCCCACCTCCGAAGCCACGACGCCGGGGTCCTTGTGGACGGCGCGGCGCACCCAGCGGGCGACGTTCTCCTCGCCGCCGTTGTACGAGGCCGAGACCGCCTCGGGCAGGTTCGGGAACATCTTGAAGAGGTCGGCGACGTAGGCCGCGCCGAGACGGATGTTCACCTCCGGCCGGTAGAGGTCCGCCTCGGAGACGGTACCCATCCCCTCGGCCCGCGCGTACTTCGCAGCCACCTCGGGCGTCAACTGCAACAGCCCGCGCGCAGCCGCCGGCGACTTGGCATTAGTGTTAAAGCTGCTCTCCTGTCGCATCACCGCGAGCAGGAAACGCGGGTCAACCGAGTGCCTGCGGGCGGCGGCCAGCAGGCTCTCGCGGAAGGGAGCGGGGTAGTCTACGGCGCGGCGGCGAACTTCCGCGCGCACGCGCTCCTCGCGCTGCGCGGCGAGGGCCTTCGAGGCTCCGCCCAGCCCGCGCAGGCGTTCGGTCGCGCGCCAGCCGAAGTAAGACCCGATGCCGTCGCCGAGGGCCTGGTAGGCGCGTGCGGCCTCTTCGCGGCGCCCCGCCTGTTCGAGCGCGAAGGCGCGCAGGTAGGCGATCTCGGACGGGGTCGCGTTCACGTCCTTCGTGAGGCGCGCGCGTGGCAACTCGTCGGCCGCCCGCAGCGCCTCGACCCAGCGACCGCGCGCCAATTCCAGCCTCAGACGCGCGAACGCGGCGCTCACCTCGGCCGGCTTGCCGGCGAAGCGCGCGCGCGTCTTCTCGATCCACTGAATGGCCTCGTCGTGGCGGCCGGCCTCACGCAGCGAGTCCACGGCGTTCAGGTAGGCGTTCTCGATGCGCTCGCCCTCGGGGAAGCGTTCGGCGTACTCGGCGTAGCGGGTCGCGGCCTCGCCCGGCCGGTCGAGGCGCAGCAGTGTGGCCGCGACGTAGTAGAAGCCGTCGCGCCCGGCCGGCGTGTCGAGGTGCCTGCTGCCGGCCAGGTCCTCGAAGACGCGCAGGGCCTCCTCGTAACGCTTCTCCTGGAAGAGCGAGCGGCCGGTGAGGAAGAGCGCCTGCGGGACGTTCGCGTCCGTGGGGTGGCGGTCGATGAGGGCGCGCCAGTGGGCGCGCGCCTCGTTGAAGGCCCGGTTGGCGTGGTAGACGCCGGCCCGGCGCATGTGCTCCTGCGGCGAGAGCCGCGGCAACTCGCCGCCCTCGCGCCCGTCTGCGTCGAGCCTGCGCGTGACGGCGAGCGCCGCGTCGTTTTGGTCGTCGGTCGAAACGAGCACGGCGTCGGCCGAGGCCGAGAAGTCGGCCGGGGGCGGGCCGCCCTCTCCGGCCGTCGGGGCCGTCTCGACGCGCGCACAGCCAAAGGTGAAGGCGAGCGCCGCCGCGCAGGCCGCGAGTTGCTGGGCGAAGATCAACATGCTCTTGAAGCGGAGCCTTTCGTCTTGAGACCGCCGTGGGCCGCGCCGCCGGGCGCGACGAAGTTGTAAGGCCATCGGCATCGTGTCCGGTTGAAAGCGTCGGGGCCAGGCCGCGCGGTCTGCGCGGACGAGCGCCGGCGGTTGCGCCGCGGCCGGGGCAGCCCCTGTGATGCGCCGCGCGGGCTCCCGCGCGGCCTGAGACGGCGCGGGAGCGGCCGCGAAAGTCAGGGGGGGGAAGTTCGGGTGGGAGTCAGGCCGTGGGAGTTCAGACCGTCTCGTCGGTCTCTTCGACGATCTCGTAGGTCGTCACTATCTCGACGGCCGGCCTCAGAGTGGCCGCGACGCTGCAATACTTCGTCTCCGACAACTCGATGGCCCGCGCGACCGCCGCCTCCGAGAGCCCGCGCCCGCGCACGACGTGGCGGACCTCCATCCGCGTGAAGGCGCGCGGGTGCTCCTCGCGCCGGTCGCCGCGCACCTCTACGCGATAGCCCGTCACGCGCTCGCGCTTCTTCTTCAGAATCGAGACCACATCAACGGCCGTGCAGCCGCCGAGCCCGATCAGCAGCAACTCCATCGGCGTGGCTGCGCTCGCCCGCTCCGAGTTCGTTTCGAGCACCTGCGCGTGGCCGCTCGGCGTTACGGCGACGAAGATGCCGTCGCCGGCCGAGTGGATGACGGCCGGCCTGTCGCTCAAAGCCATCTCTTTCTCACCTCCGCGCCACAGCATAACATGCGCCTCCGCGCCACAGCATAAAGCGCGCTTGAACCCATGTATGTTTGCAGAACATAGTCGCCCGCTTTGATACAGAAGAAATGTCGATTTTGGCCGATAAAATCGGCCCGGCGCGGCCGCGAGCCGCGGTCGCAAGTGGGCCGCGGCCGGTCGTTTGCGGCCCGATACAGGTCGATTGCGCGGGTTCGTGCCGCTCTCCCTTGCCCTGGCGGCACAATGCTTGCGTCCTCATAGGGCAGAGGCGTCGAGCCTCGTCCGTCAACTATGTCTTTCCGGTTCACATTATTTCTCCCCGGTGACAGCGCGATGACAGGAATGGGCGCGGCCCCGGCCCGTCCAGGGGGAGTCAAACAGGAATCAAGAATGCAAAGAGGGCAAATGCAAAGAGGACAATGGGAGGGAAGAAAGATGGGAAGGATTAGACAGTCCGTTTCGCTTGCGCTCGCGCTAGCCATGATCAGCCTCGGGGTGATCTCGGCGCAGGCGCAGACGCGCGCTTACCGCATGAACGACCGCCAGGTCGACAACCTTATCCGCCGCGTCGAGCAGTCGAGCGACAGGTTCCGCTCCAGCTTCGCGGCCGCGATGGACAACAGCCGCTGGAACGGCACCAGCACCGAAGACCAGCTCAACAACTACATACAGAACTTCGAGAACGCGGCCGACACGCTGCGCACCCGCTTCAACAACCGCCGCTCGGTCGGCGCCGACGTGGAGAACGTCCTGCGCCAGGCGGCCTTCATCGACGACTTCATGATGCGCAGCAACCTCGGCGGCCGCGCCCAGAGCGACTGGGCCGTGGTCCGCACCGACCTCGACGCGCTGGCCCGCGCCTACAACGTGACGTGGCGCTGGAACCAGACCGGCACGGTCGGCGGCGGCTACGGAACGGGCGTCGGCACCGGCGTGAACACCGCGCCTTACCGCGTCAGCGACCAGCAGGTCGAGATTGTGCTGCGCCGCATCGAGACCCGCGCCGACAGCTTCCGCACGAGCATTGACCGCGCGCTCGACCGGGGCCGCTGGGACGGCACCCGCGCCGAAGACAACATCAACATGTTCGTCCAGAACTTCGCGCAGGCGACCGAGCAGCTACGCGACCGCTTCAACGGCCGCCGCTCCGTCGCCTCGGACGTGGAGAACGTCCTGCGCCAGGCCACCTACATCGACGACTTCGTGCGCCGCAACCGCCTGAACATGCGGGCGCAGAACGACTGGAACATGCTCCGCGCCGACCTCAACCAACTCGCCACCTTCTATAACGTGGCCTGGAACTGGGACGTGCGCTCGCTGCCCGCGCAGGGCGGCGGCTACACCGCGCAGGGCGGCCTGACGGGCACCTACCGCCTCGACCCGGCGCGCAGCGACAACGCGCAGGCCGTGGCCGACCGCGCCACGATGAACCTGCCGGTCGGCCAGCGCCAGCGGGTTCTGAACCAGATCATGCGCCGGCTCGAATCGCCCGACGAGATGGCGATTGAGCGCAGCGGCATCAACGTCACCATCGCCTCTTCGCGCGCCCCGCAGACGACCTTCGTCGCCAACGGGACGGTCAACCGCGAGCAGCTCCCCAACGGCAGCTTCTCGCGCGTGACGGCGCAGCTCAACGGCGAGACCCTCGTCATCAACTCGGCCGGCAACCGCGCCACCGACTTCAACGTCACTTTCGAGCCGATCAACAACGGGCGCCAGCTCCGCGTCATCCGCGAAATCTGGCACGACCAGCTCGGCATCAACCCGATCATCATCCAGAACGTCTACAACAAGACTGCTGACGTGGCCCGCTTCGACGTGTTCACCGGCACGACCTACGGCGACACGGCCGGCGTCAACACGGGCGCGACCGGCGACTTCGTCATCGCCAACAACGAGCGGATCGTCGCCACGCTCAACCAGATGATCGACACGCAGACGGCGCGCGTGGGCGAACGCTTCACGATGACCGTCCGCGAGCCCTTCCAGTATCGCGGCGCGACCATCGAGGGCACGCTCGCCAGCGTCAACCGCTCGGGCCGCGCGACGGGCCGCTCCGAGGTCTCGTTCAACTTCGACCACATCCGCATGCCGAACGGCCAGACCCACCGCTTCGGCGGCTTCATCGAGAGCGTGCGGACGGCCGAGGGGGCCGACGTGCGGATTGACAACGAGGGCACCGTGCGCGACGAAGACAACCGCACCCGGACCACCATCCAGCGTGGCGCCATCGGCGCGGCGGTCGGCGCGATCATCGGCGCCATCGCCGGCGGCGGTGAGGGCGCGGCCATCGGCGCGGCCATCGGCGCCGGCGCCGGCGCCGGTTCGGTCTACGTCCAGGGCCGCGAAGACCTCCGCCTGGCCGAAGGCACCGAGGTCGTCATCCGCGCCAGCGCGCCCAACCGCTAAACTCTCGCCAAGCGCACGGCGCCTCTTCTGAAGCGCCGCGGGCCTGACGACAAAGCAGGAGGTCCGGCGAGTCTCTCCGCCGGGCCTCCTGCTTTTTCTTTCTCAACCGACGCAGAGCCGCGTCAGCGCGCGATTGTGAACTCGTCGGACAGGGCACGCAGGGCGATGCGGCGCCCGTCGGTGGCGACGAGGTGGATGTCCGTGGCCGAGAGGGTGACGGGCACGCCCGCGCCGTCGGCGAGCGCCTCGACCTCGACGTAGAAGAGCGTGCCGGCGCCGGTCACGGCGGGCGAGCCGGCCGTCGGCGTGACAGTGACGAGCAGCAGGCCGTCGGGCGTGAGCGTCTGCGTGAAGGTCGCGCTAGTTTCGGTGAAGAGCGTGCCACGCCCGATTGAGCGGACGACGACGGCGCGCGGGTCAAGTCGCAGGGCGGCGGCGATTAAGCCGAGCGGCGCGTCGGTCTTGAGCAGCACGCGCAGCCGCCTGCGCTCGCCGACGCGCATCTCCGGCGACTCGGACGAGAGCCGCAGAGCCGCGGCGCTCCGGGCGGGCGCCTCCTGCTGCCCGCCCGGAGTCTTCTCAGACACCGGCATGCGCTCCTCGGAAGGGAAGTGCTGCGCGGCCGGGGCGGCACGGACCGGAGCGGCCTGTGACGGGGCGGCGGAGGCGGCCCGTGCCGCTGCGGCTTGAGTCGTTTGAGGGGCGACTGTGGCCGGCTGCGCGGCGGAGAAGAGGCCGGAGGAGGAGAACGGCCCCTTTCGCCCGTCGCCGGGGGTGACAAGGTGTGCGGCCGCGTCGGCTGCGACCGCCTCAACCGTCGCGGGCTGCGTGCTGCTCGCGGGGGCCGGCGCCTCCGGCGTGCGGAGTGTGGCGGGTTTGAATGTAGCCCGCTCGTCGGCGCGCGGCGGGGCCGGCGCGGGCGTCATCAGCTCTCTCGGGGCCGGGACGAAGCTCGGCGTCTCGTTGCGCACGGGCTCGTCGCCTTCGGCGCGTGCCTCGGCCCGGCGGGGCGATTCGGCCACGCCGGTCGGGCGCGGGGAGACGGCCGGGCGCGATGCCTCGGACGGATTCTCCGGCCCGGCGGCCGGGATTTCCACGACGCGGTGGCGCGGGATGGAGCGCGCGGCGGCCAACTGCTCCTCGCGCTGCACGTCTTCGAGCATGGCTTCGAGCGTGCCCGTCGTCGGCGTCTGGAGCGTGCCCGAGGGGTGCATCTCCTCGTCGCGCGCGTTGAAGGTCGGGGCGCGCAGGACGTGCGGCGTGACGGCGATGATGATGTCGGTCTGGTGGTCGTTGCGGCGCGGCGCCGTGAAGACGCGGCCGAGGATGGGCACGAGGCCGAGAACGGGCAGCCCCTCGCGCCCGCGCGTCTGGTGATTCTGCGCGACCGAGGCGATCATCATGGTCCGGCTGTTCTGGATGCGCGCCGTGCCCTCGATGTTGCGCTCGGTGAAGGTCGGCGTCAGCGCCGAGCCGTTGGTCCCGATCACCTCGTTCGACTTGATCGACATCTTGACCTGCACGTCGAGGTTCGGGAATACCTGCGGGACGAACTCAAGCGTCAGGCCCGTCTTCTCATACTGGATGACCGGATAGCCGTTGCCGCCGAAGACGCCCTGCGTCGCGCCCTTCGAGCTGTCGTCGCCGCCGGCCGAGACCGAGCCGTAGGGCGTGACGGCAGCCGTCTGCACCGGCACGCGCTGGCCGATGTGGGCCGTGGACTTTTCGCCGTCGAAGGCGTGGACCTGGGTGGAGGCGACGAGCCGCGTCGTGTCCTTGCGCTGCAAGGCCGTGAGCGCCGTCGGCGGGACGAGGAAGGCCGCGCCGAGCGCCGTCGGCACAGCAGAGAGCGCCTGCGCCACGACTTGGCGGCTGCCGCCCACCACGCTCAGGCCCTTCTGCACGCCGCCCAGGTTGCCGAGCGTGGACTCCGTGCCGATCTGGTTGCCGAACTGCATCAGGTCAGAGCGCGAGACCTCGAAAATCTGCACGTCCATCACCACCTCGGCCCGCTCCTTGTCCACGCCGGCGAGCAGTTGCGAGACGAGCCGGATGTTCTCCGGCGTGTCGCGCACGGTGATGGAGTTGGTGGACTTGTTGACGGTGATGACGGGCTGGCGGCCCGCCTGCGGCGGGATCGAAGCCTGGATGAGCTGGCGCGCCTCGTTCGGGTCCACGTTGTAGAGGTAGAAAGTGCGCAGCACCAACTGCTGGTACTGCGGGCGCTTGATTTGCTCGGCGACGACGATGGTTCGGTTCGAGAGCTTCTGGAAGAAGAGGCCCTGCGTCAGGAAGATGTAGTCGAGCGCCTGCGCGGCCGTCACCTCCTGAAGATCGACGCTGACCGTGCGGCGCGGAAAGTCGCGGTCGAAGACGACGTTCAGGCGAAGCTGTTTGGCGAGCAGCCTGATGAAGTCTTCGAGGTCGCCGCTGAAGGCGATGGCGCGCAGTTGCTCGGCGCGCGGCGCGACGGGCGACGCCTCCCCGCCACGCGGGGCGCGGCGCGACGCGTCCTCGCCGAACGAGGGCGTGTAAGCGGCGGGCGAAGGACGGGGCGTGCCCTCCACCTCGTTCTCCTGCCCCTGCTTGTCGAGTTGAAGGCGGAAGGCGCGGTCCATCATCTTGCGCGCCAGCTCGTTAACGGGGTCGTAGCCGTAGGCGCGGCGGAAGGCGTTGTAGGCGCCGGGGTAGTCGCCGCGGTCTAAGAGCGCCGTGCCCTGCTGCATGAAGGTCTGCGAGGCGTTAAAGATGGCGCGGCGGTAGTGGAGCTGAAACTCCGCGTTCGAGGGCTCGGCGGCGACGGCGAGAGCGAACTCCTCGGCGGCCTTCTCCCACTGCTGCGCCGCCTCATGTTGAAGGCCGCGCTTGTAGTTCTTCTCGCCCCTCGACTTGACCGCGCCGGGCGCCCCGAGTGCAGGGGCAGGGGCCGCCAGCAGGCAGAGCGCCAGCGCGAACGCCGCCGCCCGCGCGGCGAGGCGCCACGCCCCGCCCCCACGCGAGCGTGCGCGAAAGCCTTGCGGACGGGCCTGGGCCGGTTCATGATGCGCGGGCCTGAAGCGAGCGGGCTGCTCGAAGAGTGCTGGCAAGTCGCACCTCCCTGGGTGAGTCGCGGCGTCGGTGGCGGTCGGTCTGGCGGCGTGTTGCGCGGCGGCGCTAGAGGCCGGTTCGGGCCTTCGATGCGGCCCTCGGGATTTCTCAAACCGCTCGAAAATCCAGCGGTTGGCGTAAATTAAACTGCGTTGGCAGTTTTTTGTCAAGGGCGATGGGGAGAATTTTGGAAGATGAGCGGAGCACTTCCGGAAATCGTCGAGGCGTACCGCGACCGGCTGTGGAGGCGCGAGGAGGCGTCGCGCGTCGAAGACGCCGCGGGGGCCGAGCGATTCGTCGAGGACGTGGGCTTCTGCGCGGCCATGACGGACGCACGGCGGCCCGGCCCTTCGCTCTACGTCGCCGTCTGTGGCCGGCGCGACGCGCACATGCCGCGCAACGTCCAGAAAGACCCGGAGGCGAGCGCGACCTGGCTGCTCAAAGACGAACTGATGCGGCGCGGGCGCGTCTACTACGCCAAGCTGTCGAAGAACCGGACGTGGTTCGTGGCACCGAGGCTGACCCCGTACCTGAACGCTCTGTGGGGCGTGCCGCGAAGGGCCGAGGGCGAACGGCTCTCGGAGGACGCTCGGGCCGTGCTGCGCGTGCTACGGCGCGAGTGGGAGATGGCGACCTCGGACCTGAGGGGGGAAGCGAAGATCGCGGACCGCGCGCGCTTCTATAAGGCGCTCGACGAGCTACAGCGCGCGATGAAGGTCATCCCGCAGGAGGTGCTCTACGAGCCCTGTTTCACCTACATCTGGACGCTGAGCGAGTCGCGCTTCGCCGACCGGTTGAAGACCAGGGTTTCGCCGGAGGCGGCGCTGCGCGAGGTGGCGCGGGCGTTTCTGGTCGGCGCGGGGATGACTTTGAGAGGCGAGCTGGCGAAGGTGACGGGGCTTGCGCGCGCTCAGGCCGGGGCGGGCAACCGCGCTCTCGTCGCCGAAGGGTTCGCGGTCAGGGTGGCGGAGGGCGTCTACCGGCTGTCGGACTTCGACGAGCGGTGCCTGGCGCTCGGCCTTCAGCCGGACTCGCCGCCGGGCGAGGACTGAAGGCGGCGGGCCTCGCGCTCGACCTCTTCGAGCGATTCGCGGTCGAAGTAGGCGAGAGGGTCAGGGCCGCCGCTTCCGTCGGCTTCACGTCGGGCGTGGGGGAGGGCTTCGCGCTCGACCTCCTCGCGGGCGTCGCTCTCTTCGCGCGAGGAGGCGAGCCCGAGCGGCGCGTGCTCGCGGACGGAGCCGAGGCGGAGGAGAGCGAGCCGGGTCTCCTGCTCGCTGGCGTCGCGCGCGGCCATCGCCTCGACGGCTTGCAGGCGCGTTTCGATTTCGCGCCGGTGCTCCGAGGTCTCTTCGACCACGCGGTCAATGCGAGCCCGGTCTTTTTGCAGATCGCGCTCAAGCTCGGCGCGGGCCGCGCCGCCGGCCTGCGCGACGCCCGCTAGGCGACGCCCGACGGCCTCCGACTCGCGCCGCGCGTGCGCGAGCACGCGGGCTGCGGTCACGTCCGCGGCCAGGGTGTCGCGGTAAGCCTCGGCCAGCAGGGGGTGTGTGCGCTCCATCTCGCGCAGGGCGCGGCGGCGCTCGGCCGGAACCTCGCGCAGGAACCATTTCAGCTCGCCGGCCGTCACCCCGTCGCGCGACAGCCGCTCGCGCAGCCGCGCCTCCCACGCCCGCCGGAGCGCGTAGGCTGCCAGCGCCGCGAAGAAGCCGACGAGCAGACCGGCGCCCAGCGAGGTGAGCGCGAAGAGCATGTATTCGCCGGCGTTCTCCGCAACGGTGAAGTAGCGCCAGAGGAAATAGGCCGGCGCGGGGACGGCGCAGGCGAGGAGGGCCAGCCACGGGAGCAGGCGGAATAGTCGGGCCGCCAGCCTGTCGCCGGCCGTCAAACGCTCGGTGTGTTGCCGTTCGGCCATCACTTTGGAAGTCGGTGCGTGCGGGTCGGGCCGCCGCCCGTGTCCTTACGTCCAAATCTGTATGTTTCGGCCCGCCCGGCGGGTATAATAGCAGAGCGCCACGAAACTGCGGTGTGACGACTCTGACGGAGCTGGATGTTTATGAGGAGAAAACCGGTCTGGGCGGCGCTGGCCGCCGTCTGCTGCGCCTCGTTGCTGGCCGCGGGTCAGAGGGCGGGCGCCGACGGCCCGGCCGCCGCAGAGGGGCGCGGCGAGGTGCGCTCGGTGACGATTCCGGTCACGTTCCGAGTCAAGGAGAAGACCGAAGCCGAGATTCAGTACCTCGACGGGCTGGCCGTTTTCGAGGACGGCGAGCGGCAGGAGATTCTGACGACGCGGGGCGGCCCCCGCTCGCCGTTGACGCTGGCCGTGCTCATCCAGGACGACCTCGTCTCCTCGGTCGCCAACGAGATCGAGGGGCTCAGGACGTTCATCCGCCGCCTGCCGCCGGGCTCGCGCGTGATGGTCGGATACATCCGCGCCGGCTCGCTACAGGTGCGTCAAAAGTTCACGCCTGATCTTGAGAGGGCGGCCCGCTCGCTGCGCATCCCCCTCGGCACGGCGGCCGGCGCTCCCTTCAACCCGTTCGCGCAGACGCGCGACGCCGTCAAGCGTTTCGAGTCGCAGCCGGTGGGGCGCCGCGCCGTCCTGCTCGTCAGCGACGGCATAGACCTCTCGCGCGGGGTCGAGGGCTCGACGCCCGGCAGCAGCGTGGACCTTCAACGGGCCATCAACGAGGCGCAGCGCAACGCCGTCGCCATCTACAGCCTCTACGCGCCGACGGGCTACGGCCAGGTGCCGACCTTCGTCGGCAACGGGCAGGGCGCGCTCGACCGGCTCTCGAACGAAACGGGCGGTTATTTCTTCGCGCAGGGGACCGGCGCGCCCCTCAGCTTCGACCGCTTCCTGTCGGAGGTGAACCAGATGCTGTCGCGGCAGTTCGCCCTCACATACCTCTCGACGCACCCCGAGAAGGGCTTTCATCGCCTCCGCGTCGTGGCCGAAGTCTCGGGGGGCAAGCTCCACCACCCGACCGGCTACACGCGCTGACACCGAAACCCCGAGGGAATCCCTCCCCGCAGGCACGCGCGCGAAGGCCGCGCCCGGCCGGCAGCACGAGTCGAGTTCGTGCTGCCAGCCCGGCGCGGCCTTCGCGTTCTCCGCGACTTTCTCTCGGCGACCCGGACGGCCGGTTCAGCGTGCGCTCAGGGCGTCGGAGCCGGCCGTCGCCCAGCGCGAGGGGGCCGGAGCCATCTGGCTGACCAGTTCGCGCAGGGCTTCCAGGTGATTGTGCGTCAGTTCGAGCTGCGAGCCGCCGAGCTGGACCGAGACCTTGCGCGCCGCCGTCAGCCTCATTACCTCTGCGAGCGACATCGTCACCTTCGCCGACTCGTTGAACGTGGCGCCCGCGGGCTGCGAGCGGAGGCTGGCCGCCTGCGCGAGCGCGACCGGCCGGCCGTCGGCGACGAAGGAGAGGCTGGAGCCACCGCCCAGCTTCGCAACGGCCGTGGTGCCGTAGAAGACCAGATCGACGGTCGGCGTGCGGCCGGCGCGCGGGTCCGTGTGGACGAAGGTCGCGCCGAAGTAGTAGGCGCCGTCGGGGCCGGCGAGCGGCCGCGGGTGTTCGAGACGGGTCCGCATGCCGCGCGCCGCTCGGTCAATCGTGGTCACTATCTCGCCGCTGTGCTTGAAGGGCGAGGGCGGCGGCTTCGGGCAGAGCTTCTTTTGCGCGGGAGCCTGGTGCGCGGCGGCGAGCAGAATGATGGCGGATAAGAGCGCCGGGGGAACGAAACGCATCTACTTTCCTCTCCTCTGCGCTCCCGGCCGGGACCGTAGGCTAGTGGGCGACGCCGTCCGCTGGCCGGGCGAGGGGGTGCCGGCCGACCGTCTACACGTCGCCGCCGGTCGGGTCGAGCCGGGGCGCAGTCGCTGTTCAGAGGTAAAACCGAAGGGAAGAGCCGGAGCCGCGGGCGTCTGCGTCGAACGGCCTTCGCGGCCGCGGCAAAATTAGACTATCACCGTCTGCGGATTTTTTCCAGACCTTGATTTCGCGCCCCGAAAAACTCTCTGTTTCAACGCCGGCGTTTGATGCACGAGGGAGGATTTCCGGTGGCCGGGCCTTCGGGCTCGCCGGATTTGTGCTGCGGCGCTGTCAGAGAACAAGAGAAAGGCGCCCCGCCCGGGCCGGGCGCCCTGGTTGTTGCGTTGACGAAATTCGGGCGCCGGAAAGTTTTTCGGCCGGCATCAGAAGCGGAGGCGGTAACGCGCCGTCAGGCTGCGACCGGGGCCGTCCATGCCCCAGCCGGGCGCGCGGTAGTTCTTATCGGCGATATTCTCGAAGTCGAACGACACTTCCTGGCGCTCGTTGAAGCGGAAGCCGCCGCGGAGTCCGAAGAGGCCGTAGCCGGGGACGGCCGCGAAGAGCGGAGCCGAGTTCACGCCGGGGCCGAGCACTCGGTCCTGAACCTGCGCGAGCGTCTCGCCCGTGGCGATGAGGCGGCCGCCGGCCGAGCCGCACTGGCCCGTCGTGCCCGGCGTCGTCAGCCCACGGACGCAGGCGCCGCGTCGGAAGAAGTTCTGGATGCTGGCGCGCGTGCGGGTGGCGCCGGTGCGCCGGTCTGCGAGGTCGAGCGACGAGAGGCGGTCCTGCCGGCCGGCGAGCGTCGAGTAAGCCTCGACCCAGTAGCGAGCGCGGGCGGGCTGGTAACGCAGGCGCACGAAGCCGGTCTGGGGCGGGATGCCGCCGCCGCCGAGGTTCGGAGGCGCGCCCGTCGCGCGGTCCTCTGCGTAGACGTAAGAGTAGTTGCCGCCGAAGGAGAGGGCTTCGGTCAGGCCGAGGTCGATCTCGTACTCGAAGCCGCGCAGCCGCGTGTCGCCGAAGTTGACCTGCACGAGCACGGGCGAGGGTGAGGCCGCGACGAAGACCGCGCCGTTGGCGTTCTGCCGCTCTATCACCTCGCTGCCGAGCCTGAGGCCCACGGCGCCCGGCGGCAGGATCAGGGTCTGCCGGACGATGGTGTTAGCGTAGTCGATGACGAAGATTGCGGCCTCTGTGTCGAAGCGCCCGCGCCGGTAGCGGAGGCTGAAATCCACGTTGTTGCTCGTCTCGGAGCTGAGCGGCGAGATGGCGAGGCCGGTCGAGACGGCCTGCTCGTCGGCCGTCGTCCCGACGGTCGCGCCTAAACCGGCAGTCTCCGAAGCCGCCACCTGGAAGCCGACGCCGACGAGGCCGACCGAGCCGAGGTTGGTGATGTTCGGCGCCCGGAAGCCGCGGCTGAAGTTGAAGGCGAAGTTGAGGCCCCGGACGAGGGTCGCCACGGCGCCGACGCGGCCCGAGAAGTCGTCAACGCGCAGAGAGTCGTCGGGCCAGAGCGGGCGGCCGCCCACGACGGGGCTGTCGGCGGCGCGCGAGCGGTAGGAGGCGACGTTGTAGCGGACGGCCCCGCTCAGGCGCAGCCGGTCAGGCACGACCTCGAAGGCGTCCTGCACGAAGACGCCGGCGAGAATCTGGCGGGCGCCGCTCGGCACGCGCGGGCGGACGAGCCTCGTCGTGCTGTTGGTCGGGTCGAAGGCGTAAGAGGGCGCGTCCACGCCGTCGCGGTAGAAATCGCCGCCGATAAGAAAGTTGTGGCGCGACGAGAACTGCTTGTTGAGGTTGAGGGCGAAGCCCCAGGAAGTCGTCCGCTCCTTGTCGTGGGTGATCGCCGCGAGCGGGTTGCCCTGCCCGCCCTGGTTGACGCGCTCCTCGCGTTGGCTGTTGTAGGAGACTGTGGCCGAGAGGTCGTCGAAGAAGCCGAAGCCCTGCCGCACGTAGCGCACGTAGCCGAAGTCGAGCATCAGGTTGCGCAGGTCCGCAATCAGGTTGCCGTCGCCGCCGAGCAGTTGGTCGTAACGCTTGCCGCCGTCCTGCTGGCTGCGCTGGTAGCGGAAGCTGAACTGCTGGTTGTCGGTCGGGGCGTAGGCGAGCAGTAGCGAGCCGCCGTACTGCGTAAACGCCGTGTCGGGCAGGCGGCTCTCGCCGAGGACGGTCGAAGGCAGGCCGAGGAAGCGCGTGACGGCCGAGTGGCTGTCGACGCCGCCGCCCGGCCGCAGGGTGTTGACGCGGCGGGCCACGGCGTTCGTCAGGATGCCGAACCGCTTCGTCCCGTAGGTCAGGAGCGCGTTGGTGCCGTGCGACATCTCGGCGCTGTTGAAGGTGGTGTTCAGCTCGCCGCGTATTTGCGGCGAGTCGAAGCCGTACTCGGGCAGCCGCGAGACGAGCTGCACCGTGCCGCCGAGCCCGTCGGAGCCGTACTGCGCCGTGTTCGGCCCGCGCTGCACCTCGACGGCGCGCAGGGAGGTCGGCTCGTTGAGGTTGAAGAAGGTGTTGATGCCGCCGCGCTGCGTAGACTGTGTGAAGCGCACGCCGTCAACGTAGACGCCCACCTCGGACAGCCCCCGCACGAGCACCGCGCCGACGGTCGGGCTCGTCCGCTGGAACGAGACGCCGACCTCCTCGTCTGCCACCTGAGCGAGGACCGAGGTGACGCGCTGCTGGATGACCTCTTCGGGGATGACGTTGATCTGCTGCGGCACGAGGTCTTTGTTCTGCGCGAGCCCGGTCTCGGCAGTCACCGTCACCTCCTCCGAGAGGTCGCCTACGCCGAGCGTGACTGCCAGCGTGACCGTCATGCCACGCGCCACCTGTGCCACCTCGCGGCGGGTGCCGAAGCCCGTCTTCGAGACCTCTACAACGTAGGAGCCCGGCGCCACGCCGGCGAAGCGGAAGCGGCCCTCGGCGTCGGTCTCGGTCGTGCCGCGCAGCGCCTGCCGCGGGTCCAACAGTGAGACGCGCGCGCCGGCCACGACCGCCCCGGCCGCGTCGCTGACCGAGCCCTCGACCGAACCTTGCGCCGACTGCCTCGCGGCGGTGCCCGAAGAGGCGGCCAGGAGGAAGGCCGCACACAAAATCATCTGGATAAATCTCATTGCCAACGTCCCGCGTTCGGAAGAGTAGAGCAGTGCCCCGTCGGGAAAAGGAGAGATTAACCCGAGGTGAGGACTATTGCCAGCCGCCGCACTTCCAGATCGCGCGGCCGGGGGCGGAGACGAACATCCGGGGCCAGGCGGCGGGCGCCGCGTGGAGGGGAGGGAAGGGGCGGAGAAAAAGGTGTGGCGGGCGGCCCGCCCGGGAAGCCGGGCCGCCCCGAGGCTGGCGGCTCTACCGCCGCCTCAACTGCCTCAGCAGCTCGGCCACGTCGTAGTTCTTCGGACTCATCTCAAGCGCCCTTTCCAGGTCTCTGACGGCCTGCTCCCTGTCGCCGGTCAGGGAACGGGCGTAGCCCATAGCGTAATAGGCGCGGAACGAGTGTGGGTTCTCCTCGGCGTCGAGCCGGAAGAGGGCGAGTGCCTGCTCGGGCTTCTTCTCGTTGAGCAGGCGCTGGCCGGCGACGAGCAGCGGCTCCTCGGTGGCGGCGTACTTGTTGACGGGGTCGGCTTTGAATTCTCGGAATCGCTTCAGGGCCAGTTCGACGCCGCCCTCGGCCAGCGCCTCGTTTAATACCTCATCGAGCGTCTTGCGCGGCGAGTAGCCGAGCGCGGCGGCCAGCACCGGGTCGTTGTTGGCGCGGTAGTCCTCGGACGAAAGCTCCGCCGTCAGGTGCGGCGCGGTCCACGTCCTCGTGTCCCACGGCGCCCAGTCCTGCCAGTAGTAGACCGAAACCCTGACCGTGATGCCGCTGTTCGGGAGCGTGATCTTGCGCGAGTCGCCGTAGGCGTTCCCCTTCGAGCCCGACGGCTCGCCGACGAAGAGCACGTTCGTGTATAGCTCCATCCGGTTGAGCAGGAACTGCGATGCCGACCAGGTGCTTCGCCCCATCAGCGTGAAGAGTCTGCCGGGTCGGTCCAGCTTCGACTTGACGAGGCCGATTTCGAGCGGGCGGAGCAGCATGCCGTTGCCGCCCCGGTTGAGTCGCAGGTCGAGGACCAGCTTCTCGACCGGGTTGGACTCGATGAACGAGAAGAGGCGCCTGGAGAAGTCTGCCAGCGACTCGGCCTCCTTATTGCCGACCTCGTTGAGCTGGACGTAGACGGCCTTAGAGCCGGGCAGGTGCTCGAACCAGAACTTGTCGCGCGGGTTCCTGAGCCAGAGCGGAACGGGGGCCGTAGCCGCGTCGCGCATGTCAACCCAGCCTTCTTTCGGCAGCCAACTGAGGTCGGTGTCGGGCGGCATCATTTCCGCCGGCCCGGCCGGCCTGAGCGTCAGGGTCTGCCGCCGCCCGCCCTTCTCGAAGGTGAAGCCGGCCGCCTCGACACTCTCGGAGAGGCCGAGGGCGTGGAGCACTTCCGGCATGGCTAGGAGGAAGGGCGCGAAGAACCTCACGTCCATCTCGTTGTCGCGCCCGACGATCTCGCGGACGCGCGCTACCGCCTCGTCCGGCGTCGCGTCGCCGATTCGCAGCACGCGGGCGCCGACCAACTCGGCGTGGCCGCGCTCGGCCGCGCGGACGAAGAGACCGTCCTTGAAGAGGTAAAGCTTGACGGGCAGGGTGCGGAAGCCGATTTTCGGGTCGCGCGTCGGGGCGATGTTGGTGTGGCCGTCGCCGACCAGGGCCACGATGCGGGCCATCTCGACGATGATCTGGTGGCGGTCGAGGGCGGGAATTCTGTCGTGCAGACGCCTGACCGCGCCTTCAAACTGCTCGCGCGTCATCGTGTGAAACAGGTTCTTGTGGCGTGCTTCCATCTCCTGCGCCATGTAGCGCAAATCTTCGCGCCACTTCGCGGCCTCGGCCTCGGCGACCGTGACAGACGCCGGCGCCGCGCTCTGGGCGAAGGCCGTGGCGGCGAAAAGGAGGAGACAGAGCGACACACCGAGCGAGGGGGCTAAAACTTTTGACATGCGACGTTGTCCTCAACTGTGGTGGAAATCCGAAGGCGTAAAGGAGAGTCAGTAACTTTCGCCTGCGAGGAAAACACCCCCCGCCGTGCGTCCGTGGCAGAAAAGTGTTGGCGGGGAAGGCGGGCCGAAGTGTCGTGCGACTCCCGCCCCGGACGCGGCGGACGACGGGGGCGGGGTTCGTCGCGGTCGGGTCTCGCGGGAGGAGACGGGGGATCGAGGCGGCAAAAGAGAAGGGGAGCCTCACGGCTCCCCTTTCATGGTTGATCTGTAAGGGCGGCTAGAGGGGCTTGAACCCTCGGCCTCCTGATCCACAGTCAGGCGCTCTAACCAACTGAGCTATAGCCGCCATAAAAAATTCGCCGCGGGGGAAGCTCCGGGCCGGGTCACAGGACGCCACGGGCCACTTCGCTTCAGCGCCGCCGGAACCCGGAGAGTAGCAAAAATAGCCCGCGTTCGCAAAGGCCACAGTGGCCGGCGAGGTGAAGCCCCGCGCCTCACCCAGACGAAAGGGCGCGCCTCGTTTCTCAACTGCGGCGCGCCCCTCCTGCTGTTTTCACCCGACCCTCGGTTAAGGCCGGTTAGCGTTGCCCCCGGTGGTGCCGGCGTTGGTATTGCCGCCGGTGCCGGAGCCGGTGCCGCCGCCCATGTTCCCGTTCATGTTAGTGCCGGTGCCGGTGCCGGTATTGCCGTTCATGTTCGTGTTCGTGCCGGTGCCGGTGTTGCCGTTCACGTTGCCGCCCATCATGCCGGTGTTGCCGTTGGCGCCGCCCATGTTGGTGTTGTAATTCGACGCCCCGGCGTTGGCGTTCATGTTGTTGGCGTTCGTATTGTTAGTGTTACCGCCAGCGCCGCCCCCGCACGCCGCCGAGGCGCCGGCGACGGCGCAGAGAGAGAGAACGGCCAAAATCCTTCGCATCGAGATGCCTCCCGTACCTGACTGAGTTGGTAAAGCCTAACGGATGAGTCTAGCGGTAGAGCGCGGCCCGGTCTGTCCGAAACGGGACGGACTCGCGGGCCGTCGCCCGGCTAATCTGCGCCTCACGTTGACGCGGTCGCTTCGCATCGGCCATGTCAATCTCCTGTGCCATAGCCTCGGACGAGTCAGTCGGAAGTGCTAGGTAAAGGACGGGCCTGCCCCACTCAACGGGCAGGCCCGTTCTTTCTTCGGCCGCGTCCGGCCGCCGGAGCCGGCTCCGGCGCGAACGCCCCCGGCAGGACTCGAACCTGCGACCCACGGCTTAGAAGGCCGTTGCTCTATCCGACTGAGCTACGGGAGCCAAACAATTGACGGCGACCGGGCCGGATGTTAGCACGCGCTCGGCCTCGCGCGTCAAACCCGGCGCCGTCGGCCTGGCCCGTCGCGCGCAGCGGCCGCCCCGGCCTCACGCCGCGCGTCCGGCGGCCCGCGGCGCGCGACCTGACGGCCCGCGGCGGGGGGAACTTTGTGGGGTTTGGCGGCAGGCGCGCTGTGCTAAAGTGTCCGGCGATGGACCGACCGGATAACTCCTCTGACGATTCCAAGACGCAGCAGGCCCGCTGGTTCGCACTGCTGGCGGTGACGGTGCTGGCACTCTACCTCTGCTGGTTGATGCTGGTGCCTTTCATCCAGGTGCTGTTGTGGGCGGTCGTGCTGGTCATCGTTTTTTACCCCGTCCACAAGCGGATCGAGCGGCGGCTGGGCAGCCCGTCCTGGGCGGCGGTGCTCTCGACGCTGCTGGTCATCGTGACGATACTCGTCCCGATGACACTCATCACGCTGGCCGTAGTCCGCGAACTCTCCGGCTTCGCCCAGACCTTACAGGGCAGCGTCCAGAGCCTGCTCGACCCGAACTCGCCGACCACGGGCCGTTTCTTCCAGTGGCTCGGGCAGTACGTGGACGTGGAGCAACTGCGCGCGCAGAACCACGACTTCGTGGCCGAGCGCCTGCGCGCCGTCGGCCAGTCGGTCGCCTCGCGCACGCTCGGGTTCGTCGGCGGGGCCGTCGGTCTCGTCGTCGAAGTCTTCTTCGTCATCTTCACGATGTACTACCTCTTCCGCGACGGCGCGCGGCTGCGGTCGGCCTTCCGCGGCGCAATGCCGCTCAACCGCGCCCGGTCTCACGAAATCTTCGGCAGGACGAAAGAGGTCATCAGTGCGAGCGTCTACGGCGTGCTGGTGATCGCGGCGATCCAGGGCGTGCTCGGCGGTTTCGCCTTCTGGGCGCTCGGGCTGCCGAGCCCGTTGCTGTGGGGCGTCGTGATGGTCTTCCTCTCGATGATCCCGATGGCCGGGGCCTTCGTCGTCTGGGTGCCGGCGGCGCTCTACCTCGGGCTGGCGGGCGCGGTCGGCAAGGCGATCATGCTCTCGGTCTGGGGGGCGCTCGTCATCGGGTCGGTGGACAACTTCCTGCGCCCGAAGCTGGTCGGCGAGAAGACACGGCTGCACGAGCTGTTGATCTTCTTCTCGGTGCTCGGCGGCTTGCAGGTCTTCGGCGTTATCGGCCTGGTGCTCGGCCCCGTCATCGTGGCCGTCGCCATCGCGCTGTTGGAGATTCTGCGCCAGTCGGACGACTCGGACCAAGAGCCATCGCCGGAGCAACCCCTGCTCGAAGCTCAGGCCGGGCTGCGCGACGTGGCGGCGGAAAGCTCCTGAACTCGGCCCGTGGGCGCGCGCCGCGGCGAGAACCCCTCCGACACGTCACGAACAGGACGAGGATGAGTGCAACGACCGAGGGCACGGACCCAGAGGACGAGCTGGCGAACCCGTGGCAGACCGTCTCGTCGCGGAGCGTCTACGATAACCCCTGGGTCTCGGTGCGCGAGGACGCGGTGGTCCGCCCCGACGGCCGGCCGGGCATCTACGGCGTCGTCCACTTCAAAAACGTCGCGGTCGGCGCCCTCGCCGTCGAGGGAGGAGATGTCTACCTCGTCGGCCAGTACCGGTACACGCTCGGCCGCTACTCCTGGGAGATACCGGAAGGAGGCTGCCCGGAGGGCGAGGATCACCTGTCCGCCGCCCGGCGCGAACTGGAAGAGGAGACCGGCCTGCGTGCATACACCTGGACCCGGATGGGTCAGGCGCACCTCTCAAACTCGGTCTCGGATGAGCTGGCCGTCTGGTTTCTGGCGACGGGGTTGACGCAGGGCGAGCGCCGCCCCGAAGGCACGGAGCGCCTGCGGGTCAGGCGGGTCGGCCTGCGCGAAGCCTACCGGATGGCCGACGAGGGTGAGATTACGGACGCCATCAGCCTTCTGGCGCTCACGCAGTACAGGCTGCGCGAGGCGGGAGCCTGAGGCAGGCCGGGGCGCCGGCGGCGGGAGCCCGCGAAAGTAACACGTGAAAATAAGGAGGCCGCCGCCACTCTCGTAAGTGGCGGCGGCCTCGATCTTCCGGTAGGAGCCCGGGCTTGACCAGCTCAGGCGGCGTTGTTGAAGGTCTCGGCGAAGACGCGGCGCCCGTTGAGCGCGTCGTCGATAATCTCGCGGACGGCCGCCACGTCAGGGTTCACGTCCATGCGGTCACAGGCGCGGAGGTGACGGATGATGCCCTCGGTGGCGATTTCGAGGGTCGGACCCGTCAACTTCGTGTAGCGGCGCGCCTGAATGTGGTCGATCATCTTGAGCCGCTCGACCAGCGGAAGTGTCTCGACAGGAATCACTTTGCTTCAGCTCCTTTATTTTTCCGGCCCCAGGGGATAATGTCCGGGGTTCCTCATATCAGTCGTAAAATTAGATGCCACGGACCAATTTCGGGATGCGAACCTATTGCATTCGCCCGAAATTTCGCACAGAACCCCCCTCGGGAACTCTGACAGTGCTACCGTAAGTCTGGGGAAAACTGGGGGGTGCCCTGAAAAAACGGGATTCTAGCGGAAAGTCCGAAAAAAGGCTAGAAAAATTTTTAGCAAGGGAGGGCGGGCCGGATGTGTGTGTCGCGCGGTGAGGGCAGATGAAAAGGTAAGTCGTTGTCAAGAAAGCGGTTGCGGGGGCTGGGCGTGGGGCCGGACACGAACGAACCGCCGGCGGGAGGACAGGCTAGGTAAAGTGCCCGCTCTCGCTGCCGGCGGTCCGTTTCGGAAGAAGGATGAAGAAAGCCCGGGCCTCGGAGGCGAGGCCCTACTTCTTTTTCGGGACGACTGAATCCTTCATGGACTTGCTCAGGCGAAACTTGAGCGTCGTCTTGGCGGGAATCTGGATCGTGTCGCCGGTTTGCGGGTTGCGGCCCTCGCGCGCCTTGCGCTCCGACAGGACGAGCTTGCCGAAGCCAGGGAGGGCGAACTCGCCGTTCGACTTGACCTCCTGGGTCGCCAGAGACGACAGCTCCTCGAAAATTTCTTTGACCTGCGCGCGTTTCATGTCGAACTTTTCGGCGAAGTGGTTGAGCACTTCGGACTGTGACATGCGCTTCTTCGCTGCTTTCGTCGTCGCCATGGGGTGGTCTCAAAACCTCCTGCGTTGCGGGATGAAATAAAAAAGCTTGCGCCAGCAGATATATCACACACGGCGGCGCCGAGTCTCGGAAAAATCGGCAAAATACGCGAAATTTTCTCGCCGCGGGCCTGGCGCGGGGCGCGGGGCGCTCAGTCGCCCGCCTGTTCACCCTCGGCCGAAAAGTCCGCCAGGGCTTCGTCCTCGTCCTCGTAAACCTCGAAGAGCGAGAGCATGCTGGCGAGCGTCATCACCTCTCGGACCTTCGGCGGCAGCTTGAGGAAGCGGACCGAGCCGCCGGCCTTCCCCAGAGCCTGCGAGCCCGAGACCAACTCACCGACGCCGCTCGAATCGAGATACTTGACGCCCTCGAAGTTGACGATGACGCGCCGCTTACCCTCGGCCGCGAGCCGCCTAAGCTCGGACCCGAGCCGCTCGCTGCCGCCGCCCATGATGACGTTGCCGCCGAGGTCGAGGACGGTGACGCCGCCCGACTCCCGCTCATTGATGGTAATCACGGGCGCTTGTGCCCTCCTCACAGTGGGATTTGCTCAGTAAGGCTTCTAATGCGATGGGCTCGCCCGTGTCAAGTGAGACGGACCTCAGTCGGCCCTCGACGCAGTCGGCTGGTGCTCGGGGGCGAGCGGCGCCAGTTCAGCCGCCAGCAGCCGTTCGCCGGCCTCGGTCGAGGTCGCCTCGGGCGTGGGCGGACGCGGCCCGCCGTCGCCCGCGCGCGGCAGGCGCGTGACGACCAGAAGGGCGAGGAGCGCCGCCGCCGCCGCCGCCCAGAAGATGTTGTGAACCGACGAGGCGAGCGCGCCGCGCAGGGCTCGGAGGGCTTCGGGCGGCAGCGCTGCACGCGCCGAGGGTTCGAGCAGCGCGCTCGGGTCGGCCGCCAACTCGGCCGCCAGCTCTGCGCTCAATCCGGCGCCGCCGCCGCGCGCCGCCTCCTGCAACCTCGCGTCGAGCCCGGCCGAGAGGACTGCGCCGAGCACGGCCACCCCGACCGCGCCGCCGATGGAGCGTGAGAACTGGTTGAGCGAGGTGGCGACGCCGAGCCGCGTCCGCGGCACAGACTGTTGAACGGCTAGCAGCAGCGTCAGCATTGTCAGCCCGAGCCCCGAGCCGACCAGCGCGAGGTCGAAGTAGAGCCAGAAGCGCGGCGTCTCAAGTCCGACGTTGGCGAGCAGCGCGAGGCCGAGCGTGAGGACGGCGAAGCCCGTCACGCAGGTCGTCCGGTAGCCCACTCGCAGCAGCAGGCGACCGCCCACAATCGAGAGCCCGACCCAGCTCAGCAGCATCGGCGTCAGCAGCGTGCCGGCCGCGGTCGCGCTCGCCCCGAGCGAGCCCTGCGCGAAGAGCGGCACGAACGTCGTCACCCCGAACATCGCCACGCCGGCCAGGAACCCGGCCGCGACGGCCACGGCCACCACCCGCTCGCGGAAGATGTCGAGCGGCACGATGGGGTCGGCGGCCCGCCGCTCGGCCAGGAGGAAGAAGACCGCGAAGAGGGCCGCGCCGCCGAGCAGCGCGAGGTTGCGCGCCGAGGCGAGCGCCGCAAGGCTCGAACCGCCCTCGACGAGCGCCAGCATCAGAAGTGTGATCGCGGCCGTCAGGGTCAGGGCGCCGAGGTAGTCAATCGAGGGGCGCTCCTGCCGCCGCGGCTCTGTGAGCGCCAGCCCGATGATGAGCGCCGCCGCGATGCCGAACGGGACGTTCAGATAGAAGACCCAGCGCCACGACATCCGGTCGGTGATGAAGCCGCCGGCGAGCGGCCCGATTACGCTCGCCACGCCCCAGACGCCGCTGAAGTATGCCTGCATCCGCGCCCGCTCTTCAGTCGTGTACACGTCGCCGATGATGGTCATGCCGAGCGGGATCAGCGCCCCGGCCCCCAGCCCCTGCACCGCCCTGAAGGCGATGAGCTGCGCCATCGAGGTCGAGAGGCCCGACAAAACCGAACCCAGCAGGAAGAGCGCGACGCCGACCTGAAATAGCGGCCGCCGCCCGTAGAGGTCCGACAGCTTGCCCCAGATCGGCACCGTCACGGTGGACGTGATGATGTAGGCCGAGAAGACCCAGCTATAGTGGCTGATGCCGCCGAGCGTCGCAATCACGGTCGGCATGGCCGTGCTGACTACGGTGGCTTCGAGCGCGGCGAGGAACATACCCGTCATCACGCCCGCCGTCACCGCCCGCCGCCTGCGCGCCGACAGCGGGATCGGCCCGTCCAACGCCGCCCCGCCCGTCTCGCCGGAACTCTCCCTCATCGCACCTCCGCCGCCGGCCCTGAACCAAAGCGGCCGCTACTCTGCCGCCGACCTGTCACGATAATTTAGCGGGTCTGTGCCTAACACCCTCCTTAATTGCCGGCATTGCCCCGCAGTGATGTACAAGCGGCGGTCGTCGTGTTATTAGGCTGTAACGGAAATCGCTCGGGTCGCTTCGGCAAATCGACGTGCGGGGGCACACGCGCCGGCGTGGATGCGCGCCGCGGGCCGAATCTTGAATCACGCGGCGGGCCGGGGCCGGAGGAGGGACAGCCAACGATGCAGCTCGGGATGGTGGGGCTGGGGCGGATGGGGGCGAACATGGTGCGCCGGTTGATGAAGGCCGGGCACGAGTGTGTGGTCTACGACCTGAACGCCGGGGCCGTCGCCGAACTGGCCGAGGAGGGAGCGGTGGGCGCGGGCTCGCTAGAAGAGCTGGTCGGGCGGCTTGAGCCGCCGCGACACGTCTGGCTGATGCTGCCGGCGGCGGTGGTAGACCGCACGCTCGCGGTGCTGGCGACGCTGCTCGCGCCCGGCGACGCGGCGATTGACGGCGGCAACTCGCACTTTCAGGACGACATCCGGCGCGCCGCCGAGTTGGGCGGGCGCGGCGTCGCCTATGTTGACGTGGGGACGAGCGGCGGCGTCTGGGGGCTCGAACGCGGCTTCTGCCTGATGATCGGCGGCGACGCGGAGACGGTCGCGCGGCTCGATCCGGTCTTCGCGGCGCTGGCGCCCGGCGCGGGCGACATCCCGCGCACGCCGGGCCGCGAGCGCGGGCACCCCTCCCCGGCCGAGCGCGGCTACCTCCACTGCGGACCCGCGGGCGCCGGACACTTCGTCAAGATGGTCCACAACGGCATCGAGTACGGCTTGATGGCGGCTTACGCCGAGGGCTTCAACGTGCTGCGACACGCCGGGGTAGGCAAGGCCGAGCGAGCGGCCGACGCCGAGACGACCCCCTTGCGCCACCCCGAGCACTACCGCTACGACTTCGACCTCGCAGACATCGCCGAAGTCTGGCGACGGGGCAGCGTCGTCGGCTCCTGGCTGCTCGACCTGACGGCGGCTGCGCTCGCGCAGGACGCAGACCTGTCGGGTTTCGGCGGGCGCGTCTCAGACTCGGGCGAGGGGCGCTGGACGGTGCAGGCGGCGGTCGAGGTTGGCGCGCCGGCTCACGTCATCTCGGCGGCCCTCTTCAACCGTTTCGCCTCGCGCGGCGAGTCCGACTTCGCCGGCAAGATTCTCTCAGCCATGCGCTACCAGTTCGGCGGTCACCACGAGCGGCACACGGGCGGCACGCGGCAGGAGTCCTGAGCCGCTTACTCTCCGCAATCGTTGCCGCCCTGAACCGCCGGCGTGAGGTCGCGCCCGCCGTCGGGCTCTCGCCGCCGCCGCTGTTGCATTGGCCGGCGCCCCAACCTATCATTGTCCGCATCCCGCCCCGGTCAGGCTTTCATCTTCCGCCGGCGCGCGGCTGACCTTCCCCCTTTCGCCGGTAAACCCCCGCGGCTTTCGGACTATCTTGACGCCCCCGGTCATCGCGCCGCAGCGCGCGACGCGGCCGCGGCGTCGTCGTATGAAGACCCAGCCCGTGGCGGCCCCACGCGCGGGCCTTTCAGAAGCAAAGGAGAGAAGAAGTGTCAGCTAACAGAGACGACGAGAGAGTTACGGGCACCGGCACCAGTGCCGACACGAGCGAGGCCGGGCGCAGTACAGAGGCGCCCGGAGGTTCGACCGGCATCATCGGCGGCGGCGACGGAGCCGTCGGGGCGATGGGAGGCGGCAACGGGATGGGCGGGACGACCGGGGCCGGCCTCGGGGGCCGGGCCGGCGTCGTGACGCCAGACCTCGGCGGCGAGGAGACGAGCGAACGCGGCGGCGGGACCGGCGGCCCCATCACCAACTCGATTGAGGACACCACCGACCGCGGCTGAGCCGGTGCGGGCCTGCGTCGCGCTTCAAGGTCCTTCCGGTGTGGTCCGGCCGTCGCGGGTCAGGCCCGTGCGGCCGCAAGGCCACTCATAGACAGAAGCGGCGACGGACCTCAAACGAGGCCGTCGCCGCTTCGCCTTTACAACAGCTCTTACCGGAAACCGTCTTAGACGGTGCGCCGGCCGGTCAGAAGGTTGATGACCAGAATCACGAGAGCCACGACAAGCAGCAGGTGAATCAGGCCGCCGCCGATGCCACCGAGCAGACCCAGCAACCACAGAACAAGCAACACTACCAGAATCGTCCAAAGCATCGTTTATGCTCCTTTTGTTCGTTCCCCGAAGTTTTAACCACCACCACCAATTAACAAGACAACGCGCGTGCCATTCGCGCAGGTGGCCGCTCCCCGGCGGCAAACTTGCGAAATTCTTAGGCTTCTCGAAGGATGGCGGCCGGAACTTTAAGGATAGAGAGCTGGTGCGCCCACTGCCTTGCATCGAAACGAGCCATTCAAGGTGAGGGCGTAATGGCTTGAAAGCCTCCACATCTGCGCCGGCGCACGGAAGGAGAGGCGGGAGACTATGAAGTCACACGCCGAGCGGCGGGCATTGCGGCGGGCGCGCGGATACTTCCATGCCGAGTGGGAACTGCCCGAGGGCCGAGAGGCCGGGTTCGTCCGCGACATCAGCGAGGGTGGCTGTTACGTCCAGAGCGGCCGGAAGGTGGCGGTCGGGTCGCCGATCCGCATCGTCGTCGAGATGCCTTCGGGCAGGTGGATCAAGGCGCTGGGCGTGGTGGCCCACCGCGGCCCGGCCGGGTTCGGCGTCAGGTTCAGGGATGTGGGCGAGACGGCGCGCGGCGAGATCGAGGCGGTACTGCGCGACCTGCATTTCTGAGCTGGCGGTAATGTCAGGAGGGGCGGGGGCCGCCGACAACCCCCCGAGGCGTTGCGGGGTGGCGGTCGGCGGCCCGGCGGCGCGGCGGGACTCACTGGGCGCCGTTGGTCTGCCGGACCTGCGCCGTGTACTGGTCGCTGACGACGGCGAACTTGCCGCCCATGTTGACGCTCAGCAGGAGGTTGCTGCCCTCCGCGTCCTTGATCGAGGTGTAGGCGGTGGAGTACCTCGAAGCGGACTTGCGCTCTTCGAGCTGGGCCGTGGACTTGGCGACCACCTCGTTGCCCGAGATGACGGCCAGCTCCTTCGTCTGCTCGTCGAAGCTCACCTTGTAGGTGCCCTTCTTGACGAGGGCGCCGCCGACCTTAACGTCCTTGTCGAAAGTGACCGACTTGTTCTTGACGCCGGCGAGGGCGAAGACGTTGAGCAGCGCGCACGCTGCGAGGGCTAAGACGATGCGTTGCACTTTGGTTTTCATCTTCTCTTCCTTCTCTTGACCGAGTACGGGAATTGTTTGGCGGATGCGAATCTCGGAGCGACGAGCGGCAGGCGCGGTTCCCGTCGCTCGTGGGACTTAACGCCGCGACCTGCCGCGCGGTTTGGGGAATGTGACGAACGGCCGCGGGCCTGTGATGAAGTGGCCTCAGTTCGTGACGGGGTGAGGCGCGCCGCGCGGCTTTCCCGTTTCCGGCCGCGGCGTAGGTTCAGACCGGACCGACGCCCCGCTTGACGCTCCGATTTCGCATCAACTATAAGAGCCGGGCCGGGAAGAACGGCGCGCCGGGCCTGCGGCCGGTCGCAGCTAATAAGTCGCAGCTATTAAAAGGGGAGAGCGGTCCGTGGGCCGGGGGCTAACGGGGAGCGTTCGTAACAGTGACCAGGGAAGAGATTCAACAGCGGGCGGAACAGGCGCGGGAGCGTATCGCGCGGGCGGCTTCGGCCGTGGAGAGGTTCACCGATCAGATGCGCGAGAGCGACTCGGCCGCCGCCGCCGGCGCCGCGCTCGCCCACCAGGAGGCCATCCACCACCTCAACGAAGCCCTCACGCTGCTCAACCAGGTGGCGACGCGCCAATCTACCACGGGCGACTTTCCGCGCTGCATGCGCTGCGACAAGCCCGTGGACCGGCTCGGGCTCGCGCCCCGGCCCGACAACCCGGGGGTGTTCCGCGTCGAGTACGAGTGTCACAACGAGGTGGTCAGCCAGGAACTGCCGGCCTCGGCCGTCGAGGCTGGCCTCTCCCGCTACACGGCCTTCAACGCCTACACGAGCGGCCTGATGCCCGCGAGCCCGGAAGAGCGCCCCTGACGGGCGGCCCGGAGCGTAGGCACAAACAGCTCAGGCCCGGCACCGGGGCGTTCGTGCCCCGGTGCCGGGCCTGAGCTGTCTCCGCCCGTCCTTGATCCCGGCGGCCGCCCTACTCGTACCTCAGCGCGTCGAGCGGGTCCACGCGCGTCGCGCGTCGCGCGGGGATGTAGCAGGCCGCGCAGGAGACCAGCGTGAGCAGCAGCGCGATGCCGGCGAACGTCAACGGGTCGGTCGTGCTCACGCCGTAGAGCAGGCTCGACAGAACGCGCGTCAGTGCGAAGGCGCCGAGCAGCCCGAGCCCGACGCCCGCCAGCACCGGCGCAAGGCCCTGCCGGATAACCAGCCGCAGCACGTCGCGCGCCTGCGCGCCGAGGGCCATGCGGACGCCGATCTCGTTCCGCCGCTGGGCCACCGAGTAGGACATCACGCCGTAGACGCCCACCGCCGCCAGGAAGAGCGCCAGCACGGCGAATCCCCCGAGCAAGAGCGCCCCGAAACGTGCCCGCGAGACCGACTCGGACATCCAGCTCTCCATCGTTCGCACGTCTGCGACCGGCTGGTCCTTGTCAATCGCCTGAACCTGCCGCCGGGCCGCGGCCGCCAGAGCCTCGGGTTCGCCCGAGGCCCGCAGGACGAGGGTCATCGAGTTGTAAGCGAGCTGCGGCGGCGTCCAGTAGACCATCGGCCGCAGCTCGCCCTCCAGCTTGTCGTAGCGCGCGTCGCCGACGATGCCGACGATCTCGGTCGGGACTATCGGGTCCGTCATGTTGACGAGGATGCGCTTGCCGATGGGGTTCTCACCGGCGAAGTAGACGCGCGCCATCGCCTCGTTGATGACGGCGACGCGCCGGTTCTCCGCCGCCTCCTGCTCGGTGAAGGTGCGGCCGGCCACGACGGGGATGTTCATGGTGCGGAAGTAGCCCTCGTCCACGACGCGCACGTCCGTCGAGAGGTCTTCGCCGGGCGGAGGGGCCGGCCGCCCCTCGACGGTGAAGTTGGTCGCGGCCCCGAGGTCGGCGAAGGGCAGGGCGCTGACGGCGCCGGCCGCCTGCACGCCGGGCAGCGTCCGCAGGTTGGCGACGGCCTGGCGGAAGAAGGTGACCACCTGCGCGTCCTCCGGGTACTTCGGCTGCGGCAGCAGCACGCGCATCGTCAGGAGGTTCGACGCGTCGAAGCCCGGGTCCACGGCCTGAAGTCGCATGAAGCTGCGGGCCATCAGCCCGGCGCAGACCAGCAGCACGAGGGCGAGCCCAATCTCGGCGACGACGAGCACGTCGCGCAGCCGGCGCCCGCGCCGGTCGCCCGCGTTGCCGCGGCTCGACTCCTTCAGCGACTCGGTCAAACTGAGCCGCGAGGCTTCGAGCGCCGGCGCGAGACCGAAGATGACGCCCGTCAGCAGCGAGAGGCCCAGCGTGAAGCCCAGCACCGGCAGGTTGACGCCGACCTGTCCCGCGTCGATCAGGTTGGCCGGGCTCAGGGCGACCAGCGCCTCGACGCACCAGTGCGAGAGCAGCAGCCCGAGTGCCCCGCCCAGCAGCGCCAGCATCATGCTCTCGGTCAGAAGCTGCCGGATGAGGCGCCGCCGTCCCGCGCCCATCGCGGCGCGGATGGCGATCTCCTTGTGCCGGCCGGCGGCGCGCGCCAGCAGCAGGTTGGCGACGTTCACGCACGCGATCAGCAGCACCGACCCGACCGCGCCGAGCAGCACCAGCAGCGCCGGCCTGATCTCGCCCGCCAACTGCTCGCGCAGCGGCACGAGGCGCACGCCCCAGTTCTTGTTGAACTCGGCGTGCTCGGATTCGAGCCGGGAGGCGACGGCATCGAGTTCGGCCCGCGCCTGCTCGACCGTCGCGCCCGGCGCCAGCCGCCCGACCACTGAGACGTAGCGCCCGCGCCGGATGCGGTGGCCCTCGTTGAGCGTCCACGGCATCCAGATTTCGGCCGGCTTACCCGTGCGCGACATCTCCTTGATGAACCACTTGAAGTCGGGCGGCATGACGCCGACGACGGTCAGGCTCTCGCCGTCGAGCGTGACGGCGCGGCCGATCACGTCGGGCGAGCCGCCGAAGCGGCGTTGCCACAGGCCGTGGCTGATGACGGCCACGTCGTCGCTGCCGGCCTCCGAATCATCGGGCGAAAAGGTGCGGCCGAGCGCCGCCTCGGCCCCGAGCAGTGAGAAGAGGTTCGGGGTCGCCACCTGTGCCGGCACCTCCTCGGGCTCGCCCGCGCCCGTCAGGTTGTAGCGGTTGTCGAAGAAGGCGGCCATCTCCTCGAAGGACTTCGACTGGTCGCGCCAGTCGAGGAAGTTGGCCGGGCTGACCACGTTGCGCGGGCGCGTGCCGGCGCGGTTGTGCTCCCAGACGACGACCGTGCGCTCTGCGTGGCGGTAGGGAAGGGGGCGCAGCAGCACCGCCTCGACCACGCTGAAGATGGCCGTGTTGGCACCGACGCCGACAGCCAGCGTCAGGGCCGCGACGGCCGTGAAACCGGGGCGGCGCGCCATCGCGCGCGCCGCGTACTTCACGTCCCGCAATAGTGTTTCCAGCATCCCGCCCCCGCGGACCTCGTAGGCCCTGGCCCTCAAGCTGTCTAAGTTGCCGAAGCTCCTGAGCGCCGCCCGCCGCGCCTCGGCCGGCGACATCCCGCGCTCTATGTTCGCCTCCGTCGCCATCTCGACGTGCAGGCGCATCTCCTCGTCGATGTCGCGGATGACCGCCTCGCGCCGGAACAGGCCGCGCAGGCGCGCCGCGAGAACTCTGAACAGCCTCATAAGCGAAACCCCTCAGGTGGCCTGCCGGACCTTCGTGATGGCGAGGACCAGGCGATCCCAGCTCGCCTCCTCGGCCTCCAACTGGCGGCGGCCGGCCCGCGTCAGCGTGTAGAACTTGGCCTGGCGGCCGGTCTCGTTCACCGCCCACTCGGAGGAGACCCAGCCGCGTTGCTCTATCCGGTAGAGCGCCGGGTAGAGCGAGCCCTGCTCGACTTCGAGCATCTCCTCGGAGGCCTGCCGGATGCGCTGGATGATCCCGTAGCCATGCAGCGGCCCGAGCGACACGGCCTTGAGGATCAGCATGTCGAGCGTGCCCTGCAACAAGTCGGCCTTCTCTTTCCTCATGCGTGAGCCCTCACTTGTTACCGTCTTCAAAACCACGATACCTAGAACGGGTAGGCATACTAGGTTTGCATGCCTAGATTGTCAAGGCTTAATTTCCCGGCGGGAATTGAGGGGCGGGGAGGCGCGGCGGGGCGTGGAGACCGGCGGGCAAAGGGGTGCAGGGTTAGTTGTCTGCGCAGGGCTCGGCGGGCGGAGGGGAGTGACGCATGGGCCGCGCCGGCGGGCTCAGGGGGGCCCAGGAGGGGAACAGTATCAAGCCGGGGCCGACGCCGTCAGAGACGCAGAGGCGGGCCAGCGCGGCTTTGAGCACGAACGCGCGCAAGCCCCGCGTTGGAGCGGCCCAAAGCACGGTAGGATGCGCGAATAAGTAGCAAAGAGAGTAGCCGAGAGAGTGGATAGGAGGAGAAGCGGCCTGAGTTATTGGAGGTAATAATCGGGGCGGAGGGATTCGAACCCCCGGCCTCTCGGTCCCAAACCGAGCGCACTACCAGGCTGTGCTACGCCCCGTCGCTTTGTTCCTGAATTGGCGGCAGGCTCCTGTGTCACAGATTACCGGGTCTGCGCCCGTGCCGTCTTTGCCGCTCTCAGTCTACCCGCGCGGCCGCAGAGGAGTGTTCGGCGGCCTTAACGCTTCGACGGTGAAGGATAACGAAAGTGGCCTGGGAACGCAAAGCCTTAATCCGAAGCCTCAATCTGCCTGGAATCTGCTCCGTGCGGCGGTGTTTGACGAGTTAATAGTGGATGACGAAAGAGGTGAAATCCGGCGACAGGCGAAAGGAGGCGAAAAAAAAGGCGTCTGGGGCCCCCACCCCAGACGCCTCTGACCACTTGCGTGGCCTGCCCCAAAGTTTCACTCGTTCTCAGAAGGAACATCCGTTCACTGGCGAGATAATAGGCGAGGTCCGGAGGTCGTGTGTTGCGGTTTAATTACAAGGCAGCGATGATTCGCCGGCCTCGGGCCGGGCGTTCCAATGCCCGGCCGCTAAGGCGGGACGGGCTGTTTGCGGAGGCATCTCGGCGCGGTAAACTTTCTCGCGCGCCGCCCGCGGGGGCCTGACGGGAACGAGCGAGAATTGCTGGTAGACTTCGACGACTACGAACACACGGCAGGCGAGTGCCTGAGCGGGCCTTACGCACACTTCACCGAGCCGAAGTGGTGCGGCCACCCGGCCTGCCTGTTCACGTCGAGCGGCGGCGACCTGGCCGCAGTCGAGCGCAGGCTCTTCGGGCACGGCTACGACGCGCACCAGGTCGGGCGGATGATGGAGAGTTTCTACCTGCCGCTCAGCGAGCAGGAAGCCGAGCGGGCAAGGCTCGCCGGCGTATCGAGGCCAGCGGCCGACGACCGGCAGTGAGCTTTGACGAAAGGTTAGGAGCAGGAATGAGCGAAGACAACGGCACCCTTTTTCACCTTGCCTTCCCGGTCCACGACCTGCGGGCGGCGCGAGAGTTCTACGGCGGCGTGCTCGGTTGCCCGGAGGGGCGCAGCTCCGACGACTGGGTTGATTTCGACCTCTTCGGCCACCAGATCGTGGCGCACTTCCAGCCCGGCAGGGGCGGCGTGGAGACCTCGAACCCCGTGGACGGACACGACGTTCCCGTCCCGCACTTCGGCGTCATCCTCTCGATGGAGGATTTCAAACGGCTGGCCGAGCGCGTGCGCGCCGCCGGCGTCGGGTTCGTCATCGAGCCTTACGTCCGCTTCGAGGGCCAGCCGGGCGAGCAGGCCACGATGTTCTTCCTCGACCCGAGCGGCAACGCCCTTGAGTTCAAGGCGTTCGCCGACCGCTCGCAGGTCTTTGCGAAGTGAGGCGGAAGATTGAGCAGCAGACTGCGCGGCCCCGCTCGGAGTGGGCGGCCGCGCTTTTCGTCCGAAGGGTGGCGCCGCAATGATAACTGTCGCTAACCGCATCTACGTCAGGCCCGAGTACGCCGAGGCATTCGAGGCGAGGTTCCGCGACCGCGCGGGGCTGGTGGACGGGATGCCCGGCTTCGTCTCCAACCAGGTGCTCCGCCCGGTCAACGAGGGCGATCCTTACGTGGTCTTCACCGTCTGGCAGAGCCGGCAACACTTCCTCGACTGGGTGCGCTCGGACGAGTTCGTGAAGGGGCACGCGCGGTCGGGCACGCTGCCGAAGGATGCTTTCTCGGGGCCGAACGTGCTGGAGGTGCACGAGGTAGTGCAGGACTCGGCGCGGCCGGACGTGGAGCCGGAGCCGCGCGGCGGGCCGTTTAAGATTCACTAGCCGAGCGGCTCCGGCTCCACGTCCGCGCGGCGAGGTTAGACGGCTTGCGGCTTGAGATGAGAGGTTAAGAACCGGGCGGCGAGGCGCAGGGCGCGGGCGCGGTGGCTGATCTCCTGCTTGACCTCCTCGGGCAGCTCGCCGAAGGTGCGGTCGTGGCCTTCGGGCACGAAGAGCGGGTCGTAGCCGAAGCCGCCAGAGCCGCGCGGCTCGTCGGCGATGCGCCCCTTGCAAACGCCCTCGAAGGTGTGGGTCTCGGCGGTCGCGGGGTCCGCGAGGGCGATGACGCAGACGAAGCGGGCAGTGCGCGGCCCGCCGCCGGCCGCCGCGAGCCGTTCGAGGAGCAGCGCCATGCGTTCGGGGTAGGTGGCCGTAGCGCCGCCGAAGCGGGCCGAGTGGACGCCGGGTTCGCCCCCGAGCGCGTCCACCGCGAGGCCAGAGTCGTCCGAGAGCGTGAGCAGGCCCGTGGCGGCGGCGTAGTGCCGCGCCTTCAGCAGGGCGTTCTCGGCGAAGGTCCGGCCGTCTTCGACCGGCTCGGCCGCGTGCGGAAACTCCGAGAGCAGCCGGAGCCTGACGGGCAGGCCCGCCAGCAGTCTCTCCAACTCCCTCACCTTGCCGCGATTCGTCGTGGCGATCAGCAGTTCTTTCATCCTCTGCGGGGCCTCGCCCCGGCCACGCGCCCCGGCGGCCGGGTCTTCTTTAGCCCGTGCCGTCGGCCATTAGCGATGCGGGGCGGGGAATTGTTTTGCCGCGCCGCCGCCGGGCGGCTAGAATCGTTCGGGCTCGCCGGCCGCGCGCGGACCGGCCGGGCGACAGCGAAAGGGCCTCGATCCCTAATCATAACAGGAGAGCGCGTGCCTGTGCCGTCGCCGTCCGGCGCGGCCGAGGCAACGGCACGTCCGACCCAGAGTGGCCGACGAATCAACCCGACAGGTTCGCAAAGACGCCTTCACCGAAGCGGAAGAGCTGGGCCTCTGGCTGGCCTCCCTGCGCAGCCTGCTCTCGCCGAAGAACCAGCCGGGCACCGCGCGCGAGGAGCCGACCGAGAGAGACTACCGTTGCGAGACGCTCGTCCTCAGGGAGGGCCTGTTCCGCTGCCTGCAACTGACCTCCGACCTGACGGCCGAGTTCGGCTCACGCCGCCGCGCGGCCGCTACTGCGGACCTGTCGCCCGCGCCCGACGCGCCCGCTCAGCCCGGACTCGACGCCGTCTCGCTCGACCGCCTCGGCGAGAGCCTGAAGGGCGTCTGCGCGCTCTCCGACGCGGCGCTCGCGGCCGGCGTGGTGGGCTTCGACGCCTGGAACGAACTCGGCGGGGCGCTGCGCAGGGCGCTCGACGAGTCCGAGGCGCCTCGGGCGCTGACGACCGAGGCGCGCGACTGGTCGGCCGGCCCGGCGGCCGGGCGGCTGGCGACGCTGGCCGAGAACGTCTCGCCGGAGGAGACGGCCGAGGACCTGAGGCGCATCTTCGACGGGTTCGCACACCTGCTCGGGCTGCTCGCCTACGCCGAGACCTCGCTCGCCTCCGACGCGCCGCTCAAGCCGTTGCTCTCCGTCTTCGCCCTCATCCACGAGCAGACACGCGACCTGCTCGGCTTCATCGAGCTGGTCTCGCGCGGCGGGCCGGCAGATGAGGTGGTCCGCGACGCGCTCGACGGCACCGCCTACGCGGTCCACATGGAGCTGCGCAAGACCTTCGAGCAGGAATTGGAAGGCTTCTGCTCAGCCGCCAATCCGGCCCACACCTTCTCGCGCGCAGAGAGCGCCTGCGGGCTGCTGCGCAACTGCTTCCAGCAGTCTGTCGTCGCCGTCGCTCAGAGCCTCGATTCGTCGGTCGAGGGGCACGATCTGTTCGACTCGTTCACGACCCGGCTCGACGAGTCGCTCAAGCTCCGGTCCGCGCTGTGGTCGCTCATCCACTTCGTCCGCGACGCCGAGGAGCGCGCCTCGCACGCCATCGCGCCGGTCGTCGCCGAGGGTCTCTACGCCTTCCGCGATGGGAGCCTGCGCTATCTGATGTACAAAGACCGCGAGCCCTTCGAGAAGTTTCTCGAAGAGGTCGAGACGGCGCGCGGCGCGTCGGAGTTGAGCGGCGCGCTGCACCGGCTCAGGGCCTTCCTCGAAACCCTCTTCGGCCAGGTCAACATGCGCGCGGCCCTCGTCAACCACCCGTTCGACCCGAACGAGCTGGGCCATAACTTCTCCTGACTCGACACCCCGGCGCGCCCGACGCGCCACGCGACCGCAACCCTTCAGTCAGCGCGGCCCTCATCAACCCTTCGTCCTCAGCGCCTCTGCGGTGGCACGCCCTTAGCGCCTCTGCGCTGCCCTGCCGAGCAGCTCGCCGAACAGCCCGAAGGCCGAGCGGGTCTTCTTCTCGAAACCGCCCTCGGCGAGGCGCGTCCGGCTGACGCTGTGGCGGGCGCGGGTGCCGCGCCCTGCGGCGTCGCCGGCCGCGCCGGGATTGCCCTCCCCTTTGCTCGACAGCAGCGCGACGACCGCCGCGACCGCAGCCCCATCGTCCGTAAGCGTGCGCGACAGGGCCGTGCCTTCCGTGGCGAACGACGACTCGAAGAGCCTGTAGGCTTCGGCCGAGCGGAGCGACTGATTGAGGCGCGCGGCCTCGACGCAGCGGCGCACGTCCGCCGCGGCGCCCAGCAGCAGGTGGCCGGCGACGAAGGCCGCCGCGCCGCGATCCTCGTCGGCCGAGATAAGTAGTTCTGCGCCGTCAGTCTTCTCGGTCTTCAGGCCGGGGCCGAGGAACTGACGTGCCTGCGCGAGCAGCGCCTCGCGGTCGAAGGCTTCGACGACGAGAACCCTCCTCTCGCTCTCGGGCGCGAGCCGTGCCGTCACGATTGAAGGGCCGACTGCCCGCAGAAAGTCGCGCGGGCGCTCGACGCCGTAGGGCCTGACGAGCGCTTCGAGTCCGAGCGTGATGACCGGGCCGCGCGTCACGTCGAACTGCGAGGAGAGCGCCGCGCCGAAGCCGCGCCATGCCAGCTCGGGGCTGCGCAGGTTGTACTGCGTGAACTGGTGCGTGTCCGGCGGCAGGAGCGCCGCGCCGCCCTCGCCCCACTCAGGGTGGACGGCGAAGGGCACATCGAGGCGTTGCGCCACGTCGCCGGGCAGCGAGACGAAGTAGCGGTCTTCGATCAATCCGTCCGCCGCCACGGCGACCCAGCCGATTGCCCCGACCACCTTGCCCACCATCTGCGGCAGCAGCGTCGCCAGCAGTCCCTGGACCCTCGGGTCGCCGGCCGCGCCTCCGGCGAAAGCCGGAGCCAGATTCTCGACCACCTTCGCCGCGCTCCCCGCCGGTGCGTAGCCGAAGGCCAGCGCCGACTCCTGACCCCGCCCCAGTCGCTGGCGCATCGCGCCGAGCCGCGCGTCGCCCGCCAGACTCTGCCGAGCGCCGCGCCGCACCTCCAGGCAGGCTTTGACCGCCGCCTCGTCGTTGCCGACGACCGCGACGCCCCCCTCCACTGCCGCCACCAGCCGGCGGCCCGGTTCGGCCGGCGAGACCCACGAGACGAAGCCGACGCCGTCAACCTCTTTGCGCTCGACAGAGGGGGCGCCGTAGGTGCTGCGCGCGAGGCCGCCGACGAGCTGTTCGACGGCCGAGCGAGCGCGCCACTCGGGCGTGTGCGTCTCGGCCACGACCGCCACGCGCGGCGTGAACCGCAGCGACGAGTCCTCGCCCACCTCGCCCACCTCGCGCGCCTCGAAGCCGAGAACGGCGACGGACGCCTGCGCCCGCGCCAGCACGACCGAGCGGTGCGGGGCGAGGCCGGTCAGCGAGATCAGGTTGTCGAGCCACGGCTCGCCGGCCCAGTCAAGCCCGCGCCGGCGTTCGGGCGGCACGGCGCGCATGGCCTCGGTCGAGGCGAGCACGCGGGCCACCGCCGGCAGGTCGTTGATCTCCAGGTAGATGAGGGCGTCGGCCGGCACGTATTCCGCCATATCCACCGGCACGGGCCTCGTCCACCACAGCCAACCGGCTGCCAGAAGCAGGAGGAGCGCCGCCCCCGCGAGCAGCCTACGAAGAACGGTCATGGGCGGCATCCTAAACGCCCCTTCGGACGTTCGGCAAGCAAACCCCCCGTGGCCCCGAACCGCGCTCCAGCCCCCGCCGCCAAGCCTCCCGAACCTTCCGGCCTGCGACACCGTGCCCGAACCTGTCGCCGCGGCAGGCGCGCTCGTACCGGGCCGCGCGTACCCCTCCGGCACCGGCTCCGCGGCTGGAAGCAGCCATGGGCGCTTCCTGAAATATCCTGTAATTTTCGTTATGTCAGCTAGTTAAACATTGCAAAAATGTGATTGACAGCTCGGGCGCCGTATTCTATAGTTCTTCTCGGCGGTCGCGGCCCGAACTACTCACTTAACGATGAGAGCCACGAACGGGCCGCCTCGAAAGCTTCAAGGCCACGGCGGAGATTCGCTCCACCCTTCCCGGCCGCGCGACGAGCCCGCCACGCCGCAAACGATAAACGCACACCACGCGCGAGCGTGGGCCGCAAAGCCGACGGGAGTCAGGCGCCCCAGACGCGGGCGCCGCACAGACTCGGCCGGGTTGCCGAAGGCGAGACGTTTTGAGCCGCTCTAACTCCGACCGACCGCCGCCGAACTCAGTCCCCCTCCAAAGCCCGCACGGACCGGCCCTCGCCGCCCGCGCCCCCTCCGATAAGTCCGGTCGCCGAACTCGGCAGGCGCCACCCCCCACGGGATTCGAGATGAAAACAGAGGCCGCAGACGCCAGGAACATTCATGCCGGCCGCGCCGCCGCGCCGCGACGCGCGACGCGCTCGCGGGTCCGCCGCGCCCGCGCACGACTGAGGCGGCAGCACCGCTCGGCACAGAGCAAGCACGCGAGGAATTAAACAGCCATGTTCAGAAGAAGCCTCGGCAAGAAGGGCCTGGTCGGCCTCGACATCGGTTCGTCGTCGGTCAAGGCCGTCGAGTTGCAGGGCCGGCCGGGCCAGCTCTCGCTGGTCAATCTCGGGTTCGAGCCGTTGCAGCCCGACACGGTCGTTGACGGCCAGATCATGGAGTTGAACGACGTGTCGAACGTCATCTCCGGTCTCTTCGGCCAGCATCAGTTCAAGACCGACCGCGTGGCCGCCGGCGTTTCCGGCAGCTCCGTCATCGTCAAGAACATCGTCGTCCCGCAGATGACGCGCGAGGAGCTGGAGGAGTCTATCGACTGGCACGCCGAGGAGCACATCCCGTTCGACATCTCGGACGTGAGCCTCGACTACCAGGTGGTCGGCTCCGGCCCCGAGTCGCTCAACGTGCTGATGGCAGCCTGCAAGCGCGACTTCGTCGCCAACCTCAAGCAGGCCATCCAGCTCGCCGGCAAGCAGCCGGCCGTCATCGACGTTGACGCCTTCGCCCTTCAGAACTGCTACGAGGTCAACTACCAGCCTTCGGACCGCGACGTGGTGGCGCTCTTAAACGTCGGCGCCGCCACCATGAACATCAACATCGTCAGGGGCGTCCGCAGCGTCTTCACGCGCGACGTTTCGGTAGGCGGCAATCAGTACACCTCGCTCCTGCAGAAGGAGCTGGGACTCACTTACGAACAGGCCGAGGCGGTCAAGCGCGGCGGCGAGCAGCCCGCGCACGTCGAGGCCGTGGACATTGACGGCGTGCTTGAGACCGTCTCCGACATCCTGGCGCTGGAGATATCGAAGACCTTCGACTTCTACCGCGCCACGGCCGAAGAGGGCGACGGCCGCGTGCAGAAGATTTACCTCTCGGGCGGCGGCTCGAAGCTGAGGAACCTGCCGGAGTTTCTGTCGGCGCGCTTCGAGATGCCCGTCGAGCAGCTCGACCCGCTGCGGCGGATTAAGTACGACGAGCGCCGCTTCGACCCCGAGACGATGCGCGCCCTGGTGCCGGAGCTGGCCGTTGCCGTCGGCCTCGCGCTGCGGGGAGTGGAGGCTTAGATGATTAAGGTCAACCTACTGGACTCGGTTACCGAGCGCCAGCGCGGCGCCGGCGCGGCCGTCGAGGAGCGGGTGGCGAACCCGCGCGCGCGGATGATGATGATGGCGGGCGCCGTCTTCGGCCTCGGCCTGCTGGCGATGTTCTTCGACTACTACAGCGCGGGCGCGGCCAGGGCGCGGGCCGACGAGGAACTGGCGCGCCAGCAGCAGATCGCCGCGCAGATGGCCGCCATCAACAAGGAGCGGGCCGAGCTGGAGAAGAAGATCGGCGCCATCCAGTCGCGCATCGAGGCCATCAAGAAGCTGCGCTCGTCGCAGCAGGGGCCGGTCGCGCTGCTCTCGGCGCTCAACGAGCGGCTGCCCGGCGCGCCCGAGTTCCGCCTCGAAACCGTCGAGCAGAAGAACGGCGAACTCCTCATCGAGGGCAGCTCGCCGAACGAGTACGCGGTCACCCAGTTCGGACGAAGCCTCGAATTCTCCTCCGGGCTCTTCCAGAACGTCAGCATCGAGACGCAGCGCAAGACCGTCGAGATCAACCCGGCCGACTACAACGCGGCCGACGGCCCCGTGGACCCCGACTACAAGCCGGAGACCGTGACCTTCAAGATCAAGTGCCGCTACGGCGCCCCGGCCGAGCAGCAGCAACAGTCGGCCGCGGCCGCCCCGGCCGCACCGGCCAACCAGGTCGCGCAGCGTTGACGGCCGCAGAGGCCGCGCGGGCTGTAAGGCGCCGCGGCCGAGCCGAGAGATTGGAAGGGATTTGAGACGATGTCGAAACTCGAAGTCCTCGAAGAGAAAGCCTGGTACATCCAGTTGGCCGCCTTTGGCGGCGTGGCCCTCCTGCTCTACCTAGGCTTCTGGTACTTCGTCACCAGCGGCACGCGGGCCGCGACGGCCGAGGTCGAGGCGCAGGTCGCGCAGCTTCAGCGCGACAACGCCGGCGCGCAGATCGCCGCCCAGCGCCTCAGCGAGTTCAAGGCCAACTACGCCCGCGCCCAGGCCGACTACGACGACCTGAAGGCGCTCCTGCCCGAGCAGCGCGAGCTGACGATGGTCCTACAGAACGTGCAGGAGCGCGCGCGCGGCCGGCTGGTCCTTCGGCGCTTCACTCCGAAGGACGACACGCAGCAGGACTTCTACTCGGGCAAGCCGGTCGAGGTCGAGGTGACGGGCACTTACAACGAGGTCGGGCAGTTCTTCGCCCAGATGGCCGCCTACCAGCGGATCGTCTCGATCACTGATTTCAAGGTGACGCGGCTCCAGGAGGACAAGGGCTCGGACCGCGCCGACGGCAAGACGGTCGGGGCGCAGTTCCTGCTCACGGCCTACTACGTCTCGCCTGAGAACCTCAAGCCCGCGGCCGTCCCGGCAGCGCCGGCACCGGCCCAGCCCGGCGCGCCCGCCGCCCCGGCGCCCGCCAAGTGACCGAAGTACACGCAGGCCGAAAAGGGCCGGCGCCCGAAGCCGCCGCGGCCCGCACCGAGGAAGAGGGAACATGAGAGAGAGCAACAAGAAGACCTTCCGCGCCGCGGCGCTCCTCGGGGCCTGCGCGCTCGCGCTCTGCGCCGCCGGCGGTGCCGCCGCCCAGACGGCCAGCACGACCTACAAGGGCACACCGCGCGACCCCTTCGTCAAGTACAAGCCGCCCGTGCGCCGCAAGGTGGTCAAGAAGGTGGCGACGCCGGTCGAGCCGCCCTCGATCCAGGCGCGCATCGAGCAGTACCGCGCGCTGAAGGCGGCGGCCATGAACGCGCAGCGGCCGGCGCCGAAGCCGACCACGGCACTGCTGCTCAAGGAGGTGCAGGTCGTCGGCGTCTTCCGCACGCCGCGCGGCTACGCGGCGATGGTCGAGGCCACGCCGATCAACCTCTCCTACGTCGTCTACCCCGGCGAGAGCTTCTACGACGGGATGCTGGTCGCCATCGAGGAGACGCGCCTCGTCTTCCGCCGCCAGACGCGCTGGACCGACGGCCGCGTCGAGGTCGCCGTCGAGGCCAAGCCCCTGCGCCAGCCGAACGTCGTTAACGACCCGATGACCACCACGCGCACCGCCGGCAAGGACGAGGCGCAGCCCTCCGCGCCGGCCCCCCAGGCCGCCAGGGATGAGAAGGTCTCGGAGATGAAGAAGCAGTGAACCCGTAGACGCGGTGGCCGCGCGGGCCGGGGCGCCGGACGCAGAGCGCCCGGCCCGCGCGGCCACGAAGGTTCGGCCCGCCTCGCCCCCCGCCAGTCGCCAGTCGAGAGAGGTCGCCTGACCTCGCCGCGACAGTCCCCAGAAGTTTCACTTTGACAACATGACCCGCAGGCCGACCGCATCGTGCGGCGCACGCTTGAAGGGCCGGGCCACGGAACCCCATCTGCGGGGGCCGGGCGCGGCGACGAGCGTTTGCGTGTGGCGGAAAGCCCTGGGTGATGTCCTGAAGGAAAAGAGTATGGCTTCTCGAAAACATTATCGAACGATAGCCGGCCGGGGCGCGCTCGTCCTCCTGCTGGCGCTCTCGTTTGTCGCCCAGGCGCGGGCCGAAGCGCCCGGCGGTGCGGCCCCACGGGCCGTCGCCAAGTCGGTCAGCGCCAGGACCGAAGGCGCGGCCACCCTCATCAGGATCACCGGCACGGCCCCGCTCTCCTACAGCGTGCGCAGGCCGACCGAGCGGCTCCTGATCGTCGAGCTGCCCGAGGTGGACGCCTCGCCTCTGGCGCGGGCCTACTCGTTCCGGACGAGCCTGGTCGAGCGCGTCACCGTCAGGCGCCGCGACTCGGCCGGCGCGAGCCTCGAAGTCGATTTGCGCGCCCCCGTGCGCGACCGCTCGCGCATCGACGGCAACCGCCTCGTGCTCGAACTCTACTCGGCGGCCGACGCGGCGCCGAAGGTCGAGGGCACGGCGAGCACCCCCGCCCCGAGCGCCGCCACGAAGGCCGTCGCCCCGGCCGCGGACAACGACGGTGGCGCGGCGCAGCGGAGCGGGCCGGCGCAGCAGCCGCAGACCTCGCAGGGCGCGCAATACGGCCAGCCCGGCTTCGTCGGCGAGCCCATCAGCCTCAACGTCGTCAACGCAGACATCCGCGACATCCTCAACTACATCACCGAGCAGTACGGCGTGAACTTCGTCGTTGACTCGTCGGTCCAGAAGGTGCCGGTCACGATCAACGTGACCGACGTGCCGTGGAACTTCGCCCTCAACTCGATTCTGAAGGCCAACCGGCTCGGCATCGAGGTGACGGGCAACATCCTGCGGCTCGCCACGCTCGAAACCCTCAAGGACGAGGCGCGCATCCGCGCGGACGAGGAATCGGCCCGCGCCCGCCTGCGCGAGGCCGAGCTGTTCAACGTCCCGCTCGTCACCGAGATCATCCGTCTCAACTACGCCCGCGCCACGGGCACGCTCGGGCAGGCGTCCGAAGGGACGGGCAACTTCTCCGGCGGCGTCACGGGCGGCGGCAGCGCCTCGGACTCGGGCGGGGCCGGCGGTGCCAGCCCGGCCAGCGGCGGTATCATGCCCATCATCCGGCGCCGCCTCTCGAAGCGCGGCGGCGTCGAGGTCGACGCCCGCAGCAACACCCTGATCGTCACCGACGTGCAGGAGAACATCGACGCCATCCGCCGCCTCGTCCAGATACTCGACCAGCCCGAGCCGCAGGTCGAGATCGAGACGCGCATCGTGCTCGCCAACCGCACCTTCTCGCGCGACCTCGGCGTCCAGCTCGGGGCCTCCGTCTTCAACCCTAGCCGCGGCGGCGGCGGCTCCTTCGAGACTTTCACCAACACCCGGGCCGGGCTCGTCCCCGGCGGCCTGCCCGGCGGCCTGGTCAACACCCCTCCGGCCGCGCCGAACCTCGGCGCCACGGCCGCCTCGACCGTCATCGGCCTGACCACAGGCATCTTCGGCACGGCTCAGATCGGCGCCCTCATCACGGCGGCCGAGGCCAAGGGGCAGGCCAAGATCGTCGCCACGCCGCGCGTGACGGCGCTCAACAACCGCCCGGCGCAGATCGAGGCGGGCTCGCAGATACCGGTCGTGACGCCGCAGACGGGCACGGGCGGCGGCACCTCGGTCTTCACGACCACCTTCGTCTCTGTCCCGCTGCGCCTCTCGATCACGCCGCAGATTACGGACGCCGGAACGGTCGTCCTGCGCGTGGTGATGGAGAACAACAGCGTCAACCTCGCGCTCACCAACTCGCTCGGCACGCCCGGCATCGACACGCAGCGGATGCAGACCGAAGTGCTCGTGCCCGACGGCGGGACCACGGTGGTCGGCGGCGTCCTGAACGACCGCGAGAGCGAGAACGTCAGCCGCACGCCCGGCCTCGGGAGCCTGCCCGTCGTCGGCAACCTCTTCCGGCGCAAGGCCGTCGCGCGCAACACCGACGAAATCCTCTTCTTCATCACGCCGCGCATCTACCGGCCCGACTACCAGGGCCAGCGCATCGAGACGCAGCCCTCCACGGGCACGCGCTCGGTCCAGATTCCGCAGCCCGTCCCGCTCGGCAACCCCGAGACCAACACGCCGTCGCCGACGGCCCAGCCGCAGGGACAGGCGCCCATCATCGTCGTCCCGCAGCCCGCGCCCGACGCGGCCGCGCCGCCGGCCGGGGCCACCACCGCCGCCCCGCGGCCGTAAGAAAGAGAGGAGCCCGACCCGAGATGTTTAAGGAGGCACTCGAACAGATCGTCGAGCGGACCGAGGGGGCCGCCGGTGCGTTCATCATGGGTATGGACGGCATCGCCGTCGAGCGCGTCTTCCGCGAGGAGGGGGAGGAGGCCAACATGGACGTGGCCGCCACCGAAATCACCTCGCTCGTCCGCAACGCCCTGCGCGCGGGCAACAACACGGGCCTCGGCCCCCTGCGCGAACTCTTCTCCAGCTTCGAGAGCGTTCACGTCCTGGCGCGGATGCTCTCACCCGAATACTTCGTCGTGCTCGCGCTCGGCGCCGACGGCAACATCGGCCGCGGCCGCTACGAGCTGCGCAAGGCCGAGCTGCGGCTGGCGCGTGAGTTCGCCGTCTGACGCCCTGCTCTCTTCCATGAAAGGGCATTCGAAGGGGCCGCCGAAGTTGGCGGCCCCATTTTTTTGCCTCCGGTGGCGGGCGTAAACGGCGTGGGTGGCGGGCCGGGCCGTCACTCGATGACGAAGGCGACGCGCTGCGTGGCGGACTGTTTCGAGGCGCGGTCGATGGCGGTCAGGTGCAGGACGTAGCGGCCGGCGGGGAAGTCGGAGAGGGTGACCTCGGCGGCGTAGGGCACGCGCGTCAGGTCCGTGAGCCCCTGGGTCGGGATTTTGCGGAGCGGGGCGGTGAAGACCGGCTGGTCGTCGCGGAAGACCTGAATCTGGAGGGCGAGGTCGGGCGCGGCCGTGGCCGCGGGGCTGTAAACGTGCGTCAGGAAGCGGAGCCAGGACGAGCGCGCGAAGCGGCGGTCGGCTGTGATGACGCCCAGCGTGCCGTCCTCCTCCTCGCGCCGCGGCGATTCGGCACCGCCGCCCTCCTCCGAGTCTTCGTCATCCTCCGCTTCGGGTCGAGCGACGCGCTCGTAGAGGAAGACGCTGCCGAGCGTGAGCTTCTCACGCTTGAGGTCGGGTATCTCGACCCACTCGACGGCGCTGCCCGTGCGCCCGGACTCGCGCGCGCGCGCGGCCACGCGGACCTGATAGAGGCCGGGCGGGACGACGGCCTGGTGGCTGGCGACGACGCGCGTCCCGCCGGGCGCGTCGCCGAACTGGCCGACGAAGCTGATCTCCTGCTTGAACCCCTTGACGACCTTGCCCTCCTGATCGAAGACCATGCCGAGCACGTCGAAGTGGTGGCGGCCCGTGCTCTTGTCGGTCAGGCGGAGGAGGGCGTCGCGGCTCAGCTCGACCGAGGAGGTCAGGATGTTGCCGGCCTGCTCCGTGTTGGTGTAGCCGAGCGCGAGCGCGGTCGGGAGGTCGGCGAGCGGCTGCGGCGCGGACAGGGCGGCCTGCAACTCGCGCTCGGCGGGCGGGCCGGTCTTGACCGGTGCCGGTGCCGCGGCGGCGGCAGCTTCGGCCTGCCCGCCGCCCTTCCGCTTCGGCGGGGTCAAAGGCTCGGGCGGCGTGCTGTAGAAGCCCCTGCGGACGATGACGCGGAGGTCGCTGCGCCCCTTGACGGCCACCTCGACACGGCGGAACCGCGAACCGCCCTTGCCGTCCGAGGGCTCAGGCCGCCAGGCCAGCAGGTAGTACTTCGCCGTCTCCTTCAGAGTGTTCGAGACCCCGGCGGTGAGTGAGTTCGAGTTGATGAGGGCACGGCCGCCCGTCTCCGCGGCCAGCGAGACGAGCGGGGCCTGGTAGGCCGCCACCTCGCCGAGCTCGTTCGAGACGAGCGCCATCGACGGGTCGAAGACCCTCTGCGATGAGGCGGTGTCGCTGCCGCTCGTGCGAAGTCCCTGCGCGTCCATCGAGTAGATGACGACGCCTGAGCGGGCTGCGGCGTCGGCCACGCGCCGCATGCGGTCGCGCACCTGCGAGTTGGTCTCGTTGTAGACGAAGCCCTCGGAGATGAAGAAGACGATCTTGCGGCCGGGGAGCTGGCCCGCGCGGCGGACCATCGCTTCGAGCGACTGCAAGGTGAGGCCGGTGAAATGGTTCGCCCGCTCCATGATGTTGCGGGCGCGGCCGCGGACGAGGTTCTCGGCCGTACCGGGCGGCATCATAGGGTTCTCGCGCAGGATAATCTGCACGAGCGCGTTGATGACCGGCGATTCGTTGCGCTCGACGGCCGCGGCCATTGCCTCGGTAATCGGCGGCTGCTCGATGTCGGGCGCCCGTGAGGGGGCCGGGGCGATGCGCTCGGCGGCGGCGCGCAGCACGCCGCGGTGGCTGGTGTACTGCTGGAGGAACCCGACCTTGCCCGTGGCCGAAAGAACGGCCGCCACGTCGTTCTGCCCCAACTCCTCCTCGACGAACTTCCTGACGGCGCGGCGCGTGCGCACGGCCCCCTCGGGCGAGAGGTGCAGGTCGTCTATGAAGAAGGCGACGGTGCGGCCGCGGTCGAGCGGCACCGAGACGCCGGACGGCTGCGCCGTCGTGCGGGCGCCGCCGCGGGCCGCTGCGAGCTGCGCGTCTTCGTTGAAGGCGCCGGCCTCGATCAACTCGAAGAAGGAGACGGGCTGCGTCTGCCCGTCAACCTTCAGCTCGAACTGCTCGGGCTTGAGTCCCTCGACGAATTTGCCGTTGCGGTCGAAGACCATCACGTCGGTCTGCACCAGCTCGGTGCTGACGCGGACGACCGCCTCCTGCTCGTCCTGTCCCGACGCCGGGGCGTGGGGGACGTGCCGCGCCGGCGCCGGGGCGGCTGCGAGCGTCAGGCTGATGGCGAAAGGGGTTAAGAAACGGGCGGCTGCGAAGAGGGTGGAGAACATCTTGACACCTTGCGGGACGGTTAATTCTGGGGGGCGCCATCATAGCACGCGGCCTCGGTGGCCGCGCGTAAAAAGTGAGGCGGTAAACTTTCCGCGTCGCCCGGCGTATTAAGCGCCGATTCAGCGTCTCGCGCGCCAGACTAAAAGACAACCGCCTCCCGGGACCGCGACCACCTTTGACCGCCGTGAACGAAACAGACGCCACGCTCCGCCTCGAACACGTCAGCAAGTCCTTCGGCGACTTCCGGGCCGTAGACGACCTGAGCCTGACCGTCCGCCCCGGCCGCATCTTCGGCCTGCTCGGCCCGAACGGCGCCGGCAAGACCACCACCATCCGCATGATCGTCGGCATCACAGCCCCCGACCAGGGGCGCGTACTGCTCTTCGGCCGGCCGGTCGGCCCCTCGGCGCAGGAGCGCATCGGGTATCTCCCGGAGGAGCGCGGCCTCTACAAGCGGATGAAGGTGGGCGAGCAGTTGCGCTTCTTCGGCGAGTTGAAGGGCATGAACGGGGCGGAGGCCGACCGCGCGGCCGACCGCTGGCTCGAACGGCTCAAGCTCTCAGACCGGAGGCAGGCCCGCACCGACACCCTCTCGAAGGGCATGCAGCAGAAGATTCAGTTCATCGCCACAGTAATGCACGAGCCCGACCTGCTCATCCTCGACGAGTTGTTCTCGGGGCTCGACCCCGTCAACGTCGAGCTGATGAAGGAGGTCGTGCTCGAACTGAAGGACGCCGGCCGGACGATCATCTTCTCGACGCACATGATGGAGCACGCGGAGAAGCTGTGCGACGACATCTGTCTCATCAACCGTTCGCGCCGAGTGCTCGGCGGGAGCCTGCGCGAGATTAAAAGCTCGTTCGGGCGCGGGGCCGTCGCGCTCCGGGCCGAGGGGGCAGACGGCGCGCTCGCCGACCCGACGCTCGTCGCGGCCGTCCGACCGCAGGGCGACTTCGACGAGGTGCTTTTGGCCGAGGGCGCCGATTCGCAGGAGCTTCTGCGCCGGCTGGTCGAGCGCGGCGCGGTCGTCTCCAGGTTCGAGCGGGTCGAGCCGAGCCTGCACGACATCTTCGTCGCAGAGGTCGGGGGTGAGCAATGAGGAAGACGCTCGTCATCATCCGCCGCGAGTTCGTGCAGGGCGTCCGCACCCGCGGCTTCGTCATCTCGACGCTGCTCGTCCCCGTCGTCATGAGCCTCTTCTTCGTCGTGCCGGGGCTGCTGCTCACGCTGCGCACGGGCGAGGCGACGCGGCTCGCGGTCCTGGACCTGACGGGCAGGCTCTCGGGGCCGCTGGCAGAGTCTCTGGCGCGCGGCGGCTCGTTCGGCGGGGAGTCGAGGCGCCCGCCGCGCGGCCTGCGCGACGAGAATTTCGAGGCGCGCTTTCGCGTCGAGCGCGTCGAGCCGGCGGGCCGCGCGCCCGAGCAGGTGAGGGAAGAACTGAACCGGCGCGTGCTGGCCGGCGAGCTCGACGCCTATCTCGTCCTGCCGGCCGACCTGCTCGAAGGCGGCACCGCGCAACTGTACGCGCGAAACACGGGCGACGTGTTCACTCACGGCGTCGTCGAAGAGAAGCTGAACCGCGCCGTGGTCGAGGAGCGACTGCGCGCCGCAGACATTGACGGCGAGCGCGTGCGCCAGCTATCGAGCGAGGTCAGGCTGGCGCGCACGCGCGTCACGAAGGGCGGCGAGCAGCGCGACGAGGGCGGCGGCTTCATCTTCCCGTTCCTGATCGGAGTTTTCATCTTCTTCGCCATCATGATGTACGGGCAGGCGATACTCTCGGCCGTGGTCGAGGAGAAGACGACGCGCATCGCCGAGGTGCTCTTCTCGTCGCTGCGCGCCTTCCCGCTGATGCTCGGAAAGCTGGTCGGAGTCTCGCTGGTGGCCCTCACGCAGTTCCTCATCTGGACGCTGCTGTTCGCGGCGGTCGCGGCCTACGGCGCGGGCGCGTTGATGGCCGGGGGCGGCGCGGGCATCAATTTGCCGCGGGTGCCTGCGGCGGCCCTCGTCTACGCCCCGCTCTTCTTCCTGCTCGGCTTCTACGTCTACTCGACCGTCTACGCCGTCGTCGGCTCAATCGTGACGACCGAGAAGGAGGCGAGCCAGATCGTGCTGCCCGTCAGTCTCCTGCCGCTGATAGCCATGTACATGGCCTTCCCGGTTATCCGCAGCCCCGGCTCGTCATTCTCGTTCTGGGTCTCGATGGTGCCGTTCTTCTCGCCGGTGACGATGCTCGTCAGGATCGTGACCGAGACGCCGCCCTTCTGGCAGGTGGCGCTCTCGCTGGCCGTCGGCGTGCTGACGGTCTTCGGCATGGTCTGGGTGGCCGCGCGCATCTACCGGACGGGGATGCTCATGTACGGCAAGCGCCCGACGCTGCCCGAAATCTGGCGCTGGGTGCGCGAGCCGTAAAACCGCGGAGCTTTCATTATGGGCGTCGAAATCGAGAAGAAGTACCGGATGACGCGCGGGAGCACGGAAGCCTTGCGCCGCCGCCTCGGCGAAGCGGGCGCAAAAGAGCGCGGACCCGAAGTCTTCGAGGAGAACACGATCTATTCGGGCCACGGCCTAGACCCGCACAGGTCTGTGCTGCGGCTGCGGCGCGCGGGCGGGCGCTCAATCTTCACCTACAAAGAGCGCGGCGCGTCTGAGTCGGCCGTCAAGCGGCACAGGGAGGATGAGACGGAGGTGAGCGACGGAGCGGCGCTCGCCGCCATCCTCGACGCTCTCGGCTACCGGCCGGCGCTCGTCTACGAGAAGCGGCGCTCGACGTGGCACGTCGGCGGCGTCGAAGTCGTTTTGGACGAGCTGCCCTTCGGCCTCTTCGTCGAGATCGAGGGCGAGGAGGAAGCGATCCTCGCGGCCGAGAGGCTGCTCGGGCTCGAAGGCGCCGAGGCCGAGCACGCGCCCTACCCGGAGCTGACCGCGCGCCACGGCGCCGAGCGCGGAGGCGTGATCGAGGCGCGTTTCTGAGCGGCCGTTCGGGCGGCGGGGTGGGGCGAAGCCGGGTCGCGGGGCAGGCGGCGGGGAGGGCTCAGGCGGTCAGGTCGAGGATGAGGTTGTTGAGCCAGTCGAAGTCAATGGGCTTCGAGACGAAGGCGTTGCAGCCGGCGGCGAGGGCGCGGGCGCGGTGGTCGGGGTCGTTGTGGGCCGTGACGGCGATGATGACGGCGTCGCTGAGGTCGGGGTTGGCGCGGATGTGCGCGGCGGCGGTGAGGCCGTCGAGAATGGGCAACTCCAAATCCATCAGGATGACGCGCGGGCGCTCGCTCGCGGCCAGCTCGACGGCGCGCCGCCCGTCGGAAGCCTCGACGATACGGTAGCCCTGGTCTTCGAGCGCGAGCCGCATGGCGAGGCTCGCGTCTTCGTAGTCCTCGACGACGAGGACCTTCAAATCTTCAGTCTGCGTCTCGCTCATCACCTTCCAGCCTTTCGCCGCGGGGCGCAAGAAAATAACCTCTCCACAACCCATTTGCAAAGACGTGCGCGCAGGCCGCATGATGTAGTGGCCGCGGGCACCCTGCCCCGGCGAGCGCGCCCTTCTCCTCGATTCATCCCTTTTCTAAATTCAGAAGGCAATCACAAGAGGTCCGAAAACGGCATGATCGACGAACATGAGTACCGCCTGCGCGAGTGTGTCCACAGGCCGCGCGGGGCCGAGGGCGATTACTACGGCGGCCAGAGCTACCTCGAACACCTGCAACGGCTGCGGAGCGAGGCGGCGGTGAGGGTCGCGGCCAACGTCGCGCCCTTCTTCTGGGCCGACGCGGCGAACGTCCGCGTCTGGCTCTGCGAAGAGTGCGCCGGCCAGCTCGGCTTGCGGCGCGAGGCCAACCACGCCCGCGGCTGATTGCCGGGCCGTGCGTGCGCGCACGAGAGTAGGGCTAAGCGGTGAGGGGGCAACGCCTCGGCCGCGTCGCCGCGGCGGGGGCCTGGCGGCCGTCAGCCCGTGAGCGGCTTGCCGCAGCGATTGCAGAAGCGGGCCGCGGGGTCCGACTGCTGCGTCCCGCAGGATGCGCACGAGGAGGCCGCGCGGACGTTCGCGCCGCAGCCCGAGCAGAAGGCCGAGCCCGACGCGACCGTCGAGCCGCAGGTGCCGCAGCGCCCCGGCATCGGCGGGACGTAGCCGCCCGCCTTGCGCGCGACGTGCGACTCGATAATTCTCCAGGCGTCCTCGGTCAGCTTGTGCTGCCAGTAGGCGCCGAGCGCCGGCAGCGCGAGCAGCAGGCCGGCCGAGAGCGCCACGGCCACGGCCGCCACGGCCGCCTTGTCAAACCACTTCTGCATCCCGACTTCGACGCGCGTGCCGCCGTGCTCGGGCGTGACCTTGATGGTGAGCGCGGCCGAGAGGCCGGTCAGGTCGCGTAGCGTGCTGGTCTTGCGGGCCTGGAGGACGGCGGTCGAGGAGACCTGCATGGTCTGCACCTCGAAGGCGCTGTCCGAGTCGAAGAGCGCGCGCAGCTCGGCCAGGAGTTGGTGCGGGTCGGCCTCGACGCCGGGGTAGAATCTGCTGTCCATCTTCTCTCTTCGACTCCCTTCAGGCTCGGAACAGAAATTGACGCCGCGGCGGCGAAACAAAAACCCCCGGCGCGCGGAGGTTGCGCGGAGGTTGTACGTCGCGGTACGGCGTCCGGTTCGGGCGCGCGACGGGCGGGCGAGGGCCGCGTCAGTTGCCCTTCTTGCCCTTGCGCTCGTCCTTAGCCTTCAGGTCGTCGGCCGAAACCTTGTGGGCGCGCGCGGCCTCGACGATCTCCTGCGCGGCCTCGATGGCACGTTCCAGCGTTTCGCGTTCCCGCTCGTCCTCGGTCGAGTCGCGTAGCGGCGTGAGCCGCGGCAGGAAGCGGCCGGCGGCCTCGGCGAGATTGAAGAGCGCGCGCCGCAGCAGTGGACTCTCGGGCGCGCGCTCGTGCACGTCGTCGATGTTGACGACCGCCTCGTCGAGAATCTTCGAGAGGTCGTAGACGAGCTGCGCCCGCGTGCCCTTGACCTCGCCCCACTTCTCCTTCTCCTTCTCAAACTGCCGGGCCGCGCCCGCCGGGTCGGTGATGGCGAGCAGGCGGCGCTCGGCGGCCTTGACGAAGACGGCGGTCCGCTTGTCGAGCTCCTGATTGTCTCGGATCAACTCGATCTCTTCGGCCGTCAGGTGTTCGCGCCGCTGCGCGTGGGCCGCGCCGGCCGCGGGCAGGAGGAGCGCGGCGGCCAGAAGCAAAAGGAGGGGAAGTCGGGTTCTGGTACTCATGGGATAAAACAGTCTGCGGATAAAACAGTCTGTGTCGTTCGGCGGCCGCGGGAGTTGCCGCCGGACGCCGGCAGGCGGCAGCGCCGGAGGTCGGGATTCGTCGCGCTCCGCCGCGTTTCGCGCCGAACACAGCGGCCGCGTAGCGTCGCACCGGGCGCGGCCATTGTCGCCGAATCGGGCGCGGCCGGCGGCGTCGCTAGCGCTGCTGCGGCGGTTTCTCCTTCGGGGGCGCGGAGGCCGAGGCGTCGCTGGCGGCGCGGACGCCCGCGGCCGAGGGACTCTTGACCGACTGCTGTTCGCGCAGCACGGTGTTGTCGAAGAAGGCGTCGAGCGCCTCGGTGCGCGCGTCGCGGACGAACTCGATGGCGGCCTCGATGTGGACGGCGTGCGAGGCCGGCAGGCCGCGCCGGATGGTCTCGATGCGCGGCGTGTGGGCGCGCAGCGTCAGCTCGATGCGCTTGAAGAGGTCGCGCTGCTTGTTGGTGACGGGGCCGGAGTTCTGCACGAACTTGATGGCGTCCTTGACGACGGCCTCGTAGATGCCGAGCTCGGCTGTGGCGCCCTCGAAGCGGTCTGCGTCGACGTGCGCGGCCGCCATGCTCAGCCGCTCCTCGGCCATGTCGAGGCTGACCTTGACGCGGTCCTTTATGTTCCTGGCCCCGGCGAGCCGCTGGCGCGACTCCTCCGGGATGTACTTGAGCGGCGGCGGCCCGGCCTCCACCTTCTGCTGGCGGGCCTGGCCCGGCTGGCCCGGCTGCCCCTCCTGAGCGGCCGCCGCGCCGCAGAGCGCGACGAGCAGCGAGAGGGCGAGCGCCCCCCGCGCCGCTACGGGCGACGAAGAAGACCCTCGCGGGCCGGCCGTTGGCGTGATGCTGCTTCCCCGTTTCATCGCTTTGCCTTCCTCTGCTGCCTGACGCCCTCGCCGCGCTTGATCTGGTTGCGTAGCGTGGGCAGCCGCAAGTTGACCTTGTCGATTTCGAGCTGATTGGTTCGGGGGTCGGCGCGGGCGAGGAACGCCTCGTAGGAGGCCAGGGCCTCGGCGTACTCGCCCAGGTAGTCGTGCGCGCTGCCGATGAAGAAGTGGACGACCGCCAGATCGGGGCGCGCGCGGCTGACCCATTTGTATTCGAGGACGGCCTCCTTGTAAAGCTTTTGCCCGTAGAGGGCCGCGGCGAGGTTGGCGTGCGCCGCGTAGTTGTTCGGCTCGGCCGCGACGACGCGGCGCAGAATCCCGACCGCCTCCTCGAACCGACGAAGCTGGACGAGGGCCGCGGCGAAGCCGACGGCGTACTCGGCCCGAGACGGCTCAAGGGCGCTGGCGCGGCGGTAGTATTCGAGCGAGACCTGGGGGTCGGAGGTGCGTGCGAGGCTGCCGAGGCAGGCGAGGGCGGCGGCGTTCTTCGGGTCGCGCTCGACCAGCCTTTCGAGGGCCGCGATGGCCTCCTGTGTCTCCTCGCAGCGGGCCGTCAGCGCCCCGCCCAGTCGGCGGCCCTCTTCAGAGTCGCGCGCCGACTCCGGCAGCGACTCGAAGACGCGCCGCGCGTCCTCAGCGCGGCCGGCGAGCCCGTAGACGTTGGCGAGGTCGAGGCCGAGGCGGGCGTCGGCCCGGGCGTGCTCTTCGAGGGCGCGCAGGTCGGGCAGCGCGCCCTCGGCCTGACCGGCCTCGACGAGCGCGGCGGCCCGCCCGAGCCTGGCCTCCTTGCCGTCGGGGTCGAGCGCCAGAGCGCGGCCGTAGCTCTGCGCCGCGGCATTAGGGTCTTTGGTCGCGCGCTCGGCCCGCGCCCGCGCCAGCCACAGCGCGGCGTCCTGCTCCCTGAGGGCTGTGGCCCGGCGCCAGAGCGCGACCGCCTCGGCCGCGTCGCCCGCGCGCGCGCGCAACTCGGCCAGCGCGGCTAAGGCCGACACGTGTTTCGGCTCGATCTCGACTGCGCGGCGCAGGAGCGCCTCGGCCTCGGCCTCGCGCCCCGGCGCGCGCAGCAGCAGCGAGCCGAGCGCCGCGTGCGGCAGCGCCCACTTCTGGTTCAGAGAAGAGGCGCGGCGGTAGGCCGCCTCGGCCTCTGGCAGGCGGCCGAGCGAGGCGAGCGCGGCCGCGCGTTGATACTCGGCTTCTGGGAACTCGGGTTTGAGACGGATGGCCTCTTCGTAGAGTTCGAGCGCCTGCTCGAACTCTCGCCTGGCATGGGCCTCCTGCCCACGGTCGAAGAGTTTGATGGGGTCGGCCGCGTCGTCGCCCAACTCGTCGTCCTGCGCGGCAGTCGTGCCGGCGCAGGCCACGAGCAGCAGGGCGGCGAAAAAGAGGGCGGCGGCCTCTGTGCGCAGGCAGGAGAACATCGGATGTAGCTCGGGCTGTAAAACTGTCCGGGGTTCGGCGCGGCCCGCCGCGGGAGACTTTGGGTTGCCGCGTGGGGCTAAGGATAGCACGCAACGCCCCGACCGTCACCAGCGCCGCCGCAGCCGCACGCGCGTAGACGGCGTGCGGCGCGTGCGGGTTGCGTGCCCCGCCCCACTGCGCTAACATTCGCGGCCGAAAGTTCCACCGCATTAAAGGCTAAGTTAACAGCGCGCCGGCTTCGGTCAGCCCCCGCATGGTGGGGGCGCGGGCCTGCGCCCACCTTTCGGGGCCGCGGAAGAGAGTTGTGAACAGTCTGACTTTGGAGGAAGAGTTGGAGGGCGGGGAAGCGGCCGCGGTCTCTCCCGCGGCCGAGGCCAAAGAGCGCGCCCTGCGCTCACTCTTCCGCGAGGCGGGCTCGGCCCTCGTCGCCTTCTCCGGCGGCGTCGATAGCACCTACGTCGCCCACGTCGCAACGGAAGAACTCGGCGGCCGGGCGCTCTGCGTGACGGGCGTCTCGCCGAGCCTCTCCGGGCGCGAGCGGGCCGAGGTCGCGCGGCTGGTCGGCCTGCTCGGTCTCGGCCACGAGGAGGTCGAGACCGCCGAGATGGCCGACCCCTCTTACCTGCGCAACTCTGGCGACCGCTGCTACTTCTGCAAGTCGGAACTCTACTCGAAGCTGGCCCCGCTGGCCGAGGCCCGCGGGCTCGCCGCGGTTTTCGACGGCTCGACCACCGACGACCTCGGCGACTACCGGCCTGGCCGCGCGGCCGCCTCCGAGCGCGGCGTCCGCAGCCCGCTCGTCGAGGTCGGGATGACGAAGTCCGAGGTGCGCGAACTAAGCCGCCGCGCCGGGCTCCCGACATGGGACAAGCCAGCGAGCCCCTGCCTGTCGTCGCGCATCGCCTACGGCACGCCCGTCACCATAGAGCGGCTGCGCGCCGTGGACAGCGGCGAGGAGGCCATGCGCGGCCTCGGCTTCCGCGTCTTCCGCGTCAGGCACCACGGCGAGCTGGTGCGGCTCGAAGTGGCGCCCGAAGAACTCGACCGCGCGCTGCGGCGCGAGACGGCCGACGAGCTGGCCCGAGCTTTTCGCGCGCTCGGCTTCCGCTACGTCACGCTCGATCTGCACGGCTACCGCAGCGGCTCGATGAACGAAGTCTTAAAAGCCGTGACGGGTGACAAGTGACAAGTGACAAGAAAGAGCAATCTTCTTCTCTTGTCACTAGTCACCGTTTACTTGTCACGTTTCGGAGAAGAATATGACAAAGGCGATGATGGATGACCCGCGGCGCATCAGGGAGGAGAACCCGTTCGAGTCCATGATGGAGCGATTCGACCGCGCCGCCCAGCTCCTCGACCTGAACCCGGACCTCTACGCCGTGATGCGCGTGCCGAACCGCGAGCTGAAGGTCTACATCCCCGTGCGGATGGACTCCGGGCGCATCGAGGTCTTCGAGGGCTACCGCGTCCAGCACAACTTCGCGCGCGGCCCGGCCAAGGGCGGCATCCGCTACGCGCCCGACGTGACGATTGACGAGGTGCGGGCGCTCGCGGCCTGGATGACCTGGAAGTGCGCAGTCGTCAACGTGCCGTTCGGCGGCGGCAAGGGCGGCGTCGTCTGCGACCCCTCGGTGATGAGCCTCGGCGAACTGGAGCGGATGACGCGCCGTTACGCGGCCGAGCTGATCGACATCATCGGGCCGGAGAAGGACGTGCCGGCGCCCGACATGAACACGAACGAGCAGACGATGGCCTGGATCATGGACACCTACTCCATGCACGCCCGCCACACCGTCAACGCCGTGGTCACGGGCAAGCCGGTCGAGCTGGGCGGCTCGCGCGGCCGGCGCGAGGCGACGGGGCGCGGCTTGCTCTTCGTCGTCAACGAGGCGGTCAAGAAGTTCAAGCTCTCGCCGCCCAACACCAGGGTCGTCGTCCAGGGCTCGGGCAACGTCGGCGGCATCGGGGCGCGCCTGCTCCACGAGGCAGGCTACAAGGTCGTCGCCATTTCGGACATCTTCGGCGGCATCTACAACCCGGAAGGCATAGACATCCCGGCCGCCCTCACGCACCTGCAAAACACCCGCTCGCTCCAGGAGTTCCCCGGCGCCGAGCAGGTCTCAAATCAGGGCCTGCTCGAAATCGAGTGCGAGGTGCTGGCCCCGTGTGCCACCGAGAACCAGATCACCTCGGAGAACGCCCACCGCATCCGGTGCAAAATCCTGGCCGAGGGCGCCAACGGCCCGACGACGGCCGCCGCCGACACCATCCTCCACAACAACGGGGTCTTCGTTATCCCCGACATCCTAGCCAACGCCGGCGGCGTCACCGTTTCCTACTTCGAGTGGGTCCAGGACCGTATGGGCTACTTCTGGAAGGAGGACGTGGTCAACGAGCGGCTCCAGGACGTGATGGTCGCCAGCTTCCACGACGTGGCGAAGTACGCCGAGACGCACCAGGTCGACACGCGCACCGCCGCCTACATGTTAGCCATCGACCGCGTGGCCTACGACACGCGGATGCGCGGCATCTACGCGTGACAAAAATGTGTACACTTTTTCGCGCTAAGTAGCGAAAAAGTCTTGATTTCCGTCCCTAAGTGGAGTATGGTCAGGCGGAATTTTGGTGCTCTGTGGCCGGCGTCCGTCCAGTCGGTTTCGGCGCCACGGTCGTAGGGCACCAAGCGACGACACCGCGGGCGCTCCCGCTTCGATTAGCAGGGCGCCCGACCCAAAAACACACGAAACAGCCCAGTTGAGAGGCGCAAAGAGGCAGTACCAGCGCCCGCGAACGTTAAAGCGTTCAGGCTCCTCTCGCTGCTCCGCTCCACCTACAAGTCTTGGACGTCCGAGGGCGGTAGCAGTTCGTTTGAATTGAAGGTTTGCAGGCTTGTAGTTGGAGCGTCCGCGTTCCAGCCGCGCCGCCGCCGCCAGCCCTCCCTACATTATTGGGGGGGAGCGGCGAGACGGCCAGAGCGGAACACGGTCGCCCTCTTCCGCAAAAATTCAAACTCATTTCGCAGGAGGAATGCGATGAGACTCGCGAGAAGAGCGTTCTTCGTAACGCTCACCAGTTTGGTCCTGCTGTCTGCCGTTTCGGCCCAGACGCTCAGGCCGGCTAATGATCCGCGCAATCAAGCCCCGACCGTCGGGACCGGCGCCCCCCCGGGAGGCCCCACCGGCCTCTTCACTATCTACGACGGCGACACGCTGCGCCGGGGTGAGTTCACCTTCAGCGTCGCTTACAGCAATTACGACCGCGACCCCGGCAACGTTGACATCACCGAAATCCCGCTCAGCTTCAACGTCGGCCTGAGCGACCACCTTGAGTTGTTCTTCAGCACGACCGGCTGGCGCGGCATGAAGATCAACCATCCGGCCCACCTGTCGGCGGCCTACCTGCCGAACTCGCAGCTCTTCTTCGGCGCCGGATTCGCTAACCTCCGCAGCGGCGCGGCCATCATCCTGGCCCCGCAGCGCGTTAGCGGGCCGACCGTCGGCACGGGCGCCGTCTTCCGGCCGGCCGGCAACCAGCCGTTCGTGCAGTTCCCGTTTATCGGCGGCCCCGGCCCGAACCTCGGGCTGACGGGAAACAACATCGCGCCGCCGTTCGTCAGTGTCCTCGGCGCCCCGACCGGCGGCAGCAACAGTAACTTCGGCGCCGCGGCCAACTTCCCCGGCATCGGCTCGCCCTGCGGCTCGCTCCTGCCGGGCGTCGTGCTGGCGACCCGGACCATCCCGGCCAACCTGACCTTCAACACGCTGACGGTCCCGGCCACGTTCACCACCTGCCCGACCTACCTGCCCGACGCTCCCTTCGCCAACCGGCTCTGGGGCGAGTCGAGCTTCGGCGTGATGAACGTCGGCGCCAAGATTCGGTTCACCGGCCCGAACAACCCGCTCGGCGTCGGCATCGTGCCCTTCTGGCGCTTCTATCTTGACAAGCCCGACGACGGCGCCGGCTTCAACCAGCTCCAGCGCGGCGCCGGCGCCGGCGCAGACATCGGCGACTTCGGCCTGATCGGCTTCGTCTCGGGCCGCCTGAGCCGCTCGGTCAACGTCTCGGCCAACCTCGGCTACATCCTGAACAGCAACCCGCAGTCCGATCTCGGCGGCAACCGCGAGGTCAACCTGCTCGACCGGCCTGACGAATTCGTCTCGGGCATCGGCTTCGACTTCCCCGTCAACCGCTTCTTCCAGCCCATCTTCGAGCTGAGGAACACCCGTTACGTGGGCGGCCGCACGCCGAACTCCTTCGAGAACCATCCGACCGACTTCCTGGCCGGCGTCCGCGTCTACCCGCGCCGCTGGTTCGGCATGAGCTTCTGGTATCGCGCACACCTCAACCAGCAGGGCGAGCGCCCGCTGGGCGGTTTGTTCGGCGACAACGACACGGCGTTCCCGGCCGGGTTCAGGCCGTCGACGGACCCGCACGGGTTCGGCTTCCAGTTCTTCATCGGCCACCGCAACGAGCGGCTGCCCGACGTTTTCCCGAACCAGCCGCCGACCGTCAGCCTGACGGCCTCGACGAGCCGCGTCACGCTCGCCGCCGACTGCGTGGGCAACGAACGCCCGAGCGAGACCTGCACGCCGACCAGCTCGCAGGTCCAGCTCTCGGCCACCGCCTCCGACCCGGACGGCGACACGCTGCTCTACACCTACTCGACGACCGGCGGGCGCATCGTCGGCGACGGCCCGAACGCGACCCTCGACCTGACGGGCGTGGCCCCGGGCACCTACACCGTGACGGTCGAGGTTGACGACGGCTGCGGCTGCGTCTCGTTCGCCACCACGGAAGTCACCGTTGACCGCTGCCCGTGCGTCGCGCCGCCGCCCATTCGGTGCCCGACGGTTGACGTGAGCTGCCCGGATACCGCGCGTCGCGGCGACACCGTGACCTTCACGGCGAGCGTGAGAGACGGCGACCCGAACGTCACGCCGACCTTCAACTGGACCGTCTCGGCCGGCACCATCGTCAGCGGCCAGGGCACCAGCACCATCACGGTCGACACCTCGGGCGTTCCCGGCAACACCGTCACGGCCACGGTTGACGTGGGCGGTTACGCCGCGAGCTGCCCGACCTCGGATAGCTGTACGACGAGCTTCCCGCCGCAGCCTCTGGCTCGCAAGGTTGATGAGTACGGCAACATCCGGTTCAACGACGAGAAGGCGCGCCTCGACAACTTCGCCATCGAGTTGCAGAACGACCCGACCGCCCAGGGCTACGTCATCGCCTACGGCGGCCGCGTCGGGCGGCGTGGCGAGGCCCAGGCCCGCGCCGAGCGTGCCCGCAACTACCTCGTCAACACCCGCGGCATCGACCCGTCGCGCATCAGGACGGTGGACGGCGGCTTCCGCGAAGACCTGACGGTCGAACTCTGGATCGTACCGTCCGGCGCCGAGGAGCCCGCGCTCAGCCCGACGGTTGACGCGAGCGAGGTCCGCACGACGGCCCCGCGCCGCGCGCCGCGACGCCGCACGCGCCGCGACGACGACGAGTAAACCCTGAACAGCCCGCCGCGGCGCCTCAAAAACGCCGCGGCGGCCCGAACCGAGCGGGCGGCGCTTCCACCACGGAAAGCGCCGCCCGCTTCTTTATGCGCCCCGCCGGGGCAGCCGAAACGTACAACGGCGCCCCTGCACGTGGCATCACAAATGTTGCCACCGACGCGCGCACTTCCTCTAATCGCGGCCGGCTGTGATATAGAACTTAGGCGTGTTCCTGCGGTCCCCCGGCCGCGAAGTTTCAAAGCCCCGAGGAGACTTTGGTGTAACGGATGATGAAACGCTCGCTCAGATTTTTATTCCCGACGCTCCTGCTGACCGCGCTCCTCCTGCCGGGCGCGGCGGTGGGTCTGGCCGCCTCGGCCAACGACGCCGACTCGGACGCCGCCGGCGCGCGCCTGATGAACTGGGCCGTGACGGGTCCGATGGGCGGCGACGTGCGCTCGCTCGTTTTTGACCCGCGCGACGCCAACCGCCTCTACTTCGGCACTATCGACGGGCAGATTTACCGCTCCGACGACGGCGGCGAGACCTGGGCGCGCCTCGAAGGCTTCAACCGCCCCGGCCTCATCATGGACCACCTGATCGTGGACCCGCGCGACTCGAACACTCTCTACGCGGCCGCGCACCGCCACAAGGAGCCGGGCGGCTTCTTCAAGACGAAGGATGGGGGCCGGACCTGGAAGGAGGCCGAGGAGCTGAAGGGCGAGGCGCTCCACTCGGTCACGCAGGCGCCCAAGGACCCGGACATTTTGCTCGCCGGCACCAACCGCGGCATCTACCGCTCAACCGACTCTGGCGACTCCTGGGAGCTTCTGCCGACGCAGGCCACGCCCGGCCTCATCAACATCGAGTCGCTGGCCGTGGACCCGCGCGACTCCAACGTCATCTACGCCGGAACCTGGTACTTGCCCTACAAGACGACCGACGGCGGTAAGACCTGGAGCATCACCAAGACCGGCGTCATCGACGACTCCGACATCTTCGCCATCGAGATCGACGAGCGGAACCCCGATCACGTCATCATGTCGGCGTGCAGCGGCATCTACGAGACCAAGAACGCCGGCGCCACCTGGCGCAAGGTCAACGGCATCCCGTCGCAGTCGCGCCGCACGCGCGCCATCCTTCAGAACCCGGCCCGGTCCGAGATCGTCTACGCCGGCACGACCGAGGGCTTCTGGCTCTCGGCCAACGGCGGGGCCGACTGGCGCGTCACCACCAACCGCCAGGGCTTCGAAATCAACGCCATCGCCGTCCATAAGAACAACCCCGACGTGGTCTTCATCGGCACCAACAACTACGGCGTGATGGTCTCGCGCGACGGCGGGCGCAACTTCGCCCCCTCGAACGAGGGCTACTCGGGCCGGCGTGCCTACTCAGTGCTGCCCGACCGCGAACGGCCCAACCGCGTCTACGCCGCGACCATCAACACGGCGACCGGCGGAGGCTACTTCTACACGAGCGACGACGGGGGCCAGAGCTGGAAGCTCTCGGCGCGCAACATGCCGGCCCGGCTGATCGCCTACTCCATCTTGCAGGACGCGGCCAACGCCGATGTCATCTATCTCGGCACCAACTACGGTCTCTACCGCTCGGCCGACCGCGGCGTGTCCTGGGCGCCGCTCGGCGCTCCGAAGCCCGCCCCCGCGGGCAAAGGCAAGAAGCCCGCGGCCAGGCCGACCCGGAGCGCGGCAGTCAAGCGGGCGCAGGAGGCGCTGAACCTCGCAGGCTTCGACACGGGCACGCCCGACGGCGTCGCAGGCACGAAGACGGTCGCGGCGCTCAGGGCTTTCCAGGCCGCGCGCGGCATCCCGGTCACCGGCCAGATGGGCGCGACGACGCTCGCCGCCCTCGGCCTCGGCGGAGGGATGCAGGACGGCGCGGCCGCTGCCGGCGCCATGCAGGAGGCGCCGATCTACCTGACCGACACCATCAACCTGCTCGTTCACACCCACGACCGGCGCGACGGCCGCCCCGGCATGCTGGCCGCCACCAACGCCGGCCTCTTCCGCACCTACGACCCCGAGCAGGGCTGGGAGGCCGTCGCCTACGGGTCCGGCGGCTTCGACATGCGCACCCTGTGCATCTCGACGCTCGCCTCCGACCCCGAGACCATCTACGTCGGCACCTCGAAGTCGGGCGTGCTGGTCTCGCGCGACTCGGGCAAGAGTTGGGAGCAGGTCAGGGGAGTGCCGACCGAGGCGCCCGTCAACGTCATCGAGCGCGACCCGAAGCGCCCGCACGTCTACGTCGGGACCACGCAGACGCTCTACGTCTCGCACGACGGCGGCCGGCGCTGGACGCGGCGCGGGGGCAACCTCCCGCTCGGCAACTTCACCAGCGTTCTCATCAACCCCGCTAACCCGGACGAGGTCTTCGTCGGCAACGCCTACGAGCGGGGCGGGCGCGTCTTCACCCCGGCCGAGGGCGGCGGCGTTTTCCGCTCGGCCGACGCCGGGATGACCTGGCAGCGGCTCGACCCGCAGCTCCCCAGCCGGCGCGTCTGGGCCTTGGCCTTCGACCCGCGCGACGGGAACAAGATTTACGTCGGCTCACACTCGGCCGGCGTCTTCGTGGCGCGCCGCTCCGGGGCGGACGCGGCCACGCGCTGAGCCGACGAAGTCCGGCGGGCGGGGGCGGGGGCGGCGCGGCCACGGGCCAGCGCCCGCCCCCGCTCCCGCCCACCCGTTTTTGGCCGCTTGCGCCTTGACACGCGGTTGCGGCCCTGTGTAAATTGCCAACCTACCTGGCAGATTAGCAGGTGATTGGCGGGTCACGCGGGTGATCCACGGGCGCGAGGAAGTTTGTTGAATTTCAGTTGCATCCCGACCTCAGGGCTTCGGCCCACATCTCCCGCCTCAACCCTCCGGCTTCCGTCAATCGTCCAAGCTAAGCACAGGCCATCCGGCGCGCGCCGCCGCGCGGTCTTCGGGCCGCGACCGCCGGCCGCAGGGCTTGCCGCCCGGTAGGGGCGTGAGGGAAAATTCTCAGGCCGCGGCAGAAGAATCCACCAGCAGGAGTCCGCAGGAGTTCATGTCAACCGAAGAGACCAAGCCGACTAACGGCGAAACCAACGACGAACAGGCCGCGTCGCCCGCGCCGGCCACCGAGGCCGCCCAGGGCGGCGAGACTGCGCCGCAGGCCGCCGCGGCCGCCGCCGGGGCCGGTCAGCAGGCCGCATCGCCCGCGCAGCCGCAGGCCGCCAAACCGGCCGCCTCTGACGAGCAGGCCGCCGACGACGAGGACGACGAGCCGCGCGGCGACGCCTTCGACTTCGGCGCCATGCTCGACCAGTACGAGCAGGAGCAGGCCGCCTTCCAGGAAGGCTCGGTCGTCCGCGGCACCGTGGTCGGCGTCAACGACCGGGCGGTCGTCATTGACTTCGGCTTCAAGTCCGAAGGCATCGTCCCCGTCGAAGAGTTCATGGAGAACGGCGAGGTGACGGTCAAGCGCGGCGACGAGGTCGAGGTGCTGGTCAAGCACATGGAGTCGCAGGAGGGCGTGCCCGTGCTCTCGCGCGCCGACGCCGTCCGCATGCGCTCCTGGGACGTGCTCGAAGAGGCTTACCGCGAGGGCCGGCCGGTCAAGGGGCGCGTCATCGAGCGCGTCAAGGGCGGCCTGCGCGTGGACGTGGACGGCGTGGCGGCCTTCCTCCCCGGCTCGCAGGTGGACGTGCGGCCCATCCGCAACCTCGAATCCCTGCGCAACCAGGAGATCGAGGCCCGCGTCATCAAGCTCAACCGCAAGCGGTCGAACGTGGTGCTCTCGCGCAAGGCCATTCTCGACGATGAGAACCAGTCGAAGAAGGGCGAGACGCTGTCGAACCTCGAAGAGGGCATCATCGTCGAGGGGCAGATCAAGAACCTGACCGACTACGGCGCCTTCGTCGATCTCGGCGGCATCGACGGCCTGCTCCACGTCACCGACATGAGCTGGGGCCGCCTACAGAACCCCGGCGAGATGTTCAGGGTCGGCGACCACGTTCAGGTCAAGGTGCTGAAGTTCGACCGCGACAAGGAGCGTGTCAGCCTCGGCTACAAGCAGTTGCTCCCGGACCCGTGGGAGAGCGTGCAGGAGCGGTTCGTCATCGGCACCAGGCTCCAGGGCAAGATCGCCTCGGTCACCGACTACGGCGCCTTCATCGAGCTCGAACCGGGCGTCGAGGGCCTCGTCCACGTCTCCGAGATGACCTGGTCGAAGCGGATGAAGCACCCGTCGAAGCTGGTCAACCCCGGCGAGACCGTGGAGGTCGAGGTGCTCGGCGTGGACCCGCGCGCGCGGCGCATCAGCCTCGGCATGAAGCAGACGCAGCCGAACCCCTGGGAGACGCTGCACCAGCGCTACCACATCGGCGACCGCGTGCGCGGCCGCGTCCGCAACCTGACCGACTTCGGCGCCTTCGTCGAGGTCGAGGACGGGGTGGACGGCCTCGTCCACGTCTCCGACATCTCCTGGAACAAGCGCATCAAGCACCCCGGCGAGGCTTTGAAGAAGGGGCAGGAGATCGAGGCCGTCATCACCAACATCGACTCCGATAACCGCCGGCTCTCGCTCTCGATCAAGGACATGGAGCCGAGCGCCTGGGACAAGTTCATCAACGAGCACAAGCCGGGCGACATCGTGGCGGGCAAGATCACGCGCTTCGCCAACTTCGGCGCCTTCGTCGAACTGGCCGAGGGGCTCGAAGGTCTCTGCCACGTCTCGGAGCTGTCGGACGACCGGGTCGAAAAGCCGGAGGACGCCGCGCAGGTCGGGCAGGAGATGCAGTTCCGCATCCTCCGCATCGAGCAGGAGTCGAAGAAGATCGGGCTCTCGCACCGCGCCGTCTCTTCCGACGAGCCGATTGTTGACGTGAAGACCTACACGTCAGACGCCGGCGGCGGCATGGCCTCGCTCGGCGAACTCGCCGACTTCTTCAACAAGCGCGGCGGAGAGGGCGAGGGCGGCCGCTAGCCCTCCGCGATGCCGAAAGACGAAACGTGCCGGGGCCATCCCCGGCACGTTTTTCTTTTGCCCTTCGGGCCCCGCGCCGGCGGCCGCTAAACCGTTGAGGCGCGAGGGCTTCAGCCTTGCCACGCCGCTCTCTCATCTGCTAAGTTTAGGCGTCGAGTCTTTTCGCCGTCGTTCGACCCGCCCCCGATTCTCGGAATTTTAACCATGATCCCTGCTTGAGGGCTGAAAGCCTTATGACTAAAGCTGAGCTGGTGGAGGACGTGGCCCGCGCCGCGGATTTGACCAAGAAGGACGCCGAGCGTCTGGTCGAGGTGGTCTTCGAGAGCATCATCGAGACGCTCAATCAGGGGGAGAAGATCGAGCTGCGCGGCTTCGGCAGCTTCCGCGTCCGCTCGCGCGGAGCGCGGCGGGGGCGCAACCCCAAGACGGGCGCGCCCGTCGACATCCCGGCCAAGCGCGTGCCCTACTTCAAGCCCGGCAAGGACCTCAAGGAGTTGATTAACGAAGACCAGCCGGCGGGCCGTGCGTCGTCGGCTGGAGACGGCCAGCCGCCTCCAGCGCCCGTCGGCGGCCAGGACGCGGGCGGCGGGGAGAACTCACCCTTCGCCTGATGTCGGGAGTTTTTTTGCGGGCCGAGGGGAGGGCGGCGAAGGTGGACAGGCTTTTCACGCCGTGGCGCTACGACTACATCAAGGGCACTAGCGGCGAGAAGACGGGCCACGGCGGGGCTTGCGTCTTTTGCGGGCTGGCCGCGCTCGGCGACGACGAGCGGGCCTTCATCCTTCACCGCGCCCGCCACAACTTCGTCGTCCTCAACGTCTACCCCTACACGAGCGGCCACCTCATGGTCGTACCCTTCGAGCACACGGCCGACTTCGCCGGGCTCCCCAAGGAAACCTCCGACGAGATGACAGACCTCGCCAAGCGGGCGCAGGCGGCGCTGCTCGAAGTTTACCGCCCGCACGGCTTCAACCTCGGCATGAACCTCGGAAAGGCGGCCGGCGCCGGCGTCTCAGATCACCTCCACCTCCACGTCCTGCCGCGCTGGGGCGGCGACACCAACTTCATGACGACCGTGGCCGAGTCGCGAGTCCTCCCCGAAGACCTCCGCGCGACCTACGAGCGGCTGCGCGGCGGTTTCCAGCCGTCGGGGCGTTAACGCGCCCGCGGGCGCCCGCCGCGCACTCCGCCGCCCCTCCCGTTCTTTCGGCTTACCTTTTTCCTTTGCCGGTCAGGGCCTCGTCTTCGACCTCGCCGCCCTTGCTGATGGGCACCTCGGATGGGCGCGAGTAGGAGACGCCGCGCTCCTCGCTGTCGAGCTCGGGGCGGGGGAGGGCCGGCTGCGAGGGGTCGAGCGAGGGCGGGTTGAAGCCGGGGTAGTCTATGCGGGCGTGGTAGATGGCGGTGAGCGAGGTGGTCATGGCCTCGCGGACGGCGTGCAGCTCGCGCAGCGAGAGGTCACACTCGTCGAGCTGGCCGTCGCTGACGATGGCGTCGAAGATTTTGCCGACGATGGCGCGGATGTTCTCGGGGTCGGGGCGGGCGAGCGAGCGGGCCGCGGCCTCGCAACTGTCGGCGAGCATCATCACGGCCGCCTCCTTGAACTGCGGCTTGGGGCCGGGGTAGCGGAACTCCTGCTCGTCAACAGCCTCGCCCTCGCGCGCCTCCGACTCGGCCTTGCGCAGGAAGTAGTGGAGCGTGCGCGTGCCGTGGTGCTGCGGAATGAAGTCGGCGATCTGGCGCGGCAGGCCGATCTCGCCGGCGAGCTTGAGGCCGTAGGTGACGTGGCTGGTGATGATGCGGGCGCTCTGGGAGGGGCGAAGGCGGTCGTGCGCGTTGTCGCCCGTCTGGTTCTCGACGAACATGTGCGGCGCGGCCAGCTTCCCGATGTCGTGGTAGAGCGCGCCGATGCGGACTAGCAGCGGGTTGGCGTTGATGGCGCGGCAGGCGTCTTCGGCCAGCCTGCCGACGGCGTGCGAGTGCTGGTTGGTGCCCGGCGCGCGCAGGGCGAGCTGGCTGAGGACAGGGATGTCTGCGTTCGACAGTTCGAGCAGCTTCACGTCGGTCAGGATGCCGAAGAGCGACTCGTTGACCGGCAGCAGCCCTGCGGCGAAGACCGCCGTCAGGACGCCGCCCGCGATGCCGCAGGCCGCGCCGAGCAGCAGCGCGTTCAGCGTCAAAGGCTTCTGCGCCGCGAGCAGGACGGCGACGGCCAGCAGGACGTTGACGACGCCGACGATCAGCCCCGCCCTCGTCACCGACTGGCGCTCGGCGTAGCGACCGATGCCGTAGATGGCCGTCGAGCCCGAGACCAGTGCGAAGCAGGTCGTCAGCATCCCGGAGGGCGTCAGCAGGCCGGCGAAGAGGGCCGTCAGGACCGCCGTGATCAGCGCCAGTTGCGTGTCCACCAGCAGCGTGACGAGCAGGGCGGCGGCGGCGAACGGGATGGCGAAGCTCCAGAGCGTGGCGTCGTTGGCGGGCGCGTGGGTCGATTGCGCGGCGATGGACTCGGCCAGGGTGAAGCCGACGCGCATCAGCGCGAGCTGGACGAGGACCGTGAGGCCGACGAGCGTGAAGGCCCTGAGCGGCGAGAGCGGCAGCGTCGTGATGGTCGAGCGGTACTCGGTGAAGCGCCAGGCGGCCCAGTAGAGCGCGGCCACGAAGAGGAGCGTCCCGATGAAGAACTGGGGCCGGCGCTCAGAGCGGCCATACTCGCGGATGGCGGCGAACTGGCTGAGCATCTGGTTGGTGACGGTGTCGCCCTCGCGCGCCACCACCTGGTTGCGCTTGAGGACGACGACGGCCGGCGGCACGCTCCTGACGGCCGCTTCGAGCAGGTCCCCGGTCGCGTTCTCGTCGAAGGTGACGGTGGGCCGCAGCAGCGGCACGAGCGCGCCGGCCAGCGCCTCCTTCTCGTCCTCCTTCCAGCCGGGCAGCCCCGCCAGCCGGCCGCGCAGACTCTCGCGCGCCGCTTCGAGCGAGACGAAGCGGCTCTGCGATGTGTCGGCCGTGGTCTGCGCGCCGGTCTGCACGTCCACGATCCGGACCTGCGCGCGGACCTGCGCGGCCTCGCTGTCGTCGAAGACGAAGCCGGCGCCGGCCTCTGCGATCATGCGGGTGATGTTTTCGAGCGTTTCGGGGTCGAAGCGGCGCGAGGCGACGGCGACGGCGATTGTCTGGCGGTCGGGGGCCGCGCCGGGCCAGAGCAGCTCGGGGCGCTCGGCGTTGGCGTTCGAGCCGGAGCCGGTGCGGGCCTCGGCCTGTAAGCGCAGAGCCGACCAGTTGGAGCGGAAGCTGCGTATGGCGTCCTCGACGCGGCCGGGGTCGTAGCGCCAGACGGGCGGCGCCGCGCGGCGCGCGGCCTCGCGGCGCCGCTCGGTCTCGGCCGCGTCTTCGGCCGTGAAGTCGGCGGGGGCGACCACGTCGGCGCGGACCACGTCGCCTTCCGAGTAGGTTTCGGCCGCCGGCATGGTCGAGCGGGTGCGGGCCAGCAGCAGGGTGCTCAGCAGCGCGAGCACGAAGAAGCCGATGAGGAAGCGCGTCGTCGGGCGGAAGTATTTGAGCGGCCGCGCCAGCGCGCCGAGGACTCGCTTGCGGACCTCGTCAAGCGGGGTCGTGAAACGGGGGCGGCGTCCTTTGAGAGACATCACGGTCCTTGCTTTGAAGGGGCGGCCCTTAATTGACGACGGCGCGGCGGCCCGTGCCCTCCGCCCCAGGCCCGCGGCGGCCTGACTCGTCCGACTCGTCGGCCCCTTCGGCCTCCTGCCCCTCGGCGTCTGTCCCTTCGATCTCGGGCGCTTCGTCCCGCTCCGCGCCGCCCTCGGCGTCGTCTGCGTCGTCTGCGTCGTCGGTGCGGGACGCCCCGAACGTCAGGTCGCGGGCGAGAATTTCGCCGACGCGTTCGAGCAGTGGTCGGAGCGTCGCCGGATCAATGGCCGAGACGGCGACCGCCTCGCGCTCGCCGTTCTGCGAAGCCTGCCGGAGCAGCAGTTCGAGGTCCGAGGGCGAGAGCAGGTCGGCCTTGTTGAAGGCCGCGATGCGCGGCAGGTCTGCGTGGCCGAGGTCGGCGAGGATACGCTCGACGGATTCGAGCTGCTGCTGCCAGCGCGGGTTCGAGGCGTCAACGAGGTGGATCAGCACGTCGCTGTCGGAAATCTCTTCGAGCGTGGCGCGGAAGGCCGCGATGAGGTCGGGCGGCAGGTCGCGGATGAAGCCGACCGTGTCGTTGATGATGACCTCCTGCTCGCGCGGCAGGCGCAGGCGGCGCGAGGTCGGGTCGAGCGTGGCGAACATCCGCTGCTCGGCCAGCACCTCGCTCGAAGTGAGCGTGTTGAGCAGCGTAGACTTGCCGGCGTTCGTGTAGCCGACGATGGAGATGATCGGCAGCTCGCGCCGCGTCCTCTCTTTCCGCCGCTGCTGGCGGCGCTGCCGCTGGTTCTCGATCTCGCGTTCGAGCCGGTTGATGCGGTCGCGCACGCGGCGGCGGTCGGTCTCCAGCTTCGTCTCGCCGGGGCCGCGCCCGCCGATGCCGCCCGCGAGGCGCGAAAAGGCCGAGTCCTGCCCGGCGATGAGACGCGGCAGCATGTAGCGGAGCTGCGCCAGCTCGACCTGAATCTTGCCCTCGCTGGTCTGCGCGCGCTGGGCGAAGATGTCGAGGATGAGCTGCGCGCGGTCTATGACCTTGAGGTCTGTGGCCTCTGTGATCGAGCGGACCTGCGCGGGGGAGAGTTCGCGGTCGAAGACGATGAGGTCGGCGCCGATGCGCAGGGCGCGGACGATCAGCTCGTCGAGCTTGCCCTTTCCGAGGACGGTGCGCGGGTCTATGGCCTGGCGCCGCTGGATGATCTCGTGCAGGACGATGATGCCGGCCGAGAGGGCCAGCTCGCGCAGCTCGGCCATCGATTCCTCGGACTCATAGGGCGAGCCGGTGGTGACGCCGACGAGGATGGCGCGGTCGCGCGCGGCGGCGCGGCGGCCGGCCCGGCGGTTACGCGCCATCTCCTCTTCGAGCGAGTCGATCAGCTCGGTGAAGACCACGTCGAGCTGCGAGGCGGCGGGCGCTTCGAAGAAGGCGTAGCCGGCCGACTCGGCAGTCTCGAACTCGACCTCCTCGGCCGTCGAGGGCAGGAGGTGGGCGCCGCTGACACGGCCCGGCAGCCCCGTGCGCTCGTCCACCTCGACGGCCACCATCAAATCGAGCCGGAGCAGGGCGAGGTCGTTCAAATCGTCCTGCGTCAGCTCCTCGCCGCGCAGGTGTGTGTGGACGGCGCGCAGGCCGCGGAAGCGGTCCGAGCCGACGCGGGTGCGCTTGAGGTCGGGCCACTCGATGCGGCGGGCGTCGCCGACGACGACGTACTCGACGTAGCCCTTGCGGTCGATGAGCGCCCCGATCTGGCGGCGCGTCTCGTGCGACAGCTCCGAGAGCTGGCGCGCGAACTCCGGGCTGACGACCTGCTGCGGGGCGACGCGGCGCGAGTAGAGCTTCTCGATGCGCCGCAACTGGTTCGGCTTCAGCCCCTGCGTGTTACCCTGTACGCTGGCTATGGTCTTTCCCTCCGCAACGCCGCGGCCCGCCCGAAAAGGCGAAACGCACCGCGCGGCTTGGAGTTGCCGTTCGGTGCGCTGCTCTCGCGCTTCAAGTTAGAAGTAGAGTGAAGCGAGCGGGCTTAGTCGGACGCTGCTCAAATCCCTTCGTTGTCGCTCCGTGCGCAGACAGTCTGACGTGTCGCATGAGCACCTCTGCGGCCTCAGCCGGTGGCCGGGGCCGGAGACCCTCCGAGCCCCGCGGGCCGCAGCGAGTTGGAAGCCAACAGGCGCGAATTATAGCACAACGGTCGCCGTCGCGGTCAGCAAAGCCGGGCCCGCGGCGCGGCCGGCGATTTACGTCGGGCGAGCCAGCGTCGTATGATTGACCCACTCATGTCAGAGACCAGACGGGAGCGGCGATGCCTTCAGACGTGATCGAGCGCTTGAGCCCGCCCGCGGCAATACCGGGCGGCGAAGTCGCCATCGAGTGCAGGGGCTACGACACGAGCAACCTGCGCGAGTGCCGCGCCACGCTCGGCGGCGAGCCGGCGCGGCTGGTGGGCGTGGCGCCGTGGCGTGTGCTGGCGCGGGTGCCCGAGACGCTCGGCGGCGGCGAGCACGAAGCGGTGCTCCTGAGCGCCGACGGGGGGCGCAGCAACTCGGCGCGGCTCGTCGTCGGGCGCAAGGCGGCCGACGACCTGCACCTCGTCGCCAACCCTGCCTTCGACCCCGACGACGGCTCGCTCTACGTGACCCGCTCGGGCTCGCGCGGGCAGCGCACGCCGGTTTCGATGTTCCGCCTCGGCCCCGACGGCGAGTTGTCGCCCGTGACGGGCGAGATCACCAACCCGACCGGCATCGCCTTCGGGGCAGACCGGCAGATGTACGTCACCAGCCGGCTCGACGGCACGGTCTACCGCGTCACGGCCTTCCACGAGGTCATCCCCTTCGCCCGCAACCTCGGCATCGCCACCGGCCTCGCCTTCGACCGCTGGGGCCGGATGTACGTCGGCGACCGGACCGGCACCATCCACCGCGTGGGCGGCGCCGGCGAGGCGGAGGTCTGGGCGCTGCTGGAACGCTCGGTCGCGGCCTACCACATGGCCTTCGGCCCCGACGACGACCTCTACGTGACGGGGCCGACCGTGTCGAGCAGCGAATCGATTTTCCGCGTCGGGCGCGACGGCCGCCCGTCCGTCTTTTTCAAGGGGCTGGGGCGGCCGAACGGGCTGGCCTTCGACCGCGACGGCAACCTCTACGTCGCCGCCTCCTACGGCGGGCGGCGCGGCGTCGTCCGCATAGAGCCCGGCGGCGCGCGGGCCGAACTCTTCGTCGCCGGTGCCAACATCGTCGGGCTGGCCTTCGGGCCGGGCGGCGACCTCGCCGTCGCCACGAACGACTCGATCTACATGCTCCCGCTCGGCGTCAGGGGCACGCTCCTGCCCTGAGTAGCGGCGCGCGGCGGGCGCGCAGGGGGCCGGCGGGCGCCTCGCGCCTCTTTTGACACCCGAAAAATCCGCGTGCTACTTTGCCTTCCTTCGTGTCGGGCGTTTCGCGGGTGCGTGTGAGATGCTGGATTCAAACCTCTTCGGTCTGCTGATCATCTACATCGTCGTGCTGCTGTTCGCCATTTCGGCGCACGAGGCGGCACACGCCTGGATGTCGCACCGGTTCGGCGACGACACGGCCTACCTGCTGGGGCGCGTCACGCTCAACCCGGTCGCCCACACCGACCCCGTCGGCACGCTGCTCATCCCCATCGTCAACTTCATCGGCGCGGCCGGCTTCGGCGTCTTCATCCCGCTCATCGGGTGGGGCAAGCCGACGCCGGTCAACCCCTTGCGGTGGCGCAACAAGGACACGGCGAACGTGATGGTCTCGCTGGCCGGCATCATGGTCAACACGCTCATCGCCGTCATCGCCTTCATCATCCTCAAGACCATGCTTGCGACCGGCACGCTCGAACTCGGGCGCGACGCCCGCGGCATGCTGACGGCGACTGATGCCGGGGGCTTAGGCGCGATCAGCGAGCCGATCTTCCTGCTGCTCTCGCAGGGGCTCTTCATGAACCTCTCGCTGGCGATCTTCAACCTCCTGCCGATTCCGCCGCTGGACGGCAGCAAGGTCCTCTACACCGTCCTGCCCGCGAGCGCACACCCGACGCTGGAGACGCTGGAGCAGTACAGCATGCTCATCCTGATCGCGGCCGTCTGGTTCGGCGTCGTCGGCGCGATCATAGCCCCCGTCAGGAGGCTCGTACTGCTCCTGCTCCTGGCTTAGTGGGCAAGCCACCACGGAATCAACGACCTCAGGCGAGTAAATGGCAAAGCGGATTTTCAGCGGGGCGCAGCCGACCGGCAACCTCCACATCGGCAACTACATCGGCGCTCTGCGCAACTGGGTCGAGTTGCAGGGCGAGTACGAGAGCTTCTTCTGCGTCGTCAACCTCCACGCCGTCACCGTCCCGCAGGACCCGCGCAAGCTGGCCGCCAAGACCGAGGAGGTCGCCCGCGTCTACCTCGCCGCCGGCATCGACCCGAAGGTCTCGACCGTATTCGTCCAGTCGGACGTGCCCGAGCACTCCGAGCTGGCCTGGGTCTTCAACTGCGTGGTCCGCATCTCGGAGCTGGAGCGGATGACGCAGTACAAGGACAAGGGGAAGAAGCAGCACGGGAACGTCTCGGCGGGTTTGCTGACCTACCCGGCGCTGATGGCCGCCGACATCCTGCTCTACCAGTCCGACCTCGTGCCCGTCGGCCACGACCAGAAACAGCACCTGGAGTTGACGCGCGACATCGCCGAGCGGTTCAACCGCGACTTCGGCGAGACCTTCCGCCTGCCAGAGGTCTTCATCCCGAAAGTCGGGGCGAAGATTCAGGCGCTCGACGACCCCTCGAAGAAGATGTCGAAGTCTGACGAGAACACGAGCGGCGCCATCATGCTCAACGACGACCCGGACGCCATCCATCGCAAGTTCAAGCGGGCCGTCACCGACTCGGGCGCCGAAATCCGCTTCGACGAGTCGCGCCCGGCCGTCACCAACCTGCTCTCGATTTACCAGGCGCTCACCGGCCAGGAGCGCGAGCAGGTCGAGGCCCACTTCGAGGGCAAGGGCTACGCGCAGCTCAAGGCGGAGCTTGCCGATTTGACGATTGAATTCCTGCGGCCGTTCCAGGAGCGGATGCGCGCCATCGGCGACGAGGAGCTGCGCCGCACGCTGCGCGAGGGGGCCGAGCGCGCCCGCTCGATAGCCGGCACGACGATGCGGGCCGTCCGCGAGCGGATGGGCCTTGCGGGGGCCAGAGAGTCTTGAACCGCGAGACACGAGAGGCGGCGGGGGAGCAGCCGACCGAGCAGACGACGATTGCGAGCGCGGCCGAGGGGCAGCAGCTAAACGTCGCGGGCGCCTCGCCCGAGATCGTGGCCGAGCGCGGCAGCGAGGAGGTCAAGCTCGTTCTCGGCGAGTTCGCCGGCCCGCTCGACCTGCTGCTCTACCTCATCCGGCAGGAGCAGGTCAGCGTCTACGACATCCCCATCGCCCGCATCACCGACGAGTACCTGCGCCACCTCCGCCTGTTGCAGGGCCTGGACATCACCGTCGCCGGCGACTTCCTCGTCATGGCCGCCACGCTCATCGAGATCAAGTCGCGCATGCTCCTGCCGCGCGACCCGGCCACGAGCGAGGACGAAGCTGAGGCGCTGGACCCCCGCCGCGACCTGGTCGAGCGCCTGCTGGAACACCAGAGGTACAAGGCCGCGGCCGAGATGCTCTGGTCGCGCGCCACCGTGGAGCGCGCCGTCTACACCCGCGCCCCGCTCGAAACCGACAAGAGCAACCCCGAGGTCTCGGCCGGCGCCTTCGATTTGCTGCGCGTCTTCCAGGAAATCCTCGCGCGCCGCAAGCAGGAGGTCCTGCTCGAAATCGAGCGCGAGGAGGTGACGATGGCCGAGATGATCGAGCGCCTCCGCAACTCGGTCTTCTCGGCCGGCGAGCTGAACCTGCGCGAGTTCTTCGCGCGCCAGCCCACGCGCCGCGAGCTGGTCCTGGCCTTCCTCTCGATCCTCGAACTCGTCCGCACCACAGAGATCAGGCTGGTCCAGACGCAGACCTTCGGCGACATCTTCGCCCGCGTCACCGACTCCCAAGAGCAGACCACATGAGCAGCAAGCGCACCCGCAGCAAGGCCCGCCCCGCGGCCGAGACCCACGCCCCCGCCTCGGCCGGCGAGAGCGGCGCCGCCGAGACCGACCTGGACGAAAACGACTTCGCCGGCGAGAGCGTCGGCCGCCTCGAAGAGAGCCTCGACGCTCTCGACGCCGAGTTTGGCCCAGGCGAGCCCGAAGACGAAGACGCCGGCGCCTTCGACACGGACCCGGCCGGCGGCCTCGGCGCCGACGACGAAGGGGATGAAGAAGCCGAGGCGGCGACGGACGACGAAGCGCCGGCCTTCGCGGCCGAGGTTGAGGCCGGGGCCGAGGAGGGCGACTCCGCGGTCGCCGTGAACGCCGGTTCGGCGGCCCGCGTCGATGCTGCCGACGTTGAAGCGACCGACGTTGACGAGGCCGAGGACGCAGCCGCGGACGGCGAAGAGGACGACGAAGACGACGACCAAGACGACGAAGCTGACGACGCAGACGAGGCAGGCGATGTCGTCATCTTCGACGCCGACGCGGAGGACCGCGAGGAGGAGCTGGCGCGGCGTGCCGCTGAGTTGAAGGCGGCGGCCGAGGCCGCGGGCGGCCCCGAGGCGGCCGATGACGAGGTCGCTCCCGGCGGCAAGCCGCGCGAACTGGCCGAGCTGTTGGCCGT
>DASQMB010000048.1:0-22616 GCA_035645715.1 Pyrinomonadaceae bacterium
GGGCGCCGAGGCCCGCACGACGGCCGCGCCGCCCGCGCCGCCCACGAGCCGCCGCGCCTCGGCGAGGAGCTGCTGCGAGTACTCGCACTTCGACTCTTCGAGCCTCTTGGCGACCTCGGCGTCGCGCGGGCAGTCGGCGTCGGCGAGCTGTTTTTCGAGCAGCTCCTTGGCCTCCTTCGGGCGGCGCTGCTGGCGGAAGTTCTGCCCGTCGCGCAGCGCCACCTTGACGCGCGACTTGCAGACGCAGTCGCGCGCCGGGGCCGAGTCGGGCAGCCGCTTCCAGGCCGTCGAGCACTCGCCGAGGGCCGCGTCGAGCTGGCCGGCGCGCAGGGCCTCCTCGCCCTTGTAGAGGTGCAGCTCGTGGCTGCGCTTGAGCGCCTCGCGGTACATCTCGTCGAGGGCCGGCCAGGAGGCGAGGTAAATCCTGATCGGCTCGGCGGCGTCGATGGCCTCGTCGTACTTGCGCCCGGCGACCAGCCCCTCGACCTGCGCGCGGATGCCGTCTATCTTCTGCTGCGCCTGCGCGACCGCCGCGACGAGCTGCTGTGTGGTCGAGTCGCCGCGGACCGACTGCGCGCGCTCGGCACGGCGGCGAGCCTTGTCGAGCGCGGCGTAGTCGCCGCGGGCGAAGGCTTCGAGGTCGGAGCGGGCGCAGGTGATGAGGGCCTCGCGCATGTGCGTGTTGGCGTCGGCCTGCCGGTAGTTGTTCGTGCGGCGCAGGTACGCCTCCCAGACCGCGATGCTCTTCTCCTCGGCCGCGTAGCGGAAGAGGGTGTCGCCGGCGACGGCGCCCTCGTTGACGAAGTAGATTCGGTGCACGTCGCGCAGCGGCACGCTGACCTGCCGCTTCTGCTTGCCGTCGCGCGCCTCGCCCGTCAGCATCACGGAGTAGAAGGAGGAGAGGCGCTGCTCGGCGTTCTTCTGCGGCTTGGCGTCGTCGGGCAGCGCGGGCACGGGCGTCTGCCCCTCGACCGAGACGGCGTAGAGCACGCCGTCTGCGCCCCACCCGAGGGCTGAGAGGTCGCGCAGCTTCGCCTTACGCGTGTCCTCGTACTCCTTGCGCGAGACCGAGGTCGCCTCGCTCGGCGAGCCGAGGTTGCCGGCCATGCGGACCTCCTCCTTGCCGTTGAGCTTCGCGTCCGAGACGATCTGGTAGTTCAGCTCGGCCGTGCCCTCGCACTGCGCGGCCGCGCCGCCGCCCGGCGCGCGCATGACGACGACGGCCTGCCGCTTCTGCGCCTGTGCCGAGACGGCGAAGGCCAGCAGGCAGAGGGGGAGTGTGAGGGCGGCGAGGGCTATTTGCTTCATGCGCGTGTGCGGGCGGGACATGACTGTTCTCCTCCGTGGTCGGCTCGCCCGCGGGCGTGCCGGGGCTGCGTGAGTTGCGGTGTGAAGGCTCGGGCTGAGGAGGCGCCGGGGGCGCCCTCCGCTCGCGTCACCGGGGCGCGTCCTTCGCGTAGCGAAATCCGGTGTTGCCGATGTTCTCCGTGTCGCCGCGGGCCACGCGCCCGCGGTAAGTGGTCGTGACGTACTGGCTGCGGCCGCCCCAGTAGCCGCCGCGGATCACCCTCAGGTCGCCCGGCTCGTGCGCCGGCAGGCTGCCGCCGGGATAGGCGGCCAGCGGGCTCGCCGTCCACTCCCAGACGTTGCCGGCCATGTCGCGGGCGCCGAAGGGCGACTCGCCCTCGTGCGTGCCGACCTCGGCGACGCCGCCACGCGCGCGACCCGAGTCGTCGGCGTTGGCGAGGCCGGGGCGCCAGTCGTCGCCCCACGGGTAGCGGCGGCCGTCGGTGCCGCGCGCGGCGAACTCCCACTCCTCCTCGGTCGGCAGGCGGCCGCCGGCCCAGCGAGCGTAGGCCGCGGCGTCGTCCCAGGTGACTCCGCTCACGGGCAGGCGCGCCGCGCCGGGCGGGTGCGTTCGGCCTTTCCAGCCCCGCGGCGCGCGCGGGCGGCCCGTCTCATTCAGGAAGCGCGCGTACTCCTCGCACGTCACCTCGTGCCGGCCGATGAAGAAGGGTCTGACTGTTACGCGGTGGGCCGGGCGCTCGTAGGGGTCGCCGTCGTTGCTGCCCATCGTGAAGACGCCGCCCGGCACGTAGACCATCCCCGGCGGCGGCTGCGGCGCAGGAGATGAGGCGCGCGCGTCGCGCGGGGCGTTCGCGGCCGCGTCGCCCGCGCCCCGCTTCTCGGCCGCCGCGTCGGGCGACGCCGTCGCAGATGCATTCGCCTCCCTCGCTTCCTTTCCCCCGCCCTCTCCCCGCGCGACGCCTTCGACGCGGCCCCCTTCGCCGGGCCACAGCCAGAACGTGACGAGCCCCGCGCCGCCGAGCAGGACGAGCAGCAGCGCCGCGGCGGCCGCGACCCCGAGCGGCCGGCGGCCCCCGACGTTGCGCGGCCCCGTCAGGGCGTGGGCTCCGGCGAGGCCCACGGGGAAGGCCGCGCCGCTGGCGGGCGTCGCCCGCAACACCTCGGTCGGCGCCGACTGCGAGCCCGAGCCGTGAGCCGAGCCGTGAGCCGAGACGTTGTGGCCCGCCTCGCGCGTCGTCTCCTCTTCGCCCGTCGCCCGGCGAGCCCACGCGGCGCCGGCCGTGACGACCTCCGGCCCCGTGCCGGGCGCGAAGTCGCCGGACGGGAGTCGCCCTTCGAGCGCGGCCTCGGCCTCCCCGGCGAGCGCCGCGGCCGTCTCCGGCCGGGCCTCGCGCCGCTTCTCCAGCGCGTGCATTACGACCCGCTCCAACTGCGGCGTGACTCGGTTGTTACGCGCGCGCAGGGAGGGCGGCGGCTGGTTGACGTGCTGGACGATGACGGCCGTCGAGATCGGAGAGTTGAAGGGGACGACGCCCGCCAGCATCTCGTAGAGGACGACGCCGAGCGAGTAGATGTCGGAGCGGCTGTCGAGTTCCTCGCCGACGCACTGCTCGGGCGACATGTAGTGCGGCGTGCCGACGACGCTGCCGGTCTGCGTCAGCGTCGTCACCGGCACGTCGCGCAGCTTGGCGACGCCGAAGTCGAGCACCTTGACGCGCAGGCCGCGCGGCGTCTCGCGCACGACGATGTTGTCGGGCTTCACGTCGCGGTGGACCACCGACTGGTGGTGCGCCTCTTCGAGCGCCGCGCAGACCTGTCTCGTGATCTCGACGGCCGCCGCCGGCTCCAGCGAACCGCGGGCCTTGATGAGCTGGCGCAGGCTCTCGCCCTCGACCAGTTCCATCACGAGGTAGAGCAGGCCGTCGGCCGTGACGCCGAAGTCGTAGACCGAGACGGCGTTCGGGTGCTTGATGCGGGCGGCGGCCTGCGCCTCTCGCCTGAACCGCTCGGCCTCCTGGTCGCGGACGAACTCGGCGTGCAGCACCTTGACGGCGACCTCGTCGCCGATGAGCAGGCGCGTGGCGCGGTAGACCGTGCCCATCCCGCCCGCGCCGATCACGCCCTCGACGCGGTACTTGTTCTCGATGAAGCGGCCGACGAGCGAGCCGGCCCGCCGCGCCGCGCGCGCCTCGGCCGTCTCCTCAGCGTCGCGGCCGTTGCCGGCGGGCGCGGTCGGCCAGGTGGACGACGGCAGCTCCGCCCCGCAGTTGAAGCAGAACCGCCCGCCGCTCGTCACCGTGTTACCGCAACCCGGACAGAACATTTCGGCTCAGCCTTTCACCTCTTCTCGCGCCCGAGCCCCGCCTCAGCGCCGCCGCCTCACGCGGGCCGCTGCGAAACTCCCTTCGAGCCGAGCAGCCCGAGGGCGAGCCCGATTACCGCGCCCGCAACCGCGCCCGCCAGCATGTAGTTGAAGGAGGTCTGCGCCGCCGGGATCAGGAGGGACTCGAATCCGCTCAAATTTGCGCCGCGCGTCAGGACCGTGCCGAAGGGCAACTGCCCCACCAGAAAGACGGCGGGCCGCAACTGGAACCCCACAAACCCGCCGACGAGGAACCCGACGACCCCGAGCACTATTCCCTTCATCCTCCATTCCCTTTCCGCGCGGGTTTGGCCGCGCCGTGAGAGGCCGCGTGGCGGCCGGGCCTTGACCGCCCGAGGGGTTCTTCGGCCCCCGGCGCGGCCGAACGTCAGAGCACGTCCTTGCGCCTGAGCGCCCACATCGTGAGCAGCAGGAAGAGCCCGCTGAAGGCCGCGAGCGCCAGCGCGTCGAGCAGGACGCGCCGGCGGTAGGCGGCCCCGATTGTCTCCTCGTCCTCGCCGTCGAAGACTTTCTGGTAGGCGCGCACAGTCATGCTCGCCGGCAGTCGGTCGCGCGCCTCCGTGTCGTGGATGCTGACGGTGTGCGCCAGCGCCTCGATGGACCAGCGGGCGATCATCGCGTCGGCCGCGTAGCGCGCCGCGCCCAGGCCGTCGAACTTCTGGACGGGGTCGGGCGGCACAGCGGCCGCCCTCGGGCCGGCCGGCGGCCTGTCCTTCGCCTCCTCGAACCGCTCGTAGTCTGCGACCGAAGCGGGCCGGCCGGTGCGCGCGTTGCGGTAGAGGTCTTCGAGCGGCATCAGGAAGCCGCCGAGCAGGAGCTGCGGGATGAGGATGAGCGGGAGGACGCTCATGGCCTTCTCGGTCGAGCTGACGGCGGCCGAAAAAAGCAGGCCCATCGAGACGCCGGCCAGCAGCGTGAGGTAGAGGACGAGCGTGAGCCGCCAGAAGTCTTCGCCGCTCAGCCGCCCGAACCCGACCAGGATGCCGACGAAGAGAAGGACCTGGATGAGACCGACGCCGCTCAGCACCGCGAACTTCGAGAAGACGTATGACGGAATCTTCAGGTTGACGAGCCGCTCGCGCGTGTAAATGGGCACCTCGGCGACGATCTCGCGCACGGCGTTGTTGGCCCCGAACCAGATGGCTATGACGGCCGCGATGAAGATCGTCTTGGCGTCGTTGACCGAGTTGGTGATGAGCGCGAGGATGGCGGCGATGAAGGGCGCCTGCGCCAGCAGCAGGGCGGTGTTGCGCCGGTCCTTGAGCTTGATGTCGAGGTAACGGCGCGTCAGCGTCAGCCACTGCCGGATGCCGAAGCGCCGCTCGGCCCCTCCGGCCGCCGCGGGCGCGCCCGCCAGCAGCGGCGTCTGCCCGCTCGTCCGCGTCAGCTCCTCCGTCTCGGCGATGCGGTCGGAGACGTAGCGCCGGTAATGCGGCGAGGAGCGGAACTCGCGCGCCAGCTCGTCCGGGTCTCGGGCGCCGATGCGGCGGTAGATTTCGCCCGGCTCGCGGCAGCCGAAGTAGGCCAGCGCCTCGCGCGGCGGCCCGAAGTAGGCGAGCCGGCCCCCCTTCGTCAGGATGGCGACGTGGTGCATCTCCTCGAACTTCTCGAACTTGTGCGTCACCATGACGACGATGCGCCCCTCGTCGGCCAGCCGACGGAAGAGCATCATCATGTTCTCGGTCGTCTCGGGGTCGAGCGGCGAGGTCGGCTCGTCGAGGAAGATGAAGTTGGGCTTGGTGATCAGCTCGACGGCGAGGCTGAGGCGCTTCTGCTGCCCGCCCGACAGCCGCCGGAACGGCGCGTCACGATGCTCTTCGAGCCCGACCGTGGCGATCACCTCGCCGACGATGCGGCGCAGCTCGGCCGAGGGCGTGCCGTCGGGCAACCGCAGCTTGGCCGCGTAGTAGAGCGTGCGCTCGACCGTCAGAACGTCGTGCAGTACGTCGTGCTGCGGGACGTAGCCGATGGAGCGGCGCAGGGCGTCGAAGTTGCGATAAAGGTCCAGGTCGTTGACGTGGACCGAGCCGGAGGAGGCCGGCCGCAGGCCGTTTAATGCGTCCATCAGCGTGGACTTGCCGCAGCCCGAAGGCCCCATCAGCCCGACGAACTCGCGCGGGAAGAGGGCCAGCGAGATGCCCCGCAGGATGGGGCGGCCGTCTATCTCCTTCGTGATGTCGCGGGCGGTGATGCGGCTCGCGCTCAGGTCGTGGCGCTTGACCTCGCGCCCCTGCACGCGTAGCAGGAAGCCGCCGAGGAAGACCAGATCGTGCGGGGCGAGCCGGCGCGGCTCGGTGAGCGGCTGGCCGTTGACGAAGGTACCGTTGGTCGAGCCGAGGTCGGAGAGGACCGGCTGAGCGCCGCCGCCGTAGTCGAGCGCGGCGTGGTGGCGCGAGACGCCCGGCGCTTCCAGGACGATGTCGTTGTCGCCCGCCCGCCCGATGTTCAGCACGACCTTTTCGGCGCGGCGCGGCGGCGCGGCGGCGGGTGGGGGCGCCGCCGTGCGCGAAGGCGTGGGCGGGGCGGGCGGCACGGGCGGGGCGGCCGTACCCGCCGGGGAGCCGCCGGCCGCGACCTGCGCGGCCGCCATGAATTGTGCCCGCAGCGCCTCGGCCCGCGAACCCGGCTCGGCCGTCGGGGCCGGCGGCCCGGCCGTCGGGGCCGCCGACCCGGCGCGGAACGTGAAGGCGACGATGCCTTCGGGGCCGAAGCCGACGCGGTCGCCGTCGTTCAACTCGCGCCGCTCGACCCGCTGGCCGTTGACGAAGGTGCCCTGACGCGAGCCCAGGTCGGTGACGACGACTCGGCCCAGCCCGTCGGTCTCGAACTCGGCGTGGCGGCGCGAGACCACGGCCTGCGCCAGCACGAGCTGGCACTCGGCGGCGTCGCGCCCGAGCACCTGTCGCCCTTCGAGCGCCAGCCGCCGCCCCGTCAGAGACCCGACCAGCCCTTGCAGGTACGGCCCGCCGTTAGTGCCCTTTTGCCACTCCGACATCTCGCGCCTCCGTGTCCCTTTTCTCCGCGCCCGCCAGAACCCCCAGGCCCGCAGTCAAACCCGACTTCAGCGCGCCGGCGGCGGCGCCCCGCCCTGCCCTTCGACCAGGTTCGCGGCCACGTCTCCGAGGCCGGGCAGCTTATACGCCTCGTTCAGATAAGCCTTGTAGCTGAGGAAGGCGCAGAGGCCGATCCGGGCGAGGAGGTAGAGCATCTCGATTGTGCCTCCCCCTTGCAGCCCGAGCATGAAGACGGGGACGAAGTAGAGGGCGAAGAGCGCCGCGCAGACCAGCAACGACTGGAAGGCGTGGAAGCGCACGAATTTGTTCTGCCTGTAAGGCTCCATGACCAGCAGCGCCACGGCGACCGGCGCCCAGAGCAGCGACAGGAAGGGTATAGCCACGTAGCAGAGCGCGCTCGCTACGTTCGGCCGCAACTGCCGCAGCTTGTCGAGCATCTGCTCGCCGCCGGCCGGCCCGTGCCCCGTCGTATGACCCTCCGCGTGCCCCTGCATGTAACCCTGCGCGCCGCCCGGCCGCTGCGACCGCCCCCCGGGCGGCGACGCGACGCCCGCGCCCGTCGCCGCCTTCATCGCCGCCGCGCCGACGAGCGAGAGGAAGAAGCCGACGAACGTTCCCAGCATCCCGATCTGCGGCGAGAGGCCGAGGTGGCGCGGCGTGATGCGCCCGAACATCGTCTGCTCGCCCGCCGCGAACCCGTAACTCTTGAGCCCCATCAGGCAGAGGCCGACGACGGCGCTGAGGATGACCAGCGGCCGCGAGCGGGCCGCGCGCCCCTGCGACCTGTAGACGAGGTAGGCGCCGAGAATGAGCGCGGCCGCGCCGAAGATGATCCACAGCGCCCCGTCGCTCTGCGCCATCTCGACGCCCGAGACGCTGCGCGTGTAGCCGCCGCACGAGAACTGCACCCACGGCAGGAAGAAGCAGACGAGGACGATGCCGGCGCCCGTCGGCGTGAGGAACGAACCCTTGTCTTTCGGGGCCGCCTCCGGCGGCCGGGGCGTGGCGCCCGGCACAGCCCCGGCCGGGGGCTGCGGCGCGGGTATCGGCGTGACCGGAACGCCGCTCGTGGGCCACGCGACGCCGCCCGTCTCGGCCGCTGGCGTGTACGACCCGCCGATTGTCTCCGCCGCCGGCCTGTAGTACCCGCCGCTCGGCTGCGTCAGGTCGGCGGGCGTGGCGCCGAACGTGGGCGACGGGTCGAGCGGCTGCGAGACGTGCGGGGGCTGCGAGACGTGTGGGCGCGTCGGCTCGGCCGCCGGCGCGGCTGCCGCGGCGAGGTTGAAGGCGCAGTACTTGCAGAACTTCGCGCCGGCCGCGACGCTCTGCCCACACTGCGGGCAGGCGATTGTCGGCGGCGGCCCCGCGACCGGGGCGGCGCAAGAAGTGCAGAAGGTGGCGTCCTGTTCGAGAGACGCCGAGCAGACGGCGCAGGCTTTTTCCATGAACGGTTTCTCCACTACCTGATCGAGGCGGACGGTTTCCGATGCCGGCGGCCGCGTGAAATCCTCCGGCGGTAAAGGTGAGGCGGCCGGCGCCGGAACGGCCGGGGTCAGAGGCATCGTTTGCGCAAAGAGGTCGGCGTCGGCCGGGGCATTCATCGTCGGGAGGGCGTGCGCGCCCGTCTCGGGCAGTCCGGCCCGGTAGACCAGTTCGACGCCGCCGTCGGGGCCGAGGCCGATGCGGTCCCCGTCGCTCAGGGCCTGACGCGCGACGCGGAGGCCGTTGACGAAAGTCCCGTTGGCCGAGGCAAGGTCCACGACCATCGCGGCGCCCAGCGCGTCGAGTTCGAGCGCCGCGTGGCGGCGCGAGACCACGTCCTCTTCGATCAGGACGTGGCACGCCGACGGCTCGCGCCCGATGATGAGGTAGTCGCCCTCAAGGGCGATCTCCTGCCCCGACAGCGGGCCGGAGGCACGCACCAGCCGTCTCCCCCGCCCGTCAGCTCGCGTCGCGCCCGTGGGCTCGTCTGTCATCGTCTCTCTTCCCTCCCCGCCCGGCGCGCGTCGCCGCGGCCCGGACGAAAATTCTGTTCCTACTGTCGAACCTCGCCGCGGTCCGGCTGCGCCTTTCTCGGCGCCGTTCGGGCCTTCCTCAACGCCGCTCGCGCCTTCCTCAGCGCCACTCGCCCTGGAGGACGAAACCCGCCCAGAAGTAGGGCTCGTGCCAGCGGCGCTCGCGCCACATCTCGACCTGCGCGGCGCGTAGGGCCGCGGCCGGGCGCAGGTTGCCCTTGAGCATCTTGCGGTAGAAGCTGACCATCAGCTCGGCGGTCGCCTTGTCGTCGGTCGCCCAGAGGCTGCCGACGACGCGAGGGGCGCCCGCGTACATGAAGCCGCGCACCAGCCCGACCAGCCCCTCGCCCCTGTAGTCGCGCCCCCCGGCCGTGCTGCACGCGCTCAGGACGACGAGGTCGCCCGAGAGCCTCAGGTTGAAGAGGTCGTGCGCGCGCAGGAAGCCGTCGCGGGGTCGGCCCTCTGCGTCGAACATCGAGAGCGCGATGGCGGAGAGTTCCGGGTGCGCGTCGTTGAGGATGGCGTGCGTGGCGAAGTGAACGACGCGGCTGCGGCCGACGACGGCGCCGGAGGCGGCCTCGCGGCTGGCCTCGAAGTCGAGCATGCGGGTCGCGCCCGGACCGGCCAGCGCGGCTATCTGCTCGGCCTCCCAGCGGGTGCGGAACAGGCGCGGCAGGGGCTCGCGGTCAGGCGCGGGCGCCGCAGGGGCCGGCGCCGGCCGGTCGCGCAGAGTGCTGTTGACGAAGGGCGTCCTGCCGGCCGAGAGTTCGGCGAATCGTTCGTCGGCGCGCGAGAAGACCGGGTCGGCGATGATCGAAATGGGCGTGGTCGCCGGTTCACGCCGCGCCGGCTCGCGCCGCAGCATTGCGACGGCCGAGGCCGACGGCGCGGTAACGACCTCGTGGCCGACGACGAGCGGCTCATCTTCGTCGCGTGCGGCGGGCGACGGCAGGGCGCCGAAGGGGATCAGGTGCAGCGCGCCGGCCGGGACGACGAGCAGGCGCTTGCCGCCGAGCTGCGCCGCTGCGGGCGCGAGCAGCATCCGACTCAGGCGCGCGGCCTCCTGCCGCCGGCCCGCGTCGGCCGCGGCGACGCGGGCGCGTTTCTGTGTTGCCGTCTCGCCCGGCAGTTCGCGGTCGCGGGCCGTCAGCAGCTCGCGCAGGCGCAGCGCCGCCGCCTCGATCTCCGGGCCCGGCGCCAGCTCGTAGGAGGTGACCGAGGAGGGCGTGACGACCCAGAGGTAGCTGCGCTCGCGCCCGAGCGCGTATTCGAGCAGGGTCGTGTCGGCGTCAACCACGTCGCGCCGGATGGCTGCGGCGTCGAGCGCCTGCGGGCGGACGAGCGCGGCGTAGCGCGGGCTCGCCTGCCTGACCTGCGCCTCGGCCTCGCCGAGCGCGGCCGCCAGCTCGTCCACGTCCCTGGCCGCGGCCGCAGCCTGCCCGGTCGTGTATGTCTCGCTCAGGAGTTGCCGCTGGTAGTCGGCCGCCGCGTTGAGGCGCGCGCGCAAGGTTCGCTCGCGCTCCAGCAGTTCCGGCGCGACTCCCTCGCGCACGTCGACGGCCGCCTCGCCGAGCAGTTCCAGCAGGCCGCGTGCCCGCGCCCGCTCGCTGGCCGCGAGCGCCGCCGCGTCGGCCCCGCGCGCCGGGTCGAGCCGGTGCGCCCGCATGAGGAGGTCGATGTAGAACTCGTAGTAGTCCTGCGTCAGCGCGTTGAAGGATAGGCGTAGCGGGTGGGCCGCGACCTGCGAGCGCAGAGACTCGACGATGGAGACGGCCGACTCGACTTGCAGCCGCGCGTTGTGGAGGTTGCCGCGCGCCCGCTCTACGTGCGCCAGCCCGAGCAGCGTGACGGCCTCGCCGGTGCGGTCGCCTGCCGCGCGGCGCAGCGGCAGCGCCTCGTCAAGGCGCCTTTGCGCCTCCGCCAACTGGCCGAGCGCGAGATGGGACCATGCCAGGCTCGTCAGCGTGTCGGCCTCGGCGTGGCCGTCGCCGCCTGCCTCGCGCGAGAGCCGGAGCGCGGCCTCGAACCGCTCGACGGCCCGCGCGTGCTCGCCCGTCCGGCGCAGGACTTCGCCGACGGCGGCCACGCGCGACGCACGCCCGCGCGGATCGCCCGTCGCTTCCAGGATGCCGAGCGACTGGCGGAAACTCTCGGCGGCGCGCTCGTAGTTGCCGCGCAGGATGTGGACCCAGCCCGTCCCGAAGAGGTCGAACGACTCGCCCTGCCGGTCGCCGACCCCGCGCCGCACGGCCAGCGACTCGTTGAAGTCGGCCAGCGCCCGGTCTATCTGGCCCAGGTGGACGTAGGCCCAGGCCCGCCCAGTGCTGGCGAGCGCGATGCCGTGCGCGTCTTTGAGGGCGCGCATCGCGGCCAGCGACTCGCCGCAACTGGCGACCGCCTGCGCGCTGTGGCCGAGTTGCCGCTCCGCGACGCAGCGGCCGAAGAGGGCCACGGCCACCTCGTAAGGTTCGTCGAGTGCGCGCCAGAGCGCCACGGCCTGGTTAAACTTCTCCAACCCCTGCGGCAGAGAGGCGGCCGTCTTGCGCGCGCGCAGCGTCTCGCCTTCGGTGACGGCCCGCTCGGCCGCGACGCGGCTCTCGTCGCGCGGGTTCGCAGGGCGGACCTCTTCGACCCTGATCGTGTACCAGCCGCGGGGCGCGGCCCGTTCGAGCGAGCGCACCTCGACGCGGTGCGCCCCGTCGCGCGCCGCGATGACCGAGAGCGCCTCGCGCCCGTGCGCCGTGTTCGGACGGTCAACCTGTGCGCGCGTCGCCTCGCCGTCGTGGACGGAGAGAATCACGTCTGCGCCCTGCTGCTCGACGAGGAGGCGCGCGTACTCGCCCGCCTTCAACGCGACGGAGTAGTAGTGCCGCTCGGCGCCCCCGATCTCGCGGCGGACGGCGCGGCCCACGTCGAGGGGCACGCCGAGGGAGATTGCCGCGCTCTCCTGCCCGCCCGCGGCCATGCCGAGCGCCCCGACCGCCGCGGCCGCGAGCAGCGCGCAGGCGAGGAGCACTCTGGCGAGGCGTCCGTGATGCGTGGGAGAAAAACGCACGTCGAACCTTACAGGGTCTTTGAGCGAAAGGGGCGGGCGTGAAGCGTGAGCCCGCGGTGGAAATCCCGGTCAGGAACCGCTCAGGCCGGGACGGGGGGCCGCGTCGCGCGAAGAGCGAGGTCGCGCGGCGGCGTCATCTGGTCGCCGGCTTGCCGGCAATGTCGAGCACGTAGAAGTCAGGGGCTTCACCGGCGCGTGAGACGGAGAGGCGGCACCGTTTCTCGGGCCAGCTCGTCAGGTCGAGCTCGACCGTCAGCGTCCTCCCGTCGGAGCGCGACGAGGCGGAGGTGAGTACTTTGCCGAAGGCATCGACGACGGCGACGGTGTAGCGACCGCCGCGGCTCCCGGCCGGCAAGCGCAGCCGGAGCAGTTGGCGCTCGGCCGGCAGGGTGATGGTTCGCCGGGCCTTCGCAGCTTCGCCCGCGCCGCGCAACAGTGAGGCGTCGTTCAGGCTGATCTCGACGAGTCGCGGCGACGGCGCCTGTCCGGCATCGTGCGCCCGCCTGCTGCGGCGTGGGCGCGCCGCCGGTCGCGCCGTCGCGGCCTCCCGCTGCGCTTCAACCGTGGCCGACTCCGGCACGCCCGCGTCCGGGGTCTGCGGAACTGGCGCGGCCGGGGCTTCGGAGCCTAGCCCCGCCGGGGCTTCGGAATCGCGGGCGTGAGGCGCCGGCATTTCGGAGACCGGCATTTCAGCCGAGGGCCGCACGGCCGCCAGTTCGTCTACCGCCCCCGGCACCTTGCTCGCCCGCCACGCCAGCACCGCGAGGGCGCCGGCGATGAAGACGAGGCAGGCAAGGCCCGCGGCGGCGGGGGAGGGGCGCAGGATAAGGCGCGCCACCACACCCCCTATGCGGTCCCGCCAGGATTCGGGCGCGGCCGCCTGTGCGGCGCGGTTGAGGCGCGCGCCCCGGTAGGCAAGGAAACACTCGGAGCAGCCGAAGAGGTGCTCGCGCAGTTCGGGGCCGGGCAGGGTTCCCGAGTTGGCCGCCTCGCGGACCGCGGCCGCCGACGGGCAGCCGCGCCGCTCCGTGTTCGGAAACTCGGTCGCGTAGAAAGCCTGCGCGAAGCTGACGACTTCGTCGGGGTCGGCGAACAGTTCCCTGTCGGCCGACTCTGCCCGACCTGTCTGTTCGCGTTTGTCCTTCACGCTGAATGGGCCTTGCCTTCTCACGGAGGCGGTGCGGCTGAAACTCGCGGGGCGTCGCCCGCGGCGGCTCGGAGTGCGAGGCGCCGACACGGTGACGATTCAAGAGGCGAACTTCCTACAGTCTTAGGAGGGGTCGGTGCGGCGGAAAAGCCTCACCGCGCGGAAGAAAAATTTTTCGCGGGGCGGTCGGCTCCGCGGGCCACCCTCAGCCGCCGCCCGCGGCCCGGCGGCCTTCGAGTGCCGCCCGCAGCCGTTCGAGCCGCCGGTAGAACCTGTTCCTGACGGCCTTCGGCTTGGCGCCGAGGTGGCGCGCGATCTCCTCGAAAGAGTAATCGAGGGTGAGCCACTCGAAGACCTCGCGCGTCCAGGGGTCCATCGCCTTGACGATCTCGCCGAGCAGAATCCGGCGCTCGACGTTCTCGGCCTGCCCGCGCAGCTCGGCGTCGGCCGCCGAGCGCGACTCGAAGCGGCGCCGGTTGTCGTCCTTCTCCAGCTCGGCGAGGAGTACGCGCCGGAAGGTACGGAAGAGGTAGCCGCGGAGATGTGTCACGCCGCCGGGGTCGCCGCCGAGGTGGCGCGTCACCTGAGCCGCGGCCTTGAGCAGGAGGGTGTCGGCCCGCGCCGCGTCGTTGTCGGAGAGTACGCGCGCGGCGTAGCCCCGTGCCCGCGCCCTGATCTCGTTGGCACACGCGTACACGTCGGGCGCCACCAGGCCGAACTCGTCGGCGTAGGCAGTCTCGATGGCGTCTGTTTCCGCGTCCTGGCGTGAGGGCATACCTGACCGGGCCTCCGTCGAAAGGGAGCAGATTGTTAATACTAAAGAGGGCCGCCGTCAAGTCTTCCGCGACTCATCCCGGCCGCTGCACCGCGCGGGCGCGGGTCTGCGGGGCCGAGCCCGCGGGGGTTATGGTCGTTGGTATAATCGGAAGGCCGACCGCCGGGGCGCGGGCGCGTCAGCGCGGCAAGTTGTCCGCGCTGGCGGTTCGGAGAGGCACCACGTCCGGCACGAGCAGGCGAGCACGGCAGGCGAGAATGTCGAGCAACAAGACGCGGCGCGAGCAGAACCCCGATTCGTTCGACGGCTTCCCGCCGTCGGGCCTTGACTTCCTCCGCCGCCTCAAGCGGCACAACACGCGCGAGTGGTTCGCCGAGCGAAAGCACGTCTACGAGGAGCAGGTGCGGCTCCCGATGCTGCGGCTCGTCGCCGACCTCACCTCCGAGATGTGGGACTACGCGCCCGAGCACACGATAGAGCCGTCGCGGGCCGTGTACCGCATCCAGCGCGATACGCGCTTTAGCGAGGACAAGAGCCCCTACAAAACGCACATCGCCGCCATCTTCCCGCACCGCAGGCTGCCGAAGAACGCCGGGGCGAGCTTCTACTTCAACGTCTCGCCCGACGGGGCCGAGGTCGCCGCCGGCGTCTACGCGCCCGAGTCTGCGGAGCTCCGCCTGATTCGCCAGCGCCTCCTGACCGAGTACGGGCGACTGGGAGAAATCGTCCGGCGCATCGAGGGCGGCTCGCCCCTCGTCGGGGAGTTGCGTGGCGAGATGCTCAGGCGCGGGCCGCGCGGATTCCCCGCGAGCCACCCGGCGGAAGAACTGCTGCGGCGCAAGGCTTTCTACTACGAGCTGCGACTGCCGCCCGGCCTCCTCACCTCAAGACGACTCTTCGACGAGCTGTCGGGCCATTTCCGCCTGCTGGCGCCGCTCGTCGCCTTCCTCGACGGTTGTTTAATTCAACAGCCTCCAGATGATCCTCGCCGCTCGGCTGGACCTTAAAGCACACGCCGTCCGTCCCGGCCGAAGTTTTGTTATATTGTCTGGGCTCTCGGAACAAGTAACCCTCTCGCCCCCTCACCTTCAGTAACTTCGTTCGGACAACCGCGGTCGTGCGGAGGTTCCCGTCGTCATAGCCTCCCTTCTCCTTTTACACAAGCGAAGGCTGACGAGTGGCGCCGGGCGGTTGGTTAACGAGCCTCCGACGCCGCACCGACGGAGGCCAGCACGCGGCCGATGAAGTCGTTGACGGCGCCGTCCGCGATCCAGCGGGCGACGACCACGAGGTCGTTCTCCGAATCGACGTAGATGATGTTGGTGCCGTTGCCGACGTGGGCGTAGGCCGAGGCGGGCGCGGCCGGCAGGTACTTCCGCTCGGTGTTGAGGAAGAAGTTCATGAAGCCGTAGCCGGGCCGCGCGGCCGTCGGCGTCGTCGCCTGTCGCAGCCACTCCTCCGAGAGAATCTGCCGCTCCTGCCAGCGCCCGCGGCGCAGGGTGAGCAGCCCGAAGCGGGCCATGTCGCGGGCGCTGATGAACATGCCGCCGCCCCAGTGGCCGCCGCCGCTCACAGACTGGACGGCCGCCCCGTCCAGTTCCACCCAGGAAGTCTCGTAGCCGTACCAGCGCCATGTCGGAGAAGCGCCGATGGGGTCCATGACGTGCTCGCGCAACACCTGCGGCAGCGGCCGCCGCCAGACGCCGAGCGCGGCCAGCGCCAGCACGTTCACGCGCACGTCGTTGTACTCGTAGACCGCGCCCGGCTCGTTGCGCGGGCGGGCGAGCCACTCGGCCGGGTTGCTCGAAGGACGGTCGGCCCACTCGGGCTTGCCCCAGAGGGTGCCCTCCCAGTCGCTCGTCTGCCGCAGCAGGTGCTCCCAGGTGATCCTGCGGTTGTGTTCGGTCTCGAAGGGTTCGAGGAGCTGCGGCTCGCCCAGGCTCTCGGCGCGGCGCGGCCCGCGGTCAGGGCCGAGCGGCAGGACCGGCGCCGCGTAGTCGCGCACTCGATCCTGTAGGCTGCGGATCATCCCCCGGTCGTGTGCGAGCCCGACCACGGTCGAGAGGAAGCTCTTGGTGACGCTGAAGGCCATGTCAACGCGCGCCGTGTCGCCCCACTCGGCGACGACGTAGCCGCGGCGGACGACGACGCCGGCCGGGTCGCCGCGCTCCCTGAACGGCCCGACGGCCTGCCCGAACGGCTCGCGGCCGAACGTCTGGTAGTGCGCGACTTCGAGGCTGCGCGGGGCCTTAGACTCGTTGGCGACGGCGAAGGCGACGGCGTCGCGGAGCCGGGCCGCGTCCATGCCGACCTGCTGCGGCGTCCGGCGCTCCCAGCGGTCTGCCGGGCCGGGGTAGTAAGGAGCCGGCGGGCGCGTTGTGTTCTCATCACGGCGCTGCCGCGCTGCATTCTGATCGCCGCGCTGCCGCGCCTCTGCACCCCCGCCCCGGACGAGCAGGAAACCCGTGCAGCAGAGGAGCAGAATAAGTCTGAACGCCGGTCTCATCGTGACTTCCTCGCCTCCTGTACGTTCGCGCGAAGAGCCCCGCCGCGCTCCCCGCCCCGGGCCGCCTGCGCGTGATATGCTTCGGGCCGAACCCGGGTTCCCTTGCCGTCGCGCTCGCCGCCGCCCCGCGCGGGCCATCTTAGCGTAGGGCCGCGCGCCCGCGGGAAGTCTTTACGCGGCCCGGCGATTTCGCAGGCCGCCGATTGACGCGCTAACTTCAGGATGATGCCGCCGCTGCCAGACATCGAAGGCGTCGCCCCGAGCCGCCAGAGGCTCCCGGCCGGGCCGTGGAAGACCGTACTGGATTTTCTAACCGAGCGCTTCCCGGCCGTCGGTGCCGCGGCGTGGGTCTCGCGCATGGCGAGGGGGCAGGTGGCGGACGAAGCCGGGCGGACGGTCACGCCCGACAGTCGTTACCGCGCCGGCGGCACCGTCTACTACTACCGCGAGCCGCCGCCCGAAATCCCAGTCCCGTTCGAGGAGCGGATCGTCTACCGCGACGAGCACGTTCTGGTGGCGGACAAGCCGCACTTCCTGCCTGTCATCCCGGCCGGACGCTTCCTGCGCGAGACGCTCCTCGTGAGGCTGAGGCGGCGCCCCGGGCTCGAAGACCTCGCCCCGGCCCACCGGCTCGACCGCGAGACGGCCGGCCTGGTCCTCTTCTCCGTCAACCCCGCGACGCGGGGCGCCTACGCCTCGCTCTTTCAGGAGCGCAGGGTGAGGAAGACTTACGAGGCGCTGGCGCGCCCGATTTCGTCTCACACCTTCCCGCTGACGCGGCGCAGCCGCATCGTGCCGGGCGAGCCCTTCTTCACGATGAAGGAGGGGGAAGGCGAAGCGAACGCCGAGACGCGCGTCGAACTGCTGCGGGCCGGCGACGACGTGAGCCTCTACCGCCTGATTCCCGTTACCGGCAGGAAGCATCAGCTCCGAGTCCACCTCGCGGCGCTGGGCGCGCCGATCCTCAACGACAGGCTGTACCCGGAGGTGCGGCCCGAAGAAGAGGAGGAGGACTACTCACGCCCGCTCAAGCTGCTGGCGAAGTCTCTGGCCTTCCGCGACCCACTCGACGGCCGCGAGCGCCTCTTCGAGAGCGTGCGGGAACTTTAAGCCTCGGAAAAAAGAAGGGGCGCGGCGACCTTCAAGCCGCCGCGCCCGCCGAAAAGAGGGTTCGCCGCCGCGCCTACTGCACGCGGAAGATGCCCCAGAGGCCGGCGTCGAACTGGAACGAGGTCATCGTGCGGAAGAGGTAATCCCCCCTGACCTGGAACCTCCCGCCGGCGCCGTTCTTCAGCAACAGGTCGAAGTGGCTGCCCGGCCCGATGCCGTACTGTGCCCCCTTCCACTCGGAGAGCGGGTTGGCGCCGAGCGTCTTCGAGTCGTTGACGTAGGGCTCCTCCTCCCAGATGTGGCCGTGGAGGTGGAACACGTTGTTGCGCGCGTGGCCGGCGGGCATCAGGATGCGCATCCGCACGGGCTGCCCGGCCGCCGCGGTGAAGACCGGGGTGACGGGGTCGCCGCCGACCTGACTGTTCGACAGCGCCCGCGTGAAGTCGAAGCTGCGCGTCTGCTCCAGCGGCGTGTCCGGCTCGAAGCCCATCCGCTTCCACAGCGGCTCGGTGCGGTAGTTGAACGCCTTCTGCCCGGAGTCTTCGGCGTCCTCGGCCTCGGCCGTGTTCGGCACCGCTTCGGGCCGGCCCTGCGCGTCCGACCTCGCGCCGTAGCGCAGGTTGAGGTCGTTCTGGAAGAGCAGGACGAACTCGCGGAAGCTGGCGGCGCCGGGCACGCTGACGGTCGCCTGGGCGCGAGTGTTCGCGTCCTCGATCCAGGTCGCGCCCTGCGGCTCGATGATGAGGGCGCCGACGGCCCCCTTGCTCCCGTGCTTGATCGGGTCGGACGAGGTCAGGTTGATGGCCCCGAACTCGATGGGGGTCGCGGTGCCGAAGCCGGTCGCCGTGTCTATGGAGATGTCGCCGGCGTACCACTGGTAGGTGACCGTCGCGCCCGGCTTGGCCGTCTGCACGGCGTTGAAGCCGGCGTTGATGCCGTTGCTCCGGTTGACGTTGTAGTGGAGCAGTTGCGGGTGCAGGCCGACCTCGGCCGAGGGCGCGACGTTGTTGTTGTTGAACTTCTCAACAATCATCGGGAGCGTGTTGTAGCCGTTCAGGTCGGGCGGCAGGCTCGGCAGCCGGTTCGTGAGCTTGACCTCTATGCAGTCGCCGGCGTTGGCGCGCAGGATGAGCGGCTCGGGCCGTTCGGTCCTCAGTTTGCCGGTCAGCGGGTCGAGGTCCGTGTTGCGCACGAAGAGGATGGCGGTCGGGTCGTGCAGTTGGCCGCCCATGTCCGAGCGCGGGTTGTAGACCAGCGTCCCGCCGGGCAGCGCGTCGCCCGCCGCGACGGCCGACACCTCGAACGTCTTCGTCACGACGTTCTTCGGGCAGACGCCGTTGAAGTCGCCGGGGTTCGAGACCGCGGGGCCGAACCCGCTCCGGTTGTTCGGCAGGGTAACGAGGTCTGGCCGCGCCTGGCTGTAGGCGCGCATCAGGCCCCAGAGCCCGTTCCAGGCGTCGTCCGTCGCCTGGCCCGGCTGGTACAGGTAGTCGGTCGTCAGAGAGTTCTTCGCCAGCTTCGGAACGATGAACTCGAAGTGCTCGCTGATGCCCATCATCTGGTTGCTGCGGTAGCCGGAGTTCTTCTCGTCCGGCTCGAACAGCCACTTGATGCCGTGGACGCCGAAGTTGTGCCCCTCCTCGAAGCCGCCGACGAGGACCTGAATCTGGACGCGGTCGTGCTCGTAGGCCCGCATCATCGGCGTGAACGGGTCGCCGGCGGCCACGTCGCCCGTGAGCGGCGGGTAGACCGAGGGCTGGAGGTTGAAGGCCGGGTCGGCGCGTTTGACGTTCGAGCGGAAGACGTGCGACAGGTCGCCGGCCTCGCCCGCCGCCTGCGTGTTGGTCTGCGGGTTGCGGACGCGCAGCGCCACCGGCTCGTTGCGGTAGTTCACGGACATCGTGCCCACGTCGTCGGCCGACACCGCCTCGGGGCACGGGCGCGGCACCCCGCCCGGACACTGCGGCGCCGTCTCGACCAGCCAGTTGCCCTGGCCGAGCGGTATCTCCTTCTTGGCCGGCGGGTTGACGGGCGTGCCGTCCGGCCGGTAGGCAAGCTGGAAGTCGGAGAATTCGAGCAGGAACTCGCGGTAGCCCTCTCCCTTGGCGGGGTCGATGATGGCGGCCTGCCAGGTGGTCGGCCCGCCGTCGTGCCGGGTGTTGAGGTCAACGCCCGTCTCGTTGTGCTTCCAAATCGAGCCCGCCGGCTCGATGACCAGGCCGGCGTAGAGGCCCGCCTGCTGGTGCGTCGAGGGGCCGAAGTGGTCGTGCGTGAAGACGGTCCGAAGCGACGGGCTCTCGGCGTACCAGCGCTGAACGGTGGTCTGCGCGCCGAGCCAGTCGTCGATGCCGTTGCCGTCCTCGTCCTTGCCCGAAAGGCCGAGCGACGGGTGCTGCCTGAGCGTGAGCGCGCCGCGCGTGCCGTCTGTGCGGAGCAGGCCGCCGAGGGCGTTGATGGCGTGGACGCGCTCCTGCACCTCGCCGGGGCTGAAGGTGCCGTCCTCGTAGTTCCAGCCGTTGGCCGAGCCGTCCGAGGCCGTCACGTCGAACTTAACGAGGTGGATGTGCTGGCCCATCAAGTCGGTGGGCGTGCGCACCTGGAAGTCGTCCTGCTTGTATTCGTGCGGGACGAGGTTGGTGTGGAAGAACTCTATGCAGTCGTTGGTGTGGGCGCGGAAGAAAAGCGGCTCGGGCGCGCGCAGGCCGCCGAGCGTCGGCCGCACGTCGTCCCAGAGGACCGAGATGCGCGACTGCGGGAAGTGCCAGCCCGCCTTGTTGAGCCTCAGGTTGAGCTGGATGTTGGCGCCCTTGTAGACGCGCCGGGCGCCGACCGCGTTCCCCTGCGCGTCCACGCAGGGGTCGGAGAAGGGGGCGCCGGGCATCGCGCCGTGCCGGCGGGCCCCGGTGGCCGTCGTGTCCTTCCGGGGAAGGCCGTTGGCGATGAAGCTGGCGGCGGCGCCCGCGGGCGTGTAGCTGGCGTGGGCGCGGGTGCCGTGGAACTGCATCGCGGCAAGCTCCGCGGCCGTCCCGCCCTCGTCGAGCTGGACGGCAGCGGCGGTCAGCAGCTCCTTATGGAAGTCGAGCCGCGTGTGTTGCTCCACGAAGGTGCCGCCGGTGACGATGTGGCGCGGCAGGCCGCCGTCGTCAACCGTGTCGAGCGGAGGCTTCGGCGGGCGGTGGCCCGCCACGCCCGGGATGTAGAACGGGTAGCCCTGGAAGGCGGCCGAAGGCATCGGCGCCATCGCCAGCGTCGGCAGCGGGACGAGGGCCGGGATGGGAGTGCCGGCCGCGATCTCGGCGTCGGGGAGCTTTCGCCCGCCGCCCGCCGGCCGCCCGTCGGCGCCGAGTTCGGTGCCGGCCTCGAACACGTCGTGGACGCGCCAGAGCGCCCACATGCCCTGGGCGAAGTGCGGGTAGAAGTGGCAGTGGAAGATCGAATCGCCGATTGTCTTGTTGAGGTTGCCCGAGCCGCCGTGCGCGATCTCGGTCGTGAAGGAGTAGCCCGGCCCGAGCGCCTGCGAGTCGAGGTAGCTGCTGTCGTTACTGTCCGGGGTGCGGAGCCACTGGTGCGCGTGGAGGTGGTGGACGTGGTGCTCCTTCGGGCCGGCGTGGACCACACGCATCTTGACGTGGTCGTTTAAGTACGAGTGGTGCACGTTCGAGGGGTCGTCGGGGTAGAACACCCTGGACGCGCGCGGCGCGCCGGCGATCTTCTGCCCGTTCTGGTCAACCTGCGTGCTGGCCGGCACGTCCACGACCTGCGCCGGGTCGCCGACGACCCAGGCCGAGAGGAAAAACTCCTCGTACTTGCACTCGGTACAGTCGGCCATCGGGCCGACGCCGAGGCGGTTGGCGAGAATCTCGGCGCCGATGCCGCCCGTGCCGTAGTTGATGGCGAAGCTGTCGCGCACGCTGTGCAGGGTGTGCGAGAGGACGGGGTCCTCGAAGAACTGCGGGAACGCCTGGACCGCCTTGATTTCGTCGTGGTAGACGACCGTGAACTCGCGGAAGGGCTGGTCGCGGTCGGGCACGCGGTCAATCGAGCGGTAGGTGCCGGCCGGGAAGCGCCCCTTGTTCGGCCCGGTGATGATGGCGTTCAGGTCGGCGTGGATGACGTTGAGGCCGTCGTCGAGCATCCGCAGCACGTACTGGCCCGCGCGCGGGTGGCCCGCCGGGTACTTCGCGTCGTAGTTGATGATCGGCTGGTTGGTGGGAGTGCGGCCCGCCGTGGCGTAGGCTAGCTCCTGCGCCGTCAACTGCGAGCGATACCACTCGGCCCCCTTCGGCTCGACGTTGACAGAGCCGAAGAGCCCCATCGAGAGCGAGCCGCCGTCGCCCTCGCCGCCCGTGGTGGCCGCGGTCGAGTACATCAGGTGGTTGCCTTCGCGCTCGGCGAAGAAGGTGTAGGTGGCCGAGCCGCCCGGGGCGACGAGGCTCGACTGGTTCCGGCCGACGTTCGAGCCGTCGTCCAGAATGTTGTTGACGAGCTGGAGGCCCGCCGCGTGGACCGAGGCGGTGCGCGTCGCCGGCTGGTTGTCGTCGGCCGGAGACGGCGAGAGGAGGTTCTGGAACCTGACCTGTAAGCGGTCGCCGGCGTTCATCCGCAGCACGATGGGGCGCGGCCGCTTGTCCTTGCGGAGCTGGACGTTGCCCGGAACCATCCCCTTCGACGGGTCAATCGGCACCACGTCGCGCCGCAGCGCGTACATCATCCCGTAAGGGTTGATGGCGCCGAGCCGGTTGTAGACGATGACCTGGTCGAAGGCGACCACGTCGGCCGTGATCAGCCGGCTGCCGGCGGGCGGGTTGACGGGCGTGCCCGATTGCTGGTTGACGGTGAACTGGACGGCGGCCGAGGTGGTGGAGACGCCCGCGTCGTCGGTCGCCCTCGCGGTGACGGTGTAGGTGCCGGCGGCGACGTTGCCCCAGGAGGCGACGTATGGGGCCTCGGACCGAGTGGCGATGAGCTGTCCGTTGGCGAAGAACTCGACCTTGTTGAGCGCGCTGTCGTCGGTCGCCTCCGCGGCCAGCTCGACGTTGACGGGCGCGTTGTAGGCGGCCCCGTTGAGCGGGCTGGTGAGGCTGACGGAGGGCGCGGCGTTGACGGAATTCAGCACCGGCAGGTGCTGCACCTCGGCGGCCGTCAGGGCGCGGCCGTAGACGCGCAGGTCGTCCATCTCGCCGTCGAAGAAGCCGTAATTGTGGCCTCCGATGTCGGACGGCACGGCGTGGACGAAGCTCTTCAGGCCGGCGATGCCCGTCCTGACGTGCACGCCGTTGACGTAGAGCCTCGGCACCCGGTTC
>DASQMB010000049.1:0-1744 GCA_035645715.1 Pyrinomonadaceae bacterium
GCACTCGATGTAAATCGGCGTCCAAGGTGGGACCCCCCAACCTCGCGCCTAAGGCATTGGGTCATCTCTCATAATTTGACGCGCGGTGGGTACCTGTTGGACGCCGATCGGCGTCCAAGCTGATTGAGGAATGCGCCACGATTACAGTGGCTTACCCAAGAAAATGGCGGGTCCTACCTTGGACGCCGACTCACAATCAAAGTTGGCTCTTATCGGGTTTCGGGGTGGTGAGCATCACCTACGCGACTAGGGCGGCGACGAGGGTACTGAGCAGCGCCTTTCCGCGGCGCCGAGCGTTATGGACGATCTGAAAGAAGCCGAGATAGGCGGGCAGCTTCTCCTGCGAGACACCCCGGTGCGGCCTCAGCCAGGAGCGCAGCAGCGACCAGAAGCCCTCGGCCGTGTTGACGTGGACCTCGCAGAAGCCGTCGCCATCATCGTCCCGCGCGTACTCGCCACGGGCGTGGCAGACGGTTTTGTGGCCGTAGCCCCAAGTCTCCAGGCGGACGTAGACGCCATATTCGTCGGTGTGCACCAGGGCGCCTTTCGCGACGGTCGCCTCGATGATGGGCCGGATCGTGGCCCGCCGGACATCGGCCAGCATCCGGACCACCACCTCGCCCCCGCGCCGGAGCAGACCCAGGATCGGCGGCCTCTCCTTGGCTAGCCTACCGCGGCCGGGCGCGCCCCTCAGCCGGCGGCGGCGCCCGAGGCGCCCTTTTTGGCGACGGCGGTCGGGTTCCCCTTGTGCCCGGCCACGACATAGACCTCGTCGATCTCCACCTCGCCGTCGAGGATCACGGCCGGGGTCTCGGCGGTGAGCCCTTGCCGCAGACGCGCGGTCATCGCCTGCACGTCCGAGGCGCCGAGATCGAGCTCCTTGGCGATCTGCCGGTTGGAGAGGTTCAGGCCCATCAGGTAGAGGCACAGCACCCAGACACGCAGCGGCCGGTGGTGCCCGGCCAGGGCGGTGCCGGTCAGGTCGTCGAAGCGGGCGCCGCACGCCGCGCAGCGGTAGCGCTGGCGGTGCGGCTGCGCATCGTCCCGGCCGTGGCGGGCGACCGCGGCGCTCTCGCAGCGCGGGCAGCGGACGCCCTCGGGCCAGCGGTGCTGGCGCACCAGCTCGTAGCACTTCGCGTCATCGATCAACGACGAAAGGTTCACCAAGGGCGGCAGGATCGGCACCGATGCTCGCGGCAGGACGCCTCCTCAACCGCCCAACGCGCCTCTCAGCACCCTCGGCCCGGCCACCCTGAAACCCGACAAGAGCCAATACTAGGGCCTGCCCTCAATTGAGGGATCGGTCGGCGGCGTGAGCGGTTCCGGGTCGGTTGGCCGAGGGAGGAGCCGATCGATGCGCCGCTACGCCCTACGCGATGACCAGTGGGACAGGATCGAGGGCCTGCTGCCGGGCCGCGAGGGACACGTCGGCGTGACGGCCAAGGACAATCGCCTGTTCGTCGAGGCGGTGCTCTACCGCTACCGCGCCGGCGTTCCCTGGCGGGACCTGCCGGAGCGGTTCGGCCACTGGAAGAAGGTGCACACCCGGTTCGGCCGATGGACCAAGGGCGGCGTGTGGGAAAGGCTCTTCAGGCGCTTGGCGGGCGAGGCCGACAACGAGTACGCGATGATCGACAGCACGATCGTTCGCGCCCATCAGCACAGCGCCGGGGCCAAGGGGGGGACCGCGCGACCGAGGCGATCGGCCGGAGCAAGGGCGGCCCGACGACCAAGATCCACGCCA
>DASQMB010000050.1:0-29663 GCA_035645715.1 Pyrinomonadaceae bacterium
GCTCCCACAGCCCCTCGCGGCGCCTCTCTTCGCGGGTGGTTGAGAGAAAAAGCCTCGGCGATTTCGGACTCCGAAATCGCCGAGGCTGAGTCTCCGGCCCGCCCTGTCCGGAGCCGATTCGTGCCGCGCCTTATTTGATCGGCAGGCGGCCGCGCCGCACCCACTCGCCGCGGCGGAAGACTGCCTCGGGCGGGTGGCGCGTCTGGAGGTCGGGCGCGTCCCAACTGAGGCCGGCCGCGCGCTCCTTCGGGTAAAAGAGCAGCGCGGCCTCGGCGCCCGGCCGCGCCCCCCCAGTCGCCACGACGTAGTAGCCCGAGGCGTCAACCTCCTCCAACCCGCGCAAGACCGAGAGGTCGCCCACGTCCTGCACGCTCGCGCGCCGCGGCCCCGTGCCGCCGCGGCCGGCGTCCACGTTGACGGCGAGGTCGGCCGCGTAGGGCGCGATTTTCGGCGCGCCGTCGCGCGCGGGCGCGACGACGGTGCCGCCGCGCACGACGAGGTCGAAAATGGTGCCGCTCACGTTCTCGGGCAGCCGGTCGTAGACGGACGGGTCGGCCCGCTCATAGCTGCCGTCGGCCAGCGCCCTGAGCGCAGAGGCCAGGGCCACGAAGTTGAGGCCCGCCAGCTCGTGGCCGGTCAAGCCCCTGAGGCCGCCCGTCTCGACGAGGATGACGGGCGTGCCCCAACGGCTGATGTTGTCTCCGAAGGCGCGCGGGTTAAAGGTGTCGTCGTAGCGGCCGATGTGCCCATCGACGAAGGGCGCCAGCGCCTCCACCATCACGGCGCAGAGCTTCTTGTTGCGCACGCGGCCCGGCGTGTCCGTGCGCGCCTCGTCCGACGGGACTGCGAGCAGCGAGAGGGCCGCCTGCCGGCGCGTGTGGCCGACGGCGTAGCGCGGGTTCTGGTTGTGGAGGTTGAAGCCGATGCCGGGCCGCCACTCGTCGCGCAGTCGCTTGAGCAGGCGCCCCTCGGGCGTCGAGAGGGCGAGCGCGTCGCGGTTGATGTCGATGCCTTGCAGGTTGCGCCGCTGCCACAGCTCGGCCCCGTCGGGGTTGAGCATCGGCACGCCGCGCAGTGTGATCTTCTCGGCCACCTGCCGGACCCACGCGCGGTCGCGGTTGGCGTGCAGGTAGGCGAAGAGGTCGATGAGGGCCGTGGTGGCGGTCGGCTCGTCGCCGTGCATCTGCGACCACATGAAGACCTTGAGCGGCCCGCGCCCGAACTCCATCTGGTAAATCTCGCGCCCCGCCAGCGAGCGCCCGACTTCCCCGACCGGCACGCCGAGAGCGCGCAAACGTTCGAGGTACTTCAGCAGGTCGGCGTGTTTGACGAGCGCCGGGTCGAGCGTCGTGAGGCGCCCGGCCTTCCACTCGGCGTGAAGCTCCTGCGGGGTCTGCGCGCGCAGGCCGCCGCCGAGCAGCAGGGCCAGCAGGACGGCCGCCGTGCACGAGGCCGCGACGGGGGCTCTCTTCGAGGCCGCGACGGGGGTTCTTTTCATCGCTTACCGTTCGAGGCTTTCAGGGCCGCTTCCCGAGGGACTTGTCGTAGCGTGCGACGAGACCTTTTTCGCCGACCGCCCACCCGTCCTCGCCCGCGAAGCTGACGGCGTGGAAGCCGCGGTAGCCGACCTGACGCCAGTTCTGCCCGCCGTCCAACGTCAAGTCCGCGCCGCTCGGGCCGACGGCGATCAGCGGGGCCGCCGGGGTGTTGCCGAAGAGGGCGAGGCCCGAGCGGTAGCCGCGCGGAGGGCCGTCGGCGAGTCGCCACGTCCGCCCGCCGTCGCGCGTGAAGGCGGCGGAGGCCGTCGCCTCGCCCTCCTTCGTGTAGTCGCCCCCGACCGCGACGCCTGACTCGGGGGTGATGAAGGCGAGCGAGAAGACGCCCGCGCTCTTGCCGTGAGCGAGCGGCGTCATAGAGACCTTCCACGTCCGCCCGCCGTCCGTTGTGCGGAAGACGCGCGCGCCGCCGGGGCCGCCCGTCCCGAACCACGCGTTTCGCTCGCCACGTACCGCCACACACGTCCCGCTCGCCGCGAACGCGCCCTCGCCTTCGAGCGCCGGCGGCATCCCCGAAGCGGGCGACTCGCGCCAGGTCCGGCCGCCGTCCTCGGTCGTGATTATAAGGAAGCGCCCGCCGACGGGGTCGCTGACGGCGAGGCCGCGCCGCCTGTCCCAGAAGGCCATGCAGTCGAAGAAGCCCGAGGGGTGCTGGTTGGTGAACTGTAGCCGCCAGGTCCGGCCGCCGTCGGTCGTCTTGTAGACGCGCGAGCGTTCGCCCTCGCCGATGGCGAGCAGGTATGCGGTCCGCTCGTCGAAGGCGTCCACGTCGCGGAAGTCCAGCGCCTCGGCGCCGGGCACGACGCCGGCCCGCCAGGTCTTGCCGCCGTCCGTGGTGCGAAGGTATGTGCCGCGGTCGCCGCTCGCCCAGGCCACGCGGGCGCTGACGGCGCTCACGCCGCGCAGCCTCACGTCGGTCCCGCTCGGCTGCTCGACCCACTGCGCCACGGCCGCCGCCGGGCAGAAGATCAGTGCGCCGAGGAGGCAAAGTAGAATCTTCGTCATCAGTGTTGGGCCTGGCCTCAGCGCCGCCGCCGCCGCGTCTGCGCGGCCTTGTCCGGCGGCCCCGACGGACCCCAGTAGTACTTCCCGATGAAGAGCATCGCCACCGCCAGCACGAGCAGCGTCACGACGATTGTGAAGATGATGATGTAGGTCATTACAGGTTTCTTTCGCGGCGCCCGCCGGCCCCGACGGCGCGGGGCTTCACCGCCCGTCGCCGCCGAAAGTTTCTGAGCCCGCTGCGCCAAGCTTAAACCCCGCACCGCGCGCCCCACAAGCCGAACCCGCCGGCCGGCCGGCGCATCACAACCGCGTGAGAAAGCTGCTCGCCCTCATCTTCGCGGCCCTGCTCGTCGCGGCCTTCGCGCGCACCGAGCAGGCCGGCGTGCTCGGCGATCTGGCCCGCCGCGTCGCGCTCCCTTTCAAACTGGCCGCGCTCTACGCGCGCGAGCCCGACGCGAGCCTTTCGATGCCGGTCGAGGGCGCCTCGGCCGGGAGCGTCACGGACACCTGGCACGCGCCGCGCTCGGGCGGCCGGCGCCACGAAGGGCAGGACATCTTCGCCCGGCGCGGGACGGCCGTGCGGCCGGCCGCGGCAGGCTACGTCGTCCGCGTCGGCGAGAACGAACTGGGCGGCAAGGTCGTCTTCGTCGTCGGCGCGGGCGGCCGCACCTACTACTACGCGCACCTCGACGCCCACGCCGAAGGACTCGCCGCCGGCCGACACGTCACGCCCGAGGACGTGATCGGGTACGTCGGCACCACCGGCAACGCAGCCGGCACCCCGCCCCACCTCCACTTCGGCGTCTACGACCGCGGCGAAGCCCTCAACCCCCTCCCGCTCCTGAAACAATAGCCCGGAAACGCCGAGAGAAGTGCAAAAGAGGTGGTGCCGGCCGGTCTCGAACGACCCGCCGGCACCACCTCTTCGCCGCCCGCCCGTGCCGCTACTGCCCGCGCAGCAGGAACACGTCGTAGGCCCACGGGCCGCCACTGCCGTACACCTTCGCCCGGTAGCGGAATCTGTTGCCGTGCCGGTCCCTCCTCATCGCCTCGCGGTAGCTAAGTGAAATCGAGCCAACACCCGCCGCCCACAGCGGGTGTAACTCGCCCGGTCTTGAAAGGCCGTCGTGGTCCTCATCACACCACAGCCGTAGGCTCACGTAGACGGCATCTGCGGCGTCTATTACACCGTCAGAATTGCCGCCCTCGTCCGGCCGGTCGAACTCGGCCAGGGCCATGAAGCCATTCCTAAGTCGGCCGGGCGGCGGCGCGGGCTGTGGCGTGTAGTTGCCGAACAATTCGGCGCCACGACTGATTCGCCCATCGCCGTCGCGGTCGAGTACGAGCCACGAATCATCCGAGCCGGGGGCGGTCCACGACAGCAGCTTAGGGGCGCCGTCACCGTCGAGGTCGAAGCGGACACCGGCCGCCGCGTCGGTGAGCGAGAATCCGCCGCCTCACTTGTTGAGGTAACGTCTCAGTTCGGCGGCCCCAAGAGAGGTATATACGCCCCGCATGATGTCCCGGTAGACCCTTGCGCCGGCGCCCAAGTCCGAATTCCCGTCGAAGTTTAGTTCCTTCGGGATGTCACTGGCTTCGAGCGCCGCCGCCACCGCCTGCTCGTCCAGCTCCCCGCGCCTGTACTGTCGAGCCAGCCACGCCTTATACCTCGCGGCGCCTTCCCGCCAAGAGTTGATTGTCTTCGAGCCGTGAGTGTCCGATCCAGTGGAGGTTTTGTCCGAGAATTCCACGTAGTCTATGTGAGCCTCGACGCCGCTCACAACCCCGCTCTCGAAAGCTATCCACCCCGGAGGTCCGACTCTGTGTGACTCTCCCGGCGAGAAGAGCTTCTGTCGCTTGGCCTCACTCACGTCTGGATGGATGGCGAAGTCGCTGGTGAGTAGATTCGACTCGCGCTCCTGTCTCCCGCCAGTTTCTACAACCACCGAGTAGATTACCGCCAGGGCCGAAATCTTCTTCCCGGTGTTATTTATTACGAGACAGGAAAACCCATCCAACCTGTTCGGCGCGGACGAGCGCGCGCCCTCACACCTTAACTCGACAGGGAATGCCCCGTGTTCCGCCGACAACTGGGTAACATTGACCGGAATCAACCGTTCTCGGCGGGCTGCGTCTGGTATCTGATAAGCGATCAGCGCCGCGGACGCGACAGCCACTAACCCTGTCATCAGAAACACGCAAACCCTCAGCAGCCCTTGAAGGTTCATACTCATTCACCTACAGAGTTATCAGTTCGTGGGTCTGTTTATTGAAAGCGAGGTTACTTGATGGCGCCCGGCGCTGAAAGCGGTGGAGCGATCACGCGCCGAATGATGCCTTTGAATCTATGCCGGCAGTATACGCCGGCCTTCAACTCTGTCAACACTTTAATTACCTGTCCCTTGGTTTACTGAACTCGGCGGTCCACCACGGCCCGCGCAGCAGGAATACGTCGTAGGACCACCGGCCGCTGTCGCCATTATGAGCACCAACTGCCTCCCGGCTGCGGAGAGAAATGAGATAGTTGCATATTGACAGTTTTTACTGTTGACAGTCGCGTCTGTCGTGTGTAAGATGCGCGGCATGATTGAGCTGCTGGAAGCCGCACGGCGCCGGCGATTCGTGGGGGTGGCGGAACTGGCGCAGGAGGCCGCGCGCGTGCTCGCCCGCGCGGCTTACACACAGGAGCGCGGCACGGTCAGCGACGTGCCGGACGAGCGCACGGTGCGCTACTACCTCTCGGAGGGATTGCTCTCGCCCGCCGCGGAGAAGCAGGGGACGGCATCGGTCTTCGTCTATCGACACTTGCTGCAACTGCTCGCCGTCAAGAAATTGCAGGCCGAGCACCTGCCGATCCGAGTCATCCGCGAGATGGTGTCGGGGCGCAGCGAGCGGCAGCTCGAACGGCTGCTCGGCGGTGAGGCCGACCGGAAGAGGACGGCCGGGGCCGGTAACGAGGCGCTCCAATACCTCGAATCTCTGCTGGCCGACGCGGCGCCCCCGGCGCCAGCGGCGCCACCGGCACAGACGCGGCCCTCGCGCGCCGCACCTTCGGCCGCCGCACCTCCGCCGCCGCCCGCGCCCTCGCGGCACGCGGGCGGCGACACCTGGGCGCGGGTCGAGATCGAGCCGGGGCTGGAAGTTCACATCCGCGACAGCTACCGGCTGCCGGCGGACGAGAGTGGTATGCGCCGCGTGGTGCAACTCTTCCTCGACGCAGTGAGGGGCGGCGGGGCCGGCGGGCGTGGAAAGTAGAGGCGGGTGAGGGAGGAAGGGCGATGAAAGGTCCGATGCCGAGAGTGGAGTTCTTCGCCGCGCGGGGCAAGCTGGTCGCCGGCCGCGAGCAGACCGTCGACGTGCTGATTCGTGTCGTGCCGCCGGAGCTTGAGGCGGCCTCGCAGCGCCCGCGATTGAATTTGTGCGTAGTGCTCGACCGCTCGGGCTCGATGCAGGGCTTGAAGATGGCGCGGGCGCGCGAGGCCGCGTCTTACTGCGTTGACCAACTCCTGCCGACCGACCGCCTGAGCGTCGTCATCTTCGACGACCGGGTGGACGTGCTGATCCCGAGCCGGCCGGCAGACGACAAGGAAGGGATGAAGCGTCTGCTCTCGCGCGTCGGCGCGCGCGACTCGACGGCGCTGCACGAAGCCTGGGTGCGCGGCGGGATGCAGGTCAGCGAACACCTCGACCACGAAGCCGTCAACCGCGTGCTGCTCATCACGGACGGGCTGGCGAACGTCGGCCTCACGAACACGGATGAGATCGTCTCGCAGGCGGCCGGACTCCAACGCCGCGGCGTCAGCACCTCGACCGTCGGCATCGGCGAAGACTTCAACGAAGACCTCCTGATGCCGATGGCGCAGGGCGCGGGCGGCAACGCCTGGCACGTCAGCGAGCCGGGGGACTTGCGGCGCATCTTCGAGGTGGAGCTGGAGGGGCTGGTCGCGCAGTTCGCGCACACGGTCTCCCTGGGGCTCGTGCCGGCCGACGGCGTGCGAATCGGCGACGTGCTCAACGACTTCGAGCTGACCGAGACCGGCCGTTACAAGCTGCCCAACCTGCAATCGGGCTCGCCGCTCGAAGTGGTGGTCAGCCTGAGGGTGCCGGCGCGAGGCCCGGGCACGCGGCTGCGGCTGCTCGACGCGCGGCTCGGGCTCACGCCGCAGGACGGCCGGGCGCGCGAGGTGATCAGAGACTTCTTCGAGGTCGAGTTCGCGCCCGAGTCTGAGGTCGAGGCGCTGCGCGAGGACGAGCGCGTGACGAAGGCCGTGCGGCTCCTGATGAACGCGCGGGCGCGGCGCGAGGCCGTCTCATACATGGACGCGGGCGATTACGCGGCCGCCTCCTCATCGGTCCTCGTGGCCTGCGCCGCCAGCGCCGCGTCGCCCGCCTGCGACGACCCGGAGCTGGCGCGCGACGCGGAAGACCTCGAAGGTCTCTCCCTCCTGCTCGCAGACCGCGGCAGCGACAAGATGAGCCGCAAGCTGCTCTCCTACGGCTCGCTGCTCAGGCGCACGGGCCGCAAAGTCAAGTAACCCACCCGAACCACCCAGCGGCGGGCGGCTCGGCGAGAGCGGGCCGCCGCCGGGAGACCTTGAGACCTTCAGGCACTCTCCCGCCGAACGCCCGTCGAGCGTGACAGGTGAACCGTGACTAGTGACGAGAGGGGAGGAGTTTTTAGTTTTTAGAACAGGAGGTTCCCCTTCGCTAAAAACTAAAAACTCCTCCGCACTCGTCACCCGTCACGCTCTCTTGTCACCCGTCACTCGTCACTGTTCACTCAAAGGAGATCGCGATGAGCACGCAGGGAACCGCCCCGGAGCGTTTCCGGATGGAGACCAACTTCGAGGGCCTTATCAAGCTGCTGGCCGAGCACCTTTACTCGGAGCCGGACGTGTTCGTCCGCGAGCTGGTGCAGAACGCCAACGACAGCATCGTCCGCCGCCGCCGGGCCGAGCCCGACTACTCGGGCCGCATCGAGATCACTGTGGACAGGCCGGGCCGCCGCCTCGTCTTCCGCGACAACGGCGTCGGCATGGACCGCGCGGACATCAGGCAGTTCCTCTCGGTCATCGGCTCGTCCGGCACCGGCGCGACGCGGAAGGAGCTGGCCGGCGGCGGGCCTGCCTTCGAGCTGATCGGACAGTTCGGCATCGGGATGCTGTCGGCCTTCGTCGTGGCCGAGACGGTAACGGTCCGCACCCGCAAGCTCGGCTCGGCCGAGGCTTTCTCCTGGCGCAACTCGGGCTCGATTGACTGCGAGTTGTCGGCCGACGACAAGCCCGACGTGGGCACCGAGATCGTCGTCTCGGTCAGCCCGGACTACTCGTTCATGCTCGACGCCGAGCGGCTGCGCGCAGCCGTCGTCAAGTACTGCGAGTTCATCCAGTTCCCCGTCATGCTCGACGGCTCCGGCCCGGTCAACGCCGTCGAGGCGCCGTGGCACCGCCGCGAGTGGCCCTCGGACGAGGCGCGCGAGGCGGCCTACAGGGACTTCCTCAACCGCCGCTACCCGGACCTCGTGCTCGACGTGATTCCGGTCGAGATCGACGGCGAATACGAGGCGCGCGGCGCTCTCTTCGTCTCCGACAGCCACCTGCCGGGCATCAACACGGCGGGGGTGGTGGACATCTACGTCCGACGGATGCTGATCCGAGCCTCTGACGACACGCTGCTGCCGCCCTGGGCCAAGTTCGTGCGCGGCGTCGTGGACACGCCCGACTTGCAGCCGACCGCGGCGCGCGACCAGATTCAGCGCACGCACCCGTCGTTCGAGTATTTGCAGCGCCGGCTCGGCGAGATCGTGGTCGAGCGGCTCGGCCACCTGGCCGAGGCCGACCCGCAGAAGTTCGCGCGCATCAACCTCTGGCACCACTATCACCTGAAGGGGATGGCCTTCTACCACGACGAGTTCTTCGAGCGCGTCGGCGACCTCCTCCTCTTCGAGACGAGCCGCGGCCTGATGTCTCTCAGGCAGTACCTCGCCGAGAACGCGGGGCACGCGGGCGAAGACGGGCGCGTGCCCGTCTACTACTTCGCCTACCGCGGCGCGGCAGCGCAGTTCTACCGGCTGGCCGAGGCGCGCGGCTGGGCCGTCGTCAACGCCGGCTACTCGTTCGAGGAAGACCTGCTCAGGAAGTACGCGTCGCTCAACCCCGGCCGCGTGCGTCTGGAACGTATCGACGCGACCGACGACCCGGAGCTGTTCGGCCGCCTCTCGGCCCGCGAAGAGGAGGCGTTCCGCCAGCTCGAACTCGACGTGGAGGGCCACCTCTTCCGCGCGGGCGCGCGCGACGTGCGCGTGCAGGTCCGGCGCTTCTCGCCGGCCGAACTGCCGGCCGTCATCATCGAGACGCCCGAGACCGAGGCCGAGCGGAGGCTGAACGACCGCCTGACGGCGCTTTCGCTGACCGACGCCTTCGACGACATCGCCAGGGAGGCGCTTGAGCAGGGGCGGCGCCGGCCGCAGACGGTCTCGCTGAACGCCGACAACCCGCTCGTACTCCGGCTGCTCGCCGAGGACCGGCGCAACCCGCTGGTGCGCGAGGTGATGCTCGGCGTCTACCACAGCGCGCTGCTCTACTCGCACAACATGCTGACGCAGAACAGCGCCGAGGCCATCCACGCGCACCTCGTCCGCCTCTACTCGATGGCGCTCGCCGACCCCGACGCGCTGCTGCAAAACCGCGCCGACGACGACGAGCTGGACCTCATCGGCTGAGCGTGGACAGTGACAAGTGACAAGAGGCGTGACGAGTGACGAGTGACGAGTGACAAGTGACAAGTGACAAGAGGCGTGACGAATGACAAGTGACAAGTGACAAGATGAAGCCCGTTCTTTCTCGTCACTCGTCACTCGTCACTCGTCAAGGGAGTTAGAGAGATGGCTCTGGAAGGGTTGAGAAGACTGAACGCGCTGTGGGACGCGGGCGAGGCCGCCTACCGCGAGGGGCGCCACCGCGCCGCGGCCGAGCTGTACCGGCAGGCGACGGAGGTCGCGGAGTCGGACGAGGACGTGCCGCGCTGGTTCCGCGGCGTGATGCGACGCGCCTACGCCGACGAGCTGGTGACGGCCGAGCGGCTGCGCGAGGCGCTGGCCGCGCTGGCGCCGATGCCGAAAGAGTCGGCCGAGGGCTACGAGGCTTGCTGCGTCTACGGCAACATGACCGACCACATCGAGATCGCGCAGCGGCTCCCGACCAGCCTGCGCTCAATCGAGCGCGCCCACGCGCGGGCCGAAGACTACTTCCGCGCCGCGGGCGAGCGCGACTGGGCGGGCCGCCTGCTCTACTACAAATCGGAACTGCTCGCGGCCCGCGGCCTCTACCGCGAGGCGCTCGACGCGGCCCGCGAGGGGTTTACCATGATCCGCCAGGGCTGCCCCAAGCTCTTCCCCGTCACGCACGCCTGCGGGCTCTTCCGCATCAGCCTCGCGCTCGGCGACGCTGCGGGGGCTCGCCGCTACCTCGAACGCTGGGCGCAACTCTACGAGCGCGACGACAAGAAGAGCCTCTGCAAGGAGGCAGACGAGTACCTGATGCGTTCGCGCCTGGCGCGCGCGGAGGGGCAAACGGCCGAGGCGCTGGACCACGCGCGGCGCGGCCTGCGCAGGGGCGATCTTATCGACTGGGGCGAGACGCGCTACGAACTGAACCTCGAATTCGTGCGGGCCGGCCTCGCCGCGGGCCGGGTCGTGCTGGCGCGCGTCACGCTCGGCCGCCTCGGCGCGCTGCGCCGCTCGGAGAACGGCCACCGCCGCTACGAGTTCCGGCTCCTGCTCGGCGACTACCACCTCGCCGCCGCGCGCGAGGCCGCGGGCCTCGCGCCCGTTGACGACGAGTTAGTCGGGCTCTTCCCGGCCCTCGCCGTACACACAGGGCCTGGCCCGGCCGCCGGCCGCCCGGCCGCACCCGCCGCGGCCCGCGCCGCGCTCGGGAAGGCCCGCCGCGCTTACCTCCGCGCGCTCAAGGTCGGGGCCTGGATAGACTCGCAGCTCGAATGCACAGTCCGCGGCGATGAGGTGGAGGGCCGCCTCGCCCGCGCGGCAGAGGTCGAGCGCGCGGCCGCGCAGGGTGCCGCCGGGGCCGCGGCCCTGAGCCGGGTCGCCGGTTAGCGACGCGCGGCCGTCCGGGCATAAACCCCCGTTCCGGGCACGCGCTCGCGCCGCCGACGGGTTTGCGTGTAATCTCGCGGTGGGAGGGTTACGGGCGGGCTTTGGCGAAGTGGGTGATGAGCCTGACGGGGGGCCGCGGGCTACGCGGGCGTCGTGCTGCTGACGGCGGTCGAGAGCCTCTTCCCGCCCATCCCTTCGGAGGTCATCATGCCGCTCGCCGGCTACGTGGCGACGCGCGGCGAGTTCTCCCTCTTCTGGGTGGCGGCGGCCGGCACGCTCGGCTCGGTGCTCGGGGCGCTGCCGCTCTACTACGCCGGCGCACGGCTCGGCGAGGAGCGCCTGAAGGCGCTGGCCGACCGGCACGGCCGCTGGCTGACCGTCTCGCGCCGCGACATCGAACGGGCCGCGCGCTGGTTCGACCGCCACGGCGCCGCGGCCGTCTTTTTCTGCCGGTTGGTGCCGGGCCTGCGTTCGTTAATCTCGATCCCGGCCGGCATCAGGCGGATGGGCCTCACCCGATTCCTCGTCTACACCACGGCCGGCTCCGGCCTGTGGGCCGCCGCCCTCACAGCCTCTGGCTACGCGCTCGGCGCAAACTTCGGCCGGGTGGCAGAATACCTCGACCCCGTCTCGTGGGCCGTCTTCGTCCTGATAGCAGCCTTTTACGTCGCGCGCGTCGTCCGGGGCAAGGGGGGCGCTAGCGGCGCACCGCACGCAGTCGTTTGACACCCCCCGCCGTCGCGGTGCTTTAATTCAAGCCGGACCGCCCGCACGCTCATGACTGAAAGAAAACTGAAGTTCGCTTTGCCTCTGCTCTCGCTGGCCCTGCTCCTGAACGGGCCGGCCGTCGCGCGCGGGCAGCGGCCGGCGCCGCCCGCGGCCGGGACCGCGCCCGTCTCACCAGCCGCGCGGCCCGAGGTGGCTGCGGCCGAGCGGCGGCGCGAGACTTTCGAGGTCGTCTGGCAGACGGTCAGGGAGAGCCACTTCGACCCGACCTTCGGCGGGCTCGACTGGGACGCCGTCAAACGAGAGTTCGCGCCGCTCGTCGCCCGCACCCGCACCGACCCGGAGCTGCACGACCTGCTTCAACGGATGCTGAACCGGCTCAGGCAATCGCACTTCAACATCGTCGGGCCGGAGGACATCCCGGAGTTCGTCGACGAGGGCACGGAGGGGGCCGAAGGCGAGGAGGGCGAGGGCGAAGGCGGGGAAGACCCTCTGCAACCGGAGAAGCTGCGGCTGACCGAGCACCTGACGCACGGCGTCGGGCTGGACGTTCGCCTCGTCGGCGGGCAGGCCGTAGTCACGCGCGTCGAGCCGGGCCTGCCGGCCGGGCGCGCCGGCATCAGGCCCGGCCACGTCCTGCACAGCATCGACGGCGAGAGCGTCCGCTCGATCCTGCGGACGCTCCGGCTGGCGGCGCTGCTCGACCCCTCGGGCCGCCACCAGATGTCGGCGCGGCTCGTCCTCGGGTTCCTCAACGGGCCGCCGGGCAGCGTCGTGCGCGTCGCCTACCTCGACGGCGCCAACCGCCCGCGCCGCGCCGCGCTTCAGCGCGAGCGGCTGCGGGGCGAGATGTCGCCGCCGCTGCAAAACCTGCCGCCGCAGTTCGTCGAGTTCGAGGCGCGACGCCTGCGCCGCGGCGTCGGCTACATCCGCTTCAACGCCTTCGCCGCGCCGGTCATGGAGAAGTTCTGCGAAGCCCTGCGGACGATGGAGGACGCGCCGGGCCTCGTCGTGGACCTGCGCGGCAACCACGGCGGCATCCTCGCCCTGCTCTACGGCATGGGCGGGCTCCTGAGCGAGAGCCCGCTCAACCTCGGCGAGATGCGGACGCGCGAGGGCGGCTGGCTCTTCAACACCGTGCCGCAGCGCCGGGCCTACGGCGGCCAGCTCGTCCTGCTGATCGACGGCGAGACGCACTCGGCCGGCGAGATACTGGCGGCCGGACTCTCCGAGACGGGGCGCGCCATCACCGTCGGCGGGCGCACGGCCGGCGCGACGCTCCCCTCGGCCGTCAAGGAGCTGCCGACGGGCGCGCTCCTTCAGTACGCCTTCGCCGACTACCGGACGCCCTACGGCAACGCGGTCGAGGGCAAGGGCGTCGAGCCGACGTTGCGCGTCCGCCTCGACCGTCGCTCGCTGCTGGCCGGGCGCGACCCTCAGCTCGAAGCCGCCATCGACGCCATCGTCCCGCCCGTCTCCGGCGCGCCGGCGAAGGAGGTTCCGAACAGAGGCCCCCTCGTCGTCGTCGCCGAAGACGACGACGAGGTTGACTACGAGGCGCTCGGCGAGGCGAGGCCGGGGGCCGAAGGCGCGCAGCCGGCCGGGCCGCAAAAGCCGGACCCGCGCGTCGAAGAGATCATCAACAGGTACGAGGCGGCCGTCGGCGGGCGCGAGGCTTTCGAGAAGCTTACGAGCCGCGTCAGCGAGGGCGCGGTCGAGGGCGCCTTCGCCGGCGCGAGCGTCGGCGGAACCTTCGAGCAGACCGAGAAGGTGCCGGGCCGCCTGTTGACCGTCATCCGCATGTCCGAGGTCGGGCGCATGCGGCGGGCCTACACCGGCTCTTACGCCTACGAGCAGGCGACGCTCTACGGCTTCCGCAAGATGCGCGGGCGCGAGTTGGCCGACATCAGGGTCGAGGCCGACCTGCGCTGGCCCGTCCGCCTCCGCGAGCACTACGCGCGGCTCACCTACAGGGGCACGCACGAGGTCTCGGGCACGGAGGCGCACGTCGTCGAGGCCGTGCCCGCGGGCGGCACCCCGACCACGCTCTTCTTCGACAAGCAGAGCGGCCTGCTCGTCCGGCGCGACACCGTCACGCTGGAAGACTACCGCGAGGTGGACGGCGTGCGCCTGCCCTTCCTACAGCGCGGCCCGCAGACGACGATGCGGCTGACGAGCGTCCGCCACAACGTCGCCGTCGCCGACGAGCTGTTCGCCGAAGAGAAGGACTGCTTCACCCGCTGAACGCGGCGTGTGGCGGGGGCCGGAAGTTTTCGTCGCTAAAATAGAATAATCGGCACGCTTCTTCGGCATCTGCATTGCAATCCCCCCCGCGCAAAGGGGGGAAGGGTAATGATTTCGTTCAGAAACGACGCAGACGCGAAGAGACGGGGCTCGGGAGCGTACCCCGAAACGAGACACGCGGGGAATGTGCCCTTCCTCCGGGCCGCCGCATTAACGTCCGCGGCCATCCTGACGCTCGCGCTCTCTTCGAGCGCCGGCGCGCAGTCTGCGGCAGGGCCTCTGGCGCGGGTCGCGCCGCCCTCGGCCGCCGCTGAGCGAGGCGGCGACGTGGCCTCCGAACGCGCTAAGTCAGCCGCTTCGGCGGCGACGAAGAACTCGCGCGGCGCGGCCAACCGGGCGTGGCTCGACGCGCTGCCCGACGCGCCGATGCGCATTCAGCTCGCCGGGACGCCTGAGGCGCCGGTAGTCGTCGCCACCATCGGCGACTTCGCGGCCGACCTCGGCGACGACGGAAAGTTCTTCCTGCGCCGCGAGTTCGTCGAGCACTTCGTGACCAACGTCCTCGAACTCGGCGGCCCCTCGCCCGACGCGCCGATGATCTCCTTTCTCACGCAGTCGGGCGAGAACGAGCGCGAGTGCACGTTCAAGGTGGGCGACGTGTCGGGGCAACTGAGCGTGCTGGTGACGGCGCGGCGCGTCTTCGTCATGTGCTCGTTCTCTGAGGACGAGCGCGACACGCACAACCTGGCCGCGCTCGGGCCGCTGCGCTCGCTCGCGTCGTGAGCCGGCGGGGGAGGGCGGGCCGAGAAGGGCGAGCGAGGAAAGGCGGGCAACAAAAGAGCGGGAGACAGAAAGCGAGCAACAAAAGAGTGAGGCCGTCACCCGCTCCGGCGCGGCGTGACGGCCTCAGGTAGTTTCGGCGTTTGTCGGGTCTCGCGCCGACCGCCGCCCGGGCTACTTCTTCTTGCCCTTGGCCGGGACGACGGTGTCCTTCATCGCCTTTCCGAGCCGGAACTTGAGGCTCGTCTTGGCCGGAATCTTGACGGGCTCGCCGGTCTGCGGGTTGCGGCCCACGCGGGCCTTGCGCCGGGCGAGCGCGAGCTTGCCGAAGCCGGGGAGGACGAACTCGTCCTTACTCTTCACCTCGCGGGCCGCGAGCTGCGCCAGCTCCTCGAAGAAGGCTTTAACGTCCGCGCGCTTCAGCTCGAACCTCTCGGCGAAGTGCTTGAGCACCTCGCCCTGCGTCATCTTTTTGCCATTGCCTGCGCCGCCCTTGGTCTTGGCCGCACCCCTGCCGTTTGACTTGCTGGTTGCCATTATTGTTTCCGGGAACACTCCGCGTTGATGTGGGATAAAGCCGGAGTGTTATACCACACGCCCCGCCGCTTCGCCCCCGCGGCGGGCAGAGTGTAGACTGATGCGCACCTTTTCACCCGGCGTGCGCCGCCTGCGCCGGAGAGAGGCACCGGCGGAGGGCGTCACGAAGTCGTACCGCGCCGGACCGCACCCGTCACGAAACGGGTCGGCGCTTCTTCGCCGGGGCGCGCGGCGCGAGTCTGAAAGATTATGAGTTCCGCCAAGACAGAGGAGCCCGCCGCCGAGTCGGTGAGGGTCAACATCTTCGGGCAGACCTACAGCCTGCGTTCGCCGCAGGGCGGAGAGCGCGTGCGGCGAGTGGCCGAGCTGGTGGACGAGAGGATGCGAGAGATCGCCTCGCAGCTCGCCGTCCACGACGCGGCGAAGGTCGCGGTCCTCGCCGCGCTCAACATCGCGGGCGAGCTGGAGCTGGTCCGCGAGTATTACGAGCGCGAGATCGAGTCGCTACTCACGCGAGAGCCCGACCCAGAGCCGGAGGGCGAGAGCCCCGCCACCGCGGTCGCAGAGGCCGGAGGCACCGCGCGCGACGATGTGCCACAAGTCTCTGAGGGCGGCATAGCGGAGGAGACCGCGCCGCACGTCACCTCGCCGGCCGAGGTCGCAGAGAAGAGCGCGGAGACGACCGCGGAGACGGCCGCAGAGACGACGGCGCAGACGACCGCTTCCGGCGAGGCGGGCGCGGGCCGTGAGAGGGCCGACCGCCGCTCCTGGTTCGACGAGATTTTCGACACGGAGTTTTCGTCGGGCGGCGGGCCGGGGCGGCTGAGCAGCCAGGTCTCGACTCGCCTTCAGAGGCTCCGTCAGGCCACGCGCGAAGGCTCGATTAGCGACGGCGAGGCGGGCGACGACTGAAGCCCCTAAAGCCCCACCCGCGCGCATCACTCCCGACCCTCTCAGCCTCCCCGACTTCAGTCAGCCCCGCGAAAACAGGCCCCGCCGAGTCAGGCTTCAACCCTTGAGGGCCGCGCGCAGGAGGGCACGGGCCTTCGCGGGATGAGTCTGCCCGATGCGGACGCGCGGCGTTCCGTGCCAGCGCGCGCACTCGGCGACGGCAGCGCCCACGTCCGCTGCGAACGACTCGTCCACGGCGACGCCCGGCTCGACGTAGAACGACTTGACCTCGAAGACTCTCTCGCGGCGGTGCGCCTTCGCGTCGAAGCGAGCCACCAGCTCGCCGCGCCTGAGCACGGGCAGCACGAAGTAGCCGTAACGCCGCTTCGGCGCGGGCGTGTAGCATTCGAGCTTGTAGTCGAAGTTGAACGCCTCGCGCGCCCGCGCGCGGTCCCAGACGAGCGGGTCGAAGGGCGAGAGCGGCGTCGTCAGCTCCGGCCTCAGGCGGTCGGCCGCGGCGGACCCGAGCGCCTCGGCGTGGTCCGTATGGACGAAGGCCGCGCCCTTCCACCCCTCGACCTTCGCCGCGAGCAGCAGGCCATCGCCGGCCAGCGACTCGACGACGCGGGCGGTCTGCCGCTTGTCCGTGCGGAAGTAGTCGGCGACCCAGCGCGCGGTCGTGACGCCGAGCGCGCGGATCGCGCGCAGCGCCAGCGTGCGTTCGACCTCGGCGGGCTCGGGCAGGCGCGAGTCGTCCCAGCCGGGGCGCACGCGCTCGCGCAGGTCGTAGACGCGCTGGAAGTTGTGACGGCGGGCGATCATCAGCTCGCCGGCGGTGAAGAGCATTTCGAGGGCACGCTTCTCGGTCTTCCAGTCCCACCAGCCGCCGCCGCGCCCCTCGCCGCGCGCGAAGTCTGACGAGCGGACCGCGCCGCGCTCGCGGACGTGAGCCAGCAGGCCCTCGACTTCGAGGCGGTGGCGCTCGACCCAGGCGTGCGAGTAGTGCCAGCCGTGCGAGGTGAGGTCGAGCATCCGGCGGCGGTAGAGCGGGTAGTCTTCGGAGGGCAGGAAGCAGGCTTCGTGCGACCAGTACTCGAAGACCTCCCCCTCGGCCAGCAGCTCTTCGAGCCAGCGCGGCTCGTAGTCGCCGAGCCGGCTCCACAAAACGAGGAAGGGGCTGCGCGCGACGACCTGGATGGTGTCTATTTGCAGCGCGCCCATCCGCCTGACGGCCGCCAGCACGTCGGCCTTCGTCGCCGGCCCGCCGGGTCGGCGGTCGAGCCCCTGCGCCGCGACCATGAGCCGCCTGGCCTGCTCCCCACTCAACTCAGTCACTTCAAGTCGGCCCCCGCTCGCGTGATGTGCAGAACCGGGCCGCTAACTTACACGACGCGCGGCCTCTTGTGCTACGTCGCGGCCGGCAGGCGCGCCGGCGCCGGTGGCGAAAGACTAACAGGGAGGACCGGGCGAGGGCGGGGAGGCGAAGGCCGGACGAAAAGAGAGACGAAGGCCGGACGAAGGGAGAGGCGAGGGCCGGGCGAAAAGAGAGACGAAGGCCCCGTTATGGAGGATGCGCGCTTCAACGCGCGTACCCTCCACAACGGGGCCTTCGCTTCAAGACCTGCGGCGCTAGGCCGGCGGGGGCTCAGTAGACTTCGCCGCCGCCGCCGCCCTGCTGCGCCGGGTCCCAGTCGCCGACGTTCGACGACTGCCCGCGGTCGCCTTCGCCGCCGTCCCTCTGGTCCCCCTGTTCGCCCGTTGCGCCCTCTGAGCCCTGCCCGCCGCCGGATTGCGCCGACTGCTGCCCGCCCTCTTCCGCCCCCTCTTCCATGCCGGCGCCGGGGCCGCCGATCTTCTCCTCGTCAGGCATAGCTTGATTCCCCCTCATGCTAAAAAGATGGTCTTCCGCCCGCACGTCTCCCCGCCCGGGGGCGAGGTCGCGCGGCGCGAAAGGCGTGAGTTGAAGTTACGACGCGGGCGATGATAGATGCCGCCCGCGCGGGTGGTCGGTACGTTCCCGCACTTTCTATGCGGCCGGCGCACGCAAGGCCCGGCGCCGCGCGCTGCCGCTCACGACTCGAACGCGCGCCCGCGCTATACTACCGGCCGAGAGGTCTTACGAATCAGGCTTGAAGGTCTCGGGCGGCGCAGGCTTAGATGTCCGGGGCGGAGAGGACTCGGCCGCAGGCTCGCGGCACCATGCGCCGCGAGCCTGCGGCGAAAGCTGACTGATGGCGGGCGCGAGTTTGTCGTCGGAGCGCGAGGGGCGCGCATACCTGTTCATGCTGGCGGGCGCCCTGGCGTTCGCGTCGATGGGCGCGCTCAGCCACCTCGCGGGCGAGCATTGCGACTGGCGGCTGGTGGCCGTCGCACGGACCCTGTTGGCCTTCCTGCTCTCGTCGGCCATCGCCCTCTCGGCCGGCGTCCGGCTCGTGCTCTGGCGCCCGCGTGCCCTGTGGGTGCGGAGCCTGTCCGGGAGCCTGGGCGTGCTCTGCGCCTTCTACGCGCTGACGCACCTCCCCGTCTCGACCGCCCTGACGCTCAGCAACACCGTGCCGCTCTGGGTGGCGCTGCTGGCCTGGCCGGTGCTGGGCGAGCGGCCGGGCGCGGGCGTCTGGGCGGCGATAGCCGCGGGGCTCTGCGGCATCGCGCTCATCCAGAAGCCGCGCGGGGACGGCGAGACGCTGGCCGCGCTGCTCGCGGTCGGCAACGCGCTGGCGACCTCGGTGGCGATGCTCGGCCTCAACCGGCTCGGGGGGCTGGACGCGCGCGCGGTCGTGGTCCACTTCTCCGGAGTCTCGACCGTCTTCACCGTCGCGTTCCTGCTGCTCTCTTCTGGCGCGGTCGAGTACTCGGCGCTGGCCGACCCGCGGACGCTCCTGCTGCTGGCCGGCGTCGGCCTGACGGGCACGCTCGGGCAGTTGGCGATGACGCGGGCCTTCGCCCTCGGGAGCGCGCCGCGCGTCTCGGTCGTCGGGCTGACGCAGATCGTCTTCGCGGCCCTCTTCGACCTGACGATCTGGCGGCGCCCCTTCGACGCGCTGACCGTCCTCGGCATCCTCCTCGTCGTCGCCCCCTCGGTCTGGCTCACACTCCACCACCCGCTCAGGAAGCAGACGCCGATCCACACCACTACCTGACCGCGCCCCCGCGTCCGTGTCTGACGAGCGACGCGACTGACGGCACGACCGGCGACGGCGTGATAGCATCGGTCCCATGAAGGCCCTGATTGTTTGCGGGTGGCTGATGACGCTGGCGGGCGCGGCCTGGGCCGTTCAGGCCGGCGGGCAGTCCGGCGGGCAGGGTGAGGTGGGGCGGGGCGGCGAACTGCCGGGCGTGACCGGCACGCTGCGGCGCCACGAGAATTTCGCCTCGAAGCTGGTCGCGCCGCGCCACGTAGACGTGTGGCTGCCGCCCGGCTACGAGCGCGAGCGCCGCCGCTACCCCGTCCTCTACATGCACGACGGCCAGAACCTCTTCGACCCGAAGCTCTCCTACACGGGCGTAGACTGGGGCGTGGACGAGGCCATGACGCGGCTCATCTCCGCGAAGAAGGTCAGGCCGGCCGTCGTCGTCGCCGTCTGGAACACGCCGCGGCGCGTGCCCGAATACATGCCGCAGCGCGCCATCGAGCAGGCGAGCCCCGACGCCGTGGCCGGGTTCGAGAACCAGTTCAACTCGCCGCCGCTCGCCGACGCCTACCTCAGCTTCCTCGTCGCCGAGCTGAAGCCGTTCATCGACTCGAACTACCGCACGCTGACGGGCCGCGCCGACACCTTCGTCATGGGTTCGAGCATGGGCGGCCTCATCTCGCTCTACGCCGCGGCCGAATACCCAAAGGTCTTCGGCGGCGTCGGCGCCGTCTCGACCCACTGGCCCGCCGGCAACGGCGTCGTCATCGACTACCTGAAGCGGAAGCTGCCGAAGCCGGGCGCACACCGCTTCTACTACGACTTCGGCACTGCCACGCTCGACGCCGAGTACGAGCCCTTCCAGCGGCGCACGGACGAACTGATGCGCGCGGCCGGCTACCGCGAGGGGCGCGACTGGGTGACGCGCAAGTTCGAGGGCGCCGCGCACGACGAGCGCGCCTGGCGCGACCGCCTCGAAGTCCCGCTCATTTTTCTCCTCGGCCGGAGGTGACTGAGGGTGTCTGACGAAGCCGCGAGCGCGCCCGCGCTGGTCGTCATTACGGGGCCGCCCGCCGTCGGCAAGGCCACCGTCGGCGGGGAGCTGGCGCGCCTGACCGGCCTCAGGCTCTTCCACAACCACATGAGCATCGAGCTGGCCCTGAACTTCTTCGAGTTCGGGGAGCCGGCCTTTCATAGCCTGCTCACGGACATCCGCCGCCGCGTCTTCGAGGAGGTGGCGGCCAGCGACCTGCCCGGCCTCATCTTCACCTACGTCTGGGCCTTCGACCTCGACTCGGAGCGCGTCTACATCGAGGGGCTATGCGACATCTTCCGCGCCCGCGGGGGCCGCGTCTTCTTCGCCGAGCTTGAGGCCGACCTCGAAGAGCGGCTGCGGCGCAACGAGTCGGCCGCGAGGCTGGCCGAGAAGCCCTCGAAGCGCGACGTGGAACGTTCGCGCCGGCTCCTGCTCGAAGGCGAGCGCAAGTATCGTCTGAACTCCGCGGGCGAGTTCGCGGGCGCCGAAAACTACGTCAGGATCAACAACACGAAGCTTGCGCCCGAGGAGTGCGCGCGCCGGATAGCCGCGGCCTTCGGCTGGCCGAGAGGGTGAGGCGGGCACACTCCCGGGTGCGGGGCACGAAAGGCTGGGGGCCGGCGGACCATCGAGTCCGCCGGCCCCCGGCCTTTCGTGCCCGCGAGCCCGCGTCAGAACTTCGGCGTGACGCCGAGGTTGTGGAGCAGGAACGAGTAGATGTCGGCCGCCTGTTCGATGGCCTTCGCCGTGTTGCTGGCGCCGTGGCCCGACTTGGTATCGATGCGGATGAGCACGGGGCGGTCGCCCGCCTGGCTCTCCTGCAAGGCCGCGGCGTACTTGAAGGAGTGGGCGGGCACGACGCGGTCGTCGTGGTCGGCCGTCGTGATGAGGGTCGCCGGGTAGTTCGTCCCGCGCTTCAGGTTGTGGAGCGGCGAGTAGGCGTAGAGGGCCTTGAACTCCTCCGAGTTGTCGCTCGAACCGTAGTCGGCGATCCAGTTCCAGCCGATGGTGAACTTGTGGAACCGCAGCATGTCCATCACGCCGACGGCCGGCAGGGCCACGGCGAAGAGGTCGGGCCGCTGGTTCATCACCGCGCCGACGAGCAGCCCGCCGTTCGAGCCGCCCTGGAGGGCGAGCTTCGCGGGCGAGGTGTACTTCTCTTTGATCAGGTGCTCGGCCGCGGCGATGAAGTCGTCGAAGACGTTCTGCTTCCTGAGCTTCGTGCCGGCCTCGTGCCACTTCTCGCCGTACTCGCCGCCGCCGCGGATGTTGGCCGAGGCGTAGACCACGCCCTGCTCCAGGAGCGCGATGCGCAGCGCGCTGAATCCCGGCGAGGTGGTGGCGTTGAAGCCGCCGTAGCCGTAGAGCAGCGTCGGGTTCGTGCCGTCGAGCCTGAGGCCCTTCTTGTGGACGACGAACATCGGGACGCGCGTGCCGTCCTTGCTCGTGAAGAAGAGCTGGCGCGTCTCGAACATCGACGGGTCGTAGCCGGGGATTTCCGGCGCGCGGAAGAGCGTGGTCTTCCGCGAAGCGATGTCGTAGCGGAAGATGGCCGGCGGGTAGTCGAACGACGTGTAGGTGTAGAAGACAAACTTATCGTCGTCGCGCCCGCCGAAGCCGCCCGCCGCTCCGAGGCCCGGCAGCTTCACCTCGTTTTCGAGCTTGCCGTCCGTCGAGTAGACGTAGGCGCGGGTGGTCACGTCCTTGTGGTAGGTGGCGAAGAGCTTGCCGCCGGCGGCCGTCACGGACTGGAGCGGCTCGGCCCGCTCGGGCAGCACTTCCTTCCATGACTTCTCGGCCGCGTCGCGCGAGTCTACGAGGACGACCCGGTAGTTGGGCGCGTTGCGGTTGGTCTTGACGAGGAACTTGTCGCCGACGTTGTCAACGACCGAGTAGCTCGCGTCGCCGATCTCGGAAAAGAGGGGCGCGAACTTCCTGCCCTCGGCCTTCGCATCGCTGAAGAAGAGGGCGTTGCCCTTCTTACCCTTGCCGCGGTCGGAGATCGTGAGGATGGCGAACCTCTCGTCCTCGGTCGTCGAGACGGTGTGGAACCGCTGCGGGTTGGCCGGGTCTTCGTAGACGAGCGCGTCCTCGGACTGCGGCGTGCCGACCTTGTGGTAATAGACCTTGTGCCCCTCGTTCTTCGAGGAGAGCTCCTTGCCCTTCTCGGGCGCGTCGTAGCGGCTGTAGTAGAAGCCGTCGCCCTGCCAGGCGATGCCAGAGACCTTGACCCACTGCAAAGAGTCGGGCAACTGCCGCCGCGTCCGGACCTCCATCACGCGGTACTCCTGCCAGTCGGAGCCGCCGCGCGAGACGCCGTAGGCGGCGTACTTGCCGTCGCGCGAGAGGGCGAGGGCGGCGAGGCGGGCCGTGCCGTCCTCGGAGAACTTGTTCGGGTCGAGCAGCACCTCGGGCGTGCCGTCGAGCCCCTTCTGGACGTAGAGCACGCTCTGGTTTTGCAGGCCGTCGTTCTTCGAAAAGAAGTAGTAGTCGCCGCGGCGCGAGGGCGCAGTGAACTTCGGGTAGTTGTAGAGCGTCGTCAGCCGCTCCTTCATGCGCGCCCGGAAGGGGATGGTTTCCAGGTAGCCGAAGGTGACCTTGTTCTGCTCGCGGACCCACTCGGCCGTCTCGGCCGCGCTCTCGTCTTCGAGCCAGCGGTAGGGGTCCGAGACCTCGACGCCGTGGTAGGTGTCCTTGTGCTCGACCTTACGCGTCTGCGGGTACTTGAGCTTCTGCGCGAGCGCGGGCGGGCAGAGCGAGGCCGCCAGTAGGGTGACCGCGGCGAGCGCCGCCGCGGCAGAAGGCAGTCTTTTCATATCTGTGTAATGCCTCTAAGGGTGATGACGCGCCGCGGGCTGCGGCGTGAACGGTTCTGATTCGGGCGGGCGCCTTAAAGTTGCGCCCGGCGGGGCCTACGTAGGCCCCCGCCGGGCGCGGGAACAGATGAATTTCGTCTGAGGGCCGGCGCCGAGCGGTCAGGACACGTCGCCTCCGGGCCGCCTGCCGAAGAAGGGCGCGAGCTTCTCGGGCGTCTGCCGCGGCGTCATGAGCGAGACGCCGACCAGAGCGGCCACCGAGAGCGCGATGGCCGGGATGACCGGGTCAACGCCCGTCCGCTCGCCGAGGCCGGTGAACTCCCAGATGAGCGTCGTCAGGACGCCGAGCACGATTGAGGTCAGCGCGCCCGCCGTCGTGGCCCGCCGCCAGGCGAGCGCCGCCACGAGCGCCGGCGTGATGCCCGCCCCGTAGATGGTGTAGGCCCTCAAGGCCACTTCGAGGAACTTCTCCGAGTAGGTCGAGATGACGTAGGCCACCAGGCCGAGGAAGATGACCAGGCCGCGCAGCAACCAGACCAGCGAACGCTCGCTCGCCTCCGGGTTGATGAACCGCTGGTAGAGGTCGCGCACCAGCGCCGTCGCCGGCACCAGCAGGTAGGAGATGGCGGTCGAGACGATGACGGCCATGATCGTCGTCAGCAGCGTCGCGCCGAGCCAGAGCGGCAGGTAGTCGCGCGCCACGTAGGCCAGCACGCGCCCGGGCGTCTGAAGGTTGCCGCCCTGCCATTCGAGCGCCGAGGCCACCCACGCCGCCACGATGATCATCAGCTCCATGTAGGCCACGCCGAAGAGCAGCCAGACGGTCGCGCGCCGCGCCATCCCCTCGTTGCGCGCCGAGAAGAAGCGCTGGTACATGTTGGCGTCGCCGAGGATGAGCAGGGCCGGCGGCAGGAAGTAGCCGAGCGCCTGCACGGGGCTGATGGGGCCGATGAGTTCCAGGTGGCTCGGGGCCGAGGCGTAGGCCGCGGCGATGCCGTCGTAGCCGCCCGCCACGTACCAGAGGTAGGGGAGCGTGATCGTCAGGCCGACGATCATCGTCATGCCCATCACGAGGTCCGTGTAGGCCACCGAGAACATGCCGGCCAGCGCCGTGTAGATGATGATGAAGACGGCGACGATGATGACCGCCGTCCCGACATCAATGGTCGGCAGCGCGAGGTTGATGACGGCCGCCGCCGCGCGGTACTGGTACGAAACGATGGTGACGGCCGTCATCGTCAGCGTGACGACGCCGAACACGCGCGCCCACTTGTTGTAGCGGGCTTCGAGGATGTCCTGCACGGTGATGGCCTCGAAGCGGCGGGCGCGGGCCGCCAGAAACGAGAGCGCGACGATGCCGGCCAGGCCCCCGAGCGGCAGTATCCACGCGGCGATGCCGACCTCGTAAGTCTTGCCCGCGTTGCCGAAGATCGAGCCGGTGCCGATCCATGTCGCCAGCATGGTCCCGAACAGGACGAAGGTGCCGAGCTGGCGGCCCGCCACAGAGAAGTCTTCCTGGCTGTCCACGCCGCGGCTGCGCAGAGCGCCCACGCCGATGAGGAAGACCATGTAAACGACAATCGCCCAGAAGTAGACTGATGACACGGCTTCGGCCCCCAGCAGGAGGGAAGTAAGACGAGCGCGTCCCGTGAGTTTACAGAATAAACCGGGAATGCCAAACAGCGCGGGACGCGCGCCGCGCGCCGCGCCGGGGACAGGAGTGTGGCGCGGCGCGGCGAAATGTGGCGCGCCGGGGCTTCACACGCGGCCCCGCAGGAGTATACTTAACGAAACTCTGAACAACACTGGAGGGGGCATGAAGAGAATTCTCAGCATCGCACTTCTGGCAACGACCCTCGCGGCCACGGCCGGCGCGGCGCAGGCGGCGAGCGAAGAGGGCAAGGCGCGTAAGGGGAAGGCCCCGGCCGTCGCGGCCGAGGCCGGGCAGGCGGCCGGCGCCGCTCAGAAGAAGGACGGGACCGACTGCTCGCCGCAGCGCGCGGGCGTCAGGTGCAACAGGCCCAAGCCGAAGAAGCCCTGGTTCTTCGGCAAGTAGGCGCGACAGAAAAACACGTGGGAGCGCGAGGGGGCCGCCGCCAGCCGAAGGGTTTGCGGCGGCCCCCTCGCGCTCCCACGGCCGGGCATCCGTACTCTTCAAAGAATCCGGATTTCGGTTAGAATGCGGGTGACGAGCGCGCGGCGGTTTTCCCTTAGACATCTCTCCCGGCGCTCAAGACACTCACGTCAGCCCGCGTTAGTTATGGACGATAAGCTTCCCATCGGCACGACCATCTCACACTACCGCATCACAAAGTTTATCGACGAGGGCGGACAGGGGAAAGTCTACCTGGCCGACGACCTGAGCCTGAACCGGCAGGTTGCCCTCAAAATCCTCTCTCCGGAGCTTTCCAAAGATGAGAAACGCCTGCGGCATTTCGAGAAAGAGGCCAAGACCGCATCCCAACTCAACCACCCGCACATCGTCATCATCTACGAGATCGGTAACGTTGGACCGATGCACTACATCGCCGAGGAGTACGTCGAGGGGATAACGGTCAACACTTGCCTGCGCAAGAGGCGAAAGCTGACGGTGGCCGAGGCGCTCAGGATCGCCATCCGGATCGCCAGCGCCCTGGAGGCCGCGCACGCGAAGGGTGTCGTCCACCGCGATATCAAGCCGCGCAACCTCATGCTCCAGCGTGACGGTAAGGTCAAGGTTATTGATTTCGGCATCGCCAAGCTGATCGAACGCACCCCGAGGCCCGACATTTTCGCCTCGACGGGGCCCACCGAGCGCCTGGTCAACGACGAGCCGGCCGACGGCGGGTGGGGCACGCCTCACTACATGTCGCCGGAGCAGTTAGAGGCCGGGGAAGTGGATGAACGCACCGACGTGTGGAGCCTCGGCGTGGTCCTCTACGAGATGGTCGCTGGCCGCCGGCCGTTCAGGGGGGACACATTCAACGAGTTGCGTAAGGAGATAGTGGAAGGAACCTGCGCGCCGCTCACGCAGTTCCCCCACAAGGAGCCGGAGGGGATGGTCAGAGAGTTGCAGCGGATCATCGCCAAGACGCTGCGCAAGGACAAGGATAAGCGGTATCAGGTCATCAAGGACCTGCGCATAGACCTTGAAGACCTGCTGGAGAGCCTGGAACGTTACGTGCCGCCCCCGGCCGAGGGGGTGCGTTACGACCGGCGGCGGCGCGCACGTCTCTTCGCCTGGCTCGTCCTCCTCACGCTGGCCCTCGGCGTCCTCGTCTACTCTTACGCGCCGTGGCGCGACGAGCCGGTTGACTCGCTCGCGGTCCTGCCCTTCAAGCTCGTCAACAAGTCGGCCGCCGGCCTTCACCCGGAACTCGAACAGTTCAGCGGCAGCATCACCAACAGGCTCTCGCAGCTACAACTGTCAGACTTCCGCGTGGCCCCGCCCATCACCGGCAACCTGCCCCGGAAGGACGGCGAGGTTGACCTGGCCCAGGTGCACAGGACGTTCAACGTCAAGGCGGTGCTCACGGGCGAAATCACGCAGCTCGACAACGGCGACGTGAGGGTTAACGTATCTCTCGTGGACGTGCGGAAGGACAGGGAGATTGCTCACCTCTGGGGGCATCAGTACGACCGCAAAATCTCAAGCCTGTTGAGCGTGCAGCAGGGGATCGTTGACATGACGCTCGACAGGCTTAAACTCAAGCTCACGGCCGAGGCGCAGGCGCGTGCCAAAGGGTACACCAACGACGAGGCCGCCTACCGCGCCTACCTGCGGGGCTCCTTCCACCTGAACAAGCGGACGAAGGAGGGCTTTCAGAAGGGGATAGAGGCTTTCCAGGAGGCGGTCAGGAGGGACGAGAACTACGCGCAGGCGCACGCCGGGCTGGCCGACTGTCACGCCCTCAACAGTTTTTTCTCTTTCGTCCCCCCGAAAGGAGGCTACCTGGAGGCGGAGAAGGCAGCCGAGAAGGCTCTCCGCATTGACGGCAAGCTCGCCGAGGCCCATACCTCGCTGGCCTATACTAAAGCCTTCTTCTACCGGGATTGGGCCGGGGCCGAGGACGCCTTCAGGACCGCCATCGAGTTGAACCGCGATTACGTGACGGCCCACCACTGGTACGGCCTTTTCCTGGCGCGCGTCGGGCGCTTCGAGGAGGCGGACCACGCTATCAAGCGGGCGCAGCAGCTCAACCCGATGTCACTGATAGTCAACCGGAGCGCCGGGCTCCTGCTCTACTACACCCGCCGTTACGACGAGGCGATAGAGGAGTTTAAGAAAGTGCTGGACCTGGACCGCACTTTCGTCCTGGCTCACTCCCACCTGGGTGTTGCCTACGCCAAGAAGGGGATGTTCGACGAGGCCATCGCCTCGCTTCGGAACGCCGAGGCGTTGTCGCCCGAGAGCACCAACATCATCGCGGAACTGGGGTGGGCCTATGGCGTCGCGGGCAGAAAGCCCGAGGCCCTGAAAATACTCGCCCGATTAGAAGAGATGTCGAATACGCACTACGTCTCCCCGTATAGCGTGGCCGTAGTCTACACAGGACTGGGTGATAGGGACAGGGCTTTCGAGGCGCTCGACCACGCCTTTGCGGAGAACTCGGACAAGATATCGCTTCTGGGGGTCGAACCGATACTCGACGCCCTTCGGGCCGACCCGAGATTCGAGGTGCTGCTTCAAAGAGCCCGGTTTCCCCAGCAAAAGGTAGTGGCCGGCTCGCATTAGCGGCAGGCGGTCGCGGGGGCCGGACTACGGGCGCGGCGTCCGGGGCCGCGTTCGGAGGGTAGACGCGCGACGGCGCCCCCGCCGCCGAAGCGGAGAAGGGCGCCGCCGTTGATGCGTCTCCGGTGTCAGTCCGGCGCGGGCCGAGAGACCGGCCCGAGGGCCGGCGCGCCGCTTAACACGTCTATAGAATCTCTGCTTTTATCGTCGGCCGGAGGCTTACACCGTCCGGCGGCCGGTCAGCAGGTTGATGACGAGAACGACCAAAGCCACGACGAGCAGCAGGTGAATCAGGCCGCCGCCGACGCCGCCGATCAGACCCAACAGCCACAGAACCAGAAGCACCACCAGAATCGTCCAAAGCATACGGTTTCTCCTTTTATTCTCCTCCCGTGGTTACCGAACCATCCGGTTGCCAGATGCATAACAACGAACGTGCCAGAAGGAGAGGGGCAGGAGCGCGCGGCGCGGTAAACGGCTGTGGCAGAACTGTTTAGACTGGTCCTGCGGGCGTTCGCCGGCCCTTCGCGGGGCGGGGCCGGGCCGTGCCCGTGAATTGAATTACTGCGTGCGCGGGACGGGTGCTCTGTATTGTAATCGTCTGCGGGCGCGGTCGGGCCGCAGGCGAGGGCACGAGAGCCGACGGGAGTGGACCGGGCGCGGCCGGCCGTGAGTGTCGCCGGCCGCGCCGCCCCCGCTTAGTTGAACTTGATCGATTTCACGATGCCGCGGAGGGTGGCGAGGTCCGCCTCGTCCATGTAGCTGAAGATGAGTTGGAGGGCGTACCCGTTGCGGACTATCACGTAGTACTTCTGCACCACCGAGCCGACCGGGAAGGTCACCTTCGCGCCGGCCACGCCGAAATCGACGCCTCCGACCCGTTCTGTGTGGACCGGGTCGAGCCACTCGATCTTGACGGCGGTGTTCTCGAACGACTTCTCCATCAGGCGCAGCACGTCTTCGCCCGACCTCACGACGGCCGACGGTATCCGTTCGGCGACGACTACGAAGGCTGCGTTGAACTGCTCGGCGGGGCCGGGCGGCAGCTTCGTCAGGTTCAGGAGGATGGTGCTGCGCGCCACCGAAGCGTTAATCTGCTCCTGCTGCCTTCGGTTTCGGGCCGTCCCCTCCAACATTTCTTTGGCCTCCTCGGGCAGCTCTGTTCGGTTGACGAACCAGTCCTGCGGCACGCGGACGCTCACCCGGAAAAAATCGTTGGTGTAGACGGAGCCCTCTAGCTTCCCCTTGTCGGGCAGTTGCGCGGGCGGCGCCGTTAAGGGGCGGGGGGGAGGAGGGGGCTGTTGTGCCCTGGCGCCGGGGCGGCCGGGGGCCTGCCCGTGGGCTGCCGCGGCGGCCAGCGTGACGAAGACGACGAGGGTGAGTGTTGACCTTCTCATGTTGTGACCTTTCGGAAGTAGGAAGTAGGCGCTTCGGGCGGTAACGGCCGGGGCCGGATTTAGTCTATCATTCCGCGCCCGGGGCCCGACAACCGCCCCGCGCCCGAAGTGGGCGCCCGCCTCGGAGGCGGGGGTCGGCAGGCTCGCCCTGCGGTCGCGGAAATGAAGCGTGTCTTGAAGCTGATACGGGCCGTGATGCTCGTCGCAGCCTGCTCGCTGCCGTGCGCGTCGCAGGCCGGGGCCGCGCGGCGCGCCGTCGCAGACCTCATCCTGACCGACAGCGCAGTCTTCACCGCCGACCCCGCGACCGCGCGCCGAGGCCATCGCCGTCCGCGGCGAGCGCATCCTCGCCGTCGGCACGAACGCCGAGGTAGAGGCCCACGCCGGCAGGCGCACACGGCGCATAGACCTCGGCGGGCGCACAGTCGTTCCCGGCTTCAACGACGCGCACCTCCACCTCATGCCCGACCCGGCCGGCTTCTCTCTCAGGTCCGAGCCGCAATGCACGTCGAGCGGTTCAAACGGCTCGAAGGTATCTTGGCCTCTGCTAACTCACATGCTAATGTCGGCGGGCGGGTTAATTCGGGCGTTAGGCCCCGTCGCGGAGCGGAAACGCAAAGCAGAAACTCAGGCGTGTAGAATGTGGATGAACGCTCTGCGTGACAGTGAATCTGATTCGTAGCGGGACTTGACGTAGGGTGCCGAATTTCAATTGAAGTG
>DASQMB010000051.1:0-1699 GCA_035645715.1 Pyrinomonadaceae bacterium
CTCGGGCGGCGCTTCGCGGCCGAGCGGCCGGACGCGGTCTGGCTCGCCGACCTCTCCTACCTGCCGACCGACGAGGGCTGGCTCTACCTGGCCGCCATCGAGGACCTGGCCACCCGCGAGATCGTCGGCTGGAGCATGGCCGACCACCTGCGGTCCGGGCTGTGCGTCGACGCCCTGGTCATGGCCCTGCAGCGCCGGCGACCGGAGCCCGGGCTGATGCACCATAGCGACAGAAGGGGGCAAGGCGGATTCACGTGGTCGTCGCAACGGCTGGGCGGAGAGCGGTTGCGATGGCAGGTCGGCGGCGTTCGGATCGGGCGTTGCGCGCCAAGCTGAGGTCGCCGGGGCGGCCTCCGGTGGCGCGGCAGGAGCATCGGCGGCGGTTCTGGGCGTTCATCGCGGCGGGGTTGTCGAGCGAGGACGCGGCGATGGAGGTTGGGGTCTCGCAGGCGGTCGGGTTCCGGTGGTTTCGCCAGGCGGGCGGGATGGCGCCCTCGCACCTGTCGCTGTCGTCCGAGCCGCTCTCGGGGCGGTACCTGTCGTTCGCCGAGCGAGAGGAGATCGCGCTGTGGCGGGCGCAAGGCTTGGGTGTGCGAGAGGTCGCGCGTCGCCTGGGGCGGGCGGCCTCGACGATCTCGCGAGAACTGCGCCGCAACGCGGCCACGCGGGGCGGCCCCCTGGAGTACCGGGCGATCACCGCGCAATGGCACGCCGAGCGGGCGGCGCGTCGGCCGAAGCGGGCGAAGTTGGCCGCGAACCCGGCGCTGCGGACGTATGTGCAAGACCGGCTCGCCGGTGCCGTCGTCGCTCCGGGCGGGGTCGCGGTGCCCGGGCCGGCCGTGCCCTGGAAGGGGCGGCGGCACGGGCGACGGCAGGACCGGCGCTGGGGCATGGCCTGGAGCCCGCAGCAGATCGCCCGGCGCCTGCGGCTGGACTATGCCGATGACGTGACGATGCGGATCAGCCACGAGGCGATCTACCAAGCGCTCTACGTCCAGGGCCGGGGTGCGCTGCGGCGCGAGCTGACCGCCTGCCTGCGCACCGGACGGGCGCTGCGGGTCCCGCGGGCACGCACCCGCGGCCGGGGCAAGCCCTTCGTCACGCCCGAGATCCTGATCAGCCAGCGCCCGGCCGAGGCCGAGGACCGCGCCTTGCCGGGCCACTGGGAGGGAGACCTCATTCTCGGGCTGCGGAGCTCGGCCATCGGCACCCTCGTCGAGCGCACGACGCGGTTCACGATGTTGCTCCACCTGCCGCCGATGGGGGGCCACGGCGCGGCACCGCGCGAGAAGAACGGGCCGGCGCTGGCCGGGCACGGCGCCGAGGCGGTGCGCGATGCGATCACGCGCACGATCACGAGCCTGCCGGAGCAGCTGCGGCGCTCGCTGACCTGGGACCAAGGGTCGGAGATGGCGGAGCACGCGAGGCTGCGGATCGAGGCGGGTTTACAGATCTACTTCTGCGACCCGCATTCCCCGTGGCAGCGCGGGACGAACGAGAACACCAACGGGCTCTTGCGGCAGTACTTCCCGAAGGGGACCGACCTGAGCGGGCACAGCGCGGATGACCTCGCAGCCGTGGCCGCCGCCCTCAACGGCAGACCGCGCAAGACGCTCGGGTGGAAAACGCCCGCCGAGGCCCTCGACGCGGTGCTGCAATCCGGTCAGGCTGGTGTTGCGACGGCCGGTTGAGACCAAGC
>DASQMB010000052.1:0-2461 GCA_035645715.1 Pyrinomonadaceae bacterium
GAAAAGACAACGGCCCGCGCCTCACAAGAGGCGCGGGCCGCGGGGGCGGTGCCCTTTGTTAGAGCCGACCAGGCCGCTGAGTCGTCGCGCCGCCCGGCGCGCAAGGCTTATAGCGCGAGGCTTAGGGCGCGTAGCACGCGAGGCTTACGGCGCGCGAGGCGACGGCGGGGCCTGTGGCGGAGCGTCAGCCGGGCGCGCATGCTGCACGCGCGGCTCGGCGGGCACGATCACGGGCGCGAGAACGGCCGTCGGGGGCGCCCCCGCGGCCGGGGCGGCGTGCGGCGTGACGACGACGGCGCCGGACGGGGCACCGCCGGTCGAGACGAAGCGGATGTTGCCGTTGATGCCGGTGAGCTCGACGGGCGTGCCGCCCGAGCCGAGCCGCGCGCTCGCCTTCGAGTGCCTGGCCCGCTCCTGCGAGGTCAGGTTCGGCACGTCGAACGTGAGCGAGCCGTTGTGGCCGCGCACCTCCACGTCGGCGTTGAGGGTGGGCGCGACGCGGACTTCGACGGGGCCGTTGACGCCCCGCACCTCCGCCCCGCGCTCGTCGATCTGCCCGAGCGCGACCTTGACCGGGCCGTTGATGCCCGAGGCCGCGAAGCGTCCGCCGGCCCCCGCCACCTCGACCCGGCCGTTGACGCCGCTCACTTCGACCGAGCCCTCGACCTCGCCGACGGTCACGGGTCCGTTGATGCCCTTCGCCTTGAACGCGACCTTGCGCGGCAAAACGAGCGTGACCTCGTGCCGCACCTGGCCGCCGCCGCCGCCTGAGAGCCAGCGCCAGAACTTGTTGCCGGCGCTCTTCTCGCCGCGGACGATCAGCTCGTCGGGCGAGTGTTCGACGGTGACGCCCCGGCCCTCGAAGTTGTCTGTGCCGCGAGCCGTGCTGACGATGTTGACCTCGGCCGCGTCGGTCTCTGCCGTCCTGACCTCGACCGAGCCGCTGATGCCGCGCACCACGACGCGGGCGCCCGGCACGAGGGCGTAGCGCTCGTTAATCTCCTGCCGCGCCGTGGCCGACTCCGAATCAACCTCGGACGGGCGGTTCATGTAACGGCCGGCCGCGGCGGCGGCGACCACGAGTATCAGGACCAGAAATATACGAAACTTCATCTCGATGACCTCTCGAACGGAAAAGAGCGCGGCCGCCGTCTCGCCCGGCCTCCCCGGCGCGGCCCGCCGCTTCAAAATGCGAATGTTACCGCCATCCGTTAGGAGAGAACGACCGCGGACGCCCCCATGTTCTCCCTTTCTGGCCGGGCGACGGCCCGCCGGCCACGCCCAAGCCTTTCAGGGTCTTCCGTGCCGGCCGCGCGTCAGAGGCAGAGCGCGATGTCGGCAGCGAGCCGGGCGTTGTTTTCGAGCAGCGCGACGTTGGCCCTGAGCGTCGCGCCCGCGCTCGCGCCGCCCATCCGCGTGAGCAGGAAGGGCGTCAGCTCGCGCCCGCCGACTCCCTCGCGCTCGGCCTCGGCGAGCGCCGAATCGAGCGCCTCTTCCATCGTCTTCGCCTCAACCTCGTGCTCGGCCGGGACGGGCGCCGCTATGAGCAGCCCGCCTTCGAGCCCGAGCCGGTCGCGCGCGCGGGCCAGCGCCGCGGCCTCCTCCGGCGTGTCGGCGCGCACGTCCACGGGCAGGCCCGAGCGGCGTGTGTAGAAGGCCGGCAGCTCGTCGCACCCGTAGCCGACGACGGTGACGCCGTGCGTCTCAAGCCACTCGCGCGTGGCCGGCAGGTCGAGCACCGACTTGGCCCCGGCGCAGACCACCGTCATCGGCGTGCGCGCCAGCTCCGGCAAATCGGCCGACACGTCCGGCAGCGGCCCGCGGTGGACGCCCCCGATGCCGCCCGTAGCGAAAACCCTGATGCCGGCGCGGTGCGCTATCCAGAGGGTCGTCGCCACGGTCGTCGCGCCGTCCCAGCCGCGCGCCACGGCCGCGGACAGGTCGCGCCGGCTGACCTTGCGCACGCCCGCGCCCGCGGCCAGCCGTTCGAGCGCCGCGTCGTCGAGCCCGACGCGCAAACGCCCGCCGAGCACCGCCACCGTCGCCGGCACCGCGCCCCGCCCGCGGACGATTGATTCGAGCCGCTGCGCCGTCTCAAGGTTCAGCGGGCTCGGCAGCCCGTGCGAGATGACCGTGGATTCCAGCGCCACCACCGCCCGCCCTTCGGCGACGGCCTGCGCCACCTCTTCGCTCACCGTCAACAAACTGTCGTCAAACATGCCCGTCACCGGCCCTCTCACCCTCTCACCCTCTCACCCTCTCACCCTCTCCCCTTTACCCCTTCCCCTCTTGCCCCTCCGCCTGCGCCTGCCGCATCTCCTCCTTGAGCAGCGAGGTCTCGTAGCGCACGTCGCCGACCAGCGAGTCGAGCACGGCCTTCGTGAAGCCGAGAATGGCCGGCCCCAGCACCACGCCCGGCACGCCGAAGGTGAAGACGCCCGAGACCAGCGCCACCAGCATC
>DASQMB010000053.1:0-13248 GCA_035645715.1 Pyrinomonadaceae bacterium
ATCTGTTTGACGAACTCGACGAGGTAATAGTCCGAGGCGAGCATGAAGGTGTTGATCATGATTCCGGCCTTGCGGCACGCCTGTACTTCCCTGAAAGTCGCGTCCATCACCACGGGGTCGAGTCCCATCGAATTTTTGTAGAGGCGTCGCGCATCCGGCGTCGCCGCCGCCGCCGCCGTAGCGCCCGCCGCCCGGCGTCGCGTCACGCCGCCTCTGGACGAGGCCGCAGCCTGCGCGCCCGCGCCTTCGAGAAAACAGGCGGTGGGTTTGCCGTCCGTTACCATCACGATATGCTTCATCTCCTTGCGCTGCGCCTGCAAGAGGCGGCGCGCGAGTTTCAAACCCTCGGCGGTGTTCGTGTGGTAGGGGCCGACCTGCGTCGTCGCCAGACGCGCGAGCGGCAACTCCTCCGCGTCGTCGTGAAAGAGCACGACCTTGAGCGAGTCGCCCGCGTATTGCGTGCGGATCAAATGCGCGAGCGCGAGCTCGACCTTCTTGGCGGGCTTGAAACGATCCTCGCCGTAGAGAATCATCGAGTGCGAGCAGTCGAGCATGACGACCGTGGCGCACGACGACTGGTAATCCTGCTGGTGGACGTGGAGGTCTCTGTATTCGAGATTCAGTGGAACGCCCAGCCCCTCGCGCTTGATGGCCGAGAGCAGCGTGGCGTTCACGTCGAGGTTGATGGTGTCGCCGAACTCGTAGGGCTTCGACGCCTGTGTGGCCTCCACGCCGGTCGCCAGGTGCGGCGTGTCGTGGCGGCCGACGGAGCTTTTGCCGAGGCTCCCGAGCAGGTTCCGCAGCGTCTTGTAGCCGAGGAAGTCTAACCCCTTCTCCGTCACCTCGAACTTCACGCCGCGCGGGGCCGGCTCGCCCTCCTCGCCCCGGCCCGCGCCGCGCCGCGCCCGCCTCGGGTCGGCCGGCTCCTCCTTCAGCGTCAGGTACCCCTCCTCGACCAGCCGCTCGATCAACTGGTTCAAGAGCTCCTCAAGCTGCGACCCCCTGAACTGCCCGTTGTTCTCGGCCAGCATCTCCTCGATGTCGCGCTCCGACAGCTCGCCCATCTCGACGAGGGCCTGAAGGAGAGCCTGCCGCAGGGCGTCCAGAGACGAGTCCTGCTCGCGCCGCTGCCGGGTCCAGTAGTAGTCGTCGTCGAACCCCGACGAGAGCAGCGAGTCCTGGAGCAGCCCCATCAGGTCGCCCAAACTCAGGCCCGACACGTCGAACCCCTTGAACTTGGAATAGCGGATGAACTTCATGGTCAGTTTTTAGTTTTTAGTTTTTAGTTTTTAGTTGGTGGCAACCAAAGGGACACGCCTCTGGCTTGAAACTAAAAACTAGAAACTAAAAACCCCCTCCTAGCTGAAGCGGCCGGTCTCGGTCAGGTCGTCGTAGATCATGCCGCGGCGGTCCTTGCGGGCGCGGGTGGCGGCGGCGTAGCCGCCCTCCTCGTTGCGGCTGATCTTGTTCTGGGCGTAGAGCCCTTCGAGGACCAGCTCGCAGGCCGAGACGAGCACCGCCTCGTCGCCGCGGGTGAAGTCGAAGGGGACGGCGGCCGTGTCAATCAAATCGGGGACGGCTTCGAGGAGCGTGACGCACTCGGAGGCCGGGGCCGTGTCGGCGAGGCGCAGGGTGTTGCCCTCGTCGAACCAGCGGACGGCCGCCGAGAAGTCGAGCCCGACGCAGTAGCCCTCGAAGACCTCGCCGGCCGCGCGCTTGATGAGGTCGCGGGCCACCTTCGCGGCGCCCACCTGCTCGCCCTCGTATTCGAGCTCCATCTTGCCGGTCATCGCGGGCGCGGCGGCGTAGATGTCCGAGACGCGCGGCACGATCTCTTCCTCGCCGGTCAGGAGCGCGCGGCGCTCGGCGTTCGAGACCAGTGCCTCGGTGACGGTGATGGGGAGGCGCTGCGAGACGCCGGAGCGGCGGTCTACGCGCTGGTCTTCGCGGGCCTCGAAGGCGATCTGCTCGACGGTCTCGCGGATGAAGTCGGGGACGCGCAGGGAGCCGACGACGCCGGCGCGCTCGGTCCACGCCTCCTGCCGCGTGATCTCGACGCCGAGCCGGAGGTCGGACGGGTAGTGCGTGAGGACTTCGGCGCCGATGCGGTCCTTGAGCGGCGTGATGATCTTGCCGCGGGCCGTGTAGTCCTCGGGGTTGGCCGTAAAGACCAGCAGCACGTCGAGCGGCAGGCGCACGGGGTAGCCCTTCACCTGCACGTCGCCCTCCTGCATGATGTTGAAGAGCGCGACCTGAATCTTGCCGGCCAAATCGGGCAGCTCGTTGACGGCGAAGATGCCGCGGTTGGCGCGCGGCAGCAGGCCGTAGTGGATGGTCAGCTCGTCGCTCAGAAGGTGGCCGCCGCGGGCGGCCTTGATGGGGTCCACGTCGCCGATGATGTCGGCGACGGTCACGTCGGGCGTCGCCAGCTTCTCGACGAAGCGGGCCTCGCGCTCGACCCAGAGGACGGGCGTGCGGTCGCCGTCGCGCTCGACCGCCTGCCGGCCGTAGGCCGAGATCGGCCTGAGCGGGTCGTCGTTGATCTCCGAGCCGGCGATGACGGGGACGCGCTCGTCCAGCAGGCCCGCGAGCTGGCGGATGATGCGGCTCTTGGCCTGCCCGCGCAGGCCGAGCAGGATCAGGTTGTGGCGGGCCAGCACGGCGTTGGTGATTTGCGGGATGACCGTCTCGTCGTAGCCGACGATGCCGGGGAAGACGCGCTCGCCCCGCCGCAGCTTCTCGATCAGGTTGGCCCGCATCTCGTCCTTGACCGAGCGGACACGATACCCGGACGCCTTCAGCTCGCCCAGCGTTTTCGGTAGTGACATCGTTAACCCCTTGCCTGACTGTTCGACGGTTCGCCCGTCTGAGTTGTTTGTCTTGCCCCTCTTCTTCGGCCGCCCTTTATCAGCCCGCGCGGCGCGGCAGGCCGGCGCCGCCGATCATGCCGGCCACGGCCTGCGCCAGCGTGCGGTGCGTCCGCATCTCCTTGAGGTCGAGCCCCAAGCCGACGAGGTTCTGCGCGACGTGCGCGCCGATGCCCGTCACCAGCGGCTCGGCCCCGACTAGCCTGAGCGCCGCGACGAGGTTCGAGAGGTTGGCGACGGCGTGCGAGTCCACGATGCGCGCGCCAGTGATGTCGATGACGAGCGCGCGGGCGCCGGTGCGAGTCACCTCTTCGAGCGCCGCCCGCGTCGCCCGCTCCATCCTCACCGAGTCGAGCGAGCCGATGAGCGGCATCACCAGCACGCCTTCGAGCACGGGCACCACCGGCGTCGAGACCTCTTCGAGCATCCGCTCGCGCTCCGAGTTGAGGCGGCCGAGCAGCGCCTCCATCTGCTTCTGCTCCTCGATGTCGGTGCAGGTGCCGACCCACTGCACGATGCGGCCCGCCTCGTCGCGGACCGGCGTGGCGCGCCCGAGGAACCAGCGGTACTCGCCGTCGTGGCGGCGGAAGCGGTACTCGATCTCGTAGGGCTCACCCGTGCCCCAGGCCCGCCGCCAGCTTTCGAGGGTGCGCGCCTTGTCGTCCGGGTGCAGGGCGTTGGCGAACCCGTAGTCGAGCGACTCCGCCTCGGAGAGGCCCGTGTACTCGTACCAGCGGCTGTTGAAGTAGAGGTGGCGGCCGCCCGCGTCGGAGGCCCAGACGAGCTGGGGCATGGCGTCGGTCAGCGTGCGGAAGCGCCCCTCGGTGGCGCGGCGCGCCTCCTCGGCCCGGCGCAGCTCCGTCAGGTCGAGGACGAAGGCGACGCACTCCTCGGCCGGGCCGCCGAGCATGGTGAAGCCGACCAAAACGGGGACGCGCGAGCCGTCCGAGCGGATGTACTCCTTCTGCCACGGCACGGCGGCCCCGGTCGAGCGCGCCTCGGCGATCTTCTCGGCATCGAGGGCGGCGTACTCGGGCGGCGTCAACTCCGCCCAGCGGACGCGCCCGGCCGTAAGGTCTTCGCGCGCGTAGCCGACGAGGCGGAGGAAGGCATCGTTGGCGTCGGTGACGTTGCCGACGAAGTCTGCGAAGAGGACGCCGATCAGGTTCGACTCGAAGAGGCGGGTCAGGCGCGCCTGGCTCTCGCGCAGCCGCGTGAGGGCGGCGTCGCGCGCGGCCGCGGCCTCCTGCGCCTCGCGCACCAGCCGCGCGTTGTCCACAGCGATGGCCCCGCGCCGGGCCAGGTCTTCGGCGAACGAGAGGTCGGCCTCGGTGTATCGGCGCCCCGACTCGGCCATGACGAAGGTGATGGCGCCGAGCGTGCGGCCGCGCGCCACGAGCGGGACGATGAGGCCCGAGCGCAAGCCCAGTTCGCGCACGATGCGCAGGTGCTCGGGGTCGTGCGTGACGGCTTCGAGCACCTCGTCCGTGATCTCCGGGTAGAACTCCGAGCGGCCGGTGCGCAGGACGTTTGGCAGCCCGGCGGGGTCGGACAGGTCCGGCGGGTAGCGGCGGTCCAGCTCGTGCGCCAGCTCGACCTTCGAGGGGTCCACGTGCGCGACCGCCAGCCGCTTGAGCGTCCCGTCGCCCTTGAACACGTCGACCGCCGCCCAGTCGGCGAGGCGCGGTACGGCCAGCTCGGCCACGTGCGCCAACGTCCGCTCGTAGTCGAGCGACTCGGCCAGCAGCTCGCTCGCCTCGGCCAGGTAGCGGTAACGCTCCTCGGCCGGCGTCTCGCCGCCGCCCCTGCTTTCTTTCCTGCCTTTCCTAGTCGCCATCCGGGTTGATCTCTCTCCCTTAGTCGGTCGCCCGCCAGGCGTCCTCGCCGGCCCGCGCGACCAGTGCGTCCTCTTCGAGCTTCAGGAGGTGCGCGAGCACGGCGCGGCCCGCCAGCGCGTGCATCTTCGGGTGAACGTCCGTGTAGACGCGCGCGACTATACCTGCCACCCCCGACGCGCCCGCGCGCACGGCGGCCAGGATGTTCCGCTCGCGCTCCAGGCGGTGCGCGACGTACTCTTCGACCTTCTCGCGCGGCGCGCCGACGGCCGGCCCGTGGCCGCCGAGCAGCAGCCGCAGGTTCGGCAGCGCGAGGTAGCGTTCGAGCGTCGAGAGGTAATCGCGGACGCTGCCCTCGCCCGGCTCGATGAGCACGGAGCCGATGCCGACGACGTTGTCGCCGCAGAGCAGGGCGCCGACGCGCTCCTCGTAGAAAGAGAGGTGGCCCCGCGCGTGGCCGGGCGTGTGCATCGCGCGCAAGAGCAGCGGCGGGTCGCCCGCCAGCTCGATGACTTCGCCGTCGCCGATGTGGCGGTCAACGCGGACCGCGCCGGCCAGCGCTTCCGCCGTCAGCTCGTGCGCGGCGACGGTGACGCCGCCGCCCGACTGCGCGCGCAGAGCCTCTACGCCGCCGACGTGGTCCGGGTGCATGTGCGTGATGATGATCTCGCGGAGCCGGCGGCCGGCGGCCAGAAGTTCCGAGACGTATTCGCCGAGCGCCTGCTGCTCGTCCTCGTAGGGCGAGCCGGGGTCGATGACGACGAAGTCGCCCGTGCCGACGACGTAGCAGTTGGTCGTGGTCGCTGGCGGGCGGGTCGGCGTCCGCACGGGAAAGCAGACGAAGCCGGGCGAGAACTCGATGCGCCGGACGGGGCGGCCGTGGGCCTGCGGCACGGCGAGGAATCTTTCGTAGAGGTCGGCGGTGAGGCCGCCGGCCAGAGCGCGGACGGCGTGGATGACGGGCGGGACGGCGAAGACTTCGGCGCGGCGCCAGGCTTCGAGCGCGTCGCTCGCGGTCGTCCAGCCGCCCTCGTCGAACTCGGACGAGAGCGGGCGCGGCTCCTGCTTGCGCGGGCAGCGCGCGACGAAGAAGAGGGTGTCGAATCGGCGCGGGCTGAAGGGCGGCGTCACCCAGCGTCCGGCGAACTGGAAGTCGCGGGCGTCGAGCCGCAGGCCGTAGTGCGCGAGCAGCCCGCCGAACGTCATCCGGCCCGAAGTCAGGTCGTCGAGCACCGAGGCGAGCTGGCCGCGAGTCATACTATCGGTTCCGCGGGCGACGAGCACGCCAGTCTCCTCGAACAGCTCGCGCGCGGCGCAGGCGATGAGCGCGGCGCGAGTCGGGTCGGAGTCGCCGTCGGGCGCGGCCTCGACCCCGATTGAGGCGTCTGCGGCGTCGAGCTGCCCGCCGGGGAAGGCATGGAAGCCGGGCAGGAAAACCATCCGGCGCCCGCGCCGCGCCCAGAAGAACTGCGGGTCGGCCGGGTCCGAGCCCTCGCGCAGGAGGATGACGGCGGCCGCGTCTTTCGGGCGGGCCGGTCCTTGCGGCTCGGGCGCGGGGCCGGACGAGTCCCGGCCTGTCGGCTGCGCGTTCGCGGTCGGCGTGGCGGTCTCGTTCACGGTCAAATCTCTGTTCGACTCCTGGCGACGGGAATTTCAGGCGCGACGCCCGCCGCGCGCTCGCGGCAGAACGGGCCTTGACTCTCGCGGCTGAGGCTTTTGGGCGTGAGGGCAGTATAGCACCTGCGCGCCCGCGCCCGCCTCAAGCCGCGAGCGGCCCGAGAAACGAGTCGGCCCAACGCACTCGGCGGCGGAGGAAGAAGCAGCGGCCCCCGGCGGGCGGCGCCTTCGCGTGCGGGCCGCGGTCGCCTGCCGCCTTAGGTCTGCTTGCCGACGGACCGGACGGCGCGGGCGCCGGCATAATGGCCGCGTTACCGGAGAGGTAACGTCCAGGGGGGAAAGGAGAAGCGGCGGCCCGGCGGGCAATACCGCTGCCAAACATGAAAGGCGAGCGTCGGAAGCAGGTCTTCCGCGCTCGCCTTTCACCTTTTAACCTTTTCCCTGTGCCCTTCTAACCTTTGCGGGCGCCGCCTTTCACCCCTCCTGCCAGCGGAACCGCTCGCCGTCGCGGCCGTTCCAGGGGTTGCCGCGCATGTGGTAGCCGCCCTCCTCCCAGAAGCCGGCGCGGTCCTCGTCCAGAAACTGGATGCCCCTGACCCACTTCGCGGACTTCCAGGCGTAGAGCTGCGGCACGATCAGCCGGACCGGACCGCCGTGCTCCGGCGGAATGGGGCGCCCGTCGTGCGACCATGCGAACAGTGAGTCTTCGGCCAGGAAGTGTTCGAGCGGGAGGTTCGTCGTCCAGCCGTAGTCGTAGGCCGAGACCGAGACGAAGCGCGCCTCGGGGCGGACGCCGACCAGCTCGGCCACGGCCCGCGTCGAGACGCCGCCCCAGACGTTGTCGAGCCGCGACCAGCGCGTCACGCAGTGGAAGTCGGCGTAGACCTTAACGGCCGCCAATTGTAGAAAAGCGTCGAGCGACCAACGGAGCGGCCTCTCCACCAGCCCGCCGGCCTCGAACTCCCAAGCCTCAAGGTCGATTTCGGGCGTGCCGTGCGCGTCGAGCACGGGCCACTTGCGCGTGCGCGTCTGGCCCGGCGGCATGCGGTCGGCGCGGCGCGTGTCCGGGCTGACGATGATGTCCGAGCCCTCTAACTCTTCCGCCGGCCGCGGGTCGCCCTGCTGGTAGAGCGGGTCTTTGACTAGTCGGTCAAGGAAACTCATAAGGCTGGTCAGTTTTTAGTTTGAAGTTTTTAGTTTTTAGCCGGAGTCCTGAATCGGCGACTCTCGCCGCCCACCCGGCCGAACTAAAAACTTCAAACTACTTCTTCGTCGCCCTCTCGGCGAGGCGCATCAGGTCTTCGGGCATCCACTTGCCGACCCCCTTCTCGGTGGCCGAGCGGATGCCGACGGTGCGGTCGTGCCAGCGGTCGGCGGAGCCGGGCGCGCCGTGGTCGCGCTCGAAGTGGATGGTCTGTTCGAGGCTGAGCATGATGCCGGTGACGATCTCCTGCCAGTTCTCGTTCTGGATGCCGCGGCGGACGACTGAGAGGCCGGCCGTCCAGTCCTCCTCGGGGGCGCGGTCGTCCTGCTCTGGGATGGTCAGGTTGTGCAGCGGCGGCATGGGCGAGCCCTTCAACTCGTCGTGGAGCTTGCGCCGCACGTCGCGCAGAGAGCCGTCGGGGTTCTCGCGCATGATGGCCTGCGCGCGGCGGAAGATGTCGGACACGGTGGACTGTTCTCTGGACATGGGGCTGCTCGCGGTCCTTCCTCGCCTCGGGTTTTCCTGTCGGTTTCCGGTCTGCCGCTAATTTATACCATCCGGCGCCGCGGGCATAGCGCGGGCGCCTCGGTGGCGGCGCGGCGGTTGCCGCACCCGTCAAAAAATTTTGCCTTCCACCCGGGGCGGTAGTATATTGCGCCCCGACCCGAAAGGCGCCCCTCACCTCATCATCGAAACTAAACTCATAGTCGGCGGCCGCCACGGGCGTCCGGTCGTCCGCAGTCTACCCACTCTCACCAACCTTCACAGAGGAGACAGAGTCGCATGAAAATCAGAATCCGTCTGGCCTTACTGGCCTTGATGGTCGCGGCAACCGCCGCCACGTTCGCTACCGATAGCGACGCAGTGACCCATAACGTGCCGGGACAGTTCGATGCCTGCTACAGCGCATTCTACGGCAATGGGTGCAACGCAACGGCCACTTGGGTTAACGGGCAGTACTATACCCCCCCGTCCAACGGCAGCGGCTGCTACCAGGCTTTCAGCATGTACGCCGATTGCACCTCCGACATCTCCCTCAAGGAAGAGCTGGCGGGGCGCTGTGACGACGCGCGGATCATCGTCGCAGGCTGCGACGCGCAGTTCGGCGGTGACCCTGACAGGTCAGACGAGTACGACACCTGCCGGACGGCGAGCGGTATAGACTTCTGCCAGTAGCCCCCGTTAAGAACGCGGCGGCCGGCGCGGGCGACCTCTACCCGCGCCGGCCGCCGCCTCTCCTTAGGCGGCCCCCCCGCCCCCGCCCTCACCTCCCGCCGAACAGAGTAGGAAGATTCGCCGCGCGGTTTTGACTGCCGGCGGGCGGACGTGATGAGATAGCGCGGAGCATTCCCCCGTCAACCCGCGCAATCAGTGCCGGCGTCCGCGCTGCCGCAGGGGCCGGGAGTTTTTAAAGACTCCCCGCCGGCCCGCGGTCGGGCCCCGACGCCGCCGGCCGGCGCCGCGCGCAAGCACGGCGCCGCTCACGAGGAATGGAGTGACCGTGTCCGAAACAATGGCCGAGGCGTCCCAGAACGACCACTCGAACTTCACGGCGGGCCTCCCCGCCTGCCCCGTCTGCGGGCGCGAGGCGGGCGAGGGCCTCGTCCCCTTCGACCACCTCTCCGAGGATATCAAGCGGCTCGCCGCGGCCAACTCGCCCGGCGCCGCCGCCCCGGCCGCGGTCTGCCGCCGCGACGTGGAGCTGTTCGAGCGGGCGCATCGCCAGCTCGAAAAGTACGCGGTCGTCTTCGAGCAGGGCCGCTTCGTGCTGCCGACCTGGCTCCGGCTCGGCGCGCACGAGCACTTCACGGGGCGCGGCGTCACCATCGCCTTCCTCGACTCGGGCTTCTACAACCACCCGGACCTGACGACGCCGGAGAGCCGCATCCTGGCCTTCCACAACGTCGTCCCGCGCGGGACGGGCACGCTCGAATCCATCGACCCGGCGAGCTGGCACGGGATGATGACCTCGGTCGTGGCGGCCGGCAACGGGGCGCTCTCGAACGGCTACTTCCGCGGGCTCGCGCCCGACTGTAACGTCGTGCTCGTCAAGGTCAGCCGCTCGGGCCACATCCCAGAGAAGAACATCGAGAGCGGCCTGAAGTGGGTTCTGGAGAACCGCGAGAAGTACAACATCCGCGTCGTCAACATCTCGGCCGGCGGCGACGCCGAGCAGTCGTACCTGCACAACCCTCTGTGCCAGACGGTCGAGCAGTGTGTGAGGGAGGGGCTGGTCGTGGTCTGCGCGGTCGGCAACGCTGGGATGGAGCCGGGCCACCCCGTCCTGCCGCCGGCCTCCGCGCCGTCGTCCATCGCCGTCGGCGGCCTCGACGACCGCAACTCCCTGGACCGCGCTCGGCGCGGCATGTACCGCTCCTCCTACGGCCCGACCTACGACGGGTTGCAGAAGCCAGACGTGATCGCGCCCGGCATCTGGGTGCCGGCCCCCATCCTGCCGCACACGCCGACGGCCGCCGAGGCAGAGCTTTACGCCAAACTCGACCGCGCCACGGACGAGGAACTGCGCCCCATCATCGAGGCCCACAGGGACGTGGACAAGGATTTGCGCGACGGGCTGACCCTGCCGACCTACCTGCTGCGGCAGATGATCTCGGTCAAGCTCCACGAGGCCGACGTGATCTCGGAGCACTACAAGTTCGTGGACGGCACTTCGTTCGCCGCGCCGGTAGTCTCGTCGGTCGTCGCCTGCATGCTCGAAGCCAACCCGAAGCTTTCGCCGCAGCAGGTCAAGCGCATCCTGATTGAGACGGCCGAGCGGCTGCCGCACGTCGAGATTGATCGGCAGGGCTGGGGCGTCGTCGAGCCGCGCCGCGCCGTCGAGCTGGCCCTCGCCCTGCGCCCGGCCGGGGGCTGAACAGGGATTCGGCCGGGCGGCGGCGGGAGGGGCGTCGAGACTGCCTGACTCGGCGAGCCCCGACAGGTCCGACACCTGAAGCGAATTTGCGGCGGCCGGGCGCCTCTCTCGCCCGCCGGCACCTCGGCTTCGCCGAAAAACTTTTTCGCAGTTTCAGGGCCGCGTCCGGCGGTCCCGCGCCGCGTGCGGCGTGCGGGCCGGGCGCGGCCTTCGCGTCGCCAGGCACGCGGCCCGGGCGTTGCATAGTGTGGGCGCTCGCGGCCCGTAGTCCATCGGCGCGGAGTCTTTGTGTGATGATGAGAGAACAGTTCGCCGGGGCGTCGAAGACCGGCTCGTCGCTCCTGTCGCCCCTCGAAAGGCGGATGGCCCGCCACGTCCTGCCGCGCGTGCCCGGCTGGCTCGGCACGCACCACCTGACGATGCTGACGCTCGCCTGGTCGGCGCTCGCAGTGCTCTTCGGCTACCTCGCGCGGGGCGACCGGCGCTGGCTGTGGGGCACCTCGCTGGCGGTCGCGCTGCAATACCTGACCGACCACTTCGACGGCAAGGTGGGCAAGATGCGCGGCACGGGCCTCGTCAGGTGGGGCTTCTACATGGACCACCTGCTCGACTACGTATTCCTCTGCGGCGTGCTGATCGGCTACGCCTTCCTGCTGCCGGCGGGCTCGCACCTCTCGCTTTTCCTGGTGCTGGCCGTCGCGGGCGGGCTGATGGCTAACTCTTTCCTGACGGTCGCGGCCCTGGGGCGCTTCCGCATCAGCCACCTCGGCTTCGGCCCGACCGAGTTCCGCATCGCCCTCGTCGTCCTCAACACGCTCGTCGTCTTCCGCGGCACGCGCGGGATGGAGAAGGCTCTGCCCTACGTCGCGGCCGGCGGGCTCGCCCTGCTCTGTGCCCTCGTCTACCGGACGCAGCGGGAAGTCTGGCGGCGCGACATGGAGGCCAGGCGCGCAACCTGACGCGGCCGGCTCCCCTTCCTGCTTTGCCTTCCCTCGGCCGGCTGTGCCACAATCGCCGCCGCAAAACCCAAGCACCATACCGAACGAAGAGGAAGAGTAAATGGCTGAGAACGAGCAGAATTTGACGGCGGGCGAGGCCGGGGGCGACGAAGTGCAGCAGGGCGGCGGCGAGGCTGCTGCCGCGACGGCCGAGGCCCCGGCCGCCGAGGCCCCGGCGGCGGAACCCGAGGCCCCGGCGGCGCCGCCCGAAGAGATCACCTACCACGCGGTCGAGAAGGACGGCAACGTCACGGCCATCTGGGAGATGCAGGGCAACAAGCACCTGCGGACCATCGACCCGCGCTCGCGCCAGGGCGTGGAAATCCTCAGGCTCTACACGGCCGAGCACCCGGAGTAGCGGCAGCCCCTCGCGGGCGGCGACGCGGCGGGCGGCGCACCTCAACTCCTTTCGCCCCGAAGGACGAAAGCCTCGATGTTGGCGACGAGCTGGTCGGCGAGCGCCTGCATGGCCTCGCGGCTGGCCCAGGCGACGTGGGGCGTGACGATGAGGTTGGGCGAGTCGAGCAGGTCGGGCGCGAGCAGAGGGTTCGCGCCCGACCTGCTCGACTCGCCGCGCGGCGGCTCGGCGGAGAGCACGTCAACGCCGGCGCCCGCGATTGTCGAGTCGCGCAGCGCCTCGGCCAGCGCGGCCTCGGCAACCACCCCGCCGCGGGCACAGTTGATCAGGACGGCCGTCCGCTTCATCAGCGAGAGTTCTGCGCGGCCGACGGTGTGGCGCGTCTCCTCGTTGAGCGGGACGTGGAGCGTGAGCACGTCGGAGCGGCGGAGCACCTCCTCGAAGGTGAGGCGCCCGTCGCGCACGCGCGGCGCGCCCTTGTGCTCGGCCACCAAAACTTCCATCCCGAAGGCGCGGGCGAGCTGCCCGACCGCGCGGCCGAGCGTGCCGTAACCGACGACGCCGAGCGCCGAGCCCCGCAGGTCGCGGATCGGGTGCGTCAGAAGGCAGAAGTGTTCGGACCGCTGCCAGGCGCCGGCGCGCACGTCTTCGCGGTAGGCGACGACCTGCCGCCTGAGCGCGAGCATGAGCGCGAAGACGTGCTCGGGCACCGAGGTCCGCGCGTAGCCGCGGACGTTCGAGACCTCTATGCCGCGCCCGCGGCAGTAGTCCACGTCAACGTTGTCTGTGCCGGTGGCGGCGACGGCGATCATCCTGAGCCGCGGCAGGCGCGAGAGCAGTTCGGCGCGCAGCGGAACCTTGTTCGTGACGGCGACGCTCGCTTCGGCGAGCCGTTCGGCCGCCTCCTCCGGGCGCGTCGCGCCGTAGTTGACCCAGCGGTGCTCGAATGCCGGAGGCCGAAGCTCCGCGTCGAGCGTGTCGCGGTCGAGAAAGACGATGGTCTCCATGTTTCACCGGCCGGCCGAAAGGTTCGGGGCCGTATGGTAGCATCGGCGGCGTGTCACGACTACGGGCCGCGCGCGGCCCGGCGGAGGTTTTGTCGGCGGATGGCCTGGTTGATTCTGTTGCTCGCGGGTCTGATGGAGGTCGGGTGGGCGGTCGGCCTCAAGTACACGCAGGGGTTCACGCGCCTGTGGCCCTCTGTCTGGACGGGGGCGGCGCTCGCGCTCTCGATGTTCCTGCTGGCGTCGGCGCTGCGGACGCTGCCCATCGGCACGGCCTACGCCGTCTGGACCGGCATCGGCGCCGTCGGCACGGCAATCTTCGGCATCGTCCTCTTCGGCGAGTCGCGCGACCTCGCCCGCCTCGCCTGCATCGCCCTCATCGTCGCCGGCATCCTCGGCCTCAAACTAACCTCTTCAGAGTGACAAGTGACAAGAGGCGTGACGAGTGACGAGTGACGAGTGACGAGATGAAAACCGTTATTTCTTGTCA
>DASQMB010000054.1:0-148666 GCA_035645715.1 Pyrinomonadaceae bacterium
GCACAGAGCGCCAGCGCCGCGAAGCCCGCCGCGACCTCCGCGGCGGCGCGCCGCAGCGACTCTCCGTGTGGTCGTCTCATCTTCATCTTCTCTTTCGTGAGCGAGCGCGTGTGCCGACCCCGCGCCGACGCGAGCGGCCGCCGGGCGTCGCACAGCCTACAACCGCGTGCCCGGCGCGGGCAAGGGAATTTCGCGGCCGTCCGGGGCCGTCCCGCCCCGCCGCGTGGCCGCCTCGCCCCGGGCCGCTCGCGGCGCCGCCGCTTCGTTGCTACAATCCGCGGGCGCTCCTCCGCCGAGACCGCCCGCGGCAACCTTCGGCACGCCGGGACACTCTTACTCCGGCAAACACCTGACGCGTAACCTGAAGAGAGATATGTCTAACATGAGAAAGGCAACCGCACTGCTGGCGCTGCTGGCACTCCTCCCACTTGCGAGCACGAACATGATCGCACAGACCAAGAACCCGCAGGCCGACCAGCCGGCGGCCTCCGGCGCCCCGGCGCCCCCCTCGGCCCGCAGGCAGCCGAAGAAGACCGAGATTCACGGCCGGACGATGGTGGACGACTACTTCTGGCTGCGCGAGAAGGGCAGCGCCGACGTGACCGCTCACCTCGAAGCCGAGAACGCTTACGCCGACGCCGTGATGCGCCACACGGCCGGGTTGCAGGAGCGGCTCTACAAGGAGATGCTCGGCCGCATCAAGCAGACCGACTCGAACGTCCCCTACCTCCAGCGCCGCTACCTCTACAACACGCGCACAGAGGAGGGGAAGCAGTACCCGATCTTCGTCCGCCGCGCGGCCGCCGACGAGAAGGCCCCGTGGGAAGTCACGCTCGACCTGAACGAGCTGGCCGTCGGCAAGCCCTACACGGGCCTCGGCGCCTACGCCGTCAGCGACGACGGCAACCTCCTCGCCTACTCCATCGACCACACGGGCTACCGCCAGTACAGGCTGCAAATCAAAGACCTGCGCACCGGCAAGCTTTTGCCCGACGACGTGGGCAACGTCGTCGCGGCCTTCTGGGCCGCCGACAACAAGACGATCTTCTACACCACGGAGGACGCGGCCAAGCGCCCGCACAAGGTCTGGCGCCACACGCTCGGCGAGCCGAAAGAAAAGGACGTGCTCGTTTACGAGGAGAAGGACGAGCTGTTCCGCGCCGGCGCCCGCCGCACGCGCAGCGGCCAGTACATCATCATCGGCGCCGGCAGCTCGACGACCGACGAAGTGCGCTACGTCCCGGCCGACCGCCCCGAGGCCGAGCCGAAGCTGATCGCGCCGCGCCGCGAGGGGCACGAGTACTCGGTCGAGCACCAGGGCGACCGCTTCCTCGTCCTGACCAACGACAAGGGGCGCAACTTCCGCCTCGCCTCGGCGCCCGCCGCGGACCCGCGGCCCGAGAGCTGGAAGGAGCTGATCGCGCACAGCGCGGACGTGATGCTCGAAGAGGTCAACGGCTTCGCCGACTTCTACGTCGTCTCGGAGCGCGACCGCGGCCTCCAGAAGCTCCGCGTCGTCGACGCGCGCACGAACCAGTCGCACCACCTCGCCTTCCCCGAGCCGGTCTACAGCGCCGGGGTCAGCGTCAACCGCGAGTACAAGACCGACAGGCTGCGCTACGCCTACCAGTCGTTCACGACGCCCCCGTCCACCTACGACTACGACGTGCGCGCCCGCCGCAGCGAGCTGCTCAAGCAGCAGCCCGTGCTCGGCGACTTCGACCCGAAGCGCTACGCCTCGGAGCGCGTCTACGCGACGGCCGCCGACGGCACCAGGATTCCGATCTCGCTCGTCTACCGCAAGGACCTCAAGCGCGACGGGAAGAGCCCGCTGCTGCTCTACGGCTACGGCTCCTACGGCATCTCGTCGAACGTCTCGTTCAACTCGAACCGCCTCTCGCTGATCGACCGCGGCGTCGCCTACGCCGTCGCGCACATCCGCGGCGGGGGCGACCTCGGCAAGCCCTGGTACGACGACGGCAAGCTGGCGAAGAAGATGAACACCTTCACCGACTTCATCGCGGCGGCCGAGCACCTCGTCAAAGAGAAGTACACCTCGCCCGACAGGCTGGCCGCGACGGGCGGCTCGGCCGGCGGCCTGCTGATGGGCGCCGTCTCGAACCTCAGGCCCGACCTCTTCCGCGTCATCCTCTCCTACGTGCCGTTCGTGGACGTGATGAACACGATGCTCGACGCGAGCCTGCCGCTCACCATTCAGGAGTACCTCGAATGGGGCAACCCGAACGACGAGGCCGCGTTCAAGTACATGCTGACCTACAGCCCTTACGAGAACATCGCCGCACGGGAGTATCCGGCGATGCTCGTGCGCGCCTCGCTCAACGACAGCCAGGTGCCCTACTGGGAGGCGGCGAAGTACGTCGCGCGCCTGCGCGCCATGAAGAAAGACCGCAACGCGCTGCTCTTCAAGACCAACATGGGCGCCGGCCACGGCGGCGCCTCGGGCCGCTACGACGCCCTGCGCGACGTGGCCTACGACTACGCCTTCCTGCTCACGCAGCTCGGCGTCGAGAAGTAAAGGCGGCCGCAAGTAAAGACGGCCGCGCCCCTCCGACCCGCGGGGCGCTGACAGACTCGTGGCGGGCCTCCGCATCAGGCGCGGGGGCCCGCCACGAGTTTTTCGTCGCGGCCGACGAGGGGGCTCCCGGCCGGGGCAGCGGCCGCGGCCTGATTGGGTTTCCGCCGGACATTCGCGTTTCCGTCAGGGAGGGTGAAATCATGGCGGTTGATGCGAATGTCTTACGGCGGCCGAACTCGGACGTGGTGCGGCGCCCGGCGGCGGACGCGCGGCGGCGCCCGTCGGACCGCGGGCTGTTTCTGTGGGCGGCGATCCTGTTCCCGCTCTTCGTACTCGTCGGCTACTTCAAGTCTTACTACTTCAGCGCATTCTTCGACGTGAGGCCCATCGCCAACTCGCTCGTGCACGCGCACGGCGTGGTGATGTCTGTGTGGGTACTCTACTTCTCGGCGCAGGTGGCCCTCGTCCGCTCGAAGAACGTCAGGCTGCACAGGCGGATGGGGATGGCGGGCGTCGGGCTGGCGGCGCTGGTGGTCGTCGTCGGGCTCGCCACGGCTTACGACGCGCACCTCGTCCGCGGGGCGGCGCCGGCCGGCCTCAACCCGCACGGGTTCCTGCTGATACCGCTGTTCGACATGCTGCTGTTCGTCCTCTTCTTCGGCGCGGCGGTCTACTACCGCAGGCGCCCGGCCGAGCACAAGAGTTTGATGCTGCTGACGGCGATCAACTTCCTGCCGGCGGCCGTCGGGCGCATACCGTTGGCGCCGGCCGAGTACATGATCCTCTGGGCCTTCGGCGTCCCGGCCGTCCTCGCCCTCGCCTGCCTCGGCTGGCACACGGCGAAGCACGGCCGGCTGAACAGGGTGTTCGCGGCCGGTGTCCTGCTCCTGATCGCCTCGGGGCCGCTCCGTATCATCATCGCCGGCTCTCAGACCTGGCTCGAACTCGCCGCCCGGCTCGCCCCGTAAACGGCCACGTTAAAAGCAGGCCGGCCGCGGCAGACGTTCGTCGTCCGCCGCGGCCGGCTCCTGTTCCCGCACGCCTTTCTTCTGCGTCAGAAGTCCGCGGTCTTTCCCGTGTCCTTCAGGTCTTTCGAGTGCCAGCCCGTCAGCTCACCCTCCCGGCGAATGAGGCCGGAGCGGTAGACGATGTAGTCGCCCGGAGTCGTGGCCCTGCGCCGCCACGCGTCGCCCGTGTAGAGGTGGCAGCCGTCGGCCGCGGGCATGGCGACGACCTCCGTGCCGTCCGGCAGCAGGTAGATGCCGAGGTTCCTGAGCGTCTTCCTGGGGGACACTGCGCCCGCTCCTTGTCAGATCGTTCCTTTAGTTGTTCGCGGCGGTCGTCTCGCCGACGTACTCCCAGTGCCACGGCTCGTAGTAGTAGGGCCGGAAGCCGAACCTGCCGGCGTTCTTGACGAGCCACCTGTAGGCGGGCGTCTGCACCTGTAGGGCGCGGTTGTCGTCTCTGGTCTCGACCGGCTCGCCGCCCACGTAGATGTCGAGGGCGCGGCCCGTAAAGTGCGGACTGTTGACGGCGAGGCCGGCCCGGCCCGAGTGGGGCGACTGCTGGCGCAGCCGGGCCTGGTACTCGCGCGAGCGGAACGACGAGACGATCTTCAGGAACTTCTCCTCGGGCGCCAGCTCGCCCGACGGCGTCAGCTTGAGGCCGAGCGACTTGTCGGCCGCCGCGGCCGCCAGCATCCGCTTGTAGGCGGCGTAAGCCTCGCGCTCGACCTGGCGCAACTCGGCCGGCCGCGAGGGGTCGTAGAACTCCGAGGGCGGGGCGGTGACGAGCTGGTCGGGCGTCGGGTAGCCGCGCAGCTTGAGGCGCGAGCCCTGCCAGGTCGAGACCATCCGCGAGAGCGTATCGCCGTCGAGCACGCCGCTGGCCGGCAGCCCCGCCGTCTTCTGCCAGACCGCGAGCGACGAGGCGAACTCGGGCGCGCCCTCGCCTTCGTGCCCGTGCTCGTGGCCGATGGTCTCCGAGATGAGCGGGGCGTAGAGTGACCAGCCGCGCTGCTGCTTGCCGCCGAAGGTCCAGGCGAGGCTGCGACTGAGCGCGGAGTTGCGCGAGGCCGCCTCGCGGAAGATCGCCGCGGCCTCGCCCGCCGCCTCGCGCGCGACCTCGGCCACGCGGCTGTGCCCGACGACGATGGCCGCCGGCTGTGCGCCCTTCTCCGACGCCCCCTCGCCGCGCGCGGCCCGGGCGTCGCCGCTCCCCGCGTGCGCCCCCGGCGACTGGACATCAAAGCGGCCGGCGCGGACGGAGAAGGTGACGAGCGCAAACGCCGCGGCGGCGACGAACACAAGGGCGACGAGCGAGATTTTATGCTTCTTCATTCTTTCGGTTTCGGGCGCTTAAGCGAGATTGACAGGTGAGGTTTCTTGCCGTCGAACGCACATTATGATGCCGGCCGGGCGGCCTCGGTTCGTCGCCGCCCCGGCCGTAATTCACTTGCGCGGCGCCCCTCGTTTTCCACGCCGCCGCACGGCGATTTTCGCACGCCCGGAGGCCGCCCTGACCATCATTTTGCGCGCCCGTTGTGGCCGATTTTCCCGCCTTTTCGCCGTCGCCCGCGTCCGCCTTCCCGACGGTCAAAATGCGCGCCGGGGGCGGTCATCTGTTAAACTGCCGGGCCGTTCGAGAATTCAGACCGTGCGGAGGCAGGAAGAATTGAAATGCCCCTCGAATCAAACAGCGCCGCCAGCGTCTCGCCCTCGCTTAAGTTCGAGGCGGACAACGGCAGCACCTTCACCTTCAACTTCCAGATGGACGGCCGCGTTACCGTCATCGGTTTCCAGGACGGGCAGGCCGTGACGGGTGCCCTCACCATCGAACAGGCCGAACAACTGCGCGAGGCCATCGCGGAATACGTCAAGCGGCGACAGGGATGAGGGGGAGGGGGAAGGGGAAAAGGGAAAAGGCGAAAGGGGAGAGCAGAATCAGCGGAAGCGGCGTGCTCCGGCCTCTCTTCCCCTTTCTCCCTTCCCCCTTCCTTTTCCCCTCTTCGCTTGACCTCGCCGCCTGCGGCGGGCAAGATTAGCGCCCTATGTTGTACCGAGTCCCCGCCGCGCAGCCCCCGGCGCGGGTCCTGCGCCCCCGCCGTCTCGTCTCCCTCTTCTTCGCCCTGACGCTCTTAAGCTCCGGCGCGGCCGTGCCCGCGCGCGGGCAGACTCTGGAACGCGAGTTCGACGCGGCCGGCGCCGTCGAGTTGCGTGTGAAGAACCGCGCCGGGCGCGTCAGCGTCGTGGCCGAGGAGGACCGGCGGAAGGTGTCCGTGACGGCCGCCGCGGCCGGGCCGGCGCTCACCGAGGGCGACGTGAGGATAACGGCCGGGGCCGGCGGCGTCACCGTCGAGGTGACGCGCGGCGCCGACCGCGCGCCCGACGGCCGCAAGCTAATCGTCAGCGCCGCGCAGCGCGAGCGCGAGCGCGTTGATCTCGTCGTCCGCGTGCCCGAGCGCTCAATCGTTGTGGTCGAGACGGCCGAGGGCGCCGTCGAGCTTTCCGGCAACGTCGCGGAGGCGAGCCTGAAGACCGACACCGGCACCGTCCGCGCCGACGTGCCGCTCGACGCCCTGCGCTACAGCTTCCGCTGGACGCTCTCGCGCCCGCGCGTCTACAGCGAAGTCGAGCTGGCGAAGGTCAGCCGCACGCGCGGCGGCTACGAGGTCTCGGGCCGCTTCGGCGAGAAGAAGGCGGCGGCCGAGGCGCGCATCCGGCTCGACATCGAGACGGCGCGCGGCGTCGTCCTCTTCGGCGTCAAGGACGAGGCGGCCGTACCCGCAGACCTGCGCGAGCGAGAGCTGACCGAGGCCGCCCGCGCCATCATCCGCAGCGGCGAGGTGGATTTAATTGACAGCATCCGCAAGGTCGCGCCGCGGCTCGTCGGCGAGTACGCAGAGACACTGCCGCAGCGGCGCGGCGGCCCCACGCTCGGCGAGCGCCGCAACCCGTTCGACGTGCGCACCCCGGCCGGCTCCGGCCTCGTGAGCGTCACGGCCCGCGTCACGGACCGCGCGGGCCGCGCCCTCGCCGGCCTTACGGCGCGCGACTTCTCCGTCGTCGAGGACGGGCGCGAGCGCCCCGTGCGCGATGTCAGGCAGGGCTCTGCGCCCTACAACCTCGTCCTGCTGCTCGACGTGTCGGGCAGCGTCGAGGAGCGGCTCGACTTCATCCGCAAGGCCGCGCTCGCCTTCGTCAACACGGCCAACCCGCAGGACCGCATCGCCGTCATCAGCTTCCGCGACGACGTGCAGGTCGTCTCCGACTTCACGACCGACCGGCGCCTGCTGGCCGAGCGCGTCAAGAAGATTCAGGCCGGCGGCGGCACGGCCCTCTACGACGCTCTGGCCTACTCGCTCGTCGAGACGCTCAGGCCGCTGCGCAGCGAGCGCACCGGCGTCGTCGTCCTCTCGGACGGCGACGACAACCGCTCGTTCCTGACCTTTAACTCGGTCCTCGAAACCATCGTCGAGACGGGCGCCGTCGTCTTCCCGCTCTACGTCCCCTCGGGGCTGATCCCGGCGGACGTGGGGGCGCCGCGAGCCGCGACGGCCGCGGCCGGGCTCGACCCGGTCAGGAACCGCTACCTGACCCTGACCTCGCGCGCAGACTCCGAGGGGCGCCGGCTGGCCGAGATTTCCGGCGGCACCTACTACCCCATCCGACGCCTCGAACAGTTGCAGGAGGCTTACGACGACGTGGCCGCGCAACTCCGCACCTCCTACACGATCACCTACGAGACGGACGCCGCCCCGCGCCCCGACGCGCGCGTCCGCGTCCGCGTCTCGCGCGAGGGTGCGACCGTGCGCCTGAGCCCTGCGGCCGCGTCGGGCCCGGCCGCGGCCAGCGCGGGCACGAACGCGCCTTCGACACGATAAAGAGTTGAGGGCGGCGCGCGTCTCCGGCGCCGCCCGGGCACGCGCGCTGGCCGTCGCGGCCGAGCGGTAGAGTCTCCCCGGTGGTTCCGACAGTCCAGACAAGGGGTTCGCAGTGTCTTCGACCCTCTACCGGCCCGGCTCTTCATTCCGCGCCCGACGGCGCGCGCTTCGCCGGCTCGCCGCGCTTGCGCTCGCGGCGCACCTCGCCTGCCTCGCGGCCACCGCCACGGCCGCGGGCCGCGCACGGCAACAAGGCCCCGCACCGCCCGCATCACAACGAACGCAACAGCCGAACCCTCAAGCGCAGCCGCCATCCCCTGAACAGAAGCCAGAGCCCACGTCGGAACAGAAGCCCGCGCCCGCACAAACTCCGGCCCCTGAGCGAGAGCCCGCGCCCGAGTCTACGCCCGAGTCCATGCCGACGCCCGAACAGTCTCCGGCGCCGACGCCGCGGCCCGAACCGCCCCCCGTCGTAATCGAGGTGCCGACGCCTCCTCCTCCGCCACAGGCGGTGCGTGACGAAGAGCCGGAGGCGGTCGAACGCATCTCGGCCGACCTGACCAACGTACTGCTGACGGCGACCGACCGCGACCGCCGCTTCGTCACGACGCTGCAAGCCGGCGACATCCGCGTCCTCGAAGACGGCGTCGGGCAGGAGGTGGTCGCATTCGAGCGCGAGACCAACGCCGCGCTCTCCATCGCCGTCCTCATCGACGCCAGCGCCTCGCAGGAGCGCGTCCTCGCCTTCGAGCAGCTCGCCGCGCGCGACTTCGTCCGCTCGGTCATGAGGCCCGACCGCGACCTGGCGGCCGTCGTCTCCTTCACCGGCGTCGCCCGCGTCGAGCTGGCCCCCACCTCCGACCCCGCAGCCTTCGATGAAGCGGTCGGGCGCGTCCGCGTCACTCACACGCCCGACAGCCCCGAGTGTAACGACCCGGACACGCCCGAGGATGTGCTGCGCCGCTGCACCACGGCCGTCTGGGACAGCATCGCCATCACCGTCGAGAAGGTGCTGGCGCGCACGCCCGAGACCGCGCGCCGCGCCATCATCCTGCTCTCCGACGGCGACGACACGAGCAGCCACCTACGCATCTTTCAGGCCGTCGAGCAGGCCGTGCGCCACAACGTCGCCGTCTACTCCATCGGCATCCGCGACCGTGGCTTCAAGTACGGCGAGCTGCGACGCGACTACCTCAGGCGCGTCTCCGAGGAGACGGGCGGGCGCGCCTTCTTCCCCAAACAGCCCGAAGACCTTGCCGCCGCCTTCGCCCAGATCGAGAGCGAGCTGCGCTCGCAGTACCTCATCTCCTACCGCCCCTCGAACCGCGCCCGCGACGGCGCCTTCCGCCGCGTCGAGATCGAGATCACCAACCCGCAACTCCGCCGGCGCAGGCTCCGCCTGCTCTACCGCCGCGGCTACTACGCCCGCACCGACCGGGCCGAGCCGGAAGCCGGAAGAGAAGAGGGGAAGGGGGAAAGGGAAAAGGGGAAGGGGTAGTTTGCGGGCCGGAGAAAGTGGGCCAGGGCCACACGCTTATTTTCTCCTGACCGCCGTTTCCCCTTTCCCCTTTCCCCTTCCCCCCTTCTCCCTCAGGGGTCTTGCCTTTTCCACTCTCATCCCTCATCCTTCACCCCTGAACTCTGTATGTCTCGCCCACTTCTCATGTCGCTGTTCGACGAGGCGGAGCGCCGGCCGCTGACCGTCTCGGAGTTGACGGGCCAGGTGCGCGGCGCGCTGGAGAACCGCTTCGCCTCGGTCTGGGTCGAGGGCGAAATCTCGAACTTCCGCGCCCACACCTCGGGCCACTGGTACTTCACCGTCAAGGACTCGGGCGCGCAGTTGCGCGCCACCTGTTTCCGCGGCGTCAACCGCGCCATCAAGTTCCGCCCGTCCGACGGGCTGCTCGTGCGCGTGCGCGGGCGGGTCACCGTCTACGAGCCGCGCGGCGAGTACGAGCTGGTCGTCGAGGGGCTCGATCCCGTAGGTGCGGGCGCGCTGCGCGTGGCCTTCGAGCAGTTGAAGGAGCGGCTGGCGGCCGAGGGGCTTTTCGACCCGGCGCGCAAGCGCGAGCTGCCGCTCTTGCCGCGGAGGGTCGGCGTCGTCACCTCACCCACGGGCGCGGCCGTGCGCGACATCATCCGCGCCGTCGAGCGGCGCACGCGCACCGTCAGCCTCCTTCTCGCCCCGGCCCGCGTGCAGGGCGAGGGCGCGGCCCGCGAGATCGCTGCGGCCATCCGTGCGCTCAACGAGCATCACGCCCGCGCCGCGGCCGGGGGGCGGGCGGACCAGTGTGTTGACGTGATCATCGTCGGGCGCGGCGGCGGGTCGGCCGAAGACCTCTGGGCCTTCAACGAGGAGGAGGTGGCCCGCGCCATCCGCGCTTCGAGCGTGCCGGTCATCTCGGCCGTCGGCCACGAGACCGACTTCACCATCGCAGACTTCGCGGCCGACGTGCGCGCGGCCACGCCGACGGCCGCCGCCGAGATCGTGGCCGAGCGCGAGGACGAGATCGCCTCTTACGTCGAGTCGCTGACGCACACGCTGGTCAACACCGCGCGTTACCGGCTCATCTCCGAGCGTGCGCGCGTGCAGGAGGCGACGATGTCGCCGGGCTTCGACGAGGTGCGGGCGCGGCTGCGCGCGGCGCGCGGCGCGGCCGACGACGCGCGCCGGCGGCTCGACTGTCACGTCTCGGACCTGACGGCTGGCGCACGCCGACGGCTCGACAACCTGACGGCGCGCCTCTCGCCGGCCCGGATGCAGGCGCGCACGGCCGATTCGCGCCTGCGGCTCGCCGTCACGCGCGGGGCGGCCGAGGCGGCGGCCCGCGCCCGTCTCGAAGAGGCGCGCTCGCGCCTCGCCGTCGCCGTGGCCGCCCTCGACGCGCTCTCGCCGCTCTCGGTGCTCGGGCGCGGCTACGCGCTGGCCTCGGGCGAGGGCGGAAAACTTCTGCGCTCGTCGCGCGAGGCGCGACCGGGCGAGCGGGTGCGGGTGCGGTTAGGCCACGGCTCGCTGTTGTGCCGGGTGGAAGAGGCCGAGGGGGCGGGGGGTAACTGATGTCGCAGTCGCGTCGCGGCGGTCGGAGCCGCATCGTCATTGACGTGGCGCAGGCGCAGGCCGAGGCCGAGGCGCGACGCCGCGGCGGGGGGCGTCGCCGCCGAGTGCTCTCCACGGCCGCGCTCGTCGTGCTCGGGCTCGTCCTGCTGGCCGCGCTCGCCGGCTTCCTCTGGTGGCGCAGTTACCAGAAGGGGCCGGCCTACAGCCTCGCGCTGCTGCTCGACGCCGCGCGCAGCCAGGACGCGCGGGCCGTCGAGCAGTACGTGGAGGCCGAAGCGGTGGCGCAGGGCTTCATCCCGCAGGTGATCGAGAAGCTGACGGGCGAGGGTTCGGCCGTCGTCCCGCCGCACCTGCGCGGGCAGTTGGGCTCCGCCATGCCGCAGGTCATCCAGCGGGTGCGTGAGGGCGCGCACGAGGAGGTCATGGGGGCGCTCAGGCAGTTCGCAGAGGGCGTCGCCGGCTCGACGCCGACGCCGCTCGTCGCCCTCGGCGTCTCGCGCGCCGCAGAGATCGAGCAGCAGGGGGACGCGGCCCGCGTCGTGGTCAGGCGCGAGGAGAGGACGACCGAGTTGACCATGCGGCGCGAGGGCGACCGCTGGCGCGTCACGGGCATGAAGGACGACGAGCTGGCCGCTTCCCTCGCGGCGCGGGTCGCCGCCGGCCTACCTCAACAGCCGCAGCCACAGCCGCAGAACGCGCCCCGCCGCCGACAGGGCCGCTGAGTTTAGAACCGCCGGAGAGCAAAGCCAGAGATGCCGAGACGTGAACAGGTGACGCAAGACTTGTCTGGCGCGCAGACCTTCGAGATGCAACTCGCCTCGCTCGAACGGATAGTGCGCGAGTTGGAGCGCGGCGACCTGCCGCTCGAACGCAGCCTCGAATTGTTCGAGCAGGGCGTCAAACTCTCGCGCGAGTGTCAGGAGCGCCTGAACGAGGCCGAGCGCCGCATCGAGGTCCTGCTGCGCAGTAGCGACGGGCAGACCTTCGCCGCCCCCTTCGGCGGTGAAGAGTTCGCGGCCGAACCCGGCGGTGAAGAAGAGGACGATGACGAGAGCGTCTTCTGACCCGGCCGGCGCCCCCGACGGGGGCGGGGCGCGCGACCTCGCCGCGGAGGCGCGCTCCTACGCCGCGCGCGTCCGCGCGCTCGTCGAGGAGAAGCTGGACGAGCTGGTCCCGCCCGAGTCCGCCCGCCCCGCCTCGGTCCACGCGGCGATTCGTTGGAGCCTGTTCGCGCCGGCCAAGCGTTTCCGACCCGTCCTGGTCTGTGCCGCTGGCGAGACCTTCGGCGCGCCTGTCCGAAGCCTGCTGCGCGCGGCCTGCGCCTTCGAGCTGGTTCACACCTACTCTCTCGTCCACGACGACCTGCCGGCGATGGACGACGACGACCTGCGCCGAGGCCGCCCCACCTGCCACGTCCGGTTCGGCGAGGCCGCAGCCATCCTCGCCGGCGACGCCCTCCAGACTCTCGCCTTCCAGGCGTTAGCCGAAGACCACGGGCTCGACCCCCCTCTGCGCGTCCGTCTCGTCTCGGAACTGGCCCGAGCCGCCGGCACGCCCGAGGGCATGGTCGCCGGTCAGGCCCGCGACCTCGACGCAGAGGCGCGGCCGGACATCTCCGGCGACGAGCTGGAAAGCATCCACCGCCGGAAGACCGGAGCCCTCATCGGCGCCGCGGCCCGCGCCGGTGCCATCGTCGCCGGCGCCGACGAGCGCGAGCTCGAAGCCGTCACCCGCTACGCCGCCGAGATCGGCCTGCTCTTTCAGATCACCGACGACCTGCTCGACGTGACCGCCTCGGCCGCCGACCTCGGCAAGACGCCAGGCAAGGACGCCCGCGCCCGGAAGGCCACCTACCCCGCCCTCTACGGACTCGACGCCGCACGAGAGCGCGCCCGCCGCGTCCACGACGAAGCCTGCGCAGCCCTCGCCCCCCTCGGCCGCGACACCACGCTCCTCTGCGGCCTCGCCGCCATGATTCTCGACCGCCGCGGGTGAGCGAGAAGAAGGGGAAAAGGGGAAAGGGAAAAGGGAAGTTGGCGGGCCGGAGAAGGTGGGCCGGGGCCACACGCTTCTTTTCTCCTGACCGCCGTCTCCCCTTTCCCTTTCCCCCTTCACCTTTCCCCGCTCGACTTCAGTCGAGCATGACCACTTCGCCGTCTACGACGCGGGCGAGGTATTCGCCGTCGCGCATGAGCCATGCGACGCGGCGCCCGCTGCGGGCAAGCTCGGCCCACTCGCTCGACTTCTTCGGGTTCTGTTCGATGAGGAGTGTGTCGTGTTCCAGCTCGACGTAGCGGAGGCCGGAGCGCGAGAAGCGTTTAACCCCGCGTCCGCCGCCGAAGAGCTTCTCGTAACCGACGAGGATGCGGCCGGGCGCCGGGATGTCTGCGGCCTCTTCGTGCGGGTCTCGGTCGGGCATGGCGTCGGGGCTCGTCGGCCCGGAGGGGGCCGAGCCTGAGTCAGGAGTTGCGGAGCGGGCCGACGGGCGCGGGCGAGCCGCCGGCGGCCCCGGCCGGCTCGGCGCCGTCGTTGACGAAGCGGCGAACCAGTTCGAGCAGTTCCTTAGCGCGGAAGGGTTTCGAGATGTAGGCGTCGAAGCCGGCGGCGAGGGCGCGCTGGCGGTCCTGGTCGGCGGCGAAGGCCGTGACGGCGACGCAGGGGATGAGGCGCGTCCGCTCGTCTGCGCGCAGCTCGCGCAGCAGGCCCCAGCCGTCGAGGGCCGGCATTGAAAGGTCGAGCAGCGCGAGCGCCGGCCGTTCGGCGCGGGCCATCTCCAGCGCCTCAAGGCCGTTGCGCGCCTCGCGGATCGCGTAGCCCTCGACTTCCAGCATCAGGCGCAGGAGTTCGCGGTTGTCGTCGTAGTCGTCGGCGATGAGTATGCTGGCGGCCATCTTCGTCGGGAACCGTCGTCCGTCGCCCCGGGTTTCGTCGCACGGGGGCGGTCCTCGGCGCCGCGTAGCACGGTGGGCGAGGTGGCCGGCCGTGGAAGAGCCTTCGCGGACGCTCTCTCGCGGGGAGCTTGGCGGTCGTTATAACGCGGGTGCGCGGGCCGAGTCAAACCCGCGGCCGCGGCCGGAACGTCTCTCTTGACACCCTTCTGCCGCGGCGTCCATAATCCGAAGCGGCCCGCTTTCTGAGGCTTTCACGGGCGCGGGCGTCTACTCCAACCTTGCGGAGCACAGGGCTGCGAGCCGGCGGCCCCCTTCCCGCGACCGTTCCGCCGAAAGCCTTCGCCCGGAGCGCACCCGAGACCGACAACAACGGAGGACTGAGAACCGTGTCCAGCCGAGACCTGGAGAAGAGCCTGCGCGAAGACCTCGACCGGTACGTGTCCGAGCGCCTGAGCGGATTGCAGGAGGAGGTCGCGCGCCTCCAGAGCCAGTTCAACGAAGCCTTCAACCGCCTCCTCGAACGGATGGACGCGGCCACGCAGACGGGCGAGGAGGTGTCGGTCGTCATCTCCGACCACCTGCGCCACGCCCGCAACGAGGGCATTGAGGCGGCGGCCTCCGAGTCGGCGCGCACGCGCCAGAACTCCGAACTCGCGCTCGTCAAGGCCGCGGTCGAGGAGTTGGAGCAGCAGTCGTCGCAGGCCGACATCCTCAACACGCTGGTCAACCGCGCCGCCGCCTTCGCCCCCCGCGTCGCCTTCTTCGTCGTCAAGAACGAGCGGGCGACGGGCTGGCGCGCGCGCGGCCTCGAAGGCACGGTCGGCGACGACGCCGTGCGCGAAATCTCCCTGCCGCTTTCGTCCGACACTGTGCTCTCCGACGTGGCGCGCTCGCGCTCGGTGTGGAGCGGCGAGCCGGGCACGCGGGCCGAGGACAACGCCATCTACGGACACTTCGGCGGCGAGCCGCCGCAGCGCATCGTCGCCATCCCGATGGTGGCGCGCGAGAAGGTCGTGGCCGTCCTCTACGCCGACAGCGCCCAGCAGGACACGGGCTCGGTCAACCTCGAAGCCCTCGAAACGCTGGTCCGCGTGGCCGCGATGTCGGTCGAGTTGCTGTCGGTGCGGCGCGGGGCGCCCGCAACCGGCGAGCAGCGGCCGGCCGCCGCCCCGCCCGTGCCGGCGCCCGCCCCCGCGGCCCCGTCGCCGGCCCCGGCCTTCTCCGAGCCGCACCCTGCGCGGGAGGAGCCGAGCCCGGCAGAGGCGCCCGCGCCGCAGTTCTCGTCACAGCCGGCCGTGCAGGCCGCGCCGCCCGCGGCCGCCGACCCTGCCACGCCCGTCTCGCCGCTCGGCTCGGCCCGCCGCTACGGCTCCTCCGACTCAGAGTTCCCCGTGGACGTGAGCGACCAGGAGCGGCGCTACCACAACGAGGCGCGGCGCTTCGCCCGCCTGCTCGTCTCCGAGATCAAGCTCTACAACGAGCAGAAGGTGCGCGACGGGCGCGACCACGGCGACCTCTACGACCGCCTGCGCGAGGACATCGACCGCTCGCGCCAGATGTACGACAAGCGCGTCCGGCCGGAGGTCTCGGGCCGCTACGACTACTTCCATCACGAGCTGGTTAACATGCTGGCCGAGGGCGACTCGTCCAAGCTCGGCGTCGGCTATCCCGGCGCCACCGTCCACGCTCACAGCTAACCGGCGCCCCGCGCGCTTTCGCGGCTTCGGCCGCCGCGAGTCTCGACAGACTCGCGGCGGCCGAAGTTTTTAGTCCTCGCCCGGCCGACCAGGAGCGGCCGGACAGTTCTGATGCTGCCCGGCGGAAGGCCGACCGCATCAGAACTGTCCGGCCGCAGAGTCTGATGCCCCGTCCGGCAGCAGCCTTCGACCGCCGCGCCCCGCGCCGTTTATAATCGCGGCCGGTCTCTGACGGCGCCGGCCGGTGCCCGAAAGTCTTTGCCCGACGGGGGAGGGAAACGTCTCACGATGAAAAGAGTCTGGAAGCGTCCCGCGGTACTCATCTTCGTCCTCTGCCTCGCCGCGGCCTTCGCCGTGGGACTGCCGCTGGCGGCCGTGAGCTGCCGCGCGCAGAAAGGGGGCGGGGACGACGGCGTGGCCGTCGAGCGGCTGCGCGCCCTGACGCGCGGCGGCGCCAAGCCCCCCGAGTCGGCGCTCGCGCAGTTCGCGGCCGAGCACGAGGGCACGCGGGCCGGCGCGCTGGCGCTCCTGGCGCAGGCGCGCCTGAGGGCCGCGGCCGGCGACCACGCGCGCGCGGCCGAGCTGCTGCGCTCCGGCGAGTTCGAGGCGCAGACCAGCGTCGGCGACCACGCCCTGTGGCTGCGCGCCGAGTCGCTCGAAAAGCTCGGCCGGCGCGTCGAGGCCCGCGCCGCGCTCGAAGAACTGGCGCGCAAGTTCCCCGACTCGCAGCGCGCCCGCGAGGCCGCGCTGCGCGCAGCCAAAATCATGCTCGACGCGAACCAGGCGGCCGGCGTCCCCGTCGCCCTCAAAGAGCTGGTCGGGCGGAACAACGCCGAGGCCCTGCTGCTCTCGGCGAAGGCTTACGAGGCGACGGGCGACGCGCCACGCGCCCTCGAAGCCTACCGCCGCCTCTACTTCTACGCGCCCGCCTCGAAGCAGCACGACTCGGAGGCGGCCGCGGCCTTCGCCCGCCTCGGCTCGCCGGCCGCGCCGGCCACGTCAGAAGAGGCCGCCGCGCGCGCCGAAGCCCTCTTCAACGTCAAACGCTTCTCCGAGGCCGTTGACGCCTACGCCGAAGCCTTCACCCGCTTCCCCCAGACGGCCACGCCCGAGGCCCGCCTGCGCCGCGGCGTCTCGGCCTACCATGCCCGCCGCGCGCCCGAAACCGTCGCGGCCCTCGGCGAAGTCCCGCCCTCGCCGCCCGAAGTGCGGGCCGAGGCCGCCTACTACTTCGCGCTCCACTACGCCCGCGCGAAGCAGTGGCCGCAGCTACGCGACACGCTCGACCTGATGGCCCGCGGTTTCCCCGCGAGCCCCTGGACGATGCGTGCCCTCGTCGCCGCCGGGCAGGCCGCAGACGAGGCCAAGTACGCCTCGGACGCGCTCGCACACTCCCGCCGCGCCGTCCAACTCTTCCCCGGCGAGCCGGAGGTGGCGGGCGCGCAGTTCCGCGTGGCCTGGGCCGCGCACGACGCGGGCAACTTCGCCGAGTCTTCGCGCCTGCTCACCGAGCACCTGGCCTTCTACGCCGACCGCAACACCGACAACCGCGGCCGCGCAGGCTACTGGGCCGCGCGCGACACCGAGCGTGCCGGCAAACTCTCGGAGGCCCGCGCACTCTACGAGGGGATGCTCGCGCGCTACGACGCCAACTGGTACGGCTACCTCTCGCGCCAGCGCCTCGAAGAGCTTGACCGCCGCGGCACCCCGGCGCAAGGCTACGGGCTCGACTCTGTGGTGGGCCGCGCCGTCGAGAACCTGAAGCCCGTGGCCGTGGCCGATGAGCGCGCGGGCAGCGCCGAGGCCGCCCGTCTCACGAAGGCCGACCAGCTCGCCGCGGCCGGCGCCGACGACCTCGCGCACGCCGAGCTGGACGAGGCTTTGAAGGCCGTGCCCGACAGCCCGGCCCTCAACCTCGCCAAGGCGAAACTTCACCGCGCGCGCACGCAGAACGTGCAGGCCATCAACGTGCTGCGCCGCAGCCTGCCCGACTACTCGCAGATGAAGCCCGAGGAGATGACGCGCGACGAGTGGGACGTGTTCTATCCGCTCGCCTACTGGGAGGTCATCGTGCGCGAGTCGCGCGCCCGCAGCCTCGACCCCTACACCGTCGCCGGCCTGATCCGCCAGGAGTCGGTCTTCGACCCGCGCGCCGCCTCTCACGCCGACGCCTACGGCCTGATGCAGCTGCTCGTGCCGACGGCGCGGCTGACGGCCCGCACGAGCGGCGACAGCCAGGGCCTGACGGCCGAGTCGCTCTACGACCCGGCGCTCAACATCCGGCTGGGCACGACCTACTTCCGGCAGAACCTGGACAAGTTCGGGCGCGTCGAGTACGTGGCCGCGGCCTACAACGCCGGGCCGGGCCGGGCCGTCGCCTGGCGCTCGTCGCTGCCGCCGCAAATTGACGAGTGGACCGAGGCCATCCCGTTCCGCGAAACGCGCGGCTACGTGCAGGGCGTCATCCGCAACACGCTCCAGTACCGCCGCCTCTACGACGATCAGGGTCGCTTCCGTCCCGAGGTCGGCACGCGCGCCGCGCGCCGCGACATCAGGACCGACGCCGGGCAGCCGACCGACGCGCCCGCCCCCAACGCCGCGCGCCCCCGCCGCGTCTCGAACGAGGAGTGAGCGACGAGCGACGAGCGGGGGCGGGGCGGAGGACGAAGCCGTTCCGGCCGACGATTCGTGCCGGAGACGCTGCGGGCGGGCCGCGGGAGACTTGAGGCAGAGAGGTGTTTGCGATGAGAGTTGATGAGAGGCCGCGTCGCGGGGCGTCGTCGGCAACGCTGGCGACGTTGGCGGTGGCGGCGCTGTTCGCGCTCGGGCCGTCGGGCACGGAAGCGGCCAGGCAGGCCCGCAGGGGCGCGAGGCCCGCGCCTGCGACCGCGGCGCGGACCACGTCGCGCGTGCTCGTCGTCAAGGCGCAGCCGAAGGCCGCCGTCTGGGTTGACGAGGTGCGGCGCGGCACGACGGACGAGCAGGGCGAGCTGAGCGTCTCCCTCTCGCCGGGCGCCCACACCCTGCGCGTGCGCGCCGCCGGCTACGCCGAGCGCGTGCTGCCCGTGACGGCCGCGCAGCGCGGCCCGCTCCAGGTCAGACTGACGCCGACCACCGACGGCGCCGAGCTGCTCTTCCAGCAGGCCGAGGAGACGCGCGAGCGCGGGGGCGGCGCCGCGAAGGCCGCCGAGCTGTACCGCGAGGCCCTCGCCCTTCGGCCGCGCTTCCCGGCCGCCCGCGTCGGGCTGGCACGCGCGCTCGCGGCCACAGACGATCACGACGCCGCGCTCGAACAGGTGGCCGAGGCGCGGCGCGCGCGGCCGGGCTTCGCCGAGGCTTCGGCGGTCGAGGGGCGCATCCTGCGCACGCTCGGCGACTACGACGCCGCGCTCGAATCCTACCGCCGCTCGCTGCGCGAGGCGCGCAACTTCCAGCCCGAGGCCCACACCGGCATGGGCCTCGTCTTCGAGGAGCTGAGCCGGCACGAGGAGGCCGTGGCCTCCTTCCGCCGCGCCATCGCCCAGCTCTCCGACACCGAGCCGGTCCTCTACGAACTGCTCGGCCGCAACCTCGAACGGCTCGAACGCTGGAAGGAGGCCGCCGACGCTTACGACAAGTATCTCGCCCTCGCGCCCGGCGGACGCGACGCGGAGGCCGTCCGCTCCATCATCGAACAACTCCGGCGGCAGGCCGCCGAGCAGGAAGGCGAGCGGCCGGACTGAGGGCGCCCGCCCCCCGCCCTGCCCCTCGTCCAGCCCCCGCCGCGCAGCGAACCGCGACCACGAAACCCGCGCGAGAGACCGCGAAGAGCCAACACCATGACCACCACCGCAGACGGCCGGCACCGCCACGTCTCCGAGAAGGCGAGCCGCTTCACCGAGTCGGTCATCCGCGAGATGACCCGCGAGGCCGCGCGCCACGGCGCCGTCAACCTCTCGCAGGGCTTCCCGGACTTCCCCGCGCCCGCCGAGATCAAGCGCGCCGCCGCCCAGGCCATCGAGGAGGACATCAACCAGTACGCCATCACCTGGGGGGCGCGCGACTTCCGCGAGGCCATCGCGGAGAAGACCCGCTGGCATCTCGGACTTGATATTGACCCCGAGACCGAGATCACCGTCACCTGCGGCTCGACCGAGGGCATGATCGCCGCCATGATGGCGACGGTGGACCCCGGCGAGGAGGTCGTCGTCTTCGAGCCCTTCTACGAGAACTACGCGCCCGACGCCGTCCTCTCCGGCGCCGTCCCGCGCTACGTCCCTTTACGCGCGCCCGACTGGACCTTCGACCGCGACGAGCTGCGCGCCGCCTTCAGTCCGCGCACCAAAGCCGTCATCCTCTGCAACCCTAACAACCCGACGGGCCGCGTCTTCACGCGCGAGGAGATGGAGTTCGTCGCCTCGCTCTGCCGCGAGTTCGACGCGCTCTGCTTCACCGACGAAATCTACGAGCACATCATCTACCCGGCCGCCAGCGGCGCGGAGCCGCGCCACCTCTCGATGGCGCAGCTCGAAGGGATGCGCGAGCGCACCGTGGTCGTCAACTCGATGTCGAAGACCTACTCGGTGACGGGCTGGCGCGTCGGCTACGTCATCGCGCCGCCGCACGTCACGAGCGCCGTCCGCAAGGTCCACGACTTCCTGACCGTCGGCGCGGCCGCGCCCCTGCAACGGGCCGGCGCCTTCGCCCTGCGGCTGCCCGCCGAGTACTACGACGACCTGCGACGCGACTACCTGCGCCGCCGCGACATGCTGCTGCCCGTGCTCGAAGAGGCAGGCTTCCGGGTCTTCCGCCCCGAGGGGGCCTACTACGTCATGACCGACATCTCGGCCTTCGGCTTCGCCGACGACATCGAGTTCACGCGCCACCTCGTCCGCGAAATCGGCGTCGCCTGCGTGCCCGGCTCCTCCTTCTACAGCCGCCCCGAGCTCGGCGCCCGCCAGGTCCGCTTCTGCTTCTGCAAGAAAGACTCCACCCTCGAAGCCGCCGCCGAACGATTAATGAAGCTCAAGTGACGGCAGGCCGTGACGAGTGACGAGTGACAAGAAAGAACGTTCTTTCTTGTCACTCGTCACTCGTCACTCGTCACGGCCTTTACGGGTGAGCGAGCTTATGGCGGACGCTGACGCCCTCGGCGCCGAGGACGAGCAGGCGGCGGGCGTCGGTCAGGGGGATGGAGCGCGGCGTGTAGGCGAGCAGGTAACGGTTCTTCCGCAGCTCGTCGCAGACGGCCTTAGCCGCCTCGCGCGGCTCGTTGACGGTGAGCACGCGCCCGCCCGTCTCCTCGGTCAGCTTCCTGATGACCTGGGCCGGCTTGAGCTGTTCGCGGCGGAGCGCCCCGCCCGTGCGGTCTGGTATCTGAAGGGCGTAGACGGTGATGTCGTAGCGGAGCAGGTCTTTGTGGACGCGGTCGAAGCTGGTCTTGCTGCCGCGGTCGAGGCCGTCGCCGACGAGGACGACGACGCGCTTGCGACGCGCGTCCGTCAGCGGCACCAGCGCGTCGTTGAGGACGGCCGCGAGCGCGTCGTAGAGGTGCGGCTCGCCGCTCTTGCGGATGGTCGAGAGCGCGCCCTCGATCACCTTCGCGTCGTCCGTCCAGTCGGTGATGATCTCCGCGTTCCGGTCGTAGCCGACCACCATCAGCTTGTCGCCCTCGTAAATCTCGTAGGCGAACTCGCGCACGGTCTGCTGCAACTTCTCCACGTCGGCCCGCAGCCGCAAAGAGTTGTCGAGCAGCAGAACGATGTGCGCGGGCGAGCGGTCGGGCACGAAGCTCTGGATGGACTGCTCCATCCCGCCGTCGTAGAGCGAGACCTGCGCGGCCGTGACGCGCTCCTCCGGGTCTTCGGCGCGGGCGACGACGTTTAAGACGACGCCGCGCTCGACGGGCTCGCCCGCAGGCGCCGTGCGCCGGCCGGCCTGGCCCGCGGCGATGGAGGCCGCGACGAGGCCGATCAGTAGCAGCGTGGTGAGTTTGAGTTCGGCGCGCACGTCTTAAAAGTTCCGGGGCGTGTTCGAGCGGGCGAAGAAAGTCAGTCGCCGGAAGCCGGGGCCGCGGCGCCAGACTTCGCCGCCTTCGTCTCGCCCGCCGGCTTCTTCTCGTCGGCCTTCGCCTTCTTCGATTCGGCCGGCTCGGATTTTGTTGTTTCGGCCGCCGGCTTCTTCTCGCCCTTCGCTTCGTCGGCCTTCGCCTCGGACTTTTTGCCGGCGTAGTCTGTGACGTACCAGCCCGACCCCTTCAACTGGAAGCTGGTCTGCGACCACTCCTTGACGAGCTTGCCGCCGCACTGCGAGTGGCGGGCGAGCGGCTTGTCGGTGATCTTCTGCATCACCTCTAAGTGCGCCCCGCACTTCTGGCAACTGTATTCGTAAATCGGCATTCCTTTTTATACCTCTCGTCGGCCCACCAAATTTCGCGTCAATTCAACCTCTGAAATTATACGGATGGGCGGGCTAGTTGCAAACGTTGCAGACGCGCGGGATGGTCCCAACCTGTTCGCCTCTGCTGCGTCACATTGAACTCATAGTTTTTCGACTTTTATTGTCCAGCTTCGATACGTATGTCCGGCGCAGGAAGCCCGAAATCACCTCTCATCATGAGAGTCAGGCGAGCCAAACCGTTAACCCACAGCGAGTTACCAGCGTTTGGTTTAAAGCCATACATTTAAAAGACTTAGTTGTTTGCTATCGGTGCGGCGATGCAACCGGCTCAGGGTCTCGTCCATCTTACTCTCGGTTTCGATAGGCTGCTCCGTTTGAGAGTGCAAGCCCGATCGTTTCCACCATGCGTAGCCGCTTCAGCCCCGTGCATCGCAGGCGATGTGCCCGATAGAGTCGCCGACCTCGCTCCCGAGCGAACGCAGAGGTCACTAGCTCACATGGAGAACGACCGAGAATGCATCTGACCCGCTTCATCCCCCGTCTGCCCTTGAGCAGGCACCTTTTCATCGCCCTCTTCGCCCTTTTCACTTTAACTAACGTCTCCGACAGCCCGTTCACGCGCGTCTTCGCTCCCGTCGCCGCCAAGGCCGTCGCCATCGACGCAATCCCGGCCGACATCCCCTCGTCGGGCGACGCCTCCCTTGACCGCCTGATCTATAACGCCGGCCTGCGCGAGGGTGTTGACCCGCGCCTGCTGCACGCGGTGATCTGGCAGGAGTCGAAGTACAAGGCCGACGCCGTTTCGCACGCCGGCGCCCGCGGCCTGATGCAGCTCATGCCGGCCGCGGCCAAGCGCTTCAAGTGCGAGGACCGCAACGACATGGAGCAGAACGTCAACGCCGGCACCAAGTACCTGCGCTGGCTGCTCAAGCGGTTCGACGGCAACGTGACGCTGGCGCTCGCCGGCTACAACGCGGGCGAGGGCTCGGTGGACAAGTACGACGGCGTCCCGCCCTTCAACGAGACGCAGAAGTACGTTCGTATCATCACGGGCCGTTACGGCAAGAACCACCACCCGCTGGTCTCGCCCGAGGACGCCCGGGCCTTCTTCGGCAACAACCGCGGCTAGTTGCCCGCGACGGCGCGGGGCAAAAGCCTGAAGTCTTTAAAGTCCAAAGTCCGAAGCGAGGGAGACGGCCCCGCTTCGGACTTTTGACCGTTCAAACCGCCCCGCCCGCTCGCCTTGCCCGCCGCAAGTCTTTCGGCCGCCCTGGCTCAGGCTTCTCTGGCTTCTCTAGCTTCTCTAGCTTCTCTGGCTTCTCTGGCTTCTCTGGCTTGGCAACGCGGCGGGTGCTTCGCTATAGTGGCGCCCCGACGAAAAAACTCGCGGGCCAGAAGACGAAAGTCCTCGTCACCTCCCCTCGTCGATTCCGGGGCCGCGGGTGAAATCCTGTAAGGGAGAGATCAGCGCAACTTGTCCGCCCGTCAACCCTCATCGAGCGCCGGCGTGTCGTCGCTCGCCTTCGAGCGCAAGGCGAAGATGCACGACGCCCGCGAGGCCATCGTCAACCGCCTCGCGCCCAACATCCATTCGGAGATAGACCTCGACAAGTTCCTCTCGGCCGTGGTGGCCGAGCTGGGGCGCATGATGAACGTGGACCGTTGCGACGTGCTGCAACTGGTGCGGGCCGGGGAGCTGAAGATCAGCCACGAGTGGCGCGTCGGCGACGACGTGCCTTCGAGCCTCGGCACCTCCTTCTCCGTGGACGTGCGCCAGCTCGCCGACCGCTTCGACCTCTCGCGCCCCATCCGCCTCGACGACACGACGGCCCCCAACCTCGACCCCCGCGTCGGCCTCCTGCCGGCCGGCCTCGGCACGCGCTCTCTGCTCATCGTCCCCGTCGTCCTCGACGGCAGCGTGCTCGGCCTGCTCGGCCTGCACATGACGCGCGGCCAGCGGCGTTGGGACGACGAGGAGGTGGAGTTCCTTCAGGCCATCGCGCGGCAGGTGGCGGTCGGCTACCAGTACGCGCGTCTCTACACGGACAAGCGGCGAGAGGCCAGCCGCACGCGCGCCCTCCTGGAGATCGCCAACCTCCTCAACTCGCGCTCGACCTTCGGCGAGCTGACCTCGCACGTCCTCGAACGCGCCAACGAGCTGGTCGGGGCCGACTACTGCGCGCTCGGCGTGGTCGAGCCGTCGGGCAAGGCGATCAGCCTCGCCGCATTCAAGGCCGCCCCGCACGCCGCCACCTCGCGCGTGCGCCAGCTCATCGAGTCGCACGGCAAGTCCATAGACATCTCGGCCTTCCCGGCCGTCATGGAGCTGCTGGCCGAGCCGCAGACGCTCAGGCTCCTCGACTCGACCTTGCCCGAGCCGATCCGCCTCGCCTTCAACGCCACGCTCGGCGGGCGCGCCGCGCTCGTCGCGCCCGTCCGCATCGGCGAGCAGACCTTCGGCCTGCTCGGCTTCGTCTGGGGCAGCGAGCGCGAGGGGTTCGACGAGCACGAGGTCGCCCTGGTCGAGGGCATCGCCCTGCAAATCGGCACGGCGCTCGAACGCGACCAGCTCTCGGCCGAGGTGATGCGACTCAGGAGCGTCCTGCACGAGCGGCGCGCAGACGACCGCATCATCGGGCAGGCGCCGGCCATCCGCCGCGCCGTCGAGCTGGCCTTGAACGTCGCCGACACGCAGACCTCCGTGCTCGTCCAGGGCGAGTCGGGCACGGGCAAGGAACTCTTAGCCAACCTCATCCACTACAACTCGCGCCGCAAGGAGGGGGCTTACGTCAAGCTCAACTGCGGCGCCATCCCCGAGACGCTGCTCGAATCCGAGCTGTTCGGCCACGAGAAGGGCTCGTTTACAGACGCGCGCCAGCGCCGCCTCGGCCGCTTCGAGGAGGCCAACGGCGGCACTCTCTTCCTCGACGAGATCGGCGAGATGAGCCTCTCGGCGCAGGTCCGGCTGCTGCGTGTTCTTCAGGACGGCGAGTTCACGCGCGTCGGCGGCAGCGAGATCGTCAGGACCGACGTGCGCGTCATCGCCGCCTCGAACGTGGACCTGGCGCGCGCCGTCGAGCTGGGCACCTTCCGCCGCGACCTCTACTACCGCCTCTCGGTCTTCCCCATTCACCTGCCGCCCTTGCGCGACCGGCCCGGCGACGTGCACACGCTCGTCATACACTTCCTCGAACACTACAAGCAGAAGACCGGCCGCTTCATCTCCGGCATCTCGCGCGAGGCTCTGCGGGCGCTCACCAGCTACGAGTGGCCGGGCAACGTGCGGGAATTGGAGAACGCGGTCGAGCGCGCCGTCATCATCGCCTCGGGCCGGCAGATCGAGCTGGACGATTTGCCCGAGGCCATCAGCCGCGCCGCCCACGAGGAGCGTTCGCGCGCCCGCGGCGAGCGCGAGCAGGCCGCCGCCCAGGGGCGCTCCGTCTCGCTCGAAATCTCCATCCCGGCGACCGTTGACGAGATCGAGCGGCGCGCCATCGAGGCCACGCTCGACTACACCGGCGGCGACAAGACGCGCGCCGCCCGCGCCCTCGGCATCGGGCGCAAGACCCTCTACCGCAAGCTCCAGCAGTACAGCGGCGAGGCCGAAGCGGCCGCCGGCAGCAACACGGACGATCAGGACGGCGGTTGAGCGGAGCCCGCCGCCCGCTCTCTCCCGGCCCTCGTCGCCCTCTCTGGTCCCCCCTCCCGCTTGCGGCGGAAACCTTTCGCGCCGCGTCTACTTCGGCCCGAGCGGTTTTGTTGCGCGCGTTCGCGCCCGTTTGTTATATTGCGGCGAATCGGCCGGCCCGCCCGCACCTCGACCCGCAGGGCCGCCATGCCGACACCCCTGACGACCTGGGAGGTCTTATGTCAGACAACCTTACGCGGCGGCGCGGGAGCGGCGAAGACGAGACCGGCTCGCGCCTGACCTTCTTCGCCGTCGGCGCGGCCGTCGGCGCGGTCGTGGCCCTGCTCTTCGCCCCGAAGGCCGGGCGCGAGCTGCGCGAAGACCTCGCCGACGCCACGCGCAAGGGCGTCGACCGCGCCCGCGAGACCGGCTCGCAGCTCGGCACCAGGGCCGGCGAGTATTACGACGCCGCCTCGGAGCGGGCGCGTGAATTGGCCGCCCGCCGCGGCGAGACGCTCTCTGCCGCCATCGAGGCCGGCCGCGAAGCCTACCGCGAAGAGAAGCGCCGCACGGAGTCTTCCGTCGTCGCCCCGCCCGGCGGCGGCGTCGAGTAAAAAAACGGCCCCGAAGATGGTTCCCCTGGCCTTACAGATGAGCGCGAGCGACGCCACTTTCTGGATTATGGTGATGACCGTGATCACGGCCGTCTCGTTCGTCGTCATCGCCGTGGCGATGGTGGCTGTGGCGGTCGTCGTCGCGCGCCTCGTGCGGACGGTGACGGGCGTCGAGCGCAAGGTCGAGCCGCTCGCCGAGCGCGTGGCGGCACTGACCGAGCAGGTGCGGCAGGTGGTGGCCGAGGGGAAGGTCGCGGCCGAGCACGTCGGGCTGATGTCGGGCCACCTCTCGACGGCGACGATGCATTTTTCCGAGAGCATGGGTCTCATCAAGGACGAGGTGCGCGAGCTGAAGCAGGTGGTCGGCCTCTCGGCCGAGACGGCCCGCGACAAGGTCGAGATGATCTCGCGCACGATAGACGAGACGCACCGGCAGTTGGCCGAGACGGCCGGCTTCGTCAGCTTGAAGATCGTCAGGCCCGCCCGCGAGATCGCGGCGATTATGGCGGGGGTCAGGCGCGGACTCGAAGTGTTCCTGGCCCCCGCCCCGAAGCAGATCGACCAGTCGTATGCCGAGGAGGAGATGTTCATCGGCTGACGCCCGCAAAACTTTCGTGGCGTCGGACGCCCGGGCCTCCTCAGAGCGAGGAGGCCCGGGCGCTTCATTTTGGGAGTTGTTAGTCGTCAGGTTTCGAGTTTTCGGTTTTCAGTCTCTCGGCACGCGCCGGCGGCGCCCGCGGCCCTCTCAAGACTGAAAACCAGAAACAAAAACCGGAGACTAAAAACTGTCGGCCGACAACTAACCGCTTTTTGCTTTGCCGTAAGGCTCGCGCTACTATCAACAATTCACGCCGCCGCGCCTGGCCTCGTCTGTGTGGCCGCGGCGGCAGCGGAAGGCGATTCTTTTATGTCAACAGAGACACCGCTTGAGCTGAAGAAGACGGTCAACCTGCCGCGAACCGGCTTCGCGCAGAAGGCCAACCTGGCGCAGTCGGAGCCGGCCCGCCTGAAGAAGTGGGAGGAGATGGGCCTCTACGGCCTGATCCGCCGTTCGCGCGCCGGCGCCGAGAAGTTCGTCCTGCACGACGGCCCTCCTTACGCCAACGCCGACATCCACATCGGCACCGCGCTCAACAAGATACTCAAGGACGTGGTCGTCAAGTCGCGGACGATGATGGGCTACGACGCGCCTTACGTGCCCGGCTACGACTGCCACGGCCTGCCCATCGAACTCTACGTCGAGAAGAAGCTCGGGCCGAAGAAGGCGCAGATGTCGGCCGTCAGCGTCCGCCGCGCCTGCCGCGAGCACGCGGCCGACGCCCTCCGGCGGCAGACGCGCGACTTCCGGCGGCTCGGCGTCCTCGGCCTCTGGGAAGACCCCTACCTGACGATGTCGCACGCCTACGAGGCCGAGACGGCGCGCCTCTTCGGCCGCTTCGTCGAGCGCGGCTACGTCTACAAGGGCGCGCGGCCCGTCTACTGGTGCGTCTACGACCAGACGGCGCTGGCCGAGGCCGAGGTCGAGTACCGCGAGCACACGAGCCCCTCCGTCTACGTCAAGTTCCCGCTCTCGGAGGACAACCTCGAAGGCAAGGCTTTCAAGCGCGAGGTGCTCGGCGACGATGACGACCCGCGCCGCGTCTTCTTCCTCATCTGGACGACGACGCCCTGGACGCTGCCGTCCAACCTCGGCATCGCCGTACACCCGCAGTTCGAGTACGCCGCCTTCGAGTCGGGCGACGAGGTCTACGTCGTCGCCGCCGAGCTGCTCGAAGACCTGGCGGCGAAGCTCGGCGTCGGCCGGCGGGAGGCGCAGACTTTCTCCGGCGAGGCCGGCGGTCTCTCCGAGAGCTTCGTCGTGACCGAGCACGCGAAGCCGAAGGTGCTGGCGCGCTTCCCCGGCGCGCGGCTCGACCGGCTCGAAGCGCGCCACGCCTGGCTCAACCGCCCCTCGCTGCTGATGCTCGGCGAGCACGTCACCCTCGGCGGCGAGGCCGACGCCGAGACCGAGCCCGACGTTAAGGAGGCGCGCGACAAAAAGAGCACCGGCAAGTCCGGCACGGGCCTCGTCCACACGGCGCCGGGCCACGGCCACGACGACTTCCGCATCGGCAAGGCTTACGGGCTCGACATCTACTGCCCCGTGGACAACGCCGGCCGCTTCACGCCCGAGGTCGAGCACTTCGCCGGCGAGCGCGTCTTCGAGGCCAACCCGAAGATCGTCGAGTTCCTGCGCGAGAGCGGCGCGCTCCTCTTCGACGAGCAGTACGCCCACCGCTACCCGCACTGCTGGCGCTGCAAGAACCCCGTCATCTTCCGCGCCACGCCGCAGTGGTTCGTCGCGCTCGACGCCGCGGGCGGCGCGGGCCTCGCCGCGCCCGAGCACGACGAGGACGGCCGCGACACGTCCAACTTCACGGACCACGGCGAGGGCGGGGGCGAATCCCTGCGCGAGGCGGCGCTGCGCGAGGTCGGGCGCGTCGGGTGGGTGCCGGCCTGGGGCGAGGAGCGGATGCGGAACATGCTCAAGGGCCGCCCCGACTGGTGCGTCTCGCGCCAGAGGGTCTGGGGCGTGCCGATCCCGGCGTTCTACTGTGCGGGCTGCGAGGCCGTCGTCGCCGACCCCTCGGTCGTCAGCCACGTCGCCGACATCTTCGAGCGCGAGACGGCCGACGCCTGGTACACGCGCGAGGCGCGCGAGCTGCTGCCCGAGGGCTTCCGCTGCCCCTCGTGCGGCGGCGCCGAGTTCACGAAGGAGACTGACATCCTCGACGTGTGGTTCGACAGCGGCTCGTCGTCCGTGGCCGTGCTCGAAAAGTACGAGGGGCTGCGCTGGCCCGCAGACCTCTACCTCGAAGGCGGCGACCAGTACCGCGGCTGGTTCAATTCGAGTTTGATAGTGGGCCTGGCGGCGCGCGGGGCCGCGCCTTACAAGGCGGTCGTCACGCACGGCTGGGTGGTGGACGGGCAGGGGCGGGCGATGCACAAGTCGGCGGGCAACGCCGTCTCGCCGAACGAGGTGGTGAAGGACTCTGGCGCCGAAATCCTGCGGTTGTGGTCGGCCTCCTCCGACTATCACGAGGACATGCGCTGCTCGGCGGAAATCCTCCAGCGCGTCTCGGACGCCTACCGCAAGATGCGCAACACCGCGCGCTTCGCCCTCGGCAACCTCGACGGCTTCGACCCGGAGCGCGACGCCGTCAGGCTCCCCGACATGCGCGAGATAGACCGCTGGGCGCTGGCCGAGCTGGACGCCGTCATCCGCCGCGCGGTCGCGGGCTACGAGTCCTACGAGTTCCACACGGTCTACCACGCGCTCTACCACTTCTGCACCGTGACGCTCTCGGCCCGCTACTTCGACATCATCAAGGACCGGCTCTACACGTCGGCCCCGAAGTCGGAGGCGCGGCGCTCGGCGCAGACGGCCCTGAACTACATCGCCGACGCGCTGGCGCGGCTGCTCGCGCCGCTCCTGGTCTTCACGGCCGACGAAATCTGGGAGAACCTGCCGGAGGTGCGCCGTGAGGGGACGGCCCTCCCGCCTTCGGTCCACATGGCCGAGTTCCCCATACCGGCGGGCGGCACCGACACAGGGATACTCGAACGCTGGTCGCGCCTCTTCGAGGTGCGCGACGAGGTCTTGCGTGCGCTCGAAGAGGCGCGCACGGGCAGGATGATCGGCGGCAGCCTCGAAGCGCACGTCCGCGTCGAGGCCCGGCGCGCCACATTCGATCTGCTCGAACAGTACCGCGACGAGCTGCGCTACCTCTTCATCGTCTCGGAGGTCTCGCTGGCGCTGCTCGAAGAGGAGGCGCCGGCCGAGCTGCGCGTTGCGGTCGAGCGGGCGGCGGGAGAGAAGTGCGAGCGGTGCTGGAACTACTCGACCTTCGTCGGCCAGTCGGCGCGTTACCCGACCGCCTGCGAGCGCTGCGTCGTGGCGCTGGCCGAGATCGAGGCGGAAGGGGTGAGGGCTTGACGGCGCGCGGCCCCTCGCCGGGCTGGCGTGCCGCCTACCTCGTCGCGGCCCTCGGCGTCTACGTCGCGGACCAGGTGACGAAGGCGTGGGCCGTGCGCCGCCTCCGCTTCGGCGAGGAGGTGCGCCTCGTAGACGGACTGCTCCACTTCGGCTACGCCGAGAACCCCGGCATCGCCTTCGGACAGTTGCAGCAGGGCGGCGAGTTCGGACGCTGGATGCTGTCGGCCGTGGCGGCCGTGGCGGCCGTCGGCGTCCTCGTCTACTTCTTCCGCGCGAAGGACGCGGCCGCCCGCACGCTCGGCGCCTGCGCGCTGCTGCTGGCGGGCGTGGCCGGAAACCTGACCGACCGCGTCCGCCTCGGCTACGTCGTGGACTTCATCGAGCTGCACCTGGGCTCGTTCCAGTGGCCGACCTTCAACGTGGCCGACGCGGCCATCTGCGTCGGGGCCGGCCTGCTGGCGCTCGACATCATCAGGGACGGACAAAGGGAAAAAGAGGAAAAGCGGAGGGGGGAGAGGGTCGAGGCCGAAGGCCCAACGTCGTAAGGGCGGACCTCCTCCCACGTCCCTTTCTCGATTTTTCACTCTTTCCCCTTCTCCCCCGAGCTTCGTATGTACCCTGAACTCTTCCGCCTCGGCGGCTTCCCCGTAAACACCTACGGCGTCCTGCTGGCGCTGGCGTTTTTGGTTGCGCTCTTCGTCTCGGCGCGGCTGGGGCAGCGCGACGGGCTGCCGCGCGAGCGCGTCTTCGACCTCGGGCTGTGGATGCTGCTCGGCGGCCTCCTGGGGTCGAAGCTGCTGTTGATGTTCGCCGAGCCGGAGTACGGCGCGAGCTGGCGCAACCTCCTGTCTGTTGACTTCCTGCGCTCGGGCGGGGTCTGGTACGGCGGCTTCCTCGGCGGGCTGGCGGCGGGTTTAATCCTCGTCCGCAAGTACGGGCTTCCGTTCTGGAAGACGACCGACGCCTTCGCGCCGGGGGTCGCCATCGGGCAGGCCGTGGGCCGGCAGGGCTGCTTCGCGGCGGGTTGCTGCTGGGGCGAGCCGACCTCGCTCCCGTGGGGCGTGCAGTTCACAGAGGCGGCACACCGCATCACGGGCGTCCCTGTTGACGCGCCGCTCCACCCGACGCAGCTCTACGAGTCGGCCGCCGCCCTCGTCATCTTCCTCTTCCTGCTGTGGCTCCACCGGCGCAAGCGTTTCGACGGGCAGGTGCTCACGGCCTACGCCGTCCTCTACGGCGCGACGCGCTTCGCCATCGAGTTCGTGCGCGACGACCCGCGCGGCGACATCGCCGGGCTGACCACCTCGACCGGCCTCTCGACTTCGCAGCTCATCAGCCTTCTGGTCTTCTTCGGCGGCCTCGTCTTCCTCCTCCTGCGCCGGCGCCGCGCGGGCGGGGGCGGCGGCCCGGACGCGCCCGCGCCCGCAGAGGCATAAGAGCCCACGCGCACCGAAACATCTATGGACGAGATCGAGGACTTGAGCGTCGAAGCGTCGGCAGAAGCGGCGGCCGAAACTGCGTCTGGCGTGCCGGGCGCGGCGGCCGAGACTGAAGCCGAGCCGGAGGCCACGCTGACCTTCGAGGCCGAGGCCGGGGACGCGGGCGCGCGCCTCGACGCCTTCCTCGCGGCCCGCGTCGAAGGGCTGAGCCGGACGGCCATCAAGCGGCTGGCCGACGACGGCGGCGTGCTCGTCTCGGGCAAGCCGGTCAAGCCCTCCCACAGGCTGAGCGCGGGCGAGCGCGTCGAGGTCGAGCTGCCCGCGCCGCCCGCCATAGACCTCACCCCCGAAGACATCCCGCTCGACATCGTCTTCGAGGACGAAGAGGTCGTGGTCGTCAACAAGCCGCCGGGCCTCGTCGTTCACCCGGCGGCCGGCGTCCACTCGGGCACGCTCGCCAACGCGCTCGTCTTCCACTTCCAAAACCTCTCCGAGCGCGGCGGCGCCTTCCGCCCCGGCATCGTCCACCGGCTCGACCGCGACACGTCGGGGCTGATGGTCGTCGCCAAGACGCCCGCGGCGCACGAAAAGCTGTCGGACCAGTTCCGCGCCCGCACGGTCTTCAAGTCCTACGTGGCGCTCGTCCACGGCGTCGTGCGCGGAGAGCAGGGCAAGGTCGAACAGCCGCTGGCGCGCGACCCGCGCAACCGGACGCGGATGGCCGTGGTGCGCGGCGGGCGCGAGGCCGTCTCGGTCTGGAAGGTGCGCCGGCGCTTCACACGCTTCACCCTGCTCGACGTGAGGATCAAGACGGGCCGCACGCACCAGATTCGCGTGCACCTCGCGTGGATGCGCCACCCCGTCGTCGGCGACGAGACTTACGGAGCGGGGCGCGACCAGTCCGTCGCCGACCCGAAGCTGCGCGCTCGCCTCGCCGCCATCGGCCGGCAGTTTCTCCACGCCGAGCGCCTGGCCTTCGACCACCCGCGCACCGCCGAGCGCCTCATGTTCGACGCGCCGCTGCCGGCAGACCTCGCGGAGTTCCTTGACCACCTGGGATGAGAAGGGAGATTGGCGGGCAGTTGACTGTAGAACAACTAAACCGAACCCCGCTCTATGACGCAGCGGTAAAGAATTACACTTCGACGTAATTGCATCACCGCAACTTAGGCATGCCGACGCCCCTTCGGTAAGGTGAGCTTTGCGACTTCGTATCCATTCGTTTCGCCACCGGAAGAAGCCCGAGGCCCGGCATCACTCACCGCGATGAGCCTTTGATTTGCGGTCGTCTGGCGCATGAAAGCCGCGCTGTTCGCGGTCAGGTTGCATGGCGTAGTTGTATGGCGTGGTTAAGCTTCGTCCTGGCCTGTGAGCCTCTCCTCTTTAGCTCGGCCCCAACTTCGGTCCTGCGCCTCAGCCGGCGGTGGAGCCTCCATCCACCTGAGCCCCTGCTCATGAACCTCGCGCATCCGCGCCTCCAACATGCTCCGCTGCCTCACCTTGTCCTTTGCCCTCTGTAACTCGTTACGCCGCTCCAGCCGCCTCTTGTACCTCGCATCCCTGCCCAGGTAGAAGCGGAAGGCGAGCCAAGTTGCCGACGCAATCGTGAGTAGGCCCAGAAAGATAAGCAATAAAGTCCACCAATCCATAAGCCACGAGGTTAACATGACTTGTGTAATTTGCTGCCGGGCTACAATCAGTTACCTCCCATAAAAATTCAGCACTGAATCGAGATGTCTTAACGGCGGAAAAGGAGAAGCCTGACAATGGCTTGCACCCAACCGCCCTTCCGCATGCCTCTTATCAACCTTGTGTCCTGCGATGTGGCTTGTATGTTATCGTCGGGCAGCGGGTGATTGCGGGCGTTAGAAGCTTTTTATTGCCAGAGCGAGGCTCAACGTATGAAGAAAAATGTGATTGCTATTTTGCTCTGCATTGTTCTGACGAATTTATGCGTGGCTCAAAGCAGAGAGCAAAAACAGAATCCTGAGAACGTCCAGAAGCTGCCCGCCGCTAAAGTCGAAAAAATTGAGACGGCGATCACGGCCTGGATGGCGCAACACAAAGCGCCCGCCTTATCGGTTGCCGTCGTGTTGAATAACCAGATCAGCTTCACGGGCGGGTACGGGCTAGCCGACATCGAAAATAATGTCGCAGCGCGCAGTGACACGGCCTTTCGTCTCGCTTCGATCACGAAATCAATGACCGCAATCGCCGTCATGCAACTTGTCGAGCGCGGAAAGATTGATTTAAACGCGCCGGTGCACAACTACTGCGCCGCCTACCCGGAAAAACAGGCTCTGAAAGACGCGCCCGACAAGCAGTTTGCGATTACCGTGCGCCAGCTTCTCATTCATCAGTCGGGCGTGCGTCACAACAAGGTCCCGGACGAAGTCGTCGGCACGAAACATTACAACAGCGTCACCGAAGCCGTCGGCGCGTTTGCGGGCGACCAACTCGTCGTCGAACCTGAAACGAAGTATTCGTATTCGACGCCCGGCTACACGCTCCTGGGTTGTGCAATCGAAGGCGCGTCCGGCCTGTCTTACATTGATTACCTGCGCGAGAACATCTTCAGACCGGCCGGCATGACGCGCACTTTTATTGACGACACTTACGCGATAATTCCCAACCGCGCGCGCGGCTACCGGAAAACCGAGAAGGGCGAGATCGCCAACGCGCCGCTCCACGACACGAGCGTCAAAATTCCGGGCGGCGGCCTGGTTTCGACGGCAGAGGACCTGGCGAAATTCGCCATTGCCGTCAACACCAATCAGCTCGTCAAACCGGAAACGCTGGCGCAAATGTGGACGAAGCCCAGGGCCCGCGACGGGAAAGAGCAAGGTTACGCGTTGGGATTTTTAATCGACGATGAAAACAATCTGTTGAGAGTGTCTAACGACGGGGGGCAGGCCGGGACGCGCACGTATCTTTTTATGCTGCCAAAGCAGAGGTTCGCCGTCGCGCTGATGACCAATTTGCAAAACGCCTGGTGCGAAGAATTAGTCCCGAAAATCATCGAAGCGCTCAACGCGAAATAGTAGGCCCTCTCTCCCAACCGAAAGGCGCGGCTAACAACGGCACGCACCCGACCCGCAGACTCGCCGTCGGCTCCAGCCCCGTTGCCGGGACGGCCGACCCGCCTCCCCTCTCGCCCGCCGCCTCAGGCGACACCAACTACCCGGCCGCCGCCGGCCTCATCTTCCTGATGCTGGCGCTGGCGGTGGGGGCCGCGTTCGTGCGGCTGTGGCGCGGGCCGACTCTGCCCGACCGCGTCGTGGCGCTCGACCTTGTGGCGGCCATCGCCGTCGGCTTCACGGCCACTTACGCCGTCGTCACGGGCGAGCGCATGCTGCTCGACGTGGCGGTCGTGCTGGCGCTCATCGCGTTCCTCAGCACGGTGGCTTTCGCGCAGTACGTCGAGAGGAGGGCGAAGGATGAGTGAGCTGCTGACGCTCTCGCTGCTCTTCGCGGGCGCCATCTTCCTGCTGCTGGCGGCGCTCGGGGTGCTGCGGATGCCCGACCTCTTCTCGCGGATGCAGGCGGCGACGAAGGCCGCCACGCTCGGCGCGGGGTTGATGCTGCTGGCCGTGGCCGCGCACTTCGACGACACTGGGACGACCGTGCGCGCTCTGCTCGTCACGGCCTTCTTCTTCCTGACGGCGCCGGTGGCGGCCCACATGATCGGGCGCGCGGCCTACATCATCGGCGTCCCGCTCTGGGAGGGGACGATCACAGACGAGTTGCGCGGCGCCTACGACCCGCAGACGCACGCGCTCGGCGGCGACTACAAGGCGCAGGCGCCGGCCGGCGGCGCCGCGGGGGAAGACCCGCCAGCGGCCGGCCCCGCGGGTCGGCCCTGATCGATTCCCTCCGCCGGGCGGAATCAGCTATGCCGGCTTTTTAAGATTACGGAGCGGACACAGCGGCTGGCCGCGGACGACGTTAAGCGCATCAAAGCTCGCGTGGGCCGCCGGCGTTTTGCCGCGGGTGAACCTTCCGTGGAATCAGACTTGGCCGTCGAAATCATCAACGAACCGGACGCCGACCTGACCGAGTATGAGAAGGTGCCGATAGCCTTCCGCGTTCGGTCGCGCTTGCGCGTCGTCGCGGTCCGGGGCGGCCTGGGCGGGCTGGAGTTCGTCGAGGAGGCGGCCGGGCCTTACGTTAAGGATTACGACGCGTTCGAGGCCGAGCGCCCCTCGCGCTGGCGCGCGCGTTTCGACACTTCGCACTGGGGGATTTTCGCGGCGTTCGACGGAGGGCGTCGCGTGGGCGGCGCGGCCGCGGCCTGGAAGACGCCGGGCGTCGAGATGCTGGAAGGGCGCGACGACCTGGCCTGCCTCTGGGATTTGCGCGTCCACCCCGACTACAGGGGCAGGGGCGTCGGCGGGCAATTGTTCGACCGCGCCGCCGCGTGGGCGCGCGAACGAGGCTGCGTGCGTCTAAAGGTCGAGACGCAGAACGTCAACGTGCCGGCGTGCAGGTTCTACGCCGCCCGCGGCTGCGAGCTGAGGGGTGTGAACAGGTACGCTTACGACGAGGCGCCGGAGGAGACTCAACTGTTATGGTATCTCGACCTGTAGCGGCTGGCCGCCGGGCGCGCGCCTCACGCGCCGCCGCCGCGATGAGCATCCTGAGGTTAGTAATCATAGCGTCTGTTGTGGGCGCGCCGGCGCTGGCACGGGGCGGGCAGGAGCCTAAGCCCGAGGCGACGCCGGGGGCGTCCGGGTCGGTGCTGCGCGAACTCCCGATCATGCAGCGCGAGGGGCCGCCGTGGGTCATGTTCGACCGCGCGGTCAGAGACGAAAAAGGGAGGTGCGCGGTTCACCGCCACCCGCTCGCCGTCGCACTGGTGCCGATAGCCTACGGCCTGATGCCCGGCCCCGGCCCGGCGTTCCTGGGGGCCGAGCGGCGCCTGTTCCCCAACGCCCTCACGCGGGTCGAGGGCGGCTGTCTGGTGATGAACGTGAAGGAAGCGAAAGTCCTTCAGTGTCAGAAGTGCCTGAGGGCTAAAGAGCGTTGGCTGAGGGCGCGGCGCGGCCGGTAGGTAAGAGTGCGCCGCGGGCTAACAACCCGTTCGCGCCGAAGCGGCGGCGCTTATCCGGTCGCGGAAGTTCGCGTGCGGCCCCCGTCGCCGCCTATCGCCGCCGGCCGGCGGGCTGGTCGAGCCCGGCCGGCGTGCATTAACATGGCGTGCATTAACGTTGGGACCGCGCAAGCTCAAGCCACGGAGGGGTGACCATGAAGTTAAGAACCGGCATCGCTATAGTCCTGCTCTCGCTGCTCCCCGCGGCGGCCGGGCTCGCCCCTGCGCGGGGGCAGGACGGGAAGCGTTCCGAGGCGCGGACGTGCGAGTCGCCCGTCTACTCGGCCAGGGAGGTGTCGCGGCGGGCGAAGATTACGCAGAGGCCAATGCCTGACATGACGGACGAGTTTCTGGTCAAGCAGATGAGTGGGCGCGGGCGGCTCACCGCCATCCTCTGCAAGACGGGCGAAGTCACAGACATCGAGGTGGTGAGGGGGCTGCCTTTCGGAATGAACGAGAGGATGATCAAGGCCGTCCGCAACGTGAAGTTCACGCCCGCCGAGAAGGGCGGGGAGGCCGTCTCGCAGCGCATGATATTCGAGTTCCACTTCAACGCGCACTGAGGCGCGTCGGTGCGGGTCGGGCGCGCGGCGCCGCTCGGCCGGACGCGAATAAATCGGCCGGACACGAGTGAAGATGCCGGGCAGGCGCATGAAGTCGCTACTTTTCCTGGCGCGTGCGCGGCCCTGTGCCTCGCGCCGCCCGCCCGCCGCGACCCCGAATGTTTACCCGCCTCGCAGCGCGCGGCGTTAGAGCCGTTCGACCGCCGGCGCATTCCGCCACGTCCGGTTGCGTCCAGCCTCAAGGCCCGCCGGCCGCGTTCGTCACCTGCGCGCCCGGCGGGCCTTGAGGCTGGCGACGCACTTCTGTTCCAGGGTGGCCGTCGCCTCGTCGAGCCCCTCATCCTGTAGAGACTGCTTGTAGAGTTCGTAGAGGCCGGCCGCCGCCCTGACCCTCGTCTCCACACTGGCGAACGCCTTCGGGTCGGCCGAGTAGCGCGGCACCGATTCCCTGTCCCGCTCGTCGGGCGCGCGGTTCTGGTCCCAATCGTATCTGGGGATGCCGGTCACCTTCTGGTAGTTCCTCTCGTCCCACTGGACGCAGGTGTAGAAGCGGAAGACCTCGGCCAGCTCCCGGTCGAGCCGCCGCAGCCTGATCTCCTGTTCCTTCAACTCGCGCGCCCGCGCGACCCTGACCCGCTCGTGAGCCTGCCGGCACGCGCCCTCGATAACCTGCCGCCAGCCAAACTCTTCGTGCCGGCGGCAGGAGCCTTCGATGTCGTCCAGCTCAGAAGCCGGGCTCAGCTCGCGGAGCTGGGTCAGAAACGAGGTAATGTCGGCGTCGTTCTCGGGGTTCAGGAGCCGGGCCGCCTCCTCCCACGGCGCCTCTCTCCGGCGCAACTCCGCGACCGTCCGTAACAAGTCTTCCGCCGCGTAGCCCCTGACGACCGCGCAAATTCTGGCCCTCTCCCGAAACCTCAGCTCCACCACGGCCGGCTGTGCGACGACCACCTCGTAGACGTTTGGCGCCCGGCCGAAACCCAGAAAGCCCTTCCGCCCTTTCCTGTGCAGCGAGACGGACTCTATCGCCTCGGCCCGCCACTGGCCCGCCTCCTCCTCGCTGTCCGCCTCCACGCGGAGCACGATGCGCCGGGGGGAGGCTTTGACCTCGCGCGTGCTCGAGGCCAGCCGCGCGCCGGGCGGGATATGTCGCGCGGCCTTCGCCGCGGCCTCCTCGACCGTGCTCGCGGCCGCCTCGACGACGGCCGTCTCGCCGCTACAGAGGACGAACTCGCGGAGGACGATCACATTCTGCTTGTTCAGTCGGTCCCGGGCCGCCTCCAGAGAATCGTCTTCCAACTCGATGATGCGTTCGTACATTAGGGGCACCCCAGGTGTCGGCGGGCGGCCGCCGACAGGTGAGTCGTGAGTGTCGAGTCGCCGGGCGCCGCCTTCGGTCAGCGACGGCGGCCCACGGGCAGCCGGTCGAAGCGCGCCGCCGCCCGCCGGTAGAGTTCGTCGCACGCGCCCGCCGCCACCGGCCCGACCCACTCGGGCACGCCCGCGCCGCCGGCGTAGTACCGCGGCAGGCGGCCGAGCAGCACGCCGGCGCCGCCCTCCACGTCGGCCGCGCCGAAGACGACACGGCCGACCCCGTGCAGCAGGAGGGCGCCGAAACACATGACGCAGGGTTCGAGGGTGGTGTAGCAGGCCATCTCGTGAGCGCGCGGCCAGAGCCCGACGGGCACTCTGCGCAGTGCCTCGGCCTCTGCGTGACGGCCGGGGTGATAGTCAGGGACGAGTATCGAACTGCCGGCCTCGGCGACGACCGCGCCGTCCAGGACGACGACGGCCCCGACTGGCAGGTTGCCGCGCCTCTCGGCTTCGAGGGCTACCTCAATGGCCCGCGAGATGTACTTGTCGTGGTCTTCCGCCATGACGTGAGATTAGTGGCCCGCACGCCGCCGACGGCCGGTGCCGGCGTGCGCGGCCGATTATCTACGCTGCCGCGCGCGCCGCGCAAGGTTCGTCACCTCTGCCGGGCGGGTGCTCTCGGGCGCGGGGCGTGAGGGGCGCGTCTGAGCGCGCCGAAAAATCTACCCGACGCCAAACGCCCGCCGGCGCGGCTGTAAATCAACGCTCAAGCCTCGCGTTTTCTGTTATCTTGTGCCGCGCCGCGGCCGCCAAGGTTATTAAAACCGGGCGCCGCGGCGACATCTTCGGCCGGCGGCGCTGGGCGGCGCTGGGCGGCGTTGGGCGGCGGACGGGAGGCGTTTATGAGAAGAAGGCTGTTGCGGGTCTGTGGCTCTCTGGTCTTGCTGCTGGCTGGCGCGGGCGCCGCGGCGGGCGCGGGCCAGATAGTCAAGAACACGGTCGAGTCCGAGGGCCGGAAGCGGGCTTACTACCTCTTCGTGCCGGACTCGGTCAAGCCGCCCGCGCCCGCGCCGCTGGTCGTACTGCTGCATGGCAGCGGGCGCAACGGCCGTCTCCTCGTCGAGCACTGGCAGAAGCTGGCCGAGCGCGAGGGCGTCATCCTGGCCGGGCCGGACTCGCGCAACTCCGCGAGCTGGGCCGTGCCCGAGGACGGCCCGCAGTTCCTGCACGACCTCGTGGAAGAGCTCAAGGCCAGGCACCCCGTAGACCCGCGCCGCGTCTACCTCTTCGGCCACTCGGCGGGCGCCGTCTTCGGCCTCTTCATGTCCGCGCTCGAATCGGAGTACTTCGCGGCGGCGGCGGTCTCGGCCGGCGCCGTGAAGAAGGAGCACTACGGCCTGTTCGACGAGGCGGAGCGGAAAGTTCCGGTGGCGCTCTTCGTCGGGACGCGTGACCCGCTCTTTCCGCTGGCCGAGGTGCGCCGGACGCGAGACGCGCTCGCCGAACGTGAGTTCCCCGTCAAGCTCACGGAGGTCGCCGGGCTCGACCACAACTATTACTCGCGGTCGGCCGAGATAAACGAGCAGGCGTGGGAGTTTCTGAAGGGCCGGCGGCTCGACGCCGGCCCGAAGTATAAAGAGCACTCGTTCAGATGACCCGTGCGCGGACGCCGGGCGCGAGGAGGAGGAAGCCATTGCAGGTCACGACGCTCAGCACGGCCGAGGAGCTGGAACGCTACGCCGGGTTCGGCCACGAAGTCTACCGCGATAACCCTCATTGGGTGCCGCCCGACGCCCATCATCTGACCGAGCTGCTGGCCGGCCGCGGCGGCTTCGGCCCCCGGTTGCAGGTACAGCCCTTTTGGGCGGAGGAGTCGGGCCGCGTGCTGGCGACGGTCACGGCCGTCGTGGACGAGGCTTACAACCGGCGCTGGGACGAGCAGACGGGCCACCTCCTCTTCTTCGAGGCGCTGCCCGGGCAGGACGGGGCGGTCGAGGCGCTCGTCGCGGCCGCCTGCGACTGGCTCGCTGTGCTCGGCTGCCGGGCGGCGCGCCTCTCCTTCCTGGCCGGGTGGCAGATGCCCCTGACCGTGGACGCCTACGACGCGGTGCCCACCGTCTTCCACACCTACAACCCGCCCTACTATCACAGCTACGTCAAGAACTGCGGCTTCGTGACCGAGCGCGGCGTGGTGCAGTATCAGGTCAGGTTCACCCCTGAGCTGGCCGAACGCTACCGCGTGATGGTCGGGCGCGCCGCATCGGGCGGCGTCACGATCCGGCCCTGGGACTTCGACCGCCTGGAAGAAGAGAACCAGACCTTTACCGACGTGGCTAACGAGAGCTTTCGTTCGCACTGGGGCTTCAGCCCGCTGCCGGCGACCGTCATGAGCGGGCTGACGACAGAACTTAAGGATTTACTCGTCGCGGACTTCACTGCGTTCGCAGAGGCCGACGGGCAGACGATCGGCGCCGTCTACTCGCTGCCGGACCTCAACCAGGCGCTCCACCCGATGCGGGGCAGGTCAATCGAAGAGAACTTCCCCGAGTTCCAGCAGCGCCTTCAGGCCATAGACCACGGCGTGCTGCTGATTATCGGGGTCAGGGAGGGCTACCGCGGCCGCGGCGTCAACCTGGCGCTGGCCGCCAGCAGCTACCTCGGCATGATCGAACGCGGCTACAAGGCCGCGAGCTACACGGTCGTCCTCGACGACAACTGGCCCTCCCGCCGCACGGCCGAGAAGCTCGGCGCCCGCGTCGTCAGAAACTTCAACATCTACCGCAGGGAGCTGGCGCGCTAGGCCGGCCCCGACCGGCGGCGGCCGAAGACAAGGATCGGGGTGCGGCCGGAGCGGACCGCGCGGGCCGCGCGGGGAGTTTCTTCGACAACCTATCCGGGCCGTCTGCCTCCAGTCCGGCTTCGCCCTCATCCCCTTCCGCTCGGGGCGTCCGGTGACGAGTGCATGACAGCCCGGCCCCGCGGCGGCTGCCGTGTCCCCGACGCTCCTTTTTTTAAGGGTGCCGCCCGGACCTCTACCCCGTCCTCCATCCGGTCCTCGGAGACGAATTAAGCCCTCTGCCCGGCCAGCGGAGCCACCGGATTGTGCGGGCCCCGGAAGAATTTGTTTGCTCCTGCCGAAGTCGTACAATGGGGCAGTTCCGGTCGCGCACTGTGTCAGGGAAGTTCTTCGCCGGTTCCGGAGGCGACGGCGGCCCGGCGGTCGGCCGCGCAGGCTCGGGGAGGAGCGTTCGTCCCCCAACGACAGTTAGGCTGAATGACAGGCTCGAAGCCTGGAGACCGAGAGGAATCACCCACCATTGAGCCCCGAAGCCTTCGCACACTTTTTGCGGGCGCTCTCCCCCGACGCGGAGGAGGCCGCGCGCCGCTACACGAGCCTGCAAAGGAAACTGGCCGGCTTCTTCGCCCTCAAGGGCGTCTCCGACACGACCGACGCCGCCAACGAGACGCTCGACCGCGCCGCCCGCAAAATCTTCGAGGGCGCGCCCGTCCCCGACGTGGACCGGTTCTGCATCGGCATCGCGCGCAACATCGTCAAGGAGAGGCTCCGCCGCGGGCAGCGCGAGCACGAGGCGTTCGTCACCTTTCTGGAAACCCTGCCCGACTCCTCTGAGGAGATCGAGAGAATTCGCCTCGTCCTGATGCCCTGCTTCGAGCAACTGGCCGAGGATGAGAAGCAGTTGCTCGTGGATTATTGCCAGGTCGCGCGGGGCCGGGCGCGGGCCGAACACCGCCGCTGGCTGGCCTCGGAGATGAAGACGACGGTGCTGGCGCTGCGGATGCGCGTGACGCGGCTGCGCGGCGCGCTCGCGGACTGCGTTAGACTGAGGGCCGCCAGCGTCTACTGAAACACTTTCTTGACGCAACGAATCAGGGTTTCGGAGCATTCTCTTATAGCAGGGCCGCGGGGCCGGGGCCGTAACTCTCACAGGACAGGGCCGCGCGAAAAGATGACAGAAGAACGAATCACCGCCTATCTGCTCGGGGCCTTGCCGGGCGACGAGCTTGAGCAGTTCGAGGAGGAATGCTTTTCGCGGGAGAGCTGGCCGGAGGAGCTGCGGCTGGTCGAGGAAGACCTAATAGACGATTACCTGCGCGGAGGGCTGACGGCGGAACAACAGCGCCTTTTCAGAGAGAACTACCTGACTACAGAGGCCCGCCGCGAGCGCGTCGCCCTGGCGGCCGCGCTGTTGCGCCACGTCGATCAGGTCGCCGCCGCCCGCCCGGCCCCAATCGCCGTCGCGGCCCCGGCCCGCTGGTGGAATTTTTTGAGCGCCCGGCCGTCGCAGCTCGCCGCCGCGGCGGCCATCGTCGTGGCCCTGCTGGCGGGCGTGTGGTGGCTGACACGCGGCGGCCCGGAGACGCCGGCCGTCGCCACGCTGGCCCTGCACATCAGCAGCAGCGACCGCGCCGCAGGCCCCCAAGCGGAGGGGCGGGTACGACTCCCGCCCGGCACGCGCGAACTGGTCCTCTCGCTCCATCTGCCCGAGTCCGCGGCCCAGGCGGCCGGCTACCGCACCGAGTTGTCGGACGAGGATGGCGAGACGCTGCCCTCGAAGGTGGTGGGGCGCGAAGGGCAGGCGCTCAAGGTGTCGGTCCCGGCCGCGCAACTCAGGCGCGGTCGTTACGGTTTGAAACTCGACCTTTCGGGGCCGGACGGCGCGGAGCATCGCCTCAAAGGCGGTTACTTTTTCGCGGTCGAATGAAAGCCGCCGGATGACCGCCTCCTCCGGCCGAGGCTCCACAGGCCGGCGCCCGCCAGCAGCGTCAACAGCGTTCCCCCCGCCAGCAGTTTTGCTCCCGCCCCGGCCCCCGCCGGCTTGATGACCTGCCGATACTCGCCGTTCAGCGTGAAGGCCGCCCAGTAGTAAGGCGATTGCCACTCGGGGCGCTGACGGATGCTGTTCTGCGCCGCGCGCAGCGCCGCCGCCGGCGTCGCGCCCTCGCGCAGCATGTTGGCGTAAAAGTGCCTCATCAGCTCGGCCGTCACCTCGTCGTCAACCTTCCACAGGCTCGCCACCACGCTCGACGCGCCCGCGTACATGAACCCGCGCGTGAGGCCGAGCAGCCCCTCGCCGCGCACGTCCTTGCCGAGCGCCGTCTGGCACGCGCTCAGGACCACGAGGCTGACGGGCGCGCGCAGCTCGTAGATGTTTTGCAGTCCGACGAAGCCGTCCTGCTCCCGCCCGTCGAGGCCGATTGTCGAGAGCACTAGGCCGGAGTTCTCGGGCTGCTTCGGGTCGAGCAGGCCGTGCGTGGCGAAATGGAGGATGGAATACTGAGTCAGGTCCGTGCCGAGGAGGCGCTCGCGCGTGGCGGCGAACCCTTCGGCGACGAAGCTGCCGCCGCCGCCCGCCGCGTCGAGCAGGTAGGCCAGCTCGCGCTTCGCATAGAAGAGGGGCCTGATGAGGGAGGGGTCGAAGGTGTCGCGGTTGATCTCGATGTGGCGCGGGGCGTGCCGAGGGCGGTCGGCGTCAAGCGCCTGCACGGCGGCCAGCTCCGCGCCGCCCTGCGCCTCTTCACGCTGCGCGTAGTTGGAGGCGAAGACCGGGTTGCCGAAGGCCGCCAAAAGTTTCGGCGCGGCCCGGCGGCGCGAAGCCTCGCGCCGCAGCTCTCCGACGACCGAGGCCGAAGGGGAGTAGGTGATTTCGTGGCCCGCGACGAGCGGCTCGTCGCGGCCGGGCGGCGTCAGAATCTGGAACGGGATGTAGTTGAGCGCGCCGTCGGCCACGACGATGACCCGCCGCCCCGCGCTTAGCTCGGCCGCGACGGGCGACAGAACTGCGCGCGACAACTCCCCGACGGCCGCCTCCAGAGTCTCGGCCGCCTCGGGCGCCGGCGGCGCCGACAGCAGCCTGTAGACCCTCTCCGCGGCCGCCTCGACGACGGCGCGGGCCGGCAGTTCGTGGCCGGTGAACCCGTCGCGGGTCACGGCCCAGACGTAGCTGCGCGTTTCGCCGAGGCCGTATTCGAGGAGGATCGTCCGGTCGTCGGCGACGACTTCCTGCTGGACCTGTCGCAGGTCCCAGGCGCGCGGGCGCACGAGTTGGTCGTAGGCTGGGTGGCGCTCGCGGATGGCCTCGGAGACCTGCCGGTACTCGGCGCCCAGGCGGGCCAGCTCCGAATCGAGGGCCGCCAGTTCCTCCTTCTCGTAGGGCCTGCTCAGCAGCGCGATTCTTGAGTCCTCTTTCGTCCGCCGCGCCTGACGGAGCGCCTTCACGCGCGCGGCCAGCTCGGGCGGGACGCCGGGCGCGAAGTCGCTCCGGGTGGCGCGCAGCTTCTCGGCGAGAGAGCGCGCTCGCGCCAGCTCGCTCACCTGGAAGGCGCGCACGTCGAAGCCGCCGGTCGGCCGCGCCTCGTGCAGCCGCATCAGGCACTCGACGTACTTCTCGTAACGCTCGTGGGTGGTGGCGGAGAAGGCCGCTGTCAGGTCGCTGCTCGTCGGCGCGCGGCGAATCTCTTCGGTGATTTCGACCGAGCGACGCAGGTGCTCCTCGGCGTCGTCGTAGCGACCGGCGTTCAGTTCGAGCCGCCCGAGGGCGTAATAAACGGCCGCCTGGTTGATGCGGTCCGAGAGCGCGTCGAAGGCGTTAAGAGACCGGCCGTAGAAGCGGCGTGCCTCCTCGAACCGGCCCTGCCGCTCGGAGAGCTGGCCGAGCAGCCCGCGCACCTGCGCCGCCTCCCTCGGGTTGCGGGCCTTCTCGTAGATGGAGAGGGCGGCCTGCAACTCGCGGCGGGCCGCCCCGTGCTCGCCTCGGTCGCTGTGAATCCGGCCGAGGTATTCGTAGGACTGCGCGGCCAGAAGGCTGTCGGGTTCTACGCCGGCCAGGACTTGCCGGAGGTGGTCCGCGGCCTCCGTGTAATTCCCGAGCTGGTAGTAAGTGACGCCGAGGCCCCAGGTCGCGTAGTTGATGAGGTGGGGGGCCTGCGTGCGGCGGTAATAGTCGAGCGCCCGCCGGTAATGGACGAGGCCGTTCTCCGGCAGCCCGTGCTCGTTGAAGGCTTCGGCCAGCCCGCAGGCGATTTGTCCCATCTTGCCGGGCTCGGCATGCTCGTCGATGAGACCCTGGGCCTGCGTCAGGAGCCGGACGGAGTTTTCCCACTCGGCCCGGCGGTACTCGATGAAGCCGAGCATGATGAGCGCCTCGGCCTGCCCGGCCGGGTCGTTCAAATCGCGCCGGATGGCGAGGGCCTGCCGGTAACTCTGTTCGGCTTCGGCGAGGGCGTTCTGCGCCATGTGGCAGCGGCCGATCTGCGCGTGGGCGCGCGCCAGCCCTTCACCGTCGCCGAGGCTTCGCCAGAGTTCGAGAGACCTCTGCGCCGTCAGCAGGGCCGCCGCGTGGTTCTCGTAGTTCTCGCGGTCGCTCAGCGCGAGCAGGGCCTCGGCCCTGCCGGCGACGTACCCGATCCGCTCGCTGAGAGAGAGCGCCCGGTTCACGACCTCGGCGGCCTGCTCCTTCTCGTTCAGGCGCATGTAGGCCGCGGCCTGGCCGTTAAGGGCATCAACCTCGACCTCCGCGGCCGGGCTCTCGGCGAGCAGTGAGAGCGCGCGGCGGTGACTGTCGAGGGCTTCCCGCAACTCGTTGAGGATGAGGCGGAGGCGGCCCGCGCGGTTCAGCTCGCGCGCCGCCCCCGGCCCGTCTCCCGCGGCCAGGCGGCCGGCCGCAGACTCTTCGGCTTTCCGCAACGCCTCGCGACGGCCCTCAAGGTCTGGAGGGACCGAGTCGCTCTCGGCCGCGACCCGCGCGACGGCGCCGGCAGCCGTGGCCGTCGTCCTCAGTTCGGCGTGGGGAGTATTCAAGGCCGGCAGCGCGGCCGAAAGAAGCAGGAGGAGGGTGGGGGGCAGGGCTCTCATGGGAATCACGACGCGGCGAGGCGTGTTGCGTGGGCGGGGGCGCGGCGTGGCCCGCGCCCCCGCGCCACATCCTAGTCCGTGAGCTTGAACTCGTTCACGATGCCGCGGCTGAGCGGCACCTTCTCCTTCTCCAATGACTCGCCGTTGAGGGCGTCGCCGCCCTTCTCGTCCTTGCGGCGGCGGCGCCAGAGGGTCGCGGAGGGATAGTTCTTGATCGGAGGGCAGCCGCAGTCGTCGCCGGTCGGGTCGTTGCCGCCGCCCTTGCCCGGCCCGCCGGTCGAGTCTTTCGGCCCGCCTTTAGCGAGTTGCCCCGACTCGTCGAAGATCAGGGTGGCTATCACTTCGAGCAGGTCCTGTTCGACCGAGGGCGTCCGCTCGTCCTGACCCATCTCCGTCTCTTCCTCGGCCCGCGTGTTGCGCATCGTGGCGTCGAAGTAGGTTTGCAGGAATTTCTGCCACGAGTCGGCTCCCATGTCCTCGTTCAGCAGGTATTTCTCGTAATGTTTGTCCCACATCTCGCTGGCGACGGGCTCGGCCCAGGGGAAGAACAGCGAGAAGCCGTGCGAGTATTGGTAGGCCGGCCCGGCGAACTCCGAGCGCACGATTGCGTCGCCCTGCCCCGCGTCCCGCCCGAGCCCTTCGAGGTCCGGGTCGGCCTCGCGGCCCGGGCCGGCCTCGCCGGCGACGGCGTCGTTCGAGAGCGCCTTCATCATCCGGTAACAGGCGCGCTTGATCTCCCTGAGCCTGGGCGCGGCCTCGGACCCGACGGATGCCGGCCGGGCCTCGCGGCACCTGAGGTAGAGGCGCAGGCAGAAGTCGTAAAGGTCTGTGTAGTTCTCCTGCCAGTAGCTCTGCGCGTCCCAGTGGGCGAGGAGGATCAGCTCCTGCGCCAGCGAGCCGTGGTCGCTCTCGAGCCCGGCGATGAGGGTTTCGGTCAGCGCGCGGAGCGGCGGCATCAGCTTCTCGACCTCGCCCAGGTCGCAGAGCGCGAGGTCGAAGGAGTAGCCCGCGAGCTGGTAGTCGAGGCTGTTGTACAGGCAGTAGCTGAAGATTTTGGAGAGTATCTTCCTGGTGTCGAGTTTGGTGTGTGGCGAGACGACCCCCGGGTACGCCTCCGCGAGCAGCCGCCGGTTGAGGCGCCTGAGGTCTGCGCGGGACAGGCGACGGCGCTTCCCGCGCGCCCCTTCGATGCGCGCCCTGGCGCCCGCCAGCTCCCCCCGCCCGAAGCGCGCGTCCTCGTGCATCTGCTCGTTTTCGAGCAGCCTGTTGAGGTCTTGCGCCAGATTTTGGAGGAGTGTTTCGGGCGGCGCCTGCCCGTCCGCGTGCGCGCTCAGGCCGCCCACGGTCTCGGCGGAGAGCAGGTCCCGGAACAGCTCGGAGCGGGGGCCCTCTCCCCGTTTCAGCTCGCCGACAAGGCCCGACGGGTCCTCGAAGTCGTTCACGGTGAGTTCTGAGTTCAGGCCGTTGAAGATACGCATCAGGATGTGCCTGTAGGGCCAACTGCCGACGAAGGCCGGCCCCTGCGAGGCCATCATGTACCTGGCCGAGTTCCTGATCTCGTAGGCCACTTCCAGCGAACTCATCGAGCAACTGTGGAAGCCCACCAGCACCAGCTCGCTGTCCTTCTTTTTGATCTCGTCCGAGAAACGGTTCAGCACCCCGCCGAGCGCCGACAGCAGCAGCGCCTGCGACGAGCGGTGCTCTTCGCCTTTCTTCTCGCCATCCTTCTCGCCATCATTGTCGCCGCCGCGCGCCGCGCCACCCGCCCCGGCGGCCGGCATCACGTCCGGCGTCTGCCGGACGCGGAAGGCGTTTTCGTCGAACAGGAACAGGTCGTTGCCCACGGCGATGCCGTGCCCCAGGATGAAGAGCATGTAGCGGCGCGCCGGGTATTCATCCCGGCAGAATTTGAGGAAGTGCTCGAGTGACTCCTCGGGGCCATGCTCTTCGGTCAACGGCTTCGGCAGCGGGGGCGGCTTGTAGACAACCTCGGTCGCGTCGTCGTCCCCCCTCCCTTCGCCGCCGCCGGCGGCCAGGACGGCGGCGATGCGGTCCCTGACCCGGGCCTCGACCACCTGTTTGCCGTCCCTGAACCTGGCGGTCTTGTCGGCCTCCCAGAGCTTGTCGAACACGAGGTTTCTGACGAAGGAGTTGCGGGGCGGCCCGACCTGTGAGCGGCCCCGGGCCTTGAGCTTTCTGACGAGGTTGACCTCGAAGACGTGGGTGGGCGTGACGGACCCGTGCGGGTCGAACCGCGCGATGACGTTGGCGTCGGGGTGGAACCCGGCGTCCTTGATAGACTTGAGTTGTGAAACGATGCTCGGCGCGAGCGGGTTGTCGCTCGCAAAATAGAACATCAGCGTCCACTCCTTAGGATCAGCCGCCTTCGAAGACTCTGACTTCCCGTTGTCGTCGGGCATGACGTTGACTCTCCTCCCGGGATGAAAGCCGGCGGCGGCGTCGTCGCGCCGGCGTGCTCGCCGCCGCGCCGGGCTTAAAAGGTTAGTTATCTACTTTGAATGTGTTTACAGGCGGAAGTGTAACGGGCGGCCGCCGCGGAATCATCGGATGGAACAAAGCCGCCTGGCAGTGGTGCGAGAATCTATGCCAGCGGCCGCGCGCCTGTCAACTGCTATCTCGGCCGCCCCGCGCCTCAGCCGCCGGCCCGCGTGCCCCGCCAGACGTTTCGCTGGAAGACTATGAAGACGGTCAGCACCTCCAGCCGCCCGACCCACATGTTGACGAACAGCACCAGCTTGCTCGCCGGGTGCAGGTCGGCGAAGTTCGCCATCGGCCCGACGGCGCCGAAGCCCGGCCCCGTGTTGCCGAGCGTGGCGATGCTCGCCGTGATCCCGCTCAGCAGGTCGAGGCCGAGCAGGACGAGGACGAGCGTGCTGGCGGAGAAGGTCATCAGGTAGAGCAGCATGAAGGTGGTGATGGCCCGCATCACGTCGGGCGGGACCGTGCGGCCCCCGAGCCTCACGGGCTTGACGGCGCGCGGGTGCGCCGCGCGGTACAGCTCACAGACGACGTGGCGGAGGAGGAGGAGCACCCTGACCACCTTCGGGCCGCCGGCGGCCGACCCGGCCGACCCGCCGACGAACATCAGGGCCAGCAGCACGACCCTGGCCTCGTCCGGCCAGAGGTTGAAGTCGTCGGTGGCGAAGCCCGTCGTCGTCAGGACGGAGAGCGACTGGAAGAGCGCGTGGCGGAGCAGCGTCGGCGCCGCCGCGTCCTGCAACGGCCGCGTCGTCGTCTCGGCTTCGAGGTAGGAGGCGGGCGCGCTGCGCGCGAAGCCGTAGAGCACGCCGCAGAGCAGGAGGGTCGAGACGAGGACGATGCAGACGTAGGCGCGAAACTCTTCGTCGCGCAGCAGCCGCATAGGCCGCCCCCACAGGGCCGAGTATTGGAGCGCGAAGTTGGCCCCGGCGAGGAACATGAAGGCGATGATTATCCACTCGGCCGCGGGGTTGGCGTAGCCGCCGATGCTGCCGGGGTGCGGCGAGAAGCCGCCCGCGGCCAGCGTCGCCAGCGAGTTGCAGACCGAGTCGTAGAGCGGCATCCCGACGAGCAGCAGGAGCAGGATTTCGAGCAGCGTCAGCCCGAGGTAGATGGACCAGAGTGCGATGGCCGTCTGGCGGATGCGCGGCGTCAGGCGCTCCTCCGAAGGCCCCGGCGCCTCCGCGAAGAAGAGCTGGCGCCCGGCGACGGCCAGAGCCGGCAGCACCGCGACGAAGAGCGCGATGACGCCCATCCCGCCGAGCCACTGCGTCAGCGAGCGCCAGAAGAAGATGCCGCGCGAGTAGAGGCCGAAGTCGCGCATGACCGTGGCGCCGGTGGTGGTGAAGCCGCTCATCGACTCGAACAGCGAGTCGATCACGCCGAGCCCGGCCCACAGGTAGGGGATTGCGCCGAAGGCGGCCACCGCCAGCCAGACGAGCGAGACCACCGCCATGCCTTCCGTGCGCGTCAGGTCCGCCCCGCCGGGGTGGAGGCGCCGGAGCAGCTCGCCCGCGGCGAAGGCGCCCGCCCCGGCCAGGACGAAGCCGGTCGTGTCGCGCCACGAGCCGTAGATCAGCTCTACGACGACGGGCAGCACGAGCAGCGGCCCGAAGAGCCGCAGGACGACGCCGGTCGTGTGGGCCAGGAGTGTCAGGCGCATCGTTAAAAAAGGGGGAAGGGGCGGCGCGCGGGGCGCGGGCTCGGCCGCGCTCCCGGCCGGGCTAGAAGTAGTTGCGCACCTTGTCGGCGGCCTCGTCGGTGCTGAAGACGAAGAGCCGGTCGCCGGGCTTCACCACGTCCTCGCCGTGCGGGACGATCACGCTGTTGCGCCGCACGATGGCGCCGACGACCGCGCCCTCGATGGTCGGCATCTCCCTCAGCGTGGTCTTGACGAAGCCCTCGGGGACGACCACTTCCAGCACGTCGGCCTTGCCGTGCTCGACGGTCGCGCGCAGTTGCACGTCGGTCCGCAGCAGCGAGTTGAGCACGGTCTCGACGGCGGTGAAGCGCATGTTGAGCGGCACGTCTATGCCGACGCTCTCGAAGAGGCGCAGGTTGCGCGGCTTGTCCACCCGCGTGATGATCTTCGGCACCTGCATCTGGCGCGCGAGCAGCGTCGCCAGCAGGTTCTTCTCGTCGTTGGTCGTGACCGAGACCAGCACGTCGCTGCGGTGAAGCTGCTCGGCCTCGAACAGCTCAAGGTCTGTGCCGTCGCCGTTGAGGATGAGGGCCGACGGCAGCTCTGCGGCCAGCCGCTCGCACCGGCGCGGCGAAATCTCGACGAGCTTCAGGCTCAGCTTCTCCCTTTGCAGCAGCAGCTTCGCGAGCGTCAGGCCGACCGTGCCGCCGCCGATGATGGTCACGTCGCGTATCTTCTGGGCCGCGTCCGGGATGAAGCCGTGCTGGAGTTTGAAGAGGGCGCGGTCCTCGCCCATGAAGACGACCTTCTGCCCCTCGCGGAAGACCGTCTGCCCGGAGGGGATGGTCAGCCGGTCGCCGTCCGAGACGGCGACGGCCAGCACGCCCCGCGGCAGCTTCAGCTGCGAGAGCGGCCGGCCGACCAGCGGCGAGTCCGGCCGCAGGCGGTATTCCAGCAGCAGCACCCGGCCGCCCGCGAAGAACTCCACGTCGATGGCCCGCGGCACCAGGACCACGCGCGCGATCTCCTCGGCCAGCATGTGCTGGGGCCAGATGACCTGGTCGATGTCGAGGAGCGCGCCGCCGCTGCCCTCGTCGCCGCAGAGCGAGCGGTAGTACTCCTCCCTGGTCACGAAACAGAAGGTGCGCGGGGCGCCGAGCCGCTTGGCCGAGAGGCAGGAGATGACGTTGACCTCGTCCGACTCGCTACAGGCGATGAAGGTGTCCGAGGGGGCGAGGTTGAGCCGGCGCAGCGTGTCGGGGTGGGCCGGGCTCCCCTGCGCGGCTTGCAGGTCAAGGCGCTCGAAGCGGTTGAGGGCCTCGGCCTCCTGCTCGACCACCACCACGTCGTGGTCGCGCGTCAGCCTGCTCGCAAGCTGGTAGCCGATCTCCCCGCCGCCGGCAATGATTATTCTCATCCCGCCCTCCTTCGACGAACCGTGCCCCGGTGTGCATTCTACCCGCCGCGCGGCCCAAGCGCCCAACCCGCCTCCCGCCTGCCCGGCACGCCGCACGGCCGGAGGGGAAATCTCCGCTGCCGGGCCTCGTGAGATAGACTAGAGTGTCCGACAGGCGAGGAGCCGCCCGGCGCACCCGGCCGCGGGACGTGGGCAATCCGGTCGCCGTGAGGTTTTGTCGCCGTGAGGTTTTTCGGCCGCGAGCGTTGCGCATGATCCTGTTGATTAACGGCTCATTCGGGGTGGGCAAGACTACTGTGGCCGGGCTGATGCGCGGCTCCCTGAAGGGGAGCGTGATTTATGACCCCGAATGGGCCGGGCTGGCCCTGATGCGCTTGCCGCGGTGGGTCGGGTTGAAGGGGGCGGGCGCGGACGATTTCCAGCACATAGAGTTGTGGCGGAGGTCCGTAGTCGAGGGCGTCTGGCTGTTCCGCCTGTTCGCCCGCGGCCCGGTGATAGTGCCGATGACCTTCAGCCACCGTCCCTACTTCGACGAGGTCGTGGCCGGCTTCGGGCGGCTCGACTCGGGAGTCAGAGTTTTCTGCCTGAAGGCCGAACTGGCGACCGTCAGGGGGCGGCTGGCGGGGCGGGGCGACAAGGTCGAGGGGCCGGGGTCGGGGTGGATCGCGCGCCGGATAGTGGAGTGTGCCGACGCGCACAGGGGCTCCGACTTCGGCGAGCCTGTTGACACCGAGGGGCGCACGGCCCGCGAAGTCGCCACAGACATTATCGGGAGGCTGGGGCTGACGCCCGCGCCCCACGACTGACGGCGGATGCTAACAACGTTCTCAGGCTGATGAGGAGCGCGACGCCGCAGTGCCGGAGAACGTCTGGCAGGAGTTGGTCGAGCGGGTAAAGGAGAAGTTGCGGGCCAGGGGCTACGAGCCGCCCGCGGCGTGAGGGGCCTGTAAGGCGGCGCGCGGCGGGTGGTTCGGTTCCGGCGGAAATTCCGCGTTCGTCAGTTAGAATGGAGCTAAGTACTCGGGTTAAGGAGAGCAGAAGATCATGCCCGTGACGGAAATCGCCCCCGACGTGTACCGCATCTCCACTTATGTCCCCGAACTCGACATGCAGTTCAACCAGTTCCTGATCAGGGACGACGAGCCGCTGCTGTTCCACATCGGCCACAGGGCTATGTTCCCCCTCGTCCGCGAGGCCGTGGCGCGCGTCATCGACCCCGCGAAAATCCGTTGGCTCGGCTTTAGCCATTTCGAGGCGGACGAGTGCGGGGCGCTCAACGAGTGGCTGCGCGAGGCCCCGGCCGCCGAGCCCGTCTGTAGCATGGTCGGGGCGCTCGTCAGCGTCAACGACTTCGCCGCGCGCCCGGCCAGGGGGATGTCGGACGGCGAGGTCTTACAGACCGGCAAGTACCGATTCCGCCTGCTGCACACGCCCCACGTGCCCCACTGCTGGGAGGCAAGCATGTTCTTCGAGGAAGAGAACAGAACCCTCTTCTGCTCCGATCTGTTTCACCAGAACGGCGATGTCGAGCCGCTCACGGAGTCGGACGTGATGGGTCGTGTGCGGAAGGCTCTGGTCGAGGGCCAGGCCGGCCCCTTCGCCGATTACATGCCCTACACTGGGCGGACGGAGCCGACGTTGCGCAGGCTGGCCGACCTCAAGCCGAAGACGCTGGCCGCCATGCACGGCTCCGCCTTCCTCGGCGACGGCGAGCGGGCGTTGACGGACCTGTCGGTAGTACTGCGCGAAGTCCTCTCGGATTAGGCCGACCCGCGCCCGGCGGCCCCGCGCTCCCTCGGAACGGCACAGCTTTCGTCGAGGGAGGCGTGTGCGGGCGGCGCGGCGTGACGGCGGCCGTAGCGTTCATGACGGCGTTAAAAACACTACTCTGGTCCGTCTTCGTGCCGGGCACGCTGACCACGCTCGTCCCCTACCTGCTCCTCTCCGCGGGCGCGCCGTTACGCGTCGAACTGTCAGGTTTCCGATACCTGGGCCTGCTCCCAATCGTCTCGGGTGCCCTCATCTACTTCCGTTGCGCCTGGGATTTCACCTTTACCGGGAAGGGAACGCCTGCGCCCTTCGACCCGCCGAAGGAGATGGTGGCACGAGGGCCCTACCGGTACACCCGGAACCCCATGTACGTCGCCGCCCTGCTCGTGCTCGCCGGCGAGGCCGCGTGGTTCGAGTCGGGCCTGATTCTCGGCTACGCTCTGGCCGTCTACTCGGTGTTCCACCTGTGGGTTATCTTCTACGAGGAGCCGACCCTGAGGCGGAAGTTCGGAGAGCCATACGAGAAGTACTGTCGTGAGGTGCCGCGCTGGATTCCGGGGGTGTGAACGCCGGCCCGCTCGCCGCCGGCCCTGGTCTGCACACCCTCGCTCGGGCGGGCGGCGCGCTGTCCGGTGGTAAAGGCAGGGGCAGACTGCTCTACGAGTTGAAAGAATCGCCGGGGGCGCCCGCCCCGGCGGCGGCACTCAAGACCAGACGCGGGGTGTGGTGGCCGGTGAAAAGAAAACGGGCGCTAAGACAGCGCCCGTAATTACCTGAGTTGATTAATGCACCCGGCATGACTCGAACATGCGACCTTATAATGTGGCTTTTACGGCCCTATAGCTTCGAGTCCCGGCGCGACGAGCGGCCCGCCGACACATTCCTCCGCGACAGTACCCCGACCTCAAGGCCGACTTCGTCCACGGCAACTCGCCGTTCAACGTCAGCGACTGGGGCGGCGGGCCGCCGAAGGACGATCCCCGTTGGCGATTCGGACGCACGTGATCAAGGAAGTTCTGATTGACTAATACAGCGGAGGAGTGTTCGTGTCCCGATTCACTGACCTGATTGCTAAGGTTAAGGCCAAAGACCCGCAGCTCGGCGCCGATTTGGATCGCGAGTTCCAGGTTCTCTCATCCCGGTTGTCCTTTGGACTGAATTTCGAGCGTCATCGGCCCGAAGCCGTGGAGTTGCCGCAACGCCCGGTGCGCCGGGGCGACAAGGTGCGCATGCTGCCACCGCGCGGCTCGACCGCCAGGGGTGACCGGCGGCTTTGGCTGGTGAAGGCGATTGATCGGGCTAAGAAGACTGCCGAACTGGTATTGATGGGCGCGGCAAAAGCCGAAAATCAGACCGCGGCGCTGGACGACTTGATTGTCGTCGCCGAGTTCCGCGACACCATCTATCCGGGCCTCGTCTCCACCGGCAGCGTCTCGCGCGGAGGCGATAAGCCGTGGCACACGGTCATCAATGGCGAAAACTACCACGTGTTAAAAGCCCTGACGTGGACGCACCGCGGCAGGGTGGACGCCATCTACATCGACCCGCCCTACAACACCAGGGATAAGGATTGGAAATACAACAACGATTACGTCAACGCCGACGACCTGTACCGTCACAGCAAGTGGCTGGCGATGATGGAGCGGCGCTTGCTGGTGGCGAAGGAGCTATTGAATCCGGCGGATTCGGTATTGATTGTCACCATCGACGAAAAGGAATACCTACGGCTTGGCCTATTGCTAGACCAAATCTTTCCCGAAGCTGCGGCACGAGAAGCCATTCAGATGGTGACAAGTGTCATCAATAGCGGCGGCCCCACACGGTTAGGGCGGGTCACGCGCGTCGATGAATATCTATTCTTCGTGATGTTTGGCAAGCAGCGCGTCGTGCCGACAGGCGAATCTATGCTCACGATGAGCAACGAAGGCAATGGGAAAGCTGCTACCAAGACCCCACCAGCAATATGGCATTCGTTGCTTCGTGGTGGTGAGGGTGCACGCCGGCAAGACAGTAAGAATCTTTTTTACCCTGTGTATGTGAATGAGTCGCTTGGAAAGATTATTGCTGTGGGCGATCCAATCCCATTGGACGCCGACAGGGATGACGTTCCTACTCCGAAAGGGTTACGGGCAGTTTGGCCTATTCGTTCCGATCATTCTGAAGGGCGATGGAGAATATCGGCTGTTGTCTTGCGCGAGAAGTTAGCTAAGAAGCATGCCAAACTCGGCGGCTTCTCGGCTGAAACTGGCACATACCGTATCAACTACCTTGTTCCAGCAAATGAACGCCGCTTGCAAACCGGCGAAATCGTGATCGTTGGCGAGGACGACCGCGGCGACTTAATCCTAAAGCATGCTGATGATGTTAGTCGTGTCGAACCGCCTAAGACAGTCTGGAATCGTCAGTCGCACAACGCGCGCGCCTATGGAACTGATCTCCTGAGTGAGTTTGTCTCAGACAGAAAGTTTCCGTTCCCTAAATCGCTATATGCAGTCGAAGACACCTTGCGGTTCTTTGTTGCTACAAAGCCTCAGGCAGTAGTCTTGGATTTCTTCAGCGGCTCTGGAACAACCGCTCATGCCGTCATGCGGCTCAACAAGCAGGACGGCGGCAGGCGCCAGTGCATCAGCGTTACCAACAACGAAGTCAGCGTGGACGAGCAGAAGGCTTTGCGTGAACGTGGCCTTCGCCCCGGCGACGCCGAATGGGAACGGCTAGGCATCTGCGACTACATCACTAAGCCGCGCGTGCGGGCTGCGATCACAGGCAAGACGCCGGACGGCGAACCGATCAAGGGCGACTACAAGTTCACGGATGAGTTCCCGATGGCGGACGGTTTCGAGGAAAACGCCGAGTTCTTCACCCTGACCTACGAAACGCCGGTCGCCGTCAGCTATCAGACCGCGTTCGCGCGAATCGCACCGCTGCTGTGGCTGCGCGCGGGAAGCGTGGGCCGCCGCATCGACAAGTTGCCCGCCGCGGGGTGGGAGGTGGTGGATACCTACGGGCTGCTGGTGGAACTGGACAAGGCGACCGATTTCCTCATAGCAGCGCGCAAGGCGAAGGCGCTGCGAATCGCTTACATCGTCACCGACGACGAGCGGCGCTTTCAGGCGCTGGCGCGTCGCCTGCCCGAAGGCGTCGAGGCGATCCGGCTGTATGAGTCCTACCTGACCAACTTCGCATTCGCCAACGGGGACAACGCATGAAGTTCACGCTCCACGATTACCAAAACAAAGCCGTCCGCGACGTGCTGAACAACTTGAGGAAAGCGCGCAAACGCTGGCGCGAGGACGGCGACCGCCACGCGTTCTCGCTTACCGCCGTGACCGGCGCGGGCAAGACGGTGATGGCGGCGGCGGTGTTCGAGGCGCTGTTTCACGGCGACGACAGTCTTGAATTCGACGCCGACCCCGGTGCGGTGGTGATCTGGTTCAGCGACGATCCGTCGCTGAACGAGCAGACGCGCTTTCGCCTGATGGAGTCGTCCGACCGGCTCCAGCACACCGACCTGGTGGTGGTCGAAAACACCTTCAACCGCGCGAAGTTCAGCCCCGGCAAAATCTACTTCCTCAACACGCAGAAGCTGGGCAAGAAAAGCCTGCTGGTGCGCGGCTTCGACGGCGACGAGGATACAAGCGTGTTCCCCGAAATGCGGCCGGACATGCGGAGCCACACGATCTGGGACACGATCCGCAACACGGTCGAAGACCCGGCGTTAACGCTTTACCTGGTGCTGGACGAGGCGCACCGCGGCATGGGGAGCGAGAACCGCGAGAAGTCCACCATCGTCAGACGGCTCATCAACGGCGAAAGAGGCGTGCCGGGCATCCCCGTAGTGTGGGGCATTTCGGCGACGGTGGATCGCTTCAACAAGGCCATGGACGGGGCGCGCAACCGCAGCACCCTGCCGCCCGTGACCGTGGACACCGCGCTCGTACAGGAGTCCGGCTTGTTGAAGGACACCATCGTGCTGGACATTCCCGACGAAGCGGGCGTCTTCGACACCGTGCTGGTGCGCCGCGCCACTGACAAGCTGCGCGAGTGCACGAAGGAGTGGGCCGATTACGCCGAGCAGCAGCAGACCGGCGAAACCGTGCTGCCGCTGATGGTGTTGCAGGTGCCGAACACACCCAGTCACAACGACATCGGCCGCACGCTGGACACGATCTTTCAGCAGTGGCCGGAGTTGCAGGAGACGACGGTGGCGCACGTGTTCGGCGAGCACACGACGCAGACGTTCGGCAAGTACTCGGTGCCTTACATCCAGCCGCAACGCGTGCAGGACGATACCTGGGTGCGTGTCCTGATTGCTAAGGATGCCATCAGCACCGGCTGGGACTGCCCGCGGGCCGAAGTGATGGTGTCATTCCGCCCGGCGAACGACCGGACCTACATCGCGCAGTTGCTGGGCCGCATGGTGCGAACGCCGCTGGCGCGGCGCATCCCCGGCAGCGACAGGCTCAACTCCGTGGATTGCCTCCTACCCAAATTCGACAAGGAAACGGTCGAGGCGGTGGTCAAGGCGTTGCGCGACGGCAGCGGCGACACGCCGCCGACGGGGCGCATTCTCATCAACCCGAAGGAGATGAAGCCCAACCCGGCCGTACCGGAAACGGTGTGGGAGAAGTTCGTCTCGCTGCCTTCTCAAACCCGGCCGCAACGCGGCGCGAAACCGGCGATCCGCCTAACAGCTCTGGCGCACGAGTTGGCATCGGACGGGCTGCTGAGCGGTGCGGGCGGCAAGGCGCACGCGGCGATGCACAAGGTGCTGGACGATTTCATCGCCGAGCGGGAGCAGTCGTTTGCCGAGAAGCGCGCGGCGGTGATGACTGTCGAGGGCCGCACCATCATTGCCGACCTCAAAACGGGAAAGACGAAGGACGGTCAGTTCAAAGCCGACGCGGATGACGCTGTGATCGGCGACGCCTACCGCCGCACGGCGCGCATTATCAGCCCGGACATTGCCCGCACTTACACGATGGAACGGGCGAAGCGGAAACCAGAGGCGGAGGACGATCTCGACGACGCGCTGATCGAGGCCCGCGAGGAAGTGGCCGCGCTGCACCTCTTGGAGAATCTGCAAATCCAGTTCGACGCTGAGGCGAAGAAACTTTCGGACGCGTGGTTTGCCCAGTACCGCGAGCAGATCAAAGCACTGCCGGATGACCGGCAAGAGGCATACCGGCAGATCACCGCGCTCAGCGCCGAGCCGCAGGACGTGGATTTAGCCCGGCCCGTGTCGCGCTTCGAGCCGACGAAGGCACGCGAGGCGGATGGGTCGGAAACGGATATCCCGACGTATAAGCAGCATCTGCTGTGCGACGAAGAGGGTTTCTATCCCGTCGAGTTGGGCGATTGGGAAAAACAAGTTCTGTCGGCAGAGCTGAGGCGAAGCGGCTTTCGGTTCTGGTATCGCAATCCCAACCGCCCGAGCCAGGATTCGCTAGGTATTGCATACATCGAGGGCGACGACACGAAGGTCATAAGGCCGGACTTCATCTTCTTCGCGGAAGACGATGGCGAGATCGTGGCGGACATCGTTGATCCGCACGGCTTCCATTTGGCTGATGCGTTGCCGAAATTAAAAGGCTTAGCACGGTACGCTGAAACACATGGGCACATGTACCGCCGCATCGAAGCCGTCGCGAAAGCGGGGAACATACTACGCGTGTTGGATTTGACCCGCGTCGATGTTCGTCAAGCGGTTATCGGAGCCGAGAGCGCTGAAGCGGTCTACAGGAGCGCTGTGGCGGGTGACTACACGTGACCTGCTTCTGCCGGAGGCGCGGCTGGAAAACCTCAGTGACGAATTTTTAGAACGCGTGTCGGCCCTGATAAGTAGCAAGATGGTTTGGCTCGGTGGCCGGATGCCTAACAACGGCATGCACCCCTAAGCAGTTCTTATCCACTATAGATTACTAAGGTGGACAGATTTATCCACCTTGGGGCCGACGCATCGAGGTGCCTACTTATTATAAAAATCTAGATAATAAAAATTTGTGTAGAGGCTGGCCGCAAAGTTGGTGACCGGGGTTAGGCCCCTGCGACAACACTATTCTTAACTGGCTACTAACAGCCGTTGCCTTTATCCGCTCGGCTGGTAACGTCCGACCTGTTACTGCTTTCTGGATTCTCTTTCCTCTCCTTCTAACTCTCCCCATTCTGGCACACGGTCAAGCCTCGGTTTTCTGCGGCACGCCGCATGGCGGTGTCCGTAGCCGGGCCTGACGGCCAGATGCTTCTATCCAACCTACACTAAGCGGCGGCCTTGAAAACCGGGCTCCTCCGCTTTGCTCCGGCCCCCTTCGGGGTGAATCCGTGTGCCTCCTTGCCGGCGAGTTAGAAATCGTCGGAAGGCACAATGAAAGGAGAGAGCGGAGATGATTATAGAGCTGAGGAGTAGGGAGCAGTTCAAGCGGGCGGTCGAGAGGGCTAGGAATCTTAAGCCCTTCGTGCGGGTGCGAGGCTTCAGGTGGTACGAGGTAGAGAGCAGCAGTGGGCAGGACGTTTACACTGTCCATTTCTGGGACAGCATCAATGGGAGTGGGCACATTTTAGGGGAATGCAACTGCAGGGGGGAGAGCGGGTTCGTCTACTACCATCTGGCCGCCGCGATCCCCGTGCATCTCTGGATGGCTTCCACGCGGGGAGCTACTCAGGAACAGTGAAATTCATCTGAAACGACGTAAGGGGGAAGGAAAGGGGGAAATGAGAAAAGGGCTACTCGGAGAGTAACCCTAACTCATTGAATCAGTTGATGCACCCGGCATGACTCGAACATGCGACCTTCTGATTCGTAGTCAGATAAAGTGCCTCTCCTAACGCCAGCAGCTACAATCTTTTCAAGTGTCATCTACCAGATAAATGCTAGAAAACATTATATCTATTGTCTCTACGTGCATCGCCATGTAACTTGCTGTCTCCTGCCATTCCGTATATTATGTGTGACTAAATGTGTGACTTTCACACGATCTTGACAGCCGAAACGGAGGCCAGAATCATGGCTACAAGGCGCGGAAAGGCGCGTACAGGCTCAATTTTGGAGCGTACTGTCGAGCGCACAGACAAAAAGACTGGCAAGAAGAAAAAGAGAAAGGAAGTCTTTGCGCGTGTGACTTTCCTCGATTCCGCCGGCAGGCGCAAGGATAAGCTGAGGCGCGCGGAGAGTCGCACGCACGCGCGAGAGTTGATTCAAGAAATGCTCCGCGAAGTTGACGAGTATGGCGAAGATGCGCTCGACAACAAGGACAAGACGTTTGCCGAACTAGCCGATCACTACGAAACACACTACTTAACCGAAGCGGAATATGTGGATGGAAAGAAAGTCGCTGGCCTGCGAAGCCTCGCCACGCCTAAAGGCTTTCTTCAAACTCTACGCGCGCATTTCGGCCGGCGCCAGTTGCTCGCCATCACCTACGGCGAAATTCGCGCGTTTAGGACGGCGAGACTAAAGACTCCGACCCGCAGCGACATCGCGCGACATGAGCGCGAGTTGAGGCAAAATCAACACGCCGAACTCCGCTGCACTCGCTCCGTCGCGTCAGTGAATCGTGAGCTTGCCCTACTGCGCCGCATGTTGAATGTGGCCTTGCAGGAAGGATGGATTAGAAGGAATCCGATGCACGCAGGCGACAGCCTGATCTGCATCGCCGCAGAGCATAAGCGCGAGCGTATCCTGACGTTTGAAGAGGAACGTAGGCTCCTTGACGCCTGCACAGGCAGGCGTGAGCACTTGCGGCTAATCATCATCGCTGCCCTTGAGACAGGCATGCGAAGAGGCGAGCTGCTCAAATTGAAGTGGAGTGACATTGACTTTGAGCGGCGCATCATTCTCGTCCGAGCTTTCAACACTAAGACGATGCGCGCCCGCGAAGTCGGAATATCATCGAGGTTATGTGTTGAGCTTGAACAAGCTTGGCAGGCTTCGCAGAAAGGCACAGACGCACTTGTTTTCGGCATCAGTGACAACGTAAAGAGATCGTTCGACGGCGCGCGGCTCGCTGCTGGCTTGCCAGATGTTCGCTTCCATGACCTCCGACATACATACGCCACGCGCTTAATCAGTTGGCACATGCCGAGCTTAGAAGTTGGCCGCTTGCTTGGACATACGCAGGCAAACACAACTTATCGTTATGTCAATGCCAATGAGGAGACGGCCCGGCGCGCGGCTGACACTCTTGATGCGTTACGTGCAGCTAATGTCGCGCCAGAGTCGCATACAACAGAAATGATTAACTGACAGAAAGTAGTAAATATAGCCTTACGGCAATTAGATTAAGTGAGGGATTGAATTGAATACAATGGAGTTAGTGCCAGGGCGTAAAGAAAACGCAGATGAGATTCTCCATCATCTGATGATAGCCTTACACCCGATTATTGATAGTGCTATTGGTGGAGATGTAGCCTCCGAGAGTGTTGTGCGGGAGGTCCATAGACTTGTCCGGCCTGACTTGTATAGATTACCTCCGCGTGTTGCTCGCGCGATGGAGTTTTATAGGCTAATGGGTAAATTATCGTATGTTGTTGCCCCGATAAAAGGAGCAAGCTTTCTGAGGAGTAGGAGTTACGTGGGACTGACCGAGGATAGCGGACGTAAGAGATTAAAAGAATATGGTCTTGCAAGACAACACATAAGCCGAAGGAAAAAACCTTTTACCCTGCATACTCTCACCATAAGCATTTTTGTTGAACGGGCGGCCAATGAAGGATTAAGCGGAATTAATCAACGAACCATTGAGGAAGATATACGGCTTGCACACCTCTATCATGAGAAACAAAAAAGGCAGCGCCGAGCCCCTGATTACTATATGCTGCTTTCTAATGGAGAATCCTTACCATTCTATAACTACTCGGAAGATTGGAGGCGGAGGAAATCTTATACCGTTAAATAATTAGAAATTTCACGGCGACGAGCTGTGACACTGTGCGCCATGATGAGGCCGCTTGGGATGTCCCAAGCGGCTCTCGCTTTAGGAGGACATATGCCAGAGAAGCTGATTACCTCGAAGGAGTTCCGCGAACTTACCGGCCTCTCGCGCATGACGGAGACGCGCCATAGAGCCTGCGGCAGACTGGGCTTTTACAAGATTGGTACGCGCGTCTTTTATAGCCAGCAGCACATTGAGGATTTTCTAGCGCGACACGAACGCCCCGCCTGCGAAAGAAAGCGCCGGGGCCAGATCGCCCAGGCCGCAAAATAAAGTTGAAGCGGAATATATGCATATGCCTGAGCGTAAGCTGAAAAAAGCCGACATGCTTGAGGCCGCTCTCGCTCATACGAGACGGGGCTTTAAGGTGATACCGCTACATACTCCCATCTTTGAAGGCGGGGAGGTTCGGTGTTCTTGTCGCAAGGCCAACTGCCAAAGCATAGGTAAGCACCCACGTACTCCAAAAGGCTTAAAAGATGCCACGACTGATGAAGCCAAAATCAGAGAGTGGTGGGGCAAGTGGCCGGACGCTAACATCGGTATTCTAACGGGAGAAGAATCCAACATTGTCACGTTAGATGTCGATCCGAGACACGGCGGCAATCAATCACTCATCGAACTGATAGCGAAACATGGCGAGCTTCCGAGTACGTTAAGCTTCATTACCGGAGGCGGCGGCAGTCACATTAATTTCAGACATCCTGGCGTAAAGATCAGGAACGTACAGGCGAGCAATAAAATAGGGGCCGGACTTGATTTTCGGGGTGACGGCGGATACATCGTTGCCCCTCCGTCGCTCCACGCGAGCAGTAGACGTTATGAATGTCCTGATACTGCCACGCCACTCGCACAGATGCCCCGATGGTTGCTGGATAAATTAAAGCACCCAGCCGAAAAGAAAAACGGAAGCGGCATTGACCCTATTCCTGAAGGGTCGCGTAACAGCCTGCTTTTCCAAGAGGGGTGCTCTCAAAGGCGTCTGGGTAAGAGCTTAGAGGAAATCGGGACCGAGTTGCTTGAAATTAACGCGAAGCGATGCAGACCGCCGCTCGATGAAGGTGAGGTGCGGAAGATCGCGGCAAGTGCGGCAAGCTACCCTCAAGAAAATCAACACAACGGCTTCCCATCCTCTACCAAGAAGCTTTCACAAGGAAAAAGACTCGTCGCCATTGCCTCTGAGTTTGAGTTATTTCGCTCCACAGATGGTAAAGCGTATGCAACTGTTAAAGTGAATGGTCACGAAGAAACGCTATTAGTTGAGAGTCGTCAGTTTCGACAGTTACTTTCCCATCGCTTTTATCTCAGCGAAGAGACAACCCCATCGTCGCAAGGCTTAAATGAAGCCCTCGCTGTGCTTTCCGGCAGGGCGCTATACGCAGGCGTAGAACGAGAAGTTTATCTCCGTTTAGCTGCACATGAAGGGGCAATCTATTTAGACCTATGCGACCCACAATGGCGTGTCATTAAAATTACAGGTGCCGGCTGGAGCCTGATCGAGTCTCACGAATGCCCGATTAGATTCCGACGCGCGCGCGGTATGGCAGCTCTGCCAGAACCACAGCGGGGCGGCTCTCTCGCTCCCCTTTGGAGACTCATCAATATTAAAGAAGCTGATCGGGTTCTAGCCGCAGGCTGGCTTATCTCTACTTTCCGGCCAGGCAAGCCGTTCCCGGTGCTTGTACTCCACGGCGAACAGGGCAGCGCAAAGAGCACCGCTGCGCGAATCCTGCATGCGCTTATTGATCCTAACGTCGCACCTCTAAGAAGTGAGCCGCGCGATGCGCGTGATCTGGCGATTGCTGCGAATAATCATTGGCTCGTCGCCTTCGATAACATTTCCCATATCCCCACGTGGCTCAGCGATGCATTATGCCGTCTGGCAACTGGTGGCGGCTTTGCAACCCGCGAACTCTACAGCAACGACGAAGAGGTGATTTTCGATGCCATGCGTCCGGTTCTTATGAACGGCATTGAGGAACTCACTAATCGCTCTGACCTCCTTGACCGGGCCATCATTCTATCCTTGCCAAATATACCCGAAGAAAAGCGTCTTACTGAGGTGGCGGTTTGGAAAGAGTTCGATGCCATACACGCTGGCAGCTTGGGGGCGTTACTAGACGCGGCGAGCGTAGCCCTCGCCAGCTATGAAGATGTGCGATTCGACCGCCTGCCGCGTATGGCCGACTTCGCTCAGTGGGCAGCGGCGGCAGAAGTGGCGCTGGGATTCAATCGTGGTACGTTCATGCGCGCATATGCAGATAATCGGGAGGATGCTAACGAACTCGCACTTGAGGCTTCGTCGGTCGCTACCGCGGTGCGGACGTTAATGACTGATCGGCAAGACTGGTCAGGCACGGCAGCGGAGCTACTTGATCTACTGAATGAAGTTGTCCCTGATTCCGTTCGTCACCAAGCTGTATTCCCGAAGAAGCCAAACAAATTGTCTGGCGAAATTAAACGTATAGCTCCGAATCTGCGAGCAACAGGTCTTGATATAACTTTCAAAAGAGAGCCCGTCGCCGGGTCATAATCTTTGAAAAGTGCTTGTAGGTTATCGTCATTATCGTCACAGCGTCATTCCCAAGCATGTGACGCATAGTGACGATGGTGACGATGGAATCAGCAAATTTCTGTTGACTGATTTGGCGGAACCTATGGTGCGGATAGGGTTAGGCTTACCGACTTTTCCGACACATACGCGCGTGCGTCATGGGGTCTTAGTCTCGCGTCATGGGGTTTTACACGTATGAGCGGCTTTTGGGTTGATAGCAGATTAAGAATCCGCCCACGCTGGCGTGCTCCGAAGCGGAGGTGGCGACAAGATTGCGGCGCAAAGTGCCGCGACGGTCACGCTTGCCGCGCGCCGGCTGTTTGGGACAAGCGAATTGATCGCCCTCGGAACGGACGCTGCAAACTTCACGGAGGGCTCAGCACTGGGCCTCGAACGGAGGAAGGAAAGGCGCGTATAGCCGCTGCCCAACGTGAACGCTGGCGACGATGGCGTGAACAGTCAGAGGTGGATCAGTCTCCCTAGACTGGCTTATTTGCTGTGGGGTAGTGACGCGGCCCTATATCTCAGGAGTCCTTATTGATGATGCTCCGCAGCTTCTTCTCCGGGGGTGTTCTCTTCGCTAAGAGGTTCTTATGCCGCGCGTTGAGCATGGTGATAAGCGTCTGGTGCTTGAGGCCAAGTAGCTTGGCGGCCCTCGTTACGCTGCCGCCAGTCTCCTCCAAAGCCTGCTCGATGATCGTCGCCTCGAACTCCTGCACGGCCCCATAGAAGCTGAAGGTTTCATCGTGCAGGCGGGAGCCGGAAAACCTTCGTAGGGCAGTCCGGCCACACGCCCTGAGCCGTGCGATGTCTTCCACGTCCTGAGTCTCTTTGAGCAAACTGTCGGCGCGCAGGTACGCTTTTGAGATTTCTATCGGAGAGAGGCGCGAGCCCCCGTGCTCCTCAATCAGCGTCAATAAAGCGAGGCCCCCACTGGTAAGAGCGCCGACGCCTTCGGCCACATCCGCGGCGCGGTGCAAAATGCTGATAGAGCTTTCAAACGTGCCTAGCCGCGCCCACGCCACGCCCTGAACTGTGAGTGCGTCGGCCAGTGCCGCTGACTCGCCACCCTGCTCGAAGATATTGATGACATTCTTGAGGATGCGGTCTGCCTCGCGGTACTTCTTCTCGGCCACCAGCACGCGCGCCCGCGTCTCGTCCACCTGCGCGAGATTGCCCGCGTCCTTCAGCTTGGTAAATATTATCTGCGCGCGGTCGAGGTGTTCGTGCGCCTCCCTGTACCTCCCCAACTTATAAAGAAGCATCCCGAGGTTGTTGAGGTTGACGGCGCTGTATCGCTGGTGCCCCGCCTGCTCATAGTGGTAGATGGCGGCCGTGAACTCGATAATCGCCCGGTCGGCATAATCAACATTCCCCACCACGCTGGCGAGTCGTATCAGGACTAAGCCCATCTGGCCGTGCCACCTGCCCTTGAGCGCGTCATTGGCCGACACGAAGATGGGTTCGGCCTCTTTAAGAATGCTCAGAGCTTCGTAATACCTGTTCTCCCACGTCTCGACCAGCGCGCGTCTAATCTGAATTTTCGCCTTTAGCTCGGTATCGGTGTCCCGCAGGGGCTTCAACGCTTCCAGTAACACGACACGCGCCTCGTCGTGCGCTCCCAGGCGCCAGTAACAAATCCCCAACTCATACTGAGCCTCAGACACTTTCTCGTAACGCCCCTGAGACTGGAACTCGTGTAGCGCCTCGGAGAGAAGGTCTTTGGCCTGTTCCTGTGATCCCGCGAGGTTGCGGGCGCTGCCGAGCCAGCCGGTGAGCGTGCCGCATTGAAGAAGGACTTCCGCGGCTACGGCAGGCGGAAACTCATTTACCTCTGGCCTCAGTCCGATTCCCGGCCACAGCTCGCCGAGCGCCTCACGCGCCGCCTCGTACTGCCCCTTGTGAATGTAGTCTCCGGCGACACTACAGCGGAGCAGGATTCGCTCGCTCTCAGTGACGGAGGGGTTATCTAGTTGCTTTAGACGCGCATCTGCTAAATTCATGTGAGGCAAGCCTTTCTCTGCATACGTCGTAAATCCGACATATGCAGCAAGGCCGCCGGAATCTACTGATCCCGGCGGCGACTCTGGTTAATCCCCATAAAAACGAAAGGGTAAAGAGATGAGTAGAGCTATCCGCGCCTCAGTGCTGGTGCTGCTTCTGGTTTCCTCCGCGCATGCTGGTTGGATGGGGAACGGCGCGACACAACCGCCTCCACCGCCTAGCGACACGCAGGAGGAGCAGGCGACGGACAGCATCATGCCGAACGGGGAGCCGAACACCATCACAGAGACGGTGCTGTCCGTGATCGAGAGCCTGCTCGCGCTCCTCTAGCTCGCACGCCAGCCTAGCCAGGGTAAGCTGCCTTTCGGCGGCTAGGTTTTAGTGTGCTTTGCAGATGCCCGAATGAGGCGAGACATCCACGCGCGCGAGATTACCGCCCTGCAAAGTAGATTGCAACAGAATTTTTATGTGACTCTCTTTAAAACTTTGGCTTAAAGGTTAATACGTAATACCTTTACGAGCATGAGCTGAACATGATAATAAAAGACTGGCGGCGGCTCTATCATTTACTCATGTTGGCATTCCCACCCGATTCTTCCGGCCTTACAGTGATGAAGGTATTTTATGAAAGTTGAATATATCTCACAGCCATTTCCGCCTGAAGGCCAATGGTTAGGAAATCAACTTCGAGCACTACTGAGAGGCGAGCAAGGGCATTTTGATAGGTTCATTGCGCTTGTAGCGTTTATTAAATTCAGTGGCATCTCCAGACTGTATTCCGCTTTGGAAACATTCAGAGACGCGGGCGGGCAGTCTATTATCACTGCTGGAATAAATCATAAAGGTACTTCCAAACAGGGGCTCCAATTTCTCCGAGAAGTTGTAGATCAAATATTCATCTACTACGACGGCTCGCCAGAACGCCGAACATTCCACCCGAAGATTTATATCTTTGAACAAAAAAGTAATAGAGCCATTGTTATTTTAGGCTCTGGCAATCTAACTGCAGGTGGACTTTTCACAAACTATGAATCGCACATACGTATAGAATTAAATTTGTCCGATGAACCTCAGCATGACGAAGATAGAGCGTTTTTCGATGAGCTATTAGCTAAGTGTCTAGCTTTTCAGGACACTACATCTCCATGTATTCAAGAACTTACTGACGAGGTTTTTACTTTATTAGAACCCGTGTTACTTGATGAGTTGGAAGGTGAAGGCGAAAGTGGGTCAGGCGATAGAACCGGAGATGAGGCGACTGAGCCTGAAGCTGAAGGACACACCCCACCACATTCCACAGGCATTTCTGGTTTATTTGGGAGGTCTCAGCTTCCCAGAGCGCCACGACCTGATATTACTTTAGGGCGCAGAAGAGTTGCGGCAAGGCCGGGAGTTGGAGCGGCAGGGTCAACAAAGACAGCAGGAGCAAAGGGGCATCCGACGCCGAGTTCTGCAACTGCGCCTCCTTCCATTGGAGGTTTCTGGAAGGCCCTCTCTGCAAACGACGTAAGCACAACCAGTTCTCCCGGGCAGATAATTATACCTATAACATTTCGTGATTTCTTTGAGCCTCTTACGCTTACCAAGCCGCCTGATGCCGGTGGAAAAGGTAGGCAATGGGAAGGCTCTTTCCCTGTTCGATTCACTGATGGAACGTATGCTCTTACAGTTAATGCAAGATGTATTGTTTATGAGCCTGAAACAGGGCATAAGCGTCCTAACACGGAATGTCGGTTTACATTCCGTAATCGGGACATCTTGGAGCGTCTGCGAGCTGAAGATATTCTCGTCTTCCGGCAATCTAGCTCTACAGCAATAATGTTTGATGTTGAGAGGATAACTCCACCAGACCCAAGATATAGTTCTTTAAGAAGGGGCGGAAGGCGCTATGACTTGTTGCCCTAAGAAGTTAAGTGTAGACATATGATATATCATATGATATATACAGGTACTCGATGGCGGAGTTTGATATTAAAAAGTTGCGTTCTAAACTTGGATTGACACAGGAACAACTCGCTAAGGTTCTTGGTGTCAGTTGGATCACCGTTAATAGGTGGGAGCGCAAGAAGTGTAATCCATCACCCCTAGCAGTTGAAAAACTTAAGGATTTAGCTGGCACGGTTGATAAGGCTGGTATTGATGCTATTAAGCGGTCATCAATCAAATAGTAGTTCGGAGATAATTACGTGCAGCAAGAAGCTGAAATTCTATCGGAGCAGAATGGACTTCGAGGGAAGCGTCAAAAATTTGCTTGCATTTCCTGTGGTTCGGAAACGGATGCGCCACAATCAACGCAACGAGCAGAGCGGCGCATTTGTCGTGAGTGCTTCGGCAAGGGCGAAGATCGTCGCCCTAGACAATTAAATGAACTTACTGGGGGCGAATGGGCGAGGGCTAGCAAAAGTGTTCAGACCTACCCCGATACGCGCTTGGAAAAGCAGCGTGCTCATGGCGCGTGTTTTCCGAAGTCTCTAGCATTTCAGCAGATTGAGATATTTACAAAATCTGGGGAGACTGTTCTTGATCCTTTCTTAGGAGTAGGGACTACTCTCGATGCGGCAATGGAATTGGGGCGGAATGGAATTGGAATAGAGCTAAATGCGGAGTTTGCCGATATTGCTAAAAGTGATCTTAAGTATGCAGAAGAATTGGGTTTGTCCCAACAAGTAATTATTGATGATGCCCGCAATCTAACTCAGCATGTGCGAAAAGAGTCGGTGGATTTCATTTTGACGAGCCCGCCATATTCGACCTTATTGAAGTCCGTTAAAGGTAACTTTGCTTATAAGTGGAGAGAGCATTCTACTCTTAACCCAATTTCTAATCCACGGCCCTACTCTTCTAAAAAAGAGGACTTGGGTAACATGTCTTATGATAGCTTTTTAGAAGCAATAGAAGATGTAATGAAAGCCTCACTCGTCGTTTTGCGACCGGATTGCTATGCAGTTTGGGTCGTTAAAGACTACCGCGACATAAAAAATAAAATTCCATACGTAAATTTCCACGGTGATGTAATCTCTGTCGCTTCAAGCGCAGGATTCACGCTTTGGGATATTAGAATATATGACCAAACTAAATTCAGGCCGTTAGTTTGTCTTGGTTTCCCTTCTAGGAATTTTTATCTAAACATTGGTCACTCTTATATACTCACCTTCAAAAAAGTAAAGTGATGCATGCACAAACACTGTTCTCTGACTTGAAAGAGGAGCGTCTAAAAAGTAGCCCTGAATCCATTCACTTTGATCTGGATTCATTTAAGGATAAGAGTTACTTAACACATAACTTTCATCCGTACCCCGCGAAGTTTGTTCCTCAAATCCCACGAAAAGTTATTGAAGCCTTAACAGAAATTGGTGACAAGATTCTCGATCCTTTTTGTGGGTCGGGTACGTCATTGGTCGAAGCTAGTATCTTAAACAGGTATTCCATTGGCTTTGATTTGAATCCCATAGCGGGCCTAATTTCACGTGTAAAGACTACTGCTCTAACGAGTCATCAGCTTGATGAAGTTAATAATGCGCTACAAATAGCAGATCAAGTATTTCTACGCATATTAGGAGGAGATTACAGCGGCTTAGATTACACAATTCCTGATTTCTTAAATAGAGATCATTGGTTTCAGCAACATGTTCAGCAGGAACTTGGAATCCTTAAAAAAATAATTGAGCAGGTTTCTGATGAGCACGCCTGCGATTTCCTGAAGGTCGCCTTCTCTGCGATTATTGTAAAGGTCTCTAACCAAGATAGTGATACTCGCTGGGTTGCCGTGCAAAAGAAAATCTCTCGCGGTGATGTTATGCAAGCTTTCCTCTATAAAGCGCGGGATATGGTCAAGCGAATAGAACAATTTAAAAATTTAGAGCCAGCGAGTACAGAGGTATACATTCAATCTGTAACTGATTCGATTTCAAGTCCAGAAGAAAGCATTGATCTTATAGTTACATCACCGCCTTACTTAAATTCATATGATTATTACCTCTACCATAAACTAAGGTTTTTCTGGCTCGGTTTAGATCACTATTCTGTTCAGGCACAGGAGTTAGGTTCCCGGCATCGTCATTGTGATAAAGGTGAGGGAATCGAAACTTATACATCTGGGATTAGTGTGGTTCTACAGAGCTTAATATCAACTCTGAGGCCGAAAAAGTATCTTTGCATAGTCATTGGAGATTCAATCTTGAAAGGGCAGCTATTAAACATGGAGACTCTTTATAAAGACTTGGCTATTAGAGTAGGTTTCACACACGTTCATAGTTTCAGCTATGACCAACGAAAGTACACGACCGCATTTACTCGAAATTTGAAAACAGCCTCCAAACAAAGTCATATTATGTTCTTTAAAAAAGGGTAGAAATAGCCTCTGAAGGTGTAATGTGGTCCAAATGCCGAACAGTATTAGCAACGTCCATGCGCTCACACTCGTTTACAGGAAACATAATGTAGTGAACAGGCTATTCTGAGGCAGTCAAGCATTGACGAAATTGCAGCAATAGCACCTCTTTAGCGGATAGTTAAGGCGGCCTCTTCCTAGCCTCTCACAACCTTTTCTCAGAATCGAAATAATTATCCTGTCTATCTGATATTTCAGAGGATGCGGCTTTTTGTGACTTGCTGCATCTATGTGTGACTATATGTGTGACTTATGAGGAAAAGAGGCTTACGGCTGTTTTCGTGTGCTGCCGTAAGCCTCTCTTTTTATTGGATTTAACTTAATGCACCCGGCATGACTCGAACATGCGACCTTCTGATTCGTAGTCAGACGCTCTATCCAACTGAGCTACGGGTGCGTTTTCGCTGGGGAAGCGAAGTGAAAATATAAGGGTGGGTGGGTCGGGTGTCAAGCGAGGCGCACCGAGGGTTTCGGGGCCGCGTCAACGTGCGTAGTAGCCTGGGCGCGTGCGGGCAAGCAGCTCAGGGCGGGCGACCTCGACGGTGATTTCGCGCCAGCCGCCGTCGCGCGGGCGGGTGCTGGCCGATTGGTAGGCGATGCTGTAGAGCGTGCGCATCTCGGCGGCCACTTCGGCGTAGATGCGGCCCATGTCTTCGAGGCGGTTGATCTGATGGAGGCGGCCGCCGGTGCGGTCGGCGAGCGTCTGGATGCGGGCGCGGGCCGCGGCGTAGATAGCCGATTGCTGCGGCGTGAAGGGCAGCAGCTTCTTGGGGTCGCCGCTCGGGAGCGCGAGCGGGTAGACGGTGACGCCCTGCCGGTCGGCCGCGTCGAGGACCGCGCGCAGCGGGGCGCTCTCGTCGGGTTTGACGGCGGCGACGGCCTCCTCGGAGGTCGTCGCGTCGGCCGACGCTCTCGAATCGAGGGCGCGCAACTCCGTGTCCACGCCGTCGGTCAGGACGACGACGGCCTTACGCCGCTTGCCTTCCTTCGCCAGCCGGGCGAGAGAGTAGCGGAGCGCCGGGTAGAGGTTGGTCTGCCCCTGCCCCATCGCCAACTCGGCGATGGCGAAGGCCGCCTTGCGCCGGTCGGTGCTGAAGTCGGAGAGGGTCGTGACCTTGCCGTTGCTGAAGGCGACGACCGAGACGCGGTCGTCGGGGCCGAGGGCGTCGAGGAACCTGAGTGCCGACTGCCTGAGGATCGGGCGGAAGTTGAGCGTCGAGCCCGACATGTCGAGCAGCAGGACGAGGCTGAAGGGGGCCTGCGCCGGCTCAAAGCTGACGATGGGCTGCTTGACGCCGTCCTCGTAAACCGAAAAGTCGTCGCGGGAGAGATTAATGACGGGGCGCCCGCGCTGGTCCGCGACGCCGACGTTGAGCAGGACGAGGCTGGTGTTGACGCGCTCGATCAGCTCGTCGGGGTCCTGCTGCTGCGCGGCGGCCGGCGCCACGGCGGCGAAGAGGACGGCGAAGAGCAGGAGAAGGGCCGGTACGAGTTGCCGCGACCGCGGGGAAGAAGACCTGAGAGAAATCATGCTCGGTTAGAGGCTCGACGGGCTTAGTATCGGGCGGCGCACAGGCCAAAAGCAAGCGCCGCGCGCGTCCGTGGGGGCATGCGGGGGGGCTGGTGGGCCGCCTGAAAACCGCCCGGCGGCTGGCCTGCGGCCGGGCGCGGCCTGCCGCTACTTCCCGCCACCCGCTCGCGCCGAGCCTTTTGGGTGCGCCGGGCGCGCCGGACGTTGCCACGGGGCGGGGGGGAGTAAGGAAAGGGGAAAGGGGAATCCGGAAAGAAGGCCGCGGGAGCGGGCCGCGTCAGAACCGCCAACCCTCCCCGCAGACTCTTTCCTTTCCCCTCTCCCCTTATTTTCCTCTTCCCTCTTACTGTTCCGGCCTTTAGCGGCGGGCGCGGGCGCGGCGCGGGGCGGGCGCCTGGTAGTCCGACTCCCCCTCGGCAACGGGCGTGGGGAAGGGGACGGGCGCGGGGGCCGGCGTCGGGCGCGAATTGGTGCGGCGCGTGCGGCGCGCCTCGGCGCGTTCCGTCTCTTCGGCGGCCGTGCGCTTGGCCTTCTCGATGCGCTTGCGCGGCACGAGCTGGAAGCGCAGCTCCATCTCCTGCGCCACCTTGTAGATGTGCTTGGCCTTCTGCCCGCGCTCGGCGCGTCGCAAAACCTCGGCCGTCTCCAACAACTCGGCGCGGTCTTCCTTGTCTATCCAGATGAAAACGGAATCGGCCATCTCTCTCAAAACCTCCAGGCTAATCAGCTTGTGCAATTCGGCGGGCTGCGCCACCGGCGGGGCCTGCCCGCGGACGAGCCGCAATGGCGGAACGGGCGCCGCCGCAGACGGCTGCTCCTCGCGGCCGCGGCGTGCTTCGTAGTAGTCGGCGACGAGCGCGTCCACCTCGGCGCGGTGCTCGTCGTAGAAGAGGGCGAAGTCGTGGCAGCGCGTGCGGTAGACGCAGTTGACCGAGCAGACGATGGCGTCTTTAAAGTGCGCGTACCGGTTGCAGTAAAGTCTGAGACGCATCTCTAACCAGGCGCCCGCGGCCTCTCGGGGCAGGCAAAGACTATAACAGCTTTGTTCCGCGCGTGCAACGAAGCGTTGCGTGTGAAACAAAGGCCCGCGCGCTGAAGCGACTGCCGAAATGTCCACCCGGCGGAGGCCCGGCGGCGCGGAGCGCGTTACGCGGGGGCGGCGCAGGCCGCGCGCGGTGCGCAGGCGAGAGGGGGCATGCGGACTTCGCTTTTCGCGTGCGCAGTCGGCGGCGTTCGGGCGTATAATGCGCGGCGCGCGCAGAGGGCCGCGCGCCTCCCACCCGGTCTCAACCACCCACCGTCTCACGAGCGTCTCCCGGTCGGCGCCTCGCGCCGGCATCCTCAACGGAAGGAGTGGCAGACAATGTACAAGCCGAATTTCTGCGCGGAGTGTGGCGAGCGCGTCGAGGGCGCGGGCCGGCGCCGGTGGGCGAGCCGCCGTTTCTGCCGGCCGTGCGCGCGGCGCTTCAGGAGCGCCCGGCTGTTGCGGCCGCTGGCGCTGGCGGCCCTGCTGTTGGGGGGCGGCTTCCTCGCCGGGCGCGCTGGCCGACCGAGCCCGCCGCCGCCGTTCGCAGAGGCCGGGACGCAGAGGCTGGCGCCGCTCGCGCCCGCTGCGGCGAGGCGGCCCGCCGAGGGGCGGCCGGGCGGGGCCGCGACGAAGGAGGAGGGGCGCGCCGTCCGGCAGTTCGGCCCCGACGGTTCGGCCGACGAGCGGCCGACCGACCCCGACGAGGTCGTCTCAATCTGTGGGGCCAGGACTCAGAAGGGGACGCCGTGCAGGCGGCGCGTGCGTGGCGTGGGGCGCTGCTGGCAGCACAGGGGGAAGGCCGCGGTGCTGCCGCCCTCGAAGCTGGTCGTGCCCGGCTGAGGGCGGTGGGTGTCCGGCCGTATTTGTCGCGCCGTATTTGTCGCGCCGTATTTGTCGCGCCCGGCCGTGACGCGGCGAAGGCGCGCCGGGGGCGGATAAATTCTCCACCCCCGGCGCGCCTTCAACGTGCCTTCGCGGTCTGCCGAACGGGTTTTACGGGCGGGTGGCCGCGGAGATTTTGCCGTGGTCCTGCGCGGCGTCCTGCGTGAGGCCGCGGTTGATGAGGACGCGGACCTCCGCGCGGCGGTTCTCGGCCCGCCCCTCGCGCGTGGTGTTGTCGGCGACCGGCTGCGAGTTGCCGTAGCCGAACGGCGTCAGGATGCGGCGCACGGGGATGTTGTGGTGCTCGACGAGGTAGCGGACGACCGACTCGGCCCGCTGCTCGCTGAGACGGCGGTTAGCGTTCTTATCGCGCGACTCGTAGGCGAAGCCCTTGATCTCGATGAGGTAGCCCGTGGTGCCCTGCGCGAAGGTCGCCACCTCGTCGAGCGTCTGCTTGGCGTCGGCCGTGAGCACGGCGCTGCGGTTGCGGAAGTTGACGTTGATGCTGCGGGCCGGCGTGAAGTCGTCGAGCGCGTTGATGCGGTCGTTGGCGACGCGGACGCCCTCGACGGCGCGGTCGGCCGTCTCCTGCGCGGACACGGCCCCGCCGCGGGCGGCGTTCGAGAGCGCGGCCAGCTCCTCAATCTGGCCCGACATGCGGCCGGCGCTCTGCTCGGCCTCGCCGATGCGCCCCTCGGCCTCGCCGACCCGGCCCTCGACCGGCACGATGTTGGCCTCGACCGTGCGCGCCGTCCTCAAATCGGAATCGTTGAAGCGAATCTTCTCGGCGACGAGGACGCCGAGCGCGTCGCCGCGCCCCTCGACTTCGAGGTTGAGGCCGCGCGTGATGGCCGTCTGCGCGTAACGGGTGCCGCCGCCGAGGAAGCTGCCCTTGGTCTTGACGCTCGTGCGGTCGGTCAGGGCCACCGTCACCTGCGCGCCGCTCATGTCCTGCACGGTGAAGGTGTCGGCGCCGCGGCCGACGACCACGCCCCTGACCTTCATCTTCTGGCCGGCGGCGACTGACTGGCGGGACGGCGATGAAGCGCCGCCCGAAGTCTGCGCCGGCGCGGCCGGCGAGAGCGCCAGCGCCAGCGCCGAAGCGGCGACCAGACCTCTCAGAGTAATGCGACTCCCGTTACGCATAAGCTTGTTTCCCCTTACGTGTGAAATAGAGTTTGACACTAAGACGGGGCTCCGCCGTCGGGAAGCGAGGCATAGAGTCCGGGACAGGAGGCGCGGCTTAGTTTTTACCGGGATGAAGATATAGGAGGCGGCGAGCCTCTTTGGTTGCGGTTGTCTTGCGAGCCGGTTGTAAAAGGCCCGCGGGCGCGTGCGACGCCCGCGGGCCTTACGCCTCTGACGATGGTGCGCGGCGCGCTCGTGAACTCAGGGGCGCTGCCGGAACTGTTCGTAGAGGACCGTGTGGCGGCTGACGAGGGGGATTTCGCGGCCGGCGATGAGCACGTGGCGGACGTTGGTGCGTGCTTCGAGCAGGTCGCCGTCGGTCACGACGAGGTTGGCGACGCGGCCGACCTCGATGGCGCCCATCCGGTCGGCCACGCCGAGTATCTGGGCCGGGTAGAGCGTGACGGCCCGCAGTGCCTCATCGCGCGGCAGCCCGTAGGCGGCGGCCATCCCTGCGTGGAAGCCGAGGTCGCGGACGTGCGCGCCCGAGTCGCCGGTCGAGATGCAGAAGCGCACCCCGGCCCTGTGGAGCCGGGCGGCGTTCTCGAAGTGCGTGTCGTAGGGGTCGTCTTCGCGCAGCGGCAGGTTGAGCGTGCTGTCGATGATGACGGGCACGTCCCTTTCCTTGAGCAGCGTGGCGACGCGCCAGGCGTCGCTGCCGCCGAGGATGACGGCCTTGAGCTTCATCTCCTCGGCGAAGCGGACCGAGTTGCGGATGTCGCGGTCGCGGTCGGCGCGGAAGATGACGGGCCGCTGCCCTCGCGCATAGGGCGCCAGCGCGGCCAGCCGAAGGTCGGTCTTCGGGCGCGGGACGTTCCGCGGGTCTCGGGCGTGGGCCTCGACGGCGCGGCCGTAAGCCTCCGCGTCGCGGAGCAGGCGACGCAGCTCGTCCACGCGGCGGTCGCGCGCCGTGGAGGCGTCGGGCAGGAGCGCGCGCTGGGTCGCGCCGAAGCCCGTGCCGCCGAGCGGCGGGAAGGTGACGACGAGCGCGAGCAGCGGGACGACGGCCATCTCGCGCTGCGACGTGCCGGCGAGGTTGATGAGCGCCGCCTGGCCCGAGATGGTGCCGCCCGCCGGCATCGAGAGCACGCTCGTCACGCCGGCCACGCGCGTCACGTCGATGTGTGCGCTGTGCGGGTTGACGGCGAGGACGGCCGCCGCGTTCGGGTTCATGTCGCCGAGTTCCTGCGTGTCCACGGTGCCGGGCGCGCCCGAGGAGACCTCCACCAGCCCCATGTTGGTGCCGGCGTCGATCATGCCGGGGTAGACGGTCAGGCCGCGGGCGTCGATGACGCGGGCGCCGGCCGGGGCGTTGACGTTCTGCCCGACGGCCGTGATGCGGCCGTTGCTGACGGCGATTGAGCCGTTCTCGATGACGGGGCCGCTGACGGTGACGACGCGCGCGTTGCGGATGACGTAAGAGGCCGCGGCCCCCATCTCCTGCGGGAAAGGCCCCACGGGGTCCTGCGCCGAGGCGCGCCGGGCGGCGGGGCCGTGGGCGAGCGCGGCGCAGAGGGCCGCGGCGCAGAGGAGGGCGAGCTTTCTGCCGTTGGTCTTCATCAGTTCTCCTCCTCCTCGTCGTGCACGTCGTCGTCGTGCGTGTAGGCGCGGCGGACGGCCGGCGGCGTGCGCGGCTGCTGGCCGCCGGCTTGCGGCCGGTTGGCGTCGAGGGCTTCGAGCCGCTTGCGCTCCTCGTCGGCCTGCGGGCGGCGGGCGAGGTCCTGCTCGCGGTCGAAGAAGACCTCGCCGTCCACGAACGTCATGTCAACGCGCGAGTAGACGCTCAGGGGGTGGCCGTTCCAGACGGCGAAGTCTGCGTCCTTGCCGGCCTCGATGGAGCCGACGCGGTCCTGTATGCCGAGCTGCCAGGCCGGGTTCCAGGTGATGAGCTTGAGCGCCTCCTCCTCGGAGAGCCCGCCGTAGCGGACCATCTTCGCGGCCTCGACGTTGAGGCGGCGGGCGCGCTCGTCCGAGTCGGAGTTTAAGGAGACGTTGACGCCGCGCCGGGTCATGACGGCGGCGTTATACGGGATGGCGTCGTAAGCCTCCATCTTGTAGCCCCAGAAGTCTGCGAAGGTCGAGGCGCCGGCGCCGTGGCGCGCGATCTCGGAGGCCACCTTGTAGCCTTCGAGGACGTGCTGGAAGGTGCGGACCTTGAAGCCCAACTCCTCGGCCAGCTCGATGAGCATCAGTATCTCGTCGGCCCGGTAGCAGTGGGCGTGGACGAGGCGGCGCCCTTCGAGGATTTCGACCAGGGGTTCGAGCGTCAGGTCGCGGCGCGGCGGGATCAGGTTGCGGTTGTTGCGCGAGGCGGCGCGGTACTCCTCCCACTCGGCGCGGTAGTCGCGGGCGCGCAGGAAGGCGTCGCGGATAACCTGCTCGACGCCCATCCGCGTCGCCGGGTAGCGGGGCGAGAGGCCGGGCAGGTTGAAGTTGGTCCGCTTCGGGTTCTCGCCGAGCGCGAACTTGATGCCGGGCGGCGCGCCGGGGAAGAGGAATTCCGACACGGGCCGCCCGTACTTGATCTTGACGGTCGTGCTCTGGCCGCCGATGGCGTTGCACGAGCCGTGCAGCAGGAGCAGCGACGTGACCCCGCCGGCCAGGGCGCGGTAGAGGTCAACGTCGGTCGGGTTGAGGATGTCCTGAGTCCGCACCATCGAGGTCACGGACTCTGTGCACTCGTTGACGGAGCCGTCCATCATCGAGTGGGAGTGGGCGTCGATGATGCCCGGCAGGACGTACTTGCCTGTGGCGTCAATGACGCGGGCGTTCGCGCCGGCCCGCAGGTTCGGGCCGACGGCGGCGATCTTGCCGTCGCGCACCAGGATGTCGGCGCCCCGCAGGGTGCCGCGCGTGACGGTCAGGACGGTGGCGTTGCGGACGAGCGTCTCGCGGGCCGCGCCGGCGCGTTGCGGTTGCGGCGGCTGCTCCGCGCGCCGCTGCTGTGCCCGCGCCCCGACCGCCGCCCCGCCGGCGAGCCAGAGTGAAACGGCGAGTGTCAGTAATCTTTTCATCAGTGCTACTCCGAAAAAGACGGTAAATCGTGAATCGTAAATCGTGAACGGGGGTCTCTGTCTTTCAGTTTTAGCCCCCGCCGTTTTCGATTCACGACTCACGACTCACGACTCCTACGGGACGCGAGTCCCCGAGAAGGTGGCGTTGCCGGTGGCCGTGTTGACGGTGCCGCTGATGCGCGAGCCCTCGACGGCGCCGCTGACCACCAGGCTGAGCGTCTGGCCGACAGTGACGGTCGTCGAGAACCGGAACTGGTTGCCGGTCGCGGTGCCGGAGGTGATCTCCGAGGTGCCGAACTCGCTCGTCATCGTTCCCGTCAACCTCTCGCCCTCCTGCCGCAGCGTGAGCGTGGCCGGCAGGGTGCGCGGGCCGAGGTTGAGCTCGACGCGGTAGGTGCCGCCGACCCCGCCCGCCTCCGCACCCGGAGGGGCCGCGGCCGGCCCGCGCGCGGGTGCGCCGTCGGGCCGCGTGCCGCCCTCCGGGCGCCCGCCGCCGCCGCCGGGCCGCGTGCCGGTGAAGGTGCCGGGACCGCGGCCGACGATCTGGACGGTGCCGCTCATCTCGTTGCCCGCGACGGTGCCCTTGAAGATGGCGTCGGTGGTCTGACCGGCCGGGCCGGGCAGCGTGACGGGCACGGTGAACTCAATCTCGTTCCCGGCCGTGTTCCCGGCGGCGATCTGGCCCGAGCCGAGCTGCCCTTCCAGCGAGCCGGTCAGCCGGTCGCCCTGCTGTTGCAGGTTGAGCGTGACCGTGTACTCCGATTGCTCGCCGGTCATGCCGCCGAGGTTGAGGCGGAGCACCCAGGCGCCCGAGAGTCCCTGCCCGGCGCCGGCCGGGGCGGCCGGACGCAGCTCGACCGGGCGGCCGTCAATGAAGACGTGGGCGATCTGGCGGCCGCGGTCGAAGATGTCGCCGCGCGTGACGGTGAGGTTGGCGATCTTGCCGACCTCGACACTGCCGAGCTGCTGCGCGACGCCGAGCAGCTCGGCCGAGCGCAGGGTCATGGCCCGCAGTGCCTCCTCGCGCGAAAGCCCTTCGGCGACGGCCGCCGAGGCGTTCGAGAGGAACTCGGAGAAGTTGGTCATCCCGCCCGACTGGAAGGCGAAGCGGACGCCGGCGGCGGCCAGGCGGCCGGCCGTCTTCGGCGCCTCTGCGCGCTCGCGCAGGGTTCGCAGCGTCTCGGGCTCGGCGTCGGGCGATGCCGCCGTAGCGCGGCGCGGGAAGTTCAGTGAGAGCAGGACCGGCACGTTCTGCGCCTTGAGGCGCTGGGCGATCTGGTCGGCCTCGCGGCCGCCGGCGATGACGAGCTGGAGGTTGAACTCCTGCGCGAGGTCGAGGGCGCGCGCGATCTCGCGCTCGCGGTCGGCCTGCATCACGAAGGTCATCTGGCGCGCGAGCACGGGCAGCAGGGCTTCGAGCGACTTGTCCTGGCCGGGGCGGCGCTGCCCGCGCGGGCTGCGCTCGTAGGCGGCCAGCGCCTCGCGGTACTGCTGCGCGTCGAGCAGCATCTGGCGGAGGGCCGCGTAGACGCCCATCAGCGAGCCGGGGAACTGCCCGCCGCCGATGGGCGCGAGCCCGACGTGGAGGGCCGCGGGCGAACGCAGGATCATCTGCTGCGGCGTCTCGCCCGAAAGCTGGATGACGGCCGACTGGCCGAGGAAGACGTTGCCGCGCGGGGCCGTCTGCGCGGCGGTCAGGCCGGCGCTGCGGGCCGCCTCGACCTCGGAGCCGCCGGGCCGAATCACGTCGGCGGCGCGGACCTCGGGCTGGAGGCCGGGCAGCCGCGTCGAGTTGGGCGAGACGGCCGTCGCCGCCGTCTGGCCGAAGAGGGCCGCGAGGCCGGATGTCGAGGCCGGAGTGGCGCCGGGCGTCGGCCGCGGGACGGCGAGCGTGCTGCTGGCGTCGATCAGGCCGGGGTAGACCGTGAGCCCGGTGCCGTCGATGATGCGCGCGTCGGGCGGCACCTGGACGTTCGGGCCGACGGCCGCGATCAGGCCGTCGCGGACGACGACCGTGCCGCGCTCGATGACGGGGCCGCTGACGGTGACGACGCGCGCGTTGGTGATGGCGTAGGCGCCGGGGCCGGCCGTCGAGAGCTGAGCGCCGACGCCGGCCGGCCACGCGACGAGCCACGCGGCGAAGAGGCCGAGCGCGAGCGTCACGGCCGAGAGAAGTCTGGACGTTGTGTGTCGCATGTTCCTGGTTCCTGCCGAAGGTGCCGGGAGCGTCCGGGCCGAAGGCCGCCCGTGCCCGGCCCGCGGGCGCGCGACGGGCACGGGCGGCCTTCGAGCCACCTGTCGAAAGATTAAGGCGAGCGGGGAAAGGGAAGACTGCCGGCCCGAAGCCGGGCGGCGGCCGAACTCCGGGCCGGGCCGGAAAGCCCATGCGGGGTGCCGAGCCGATTCGGTCGCCCTGCCCCGCCGGTCTCCGCGGCCCGAAGGCTCGCCGCCGCTACTGACGGCGGCGAGCCTTCGGGCCGCGCAGGGGCACCGGCCCTCAGCGGTTCGAGTTGCCGCGGGCGTTGCTGTTACCGTTGCCGCCGAGGACGCCCGCGTTCGCGTTGACGGTCAGGCGGTTGTTGACCGACTTGACGCCCTCGATGCCCTTGGCGACCTGCTCGGCCCTGGACTTCTGTCCGTTGTTGGCGACAGTGCCGCGGAGGGTGACGACGTTGTTTTCAACGTCAACGTTGATGGTCGAGTCGCGGAGGTCGTCGGCGGCGAGGAGGGCGGTGCGGGTCTTGAAGTGTATCCAGCCGTCCTCCAGGCCCTGCCCGACGCTCTCGTTCCGGTTCCGGGCCTCGGAGCGGTAGTTGGCGTCCTCCCGGTCGTAGTCGGTGCGCGAGTTGTAGTTGCGGTTGTAGGCCCCGCCGGCCGCCGTCCGGTCGGTGTTGTCGGCCGCCGTGTTGGCGTTCGTGTTGACGTTGGCGGCACGGTTGGCGTTCATGTTGACGTTGACGTTAGCGCCGCCGCCGCAGGCCGCGACGAGGGACAGCAGCGCCGTCGTGGCCGCGAGCGCAAAAGATTTTCGCATAGTCATGTTTTCTCCTGTTCTGGTTAGTCCCTTCGGACACAGGGCTACGGGGACCGCACACGCCGACCGGACGAGCGCAGCCCGCGGCCTTCGCACAGGGCGCCGGCCTCGCGCTGACATTGGGCTCGTGGTGCGGATTAAAACTGGCGCCATTTTAGCGCCAGGCGGAGGCGGGCGACAAGAGTAATGGGGCGGAAAGAGGAAGCGGGCGGAAAGAGGAAGCGGGGAAGGGAAAGGGAAAAGGCGAAGAGCGAAAGATGTTGAGGGGCCGGGATGAGTCGAAGCGGGAGGGACGGGGGCGGGGGGCGGGCGGCGGGCGTTTCTAACTCACCCCTCCCCCTTTCCCCGTTTCACCTTTTAACTTCTCGGCCCCTCGCCCGCCTCACCACTTGACGGTGCCTTCCTTCGAGGTGTCAATGCTGGCGGTCTCTTCGCCGCCGCCGAAGAAGAAGCCCTTCATGTTGTCGAAGAGGAAGTTCTGCGCGTCCTCGTTCATCAGGTCGAGGCCGTAATGGTTGATAATCATGTTCTGGCGCTGAAGCCACTCGGCCCAGCACGGCTGGCAGACCTGCGAGCCGATCTGCTGCCCCACCTCGTTAGGAAAGGGCGCGTAGCCGAGCGCCGCCCGCTTCTGACCGCACCTCGCGCACCTGATCTCTTCCGCCATCAAAGTTTCTCCTTTGGCCCTGCCCAAAAAAACGCGAACCGGAGGCCCGCGGCCCCTCCCTCAACGACTTCGCCGAATCTGCGAACGGAGCGCCATTATACACGGGTCAACCGCCCGCCCCCTGTGCGGCGCGGACGGCGGCGAGCACCTCGTCGTCCTTCGGGCGCAGCAGCGAGACGGGCTGCACCTTGCGGTGTCTGACGCGCCCCGCGGCGTCGATGACGACGACTGCGCGGGCCGCGCGTCCCGGCAGCCACGACGAGGCGCCGTAGGCCCGCGCCACCTCGCCCGAGGGGTCGGAGAGCAGTTTGAGCGGGAGCCCGCGGCTCTCGGCGAACCGGCGGTGCGATTCGACCGAATCTGTCGAGACGCCGACCACCTCGGCCCCGGTTTCGGCGTACTCCTCCCAGCGGTCGCGCACCGAGCAGAGCTGGCGTGTACAGACCGGCGTTTCGTCACCGGGGTAGAAGAGCAGGACGACGACGCGGCCCCGGTAGTCTGAGAGCCGCCAGTCGCGCCCGTCTTTGTCCTTCAGCGTAAAGTCGGGCGCGGGCGCCCCGACCTGAACCTTAGACCTGTTCTCGGCGACCATCCGCGCCCTCCTTCGCTAAGAGACAACCGACACTCGGGCCGCCGCCGCGGTGGCGCCCCGGCCGACACCCTTTCCCCCTCATTGCCGAAAGTCGCGGATGTCTTTGAAGGGCGTCTCGGGGTCGTCGAAGTCGGGGCGGTAGTAGTGGGCCGCCCCGTCGTACTCCTGCATCCAGCCCTCTTCCATCCCGAACTTTTCGAGCAGCGAGACGGCCCGCCACCACTCCGACTCGGAGGCGCGGCGCGAGAGCAGCGCGTAACGCTCATCAATCGCGGCCCGGTTGGTCGGGTAGTACTGCGCCATCAGCGAGACGGCCACGCGCGGGCTCAGGCAATCGCGTATCCATTCCAGCGACTCGCGCACGCCCGCCACGTCGTTCGGCAGCACCAGCAGGCGGACGACGAGGCCGCGCTTGAGCAGCCCGTCTTCGCCGAAGACCAGCTCGTCGCCGGTCTGCCGGAACATCTCGGCGAGCGCGTCGCGTGCCCGCTCGGCGTAGTGCGGCACCTTCGAGTAGGAGTAGCCCTCGGCCGAGTCGCTGTACTTGAGGTCGGGCAGGTAAACGTCCACGACGCCTTCGAGCAGCCGCAGCACTTCGACAGAGTCGTAGGCGTTCGTGTTGTAGACGACCGGCAGCCGCAGGCCCCGCCCGGCGGCGATGAGAACGGCGCGCGCCATCTGCGGTGCGAAGTGGGTCGGGCTGACGAAGTTTACGTTGTGGCAGCCGCGCTCCTGTAGCTCGAGCAGCATCTCGGCCAGCCGCTCGTGCGTCACCTCGTTTTTGATCTGCTCCTTGTGCGCCTGCGAAATCTGGTAGTTCTGGCAGTAGACGCAGCGCAGGTTGCAGTTACCGAAGAAGACGTTGCCGGCCCCGCGCGTGCCGGTCAGGGCCGGCTCCTCGCCGAAGTGCGGCGTGTAAGAGGAGACGACGGGCAGGCGGCCCGAGTAGCATCGGGCCAGCTCGCCGCGCGTCCGGTCGTTGCCGCAGTCGAGCGGGCAGACTGTGCAGCTCAGCAGCAGCCTCTCAAGGGCCCGCACCCTCTCCTCAAGCTCTCCCGATTCGTACAGGGCCAGATAACTCGGCCGGCGCTCTGCTGCCATAAATAGACCTCGGTTGCCTGTCCGGTCTGAACTCGCTGACGGCCGCTTCGCCAGTTCGGCAGGGGCGACGAACTGCGTTCCCCTACATTAACCGGAATCGCTCATTCACCCTAAACCGTCAAAAAGCCGTCGGGCCTTTTGTGTGGGTTGCGAGCCTCTTCCGCGTCTCGAGAGCCGGGAACCGGCGTGAGCGCTCCGACGACATCGCTCAGGTCGCCGTGCGCGAGGTTGTTGCCCGGCGAGTATATTTGGCCCGCGCCCGCCCGGTCCAGACCTGCGCCGTTGCCGCTGATGACGCAGGACGCGAGACGGGCCACGCGTCGAACGTCCTTGCCCTCGCGCCCCTCAACCGAGATGGCCGATCCCGCTCTGGCCGGCGATGCAGTGCGTCAGCGTCAGCTCGGCCTCGCCCGGCGAGGCGGCGCGCCTGAACCGCCCTCGCGGTCACTGCCCGGCGGGCGGGCGGGCCACCGGCGAGTAGTGCGCGACGGCCAGGCGGTAGCCGCTGCCGCCCCTGACCCAGACGCGCGTGAAGTGGCCCTCGGCGCTCGTGTCCTTACCCTCCGGGCTTTTGCTCACGCGCTTCCAGCGCCCGGTGGTGACGACCGCCTGTCCGTAGTCGCGCACGCTCACGTCGCTTTCCGTCAGCGACTCGATCACGTCGCGCGGCCGTGACTTGTCCCTGGCGCGCGCCATCATCTCGGCCCGCTCGAAGATGCGCCCGCGCGCCGTCATCCTGAAGTCTTCCGCGTGGAAGCGGTCGAGCGCCTCGGCGTCGCCGCGCTTGCTGGCCTCGGCGTACTCGCGCTCAAGCCGCAGCACCTCCTCGGCGACGCCTGCCTTCGGCGCTCCCCCCGCGGCGCCGGCCCCCGCGGAATAAGTCTCCTGACCGAGGGCGGCGGGCGAGGCCGCCAGCATCACGAACGCGAACGCGAACGCAGTCAGCACATGGTTAGTCAGTCTCACGGCGAGTTTCCTTTCTGTTGCTGAAGAATTTGTTTTGCGCCGCAGAGGCGTGCGAGGCTAAAATACGCGCGCCCCGCTCAAGCGTCTCTGCCGCGCCTTGCACCGGTTTTCATCTCCCCCACTCGTTTAAGCGGGAACCGGTCGGAAATCCCTCCACGCCGTTTTCGAGTTTTTTCGCACGCCGCCCGGCCGACGCCGAGGCGCGGTGTTGAGACGGGCCGGTTCGCGCGCCGGCCGGGGCGTTCGGGATGGGTCAGACATCGCCGGATGAGATTACCGATTTGCTCGTCGCGTGGGGCGACGGCGACCGGGCCGCGCTCGAAAGGCTCGTGCCGCTCGTCCACGCCGAGCTGCGCCGCCTCGCGCGCGGCTACATGCGCGGCGAGCGGCACGGCCACACCCTCCAAACCACGGCGCTCGTCAACGAGGCTTACCTCAAGCTCGTCGAGCAGGGGCGCGTGCGCTGGCAGAACCGCGCGCACTTCCTGGCCATTGCCGCGCGGCAGATGCGCCACGTCCTCGTCGATTACGCGCGCCGCCGCAAGTACCAGAAGCGCGGCGGGGGCGCGTTGCAAGTCACGCTCGGCGAGGCCGAAGGGATGGCGGACTCGCGCTCGCCCGACCTCGTCGCGCTCGACGAGGCCCTAGCCGCGCTGGCCGAAGTTGACCCGCGCCGCGCCCGCGTCGTCGAGCTGAAATTCTTCGGCGGGCTGACGACCGAAGAGGCGGCCGAGGCGCTCGGCGTCTCCGACACCACAATCGAGCGCGACTGGACCGTGGCCAGGGCATGGCTGCACAAGACCATGAAGGGCGGTAAGTGAGTCGTTAGCCGCTTGCGAGCCCCGATACCGGAGCGGCGGCCGGAAGTCAGATCGTGCAGGCAGCCCCGCCCCCGCCGGCGGCGGCAGCTAGCGGCCCTCTTTTATGAACCCCGAACGCTGGCACCGAATCACGAGCCTCTTCGAGGCGGCGCTGCTGCGGCCCGACGCGGCCGGGCGGCGCGCGTTCCTCGCCGCGGCCTGCGGAGGTGACGAGGAGCTGCGCCGGGAGGTCGAGGCGATGCTCGCCTCACACGAGGAGGCGCCCGACTTCCTGGAGGAGCCGGCCGCGGCCTTCGCCTCGCTGCCCGGCGACGGCGCGTCTCTATCCGGGCGGGCGGTGGCTCACTATCAGGTGCTGTCGCGCCTCGGCTCGGGCGGCATGGGCGACGTGTACCTCGCGCTCGACACGAGGCTCGGCCGGCGGGTGGCGCTCAAGTTCCTGCCCGACTACCTGGCCGGCGACGAGCGGCGCGCACGGATGTTCACGCGCGAGGCGCGGGCCGCCTCCGCGCTCAGCCACCCGAACATCATCACCGTCTACGAACTCGGCGAGTCGGACGGGCGCTACTTCATCGCAATGGAGTACGTCGAGGGCGAGACGCTAGGCCGGAGGATGCACCGCGAGCGCGACCCGCTGCCGAAGCTCCTCGACTACCTGCGGCAGGCGGCCGAGGGGCTTCAGAAGGCGCACGCCGCAGGCGTCGTCCACCGCGACTTGAAGCCCGACAACATCATGGTCACGCGCGACGGCTTCGCCAAGGTGCTCGACTTCGGGCTGGCGAAGCAGGTCGGGCCGCCGGGGCGCGCCGGCGACGGGAGCGAGGCGGCGACGGCCGTGCTCGCGCCGGAGTCGCTGCCCGGCATGGTGATGGGCACGGCCGGCTACATGTCGCCCGAGCAGGCGCAGGGGCGCGTCAGAGAGATTGACCACCGCTCCGACATCTTCTCGTTCGGCTGCATCCTCTACGAGGCGGCCACGGGGAGAAAGGCTTTCGAGGGCGCGGACGTGCCGGAGTCGCTCAACAAGATCATCCGCGAGACGCCCGCCCCGGTCACGGAGTTGAACCCGGATGCGCCGGCCGAGTTGGAGCGAATCGTGCGCCGCTGTCTTCATAAAGACCCCGAACGGCGCTACCAGTCGATCAAGGACGTGGCGATTGAGCTGGAAGAGATCGGGCAGGAGCTGAAGGGACAGGCGGAGGCGCGGCCGCCTTCGCCGCCCGCGTCGGCCGACGGCGCGCGTGTGACCGGCGCGGCCGGCGGGACCTCGACGACGGGCGCTGCGTCTGCCCCCGACACCGTTGCGCGCCCCACGAGCAGCGCCGAGTACGTCGTCGCGGGGATCAAACGCCACGGGAAGTGGGTGGCGCTCGCGGCGGTGGCGCTCGTCGCCGCGCTCGGCGTCGCCGCGCTGCTGCTCTCCGGGCGTGTGCGCGACGGGCGGGAGCAGGCCGCCGGCCAACCGCCGTTCTCACTCGAAAGCATACGGCTCACGCGGCTGACGACCACCGGCAGGACTTCCGACGCGGCCGTCTCGCCCGACGGAAAGTACGTGGCCTACAACAGCATCGAGAGGCTGCCGGGCGAGCGTGCCGGCGCCGCCACGGCCAGCATCTGGATCAGGCAGGTGGCGACCGGGCGCACCATCAAGATCGTCCCGGCGGGCGAGTTCATCCTGCGCGGCATGACCTTCTCGCCCGACGGCGACTATCTTTACTACCGCGCCGTGGAGAACCGCCCGGACGCCCTGGCCGGTCAGGTCACGTGGCTCAGCCGCGTCTCCGTCATCGGCGGCGACTCGCAAAGGCTGCTTAAAAATCTTTTCAGCGCGGTCAGCTTCTCGCCCGACGGCAAGCGCATAGCCTTCGTGCGCAACCACTCGCCGGTCGTCGGCGACAGCACAGTCGTCGTCGCCAACGCCGACGGCACGGGCGAGCGCATCGTCTCGACCCGCGGGGGCGGCGAGCTGTTCGCCAACCCGACCCGCCCGACCGCGCCCGCGTGGTCGCCCGACGGGCGGCGCGTGGCCTGCGCGCTGGGCCGTCTTAACGGCGCCATGTCGTTGCTTGAAATCGAGGCCGACGGCAGCGGGGAACGGCAGATCGGGTCGCACCGCTGGTCGCACATCGACGCCATCGCCTGGCTGCCCGACGGCGCGGGGCTGATGATGACGGCCCGCGACCAGTCTTCGCCGCAGGCGCAAATCTGGCACGTCTCGTACCCGGAGGGCTCCGCCCGCCGCGTCACCAACGACCTGAACGAGTACCAGGGCATGAGCCTGAGCGTTGACGGCAGGACGATGGTGGTCGCGCAGTCGGCGCGCGAGACCGACCTCTGGGTGATGCCCGGCGACGGCCGGGGTGAGGCGCGGCGCGTCACGACGGGCGTGGGCAAGGCCGACGGCAACTGGGGCGTCAGTTGGACGGCCGACGGGAAGCTCGTCTACGGCTCGAACGCGAGCGGCAGCCGCGACCTCTGGCTGCTCGACCCCGAGACGGGCGCGCAGAAACAGTTGACCGCAGACGCGCGCCAGAACTACTACCCCGCCGTCACGCCCGACGGGCGTTCCATCCTTTTCCTCTCCGACCGTGGCGACGAGTTCGGCCTCTGGCGCGTGGACATTGACGGCGGCAACCCCACACAAGTGCTCGCCGCGAACATCGTGCGCTTCACGATCTCGCCCGACGGGCAGTGGGTCGTCTATTCGAGCACCGGCCCCAGGGGGGTACCCGCGCTGTGGCGCGCGCGCATAGACGGGAGCGAGCCGGCGCTGCTCAACGACGAGTACTGGGAGGAGATTCCGTCCTTCTCGCCCGACGGCAGACAGGTCGCCTTCCAGTATTTCCTGCTCGGGGCCGGCGGCCTCTCCTTCGGGCGGGTGGCGGTCGAAGGCGGCCCCGTCACCAAGATCGGCGAGCCGCCATTTCGCGTCAACACGACCATGCGCTGGACGCCCGACGGCCGCGCCCTCGCCTACATCGACAACCGCGGAGACGCCGGCCAGCTCTTCGCGCTGCCCGCGGGCGGCGGCCCGCCCAAACAGTTGACCGACTTCAAGTCCGACTACCTCTACTGGTTCGACTGGTCGCGCGACGGCCGGCAGCTCGCCGTCGCACGCGGCACGACGGTCAGCGACGCGGTGCTCGTCACCAACCTCAGGTGAAGTCACGTAAATTTTTGCAGGCAGACGGGGCGGGCGGTTGCCGTCTCGCCGCTGATCGTCCGCGTGGCGTTCATCACGGGTGTGGGCCGCGCGGGTAGGGTGGAGTGTGTGAAGGACGGACGGCAGAACGCCGGGTTGGTTAAAGACAAGACCCGCAAAAAGACGGGTCTTCAAAGCTGTCAATGAGTGAGCGGACGCGGTCCACGACCCGCCCGAGCCGCGCCGATGTCGGGAGGATCAGCGCGCCGCAGAGCGAGGTCAGGGCGGCCGGCGCGGCCATCGCCGTCAGCGCTGCGATGGCCGAAGAGAGTGCTCCCATAAACCTCCCTGCTTAGCCCGGAGTGGCACATTATGAAGGCCGTGCACGCGTCGATCAGACCCGCGCGCGGGGCCGCCGGAGAAGGGTCGGCTGTGCTCTTCACGGGGCACGGGCGCGCCGCCTTCGGCCTCAAGGGCGGGCGTCGGAAAGATAGGGCGCGGATGTCGAAAAGAGTGGGCTCTCAAGTTTGAAAGTTGTGCTATCCTCCGCCGCGACGCGGCAGGGTTCTGCGAGTGTCGCGCATCCCGAAGTGGTTCCCGGACCTCGCCCGAATAAGGGGACGCGCGAGGTCAGACCTCTCACAAAGGAGCAGAGCAGAATGTCACGTGAACCTGACGACACTAACGACGTGGTGGGCGGCCAGTCGGGCGCCGGCGGCGATGAGTCCGCGCGCGGCGGCGAGTCGGGCGGTGAGTCGGGCGGCGTCCACGGGGGGGCCGCCATCGGCCGCACGACCGGCATGGGCGCGGGCGTCGCCGAGGGCGGCACGCCCGGCGCTGGCGACGAAGGCGGTGCGGGTGGTGCCGGCGGCGCGACCGGCGGCGGCGCGGGCGCGGCCGGCGGCGGCACCGCAGGGGCGGGCGGCGGACTGACCGGCGGCGGCACGTCCAACCGCGGCTCGTCGGCGCGCGCGGGCGCGGGCGGCACGTCCAAGTCCGGCGCAGGAGCCACGTCGTCGAAGAAGGGGGGCGGGTCGGACGGCGGCGCGGCCGAAGGCGGTGCCGCGAAGGGCACGGCCAAAGGCGGCGGTGGCGCGAAAGGCGGCGGTGCTTCCAGCGGCGCTTCTCAAGGTGGCGGGGCCGCAAAGGGTGGTGGCGCATCGAAGGGCGGCGCCGGCAAGGGCGGCGCGTCGAAGGGTGGCACAGCCAAAGGAGGCGCCAGGTCCGGCGGCGGTGGCGGCGGTGCCTCGAAGGGCGCGGCCAGGTCCGGCGGCGCGTCGAAGGGTGGCGCTTCTAAAGGCGGCGCCGGCAAGGGCGGCGCGAAGGGTGCGGTCAAGGGTGGCGGCGCCAAAGGAGCCGCGAAAGGCGCGGCTAAGGGCGGCGCGAAAGGCGGCGCGAAAGGCGGTGCCAGGGGCGCGTCGAAGGGCGGTGCCTCGAAGGGCGGCGCTAGAGGCGGCGCCGGCAAGGGCGGAGCCGGGGGCGGCGCCGGCAAGGGCGGAGCCAAAGGCGCGTCACGAGGTGGCGCGGCTAAGGGCGGCGCGAAGGGCAGAGGAGGCGGCGCGGGCGGCGGCTCGAAGGGCGGCGGCTCGAAGGGCGGCGGCCGCAAAGGAGGTGGCTAGGCGGCAACCAAGCGGACCTCATCACCAACGTTGCGAGGACTGCGGGCCGCGTAGCGGCCACCGTCACCAACGTCCTCGGCAGCCTGACCGGCGGCGGTCGCAAACGCCGCGGCTGAACTCTTCGACGAACTGAGCACACGGGCGGGGCCGCCCTCCGGCGCGAACAGCGGTCGGCGGGCGGCCCCGGCTCTTGCCGGCACTCGAAAGCCTGTTTGAAAATAACCTCGATGCCCCGGAACCGGCGTTCGGTCCTTAAACCGGGAAACTCGAAGCCCGACCCCCGCGACGAGCGGCCCGGAACCACCGCGCGGCAGACGCGACCAGGACGACGACGGCGATGCGCCTCTGGCTCTCGAAGAACAGCGAGGTCCCGCTGAGGGAGCAACTGGTCAAACAGATCATGCTCGGCATCATCAGCGACGACCTGAAGGCCGGGCAACGCCTGCCCTCGACGCGCGAGCTGGCCCGCCGCTTCCACATCCACTCCAACACGGTCAGCGCCGCCTACCGCGAGCTGGAGCGGCGCGGGTGGCTCGACCTGCGCAAGGGGAGCGGCGTCTACGTCCGCGCGCGCGGCGCCGACGGCAGCGCGGCTCGCGGCGCGCGGCCCGACCTCGACCGCCTGATCGCCGCCTTCCTCTCGCTCGCCCGCGCCGAGGGCTTCTCGCTCGCGGAGGTGCAGGCGCGCCTGCGCCACTGGCTCGCGCGGCAGGCGCCCGACCACTTCCTCGTCGCCGAGCCCGACGAGGGCTTGCGCGAAATCCTCTGCGCCGAGATCGAGGAGGCGACCGGCTTTCGCACGCGCGGCGTCGGCCTCGAAGCGTTGAGTGAAGTTGCGCCGTTGGCGGGCGCGGCCGTCGTCGCGCTCTACGGGCAGGCCGCCGAAGTGGCCCGACGGCTGCCGCCCGATTCGACGCCCATCCTGCTGCGCGCCCACTCGGTCGCGGAGTCTCTGAAGGGCGAGCAGGCGCCGCCGCCCGGCGCGCTCGTCACGGTCGTCTCGCGCTGGCCGAGCTTCCTCGAATGGTCGCGCGTGGTGCTGCTGGCGGCCGGGCTCGACGCCGACGCGCTCGACTTCCGCGACGCGCGGGCGCCGGGCTGGCGGCGCGGCCTGCCGGCGAGCGACCTGGTCATCACCGAGGCCCTGACGGCGCGCGAGCTGCCGCCCGGCTGTCGGGCGCGCGTCTACCGCGTCGTCTCCGACCCGTCGCTCGAAGAGCTGCGCGGCTTCGTCGGCCGCTTCCTGTCCGGCCGTAGTCTCTGAGGCCCGCGCGCGGCGGCCGTGGAAAGTCGTAACGCTCCCGGCGCGGCTTCCTCTATGATGGCGGCGGAGGCTCTATGGCCGAAGACCTACCCCCGCGCCCGTCGCTCGATCAACTGCTCGAACGCCTCGACCGCCTCGAAGGGCTGCTGCAAGCCAACGCCGCTCGGCTCCAGGCGGTCGAGCGGCGGCTCGGCTTTGAATCACCGCCCGCCCGGACCGACCGGACCAACCAAGAGCCGGCGCCGCGCGCCCGCAAAGAGCCCGCGCCGCACGCCCACGACGAGCCCGCGAACACGGCCGGCGAGTCGGCCGGACACGAGGCCGGGCGCCGCGCGGCCGAAGAAGCGGGGCCGGCCGCGCCGAGAGACATCGAGGCAATCGTCGGCGGGACCTGGTCCAGTTGGGTCGGCATCCTGGCCGTCGTCTTCGGCGCGGCCTTCTCTCTCAAGTACGCCTTCGAGAACAACTGGATGGGGCCGGGCACGCGCGTCATGCTGGGCGGCGCGGGCGGGCTCGGGCTGCTGGCGCTGGCCGAGCGGCTGCGGCTGCGCGGCCTCAGGCAATACGCCTACGTGCTGGCCGGCGGCGGCCTTCTCATCCTCTACCTCTCGATCTACGCGGCCTACAATTTCTACCAGCTCGTCGGCCAGCCCCCGGCCTTCGCCCTGATGGCCGGCGTGACGGCGGCGGCCGTGTTGCTGGCCGTCCGCTTCGACGCGCTGCCCGTCGCCGTGCTCGGGCTGATCGGCGGGTTCCTGACGCCCGCGCTCCTCTCGACGGGCGAAGACAACCAGGTCGGCCTCTTCGCCTACGTCGCGCTGCTCGACGCGGGCGTGCTGACGGTCGCTTACTTCCGGCGCTGGACGATCCTCAACTCACTCTCGTTCGCGGCCACGGCGCTCGTCACGCTCGGCTGGCTCGTCACGCACTACAGGCTTGAGAAGCTCTGGACCACGCTTTTTTTCCTCTCGCTCTTCTTCCTCATCTACTCGCTGCTGGCCGTCGTCCACAACCTCCTGCCGCGGCGTCGGGCGCGCTGGTTCGACGCGGCGCTCGTCGGCGCCAACGCGAGCTTCCACTTCGGGCTCGGCTACCTGCTGCTGGCCGAGGCCGGCTACGAGCGGCGGCTGCCGGCGACGGCCGCCGTTTTGGTCTCGGCCCTCTTCGTGCTCCTCTTCTACGCGGCGTGGAGGCTGAACCGGGCCGACCGCCTGCTGGCCTACCTCTACGTCGCCGGCGCCGTCACCTTCTTCACCGTCGCGCTCGGGACGCAGTACGAACTCTACTGGGTGACGGCTGCGTGGGCGGTCGAGGGGCTGATGCTGACGTGGGCGGGGCTGCGCGCGGGCGAGGCGTCGGCGCGGCGGGCCGGGCTCGGGGTCTTCGCGCTGGCCGCGCTCCACTGGTTCTTCTGGGACCTGCCCGACTCCTCTTTCCGTGAGGGCACGGCCTTCGTGCCGCTCCTGAACCTTCGCGCGCTCTCGTGCGCGTCGCTGGTGGCGGCGCTCGGCTGCGGCGTGTGGCTCTACCGGCGCGCGGCCGGAGGCGGCAGCCTCGCGGGCCGTGAGGCCGCGGCCGCCTCTTCGGCCCTGGCCCTGACGGCGAACGCCCTGGTCCTCGCCCTGCTGACCTTCGATCTCAACGACTATTTCGCGCGCCGCAGTGCCGCGGCCGACGCGGGCGGGGCTGCGGCCGACGCGGCCGACCTCCACGACCGCGTCGAGAACGCGCGCCTCTTCTCGCTGGCGACGCTGTGGGCTGTTTACGGGTCGGGGCTGCTGGCCTACGGGGCGCGGCTCGGCTGGCGTCCGCTGCGCTACGCGGGCTTGCTGCTGCTGGCGGCGGCGACCGTAGTGGGGGCCGCCGGGTGTTTGCCGTATTACGCGGAGGCTTGGCACGCGCCCGTCTTCAACCCGACCTTCGCGGCCTTCGCCGTGCTGGTCGCGGCCTACTTCTACGCCGCCCGCCTCTACGGCCGGGCCGAATCGCTGCCCGAGGGGGAGCGCGCTGTGGTGCCGCTGCTCATCGTGGCGGCGAACCTGCTCGCCGTCGTCGCCCTGAGCGCCGAGGCGAGCGGCTACTTCGAGGCCCGCATCGCCGAGGCCGGCGCGCGACTGCCCGACCCGCCGACTGTCACCGATAGTTACGAACAATACCGGGCCGCAACTGCCGACTACGAGCGCCTGACCCGGCCTGTACGCGACCTGCGGCTCGCCAGGCAGCTTTCGCTCTCGCTCATCTGGGCGCTCTACGGCGCGGGGCTGCTGGTGGTCGGGCGGATGCGGCGGGTGCGGCTGCTGCGGCTGTTGGCGCTCGGGCTGCTCGGGCTGACGACGCTGAAGGTCTTCTTCTGGGATTTGGCCTCGCTCGATCAGGCTTACCGCATCGTCTCGTTCGTCGCCCTCGGCCTCGTCCTGCTCGCCGTCTCTTACTTCTACCAGAAGAGCCAGCAGCGCGCCGGAAGGGAAGGGGAGAAGGGAAAAGGATGAGGCGGTTGAAAGATGAAGGGGAGAGAGATGAGAGGGGAGAAGGGATGAGAGTGAGCCGGGCGGCGTGGGGGTTCGTCGTTCGCGCGGCGTTGGCGGCCGCTCTGTTGTGCGCCTGTGTGCCGGCGGGCGAGGCGCAGTCGCAGCGGCGCGGGCGGGCACGAAGGGTCGTGATCGTGTCGTGGGACGGCGCGGCCGACTGGGTGCTCGACAGGCTGCTCGCGGAGGACAAGCTGCCGCACCTGGCTCGGCTCGTGCGGCGCGGCGTGCGGGCCGAGTGGAGCACGCCCAACTTCCCCTCGAAGACCGCGCCGGGCCACGCCGCAGTCTGGACCGGCGCCTTCGGCGACGTGAGCGGCGTCGTAGCCAACAGCGTGCCGCGCCTGCCGCGCGAATCTCACACGCTGCTCGAATCGCGCTCGGGCTACTCTTCGGAGGCGCTGCTGGCCGAGCCCATCTACGTGACGGCGGCGAAGGCCGGCCGCCGCGTCGTCGCCCTCTCGGGCACTCAGGTCTTCCCGTTCGGGCCGCACCTCGCGGCGCTGCGCGCGGCGGGCGTGCCCGCCGAACGCTTCGTCGCCTTCAGCGGCTTCGAGTCGCAGATCGAGCGCGAGCGCGTCTGGGGCGCCAAAGACCTGCGGCCGGCTACGGGCTGGGCGGGCGCGCCGCGCCACGACGGCGACGCGGGCGGGCCGCGCGAGCTGACGCTGACAATCGGCGAGACGGCCCTGAGCCTCTTCGTCTTCGACGACCCGGCCGACCCCGTCCGCGGCTTAGACACTGTCCTCGTCCGCCGCGGCGCGAAGGCCGACGCGGCCGCCCCCTCGTTCAGGCTCAAGCCGGCCGAAGCCTCGCGCGACCTCGCGCATTACAGCCCGCCCGTCCGCGTCACCAAAGGCGAACTGTTCGCCAACCTCTACCTGCGCCTCTTCGAGCTGGCACCCGACGGCAGCCGCCTCGCGCTCTACCAGCGCGCGGCCAACGCCGTGCCCGGCACCGTCTCGCGCCGCGAGGCAGAGCAGTACCTCGAAGCCTACGGCGGCTTCCACGGCGATCCCTTCTGGGGGTACGCCGACGGCCGGCTCGGGCCGCCGCTCTGGGAGGGCGGCGACGGCACGGCCGAGCGCCGCGCCCTCGAACTCGTCCGACTCGACACGGAGTTTTTGAAGCGCGGCACGCGCTACGCCTTCCGCCGCTGGTCGCCCGAACTGCTCACGCACTACACGCCAAACAGCGACAGCGCCGGCCACATCTGGGTCGGCATTCTCGACCCGGCGAGCCCGGCACACGACCCCGCGCTCGCGGCGCGGCTCTGGCCCTTCTACGAAGAGGTCTTCCGCATTCAGGACGAGTGGTTGGGCGAGATCGTCCGGCTCGCCGGGCCGGGCGCCGTCGTCTGCCTGGTGAGCGACCACGGGATGGAGGGGGTCAATAAGTTCATCTCGGTCGACGCCGTGCTCGGACGCGCGGGGCTGCTCGGGGTCGATGCCGAAGGCAGGGTCGAGCTGGCGCGCACGAAGGCGACGGGCGGCAGCGACTTTTTCGTGCGCCTCAACGGCACGGAATGGAAGGGCGGGATCGTGCCGCCCTCCGAGCGCGAGGAGGTCCTGCGCCGGGCGGCCGAGAGCCTGCTCGCGCTCGTAGACCCCGAGACCGGCCGCCACGTCATCACCAAAGTCTTCCGCCCCGAAGAGACGGCCGGCCTCGGCATCGGCGGCCCGGCGGGCGGCGACCTCTACTTCGACACCGCACCCGGCTACATGCCCTCGTCGCGCTACGTCGCGGACATCTTCAGCCCCGGCCGCCGCGGCGCGGGCAACGGCGAGCACGGCTTCTACCCGCACCGCGCCAAGATGAAGGCCGTCTTCTTCATGGCCGGGCCGGGCGTGCGCCGCAACGTCATCATCCCCGGCGTCCGCCAGATAGACATCGCCCCGACCCTCTCGCGCCTCCTCGGCATACCGGCGCCGAAGGACGCGCGCGGCCACGTCGTGGGCGACGCGCTGGTTGACTGAGGGCGGCCGCCGCGGCGCCGCCGGCATTCGCCGCCAAAGAGTTGCCCGCCCCGCTCGATTGGTACGAGCGACGCTGACGAGTCCGTGAAGGATTTTGCAGGCTCGCGTCAGAACTCAACTATCTCGCCGTCATGATTAACGCGCAAGTTCTTTATCTTGCTCAGTGGACTCAGGTCACTCACCCCGGTATGGTATAGCTCAAGGACTTGAAGCTCGGTCAAACTGGCGAGCGGACTTAAATCGGTAACTCTTTCGCAGTTTGTGAGAGTTAAGCGTCCAAGTTTCTTCAATCTGCTTAGCGGGCGGAGGTCTTTAAGCTCCGGGCAATTCTGGAAATATAGCCCTTCAAGGTTAGTAAGATTAGCAAGGGGATTAAAATCTTCGGCATTACAGTTAGCGAAAAAAAGGTCTATAAGCTGATGAAGCGCAGATATCGGGCTCAAGTCAGTCAACGATTTAAAGGCAAACAAAGATAGATTTCTGAGACTTGAAAGACTGGCGAGAGGGTGGAGGTCAGTAACAGCCTCAAAGCCATCTGCTAACGTCAATCCTGTCACGCTCCTTAAAACACTCAGGGGTGTTAAGTCGTTAACCGCGTCGGCTGGGTCCGCAATAGCGAGGTGACTGAGGTTTGGTAGCATTACCAGTTGACTAACTTCTGCAAAAGGAAAGTCTTTCCACAAGAAGAGCACAGTCAGGTGAGTGAGGCGGTCGAATCCTTCCCAGGAAGAAAAGCGGGGTAAATTCAACCTGTCCGACTTCGATAATACCCGAACAGCATATTCATGGCGGTCGAAATTGTCCCAGGCGCTGGCGATTTCTTGCTGAACCGACCAGTCAGCATCGTTAGCGTAAGTTTCTACCGCCTTAAGGGCTTCGTTGGTCCCGATGAGAGATAACGCTTCGACACAGGCGGCCCCGACGATACCTTCGTGTCCAGCTTTCCGCACCAGGAATTGCACGGCGGGGTCGCCGGCGGCGGCCACCATCTTGGCCTCGGATTCGTCTTTGGGAGGGAAGACGGCGGCGGCCTCGTCGAGGACGTGTGCGCGGACGGCGGGGTCGAGCTGGACGGGTGTTTCGAGTGAGGCCAGGGCGAGCAGGAGCATGCGGTTGCGGCGCGCCAGGGTCCTGAGTTTGTTGGCGCGCTTGACGAGGTCGCGGAGCAGGCGCTCGCACTCTTCGCGGCGGGCGAGGCCGGCGGCGAGGATGATGGTCTCGCGCCACTGGTCGTCGTGGGCGTGTTTGAGCAAGACGCCGAGGTCGTTGTTCTGGACGGCCTCCTGCGCGGCGAGGAACTCCTGGAAGGTGCGGTGCGTGAAGTCCACGCGGCCGGCGACGGGCTCGCGCAGGAGGCTGCTGCGCTCGACGAAGTAGTCACGCACCTGCGCGCCGTTGACGCCCGGGAGGTTCATGAACTCAAGGCGCCGCGTGAAGTGCGCGTCGGCCTGCGCCGTCTCCACGTCCGACCAGCCGTTGAGCATGAGCGAGTAGGCGAAGCTCTGGATGAGCGCCTGCTTCTGCGGGTCGCTCAAATCGGGGTACTCGCCTTCGAGGCCGATGCCGCGGACGCCTTCTCGCAGACTCAACAGCATCTCGCAGCAGTCCTTGTAGAGCGTGATGCGCTCGGACGGCAGGCGGTCGCCGCGCTCGCGGTGCAGCGCGCAGATCATGGCGCAGAGCAGCGGGCTCGTCGCCAGCTTGCGCAGCGCGGGGCGCAGGCGCAGCAGCCGCTTGAGGTTGGTGGGGCGTCGCTCGAACTCCGGCACCTCAGCGGGGTCAATCAGCTCCCTGACGGCGGCGTGCCAGTGATCAATAAAGCTCTCGGTCTGAGCAGGCCCCATCGGCTGCAAGGCCACTTCCATGAAGCCCGCGCCCCTGACCCACTCCTGCCACTCCGGCCAGTCGTCGGCTTTGAGCGCCGAGGGGCGCGAGCTGACCACGTAGCGCGCGAGCGGGTAGGCCGCGACCAGCTCGGCGAGCCTCCGGCGCGCGGGCTCGCGCTGCTCCTTCGGCAACTCGTCCACGCCGTCAACCAGGACGAGCGCACGCCCGTTCTCAAGCTGCTCGTGGACCCAGCGGTGCGGCATGCCGCCCGCCAGCATCGGCGCGACCATGCGCGGCAACTCCTCCGGCGAGGGGAAGCCCTCGCGCACGCACTCGCGCAGGCGGATGAAGAAGGGGACGGTGGTGTTCCAACTCGCGAGGTGCGAGGGGAAGTCGCGGCTCGCCGAACGCACGGCGACCCATCGCAACAGAGTGGTCTTGCCCGAGCCGGCCTCGCCGCGCACGACCAGCCGGCGCGACTTCGTCAGCATTTGATCGATGGGGCCTGACCTCAATTCGCCGAGCATGCGTAGGTCGAAGCGCATTTCGGCAGGCTCTGCCCCATCGCCGCCCGGCGAGGCAGACTCGCGCGTCTCCTTCTCGCCGGCCAGCCGCTCCACTTGCAGCGCGATGTAGGAGACTGAAAGGCTCTGGCGGCGCTGGAGCTGGTCAACGCGGCGCACGCCGAACAGGTCCATCCGGTCGAGCTGTTCCCTGACCGCGTCGCGGTAGCACCCTTCGAACCGGGCCGCCTCTTCGCCCGAGGCCGCCGCCAGCTTATCGACGACGCTTAAAAGACGGTCCTGCCCTTCCAGCACCTCGGCGTAGGCGGCCCCGGCGAACCCGGAAAGGTGGGTCGCAATCTCGATGACGTGGCGGCTCGCCTCCGCCAGCGTCAACTCGTAGAGCCTGACCTCTTCGGCGGAGAACCCCTTCGTCGCGCGGGGCCGAGAGTCCAGAAGGTGGCGCCGGAGCCGTTCGCGGTCGAGGTTAAGCTTGACGATGAGGTCGGGCGAAATCTCCGCCTTCGCCAGGGTCGTGGCCGCCTCGGCGAGGACAACCTGCTTGCGCTGGGCGTCGAGCAGGCCGAACTTGTTTTCGAGGGCCGGCCGCATCCGCTCGGCCACCTCCCGCCCCAGTTTTTCCAGACGCCGCTCGGCCGCCCGGCCCAACTGATCTTTGCCCCACTCTTCGACCGGGCCGACAAGCTCCGACAACACTTCGCCGGACGCGCTACCCGCCAGAGATTTGATGAGGGCCTTAGCTACAGAGGAGCCGAGTCTCAAGATGATCGCTTCGACGAGAGCCATGTTATATCCTCGCTGAGTGGGATGAGGCAGCGCGGGTGGATTTTAGATTTACGGCTTGTGCTAATCAAGAACACAAATTCCCCCTCACCGCTCAGCGGATTAAGTGAGGCAGTCGTGACAGACCGGGAGGGACGCTCGGGCCCGTCACCTATCGCCGGCCGCCGTTCGCGTACGCGCGACCTCGGCGTCCATGCGGCCTAAGACCATGAGGGCGACCATCCTGTAATCGCCGAGCAGCGACCAGAGCGGGTGTTTGAAGGTGGCGGGGCGGTTGCGCTCGACGAGGAAGTGGCTGGCCCAGGCGGCCCCGTACCCGGCGACGAGCGCGAGGGGCAGCCAGCGCCAGCGCCCCGTCGCCACGACGAAGACGAGAATCGCCGTGCTCGTAATCGTGCCGGCGGCGTGGAGCAGGCGCGTGCCGGGCCGGCTGTGCTCGCGGACGTAGAAGGGCCAGAACTCCGCGAACGTCCTCATCTCGGGCTCGGGCATGTCGGTCGCCTCCGCGTCAACTTCTCCGCCCGACTCTTTTACGCGGGCCTCGCGCGCCGTCCCGCGCCGTCTCCGTCTCACTCTTCCTCGAAGGTGAAGAGGCGGCTGTACTCTTCGGCCGAGGCGGGCTCGGCGCGGGCCAGTTGCAGGTTCTCCTCGACGTGTTCGCGCCGGCTCATGCCGACCAGCGCCGTCGTGACGCCGGGCGTCGAGCGGACGAACTGGATGGCGGTCTGCGCGTCGGTGGGCTGGCCGCCGAGCGCCTCGCGGACGTGCTCGGGGAGCCCACGCGCGACGGCCCCCTGCTTGAGCGAGGCGCTGGCGACGACCGTGACGCCGAAGGCCCGCGCCGCTTCGAGCAGTGAGACCTCGGCCTCGCGGAAGGTGTGGTTGGCCTCGGTCAGCGCCTCGGGCATGGCGAGGTTAAAAGGGAGCTGGACGAAGCGAAAACCGTGCGAGTCGCCGCCGGCCTCGTGCGCCAGCTCGATTAGTCGTTCGAGCGGGTGGTGGTTGCGCGCGCCGGCCGGGGCGCGCAGGCCGTTCCAGGTGGCCGCGCCGTAGAAGCGCAGCCGCCCGGCCGCGCGCTCGCGCTCAAGCTGCTCGAAGGCCGCCAGCAGTCGCCGCTCGAACTCCTCGCGCGAGACGTGCTGGAGCTGCGCCTCGGGGTTGTGGACGTAGTAAACGTCTACCGTCTCCAGACTCATGTTGCCGAGCGACTGCGCGACCTGATGCGCGAGGTAGCGCGGCGTCATGCAGTGGCCGCCGACGATCTCTTCGGGCGCGGCGAGGCCGCTCTCGACGAAGGTTTCGACGACGTAGCGGCGGCGGGCCTCCTGCGAGGCGGGCGCCTCGCCGTCGAAGGGCAGGTAGCCGCCCTTCGTGCAGACGACTATCTCGTCGCGCGCGTAGCCGCCCGCGCTCGTCAACAGTCCGAGGGCCGCGCCGATTGAACGCTCGCTGCGCTGGTGGCGGTAGTTGGCCGCCGCGTCGATGACGTTGGCGCCGAGCGCGACGGCGCGCGCGACGGCGTCCGCATAGGAGCGGTCGGTCTCCTCGTCGGCGTCGCCGAGGTAGGTGCCGAGGCCGATTGAAGAGAGCCAGAGGCCCTGCTCGAAGCGGAAGTGTTTTTCGGCCGCCGAGCCAGAGAACCTCTCGCGGTAGCGCGCGGTCCCCTCGGTCGTGGCGTGTCCGGGCAGGGTCATTCGGTCCTGTCCTCCTTAAAGTCTCGGCGAATTTGCGTTCGCGCAGTGTAGCACGGGGGCCGGCGCCCCCACTTTGAAATCAGAGCGGCCGAAGGAAGAAGCTTATAAGGAAGAAACTTATGAGGACTGACGAACGGGGCGACGACTTCGAGGTGTGGGAGGGCGCAAACCGGGAGGAGGCGGACCGGGGGCGCAGCTTCCCCGAGGAGGGCGAGAGGGCGGCGACGCTGGACCCGCCTTCCGACGAGCTGACCCGGCTGGCAGAGCTGTTCCACGGGCTGGCCGTGGACTACGTCTCGTCACCCGTGGCCCCGCGCGTCTTCCCGCCGGCCTCGGCCGAGCGCGTGGCGGAGGTGCTGCGACGGCCGCTGCCCGAAGAGGGCGCGGACTTCGACGAGCTGGCTGACGAATGCAAGTGGGTGATGAGGTACGGGCGGGCCAACGGCCACCCGCGGATGTTCGGCTACGTGGCCTCGCCGGCCGCGCCAGTCGCCGTGCTGGCCGAGTGGCTGGCGGCGGCGCTCAACCAGAACGTCACCTCCTGGCGCTCGGCCCCGGCCGCGACCGAGATCGAGCGGACGGTCGTGCGCTGGCTCGCCGAGCTGATCGGCTACGCGGGCCGGGGCGTTAATGAGGGCTGCGGCGGACTGCTGACGGGCGGCGGCTCGGCGGCCAACCTCGCCGCGGTCTTCGTCGCGCTCCGCACGCGCGCGGCGGCCGAGGGCGCGGGCGGCGCGCGCTCTCTCGCGCAACGCGGCCTTTGGGGGGCGGGCGCGCCGATGACGCTCTACGCCTCGGACCAGGTCCACCTCTCCGTGCCGAAGGCCGCGGACCTGCTCGGCGTCGGCCGCGAACACGTTCGGCTCGTCGCGGCAGACGGGGCCTTCCGTCTCGACGTGCGCGCTCTGCGCGAGATGATCGAGGCCGACCTGCGCGCCGGCCTGCGGCCTTTCTGCGTCGTGGCGAACGCGGGCACGGTCTCGACGGGCGCCGTGGACCCGCTCGCGGACGCGGCCCGCCTCGCGCGCGACCACGGCCTCTGGCTCCACGTTGACGGCGCCTACGGCGCGCCGGCCGCGGCCGTGCCCGAGAAGCGCGAGCTGTTCCGCGGCCTCGAACTGGCCGACTCAATCGCGCTCGACCCGCATAAGTGGCTCTACTCTCCGGTCGGCGTCGGGTGCCTGCTGCTGCGCGAGCCGGCGCGGGCGCGGGCGGCCTTCGCCGACACCGGCGGCGACTACATACAAATCTTCGAGGAGGAGGGCGAAGAGGCTTTCGCCTTCTGGGACTACGGGCCCGAGCTGTCGCGCCCGTTCCGCGCGCTCAAGGTCTGGGCCGTGCTGCGCTACCACGGCGCGCGCCGCGTCGCCGCCGCAATCGCCGAAGACTGCGCTCTGGCCGAGCACCTGGCCGAACTCGTCCGCGCGTCCGAAGACTTCGAGCTGACGGCGCCCACGACGCTCGGCATCTGCTGCTTTCGCTACCTGACGCCCGGCGCGCGCCGCGAGCTTGAGGCGGCGGCCGACGACGAGCAGCGCGAGCAGGCCAACCGGCGCCTGGACGAGCTGAACGCGCGGCTGCTCCACAGGCTTCAAAGGGGCGGCGCGGCTTACCTCTCGAACGCCGTCGTGCGCGGGCGCTTCACTCTGCGCGCCTCGGTCACCAACTTCCGCACGACCCGGCGCGACCTCGCCGTCACGCTCGACGCCGTGCGCCGCGCCGCCCGCGAGGAGGCCCAAACGCCCGGCCCCTGACCGGCGCGCTCATCCCTGTTAATATCTCCGGCATGGGCGAACAGGCGGGAGAGGCCGGCCCGGCGTTGTACGCGCGCGAGCTGGGCGCGGCCGTCGAGCTGGCGCGCAAGTCGGGCGCGGCGGCGCTCACTTACTACGGCGGGCCGCTGCGCGTCGAGCACAAGGGGCCGCCGGGCGACGAGCTGGGCGAGCCGGTGACGCAGGCCGACAGGGCCGTCAACGAGCTGATCGTGCGCAGCCTCGCCGAGGTCTTCCCCGAAGACGGCATCCTGGCCGAAGAGTCCGTGGACACGAAGCGGCGCCTCGGCCGCGAGCGCGTCTGGATGGTTGACCCGCTCGACGGCACGAAGGGCTTCATCGCCGGCACGGGCGACTTCGCCGTCCAGATCGGGCTGGCCGTCGGGGGTCGCAGCGTGCTCGGAGTCGTTTACGCGCCGGCCACCGACGTGCTTTACTACGCGGCCGAGGGGCACGGCGCGTGGGTCGAGCGGCCGGTGGCGGACGCCGCGGGCGAGTTCCTGCGCGAGCGCCTGTCGGTGACGACCGAGACCCGCCCGCGGCGGATGCGGCTGGCCGAGAGCCGCTCGCACCGCGGCCCACGCATGGACACGGTGGTCCGCGCCCTCGGCGTTAGTTCCGAGGTCCGCCGCCACTCGGTCGGCATCAAGGTCGGGCTGCTCGTCGAGCGCCAGTGCGACCTCTACATCCACCTCTCGGGCCGGACCAAGCAGTGGGACACCTGCGCGCCCGAGGCCGTGCTCGTCGGGGCCGGCGGGCGCGTCACGGACCTCTGGGGCGGGCCGCTGCGCTACAACACGCCCGACGTGCGGAACCGCAACGGGCTGGTCTGCTCGAACGGCGCGGCCCACGACGAGGTGATTCGCCGCCTCCGCCCCGTCCTCGAAGGGTTCGGGCGCGCGCGGGTCTGAGGCCCCACCTACTTTTTTCGACTTCATCACTCAGGAGGGACAAGGCACATGAAACGCACAGGCTCCGCCGTCTGGCAGGGCGGGTTGAAGGACGGCCGCGGGACGGTCTCGACCGAGAGCGGCGTGCTCAGGGAGGCGCAGTATTCCTTTTCGACTCGCTTCGAGGAGGGCACAGGCACCAACCCCGAGGAACTGCTCGCGGCGGCCCACGCCGGCTGCTTCTCGATGGCGCTCTCGAAGCAGCTCGAAGACGCCGGCCTGCGCGCCGACCGCATCGAGACCACGGCGACCGTCAGGCTGGAGAAGACCGACGCCGGCTTCACCATCACGAAGGTCCACCTTGATTTGACCGCCGCGATCCCGAACGCCGACCGCGCTGCCTTCGAGCAGGCCGCCAACAACGCGAAGGCCGGGTGCCCGGTCTCGCGTCTCTTTAACGCCGAGATCACGCTCGACGCGAAGCTCGCGTCGTAGAGCCGCGCGGGCCGGGCCGGCCGTAAAGAAGCAAAGGCCGTGAGACTACCGCCTTCAGGAATCAAGTCGAGCCGGGCCGCGCGCCTCGCGGCCCGGCTCGCGCTCGCCTTCCTGTCGGCCGTCCTGCTCTCGGCCTTCCTGCTGCCCGCCGCGGCGCGCGCGCAGCAGGTGGCCGACGATAAGTTCGCGCCGCCCATCGCCAAACCCGCCCACAAGCCCGGTCGCGGCCCCGTCGTCGCGCTCGACGAGGCCCACAACAACTTCCACACGGCCTCGGGCCGCTACCTGCCCTTCGCCGAACTGCTCAGGCGCGACGGCTACCGCGTCCGCGCGTCAACCGAGCCTTTCAGCCGCCGGGCGCTCAAGGGCGTCCGCCTGCTCGTCGTGGCGAACGCGCTCGGCGCTCCCGCCGCGCCAGCCACCCCCGCCGCTCCCGCCGCTCCCGCCGCTCCCACGGCGCCTGCCGCAGCCACCTCGACGGGCTCGGTGGGCTCAGCGGGCTCGACGGGCTCGACGGGCTCGGCCCCCGCGGGGCAGGGCGCGCAGTCAGTTTGGGCGGCTCGCCCTTCGGCCTTCAGCGACGAGGAGGTCGCGGCCGTGCGCGAATGGGTGAGGGGCGGCGGCTCGCTCCTGCTCATCGTGGACCACATGCCGATGCCCGGCGCGGCGGCGAAACTGGCCGCGGCCTTCGGCGCCGAGTGGAGCGACGGCTTCGCCCTGGACGGGGAGAGCCAGAGCGGCCGGCTCGTCTTCGTCCGCGAAGACGGCACGCTCCGCGATCACAAGATCACGCGCGGGCGCTCGGCCTCCGAGCGCGTCGAGCGCGTCGTCACCTTCACCGGCTCGGCCTTCCGCGTCCGGGGCGACAGCAGCAGGGCCGAGCCCCTGCTCGTCCTGCCGCCGCAGGTCGTCTCGCTCACGCCCGAGGTGGCGTGGCAGTTCACGCCCGAGACGCCGCGCCTCGCCGTCGGCGGCTGGCTCCAGGGCGCCGTGTTCAGGTTCGGCAGGGGGCGCGTCGCGCTCTTCGGCGAGGCGGCCATGTTCACGGCCCAGCTCGCCGGCCCCGACCGCACGCCGGCCGGCATGAACGCGCCCGACGCACCGCACAACGCGCAGTTCCTACTCAACCTTGTCCGCTGGCTGACGGGTAAGCTGAAATGACGGGCGCCCCTTGAAGGGCGACCCGGGCGCGGCGGCTCAGCTCGGCGCGCCCGGCCGCCGCGGCGCCCGCCGGCCCCTCACCCGCCGCCCGAGAAGACGGCCGTGACCCTCAAAAAGAAGCTGCTCATCCTCTTCACCGCTCTCGCTCTCGCGCCCCTCGCCGTCGGCGCCTTCTCTTACTACTACGGCCTGCGGGCCGTCGAGGCCGTGCTGCGCGACGAGGCCGGCGCCCGTGCCGCCCACGCCGTCACGCGGGCCGAGCAGCTCGTCGGGCAGGTCGGACGCCACCTGCTCGACTGCTCGCGCGAGCCCCACGTGCGGGCCGCTATGGAGGCCGCCGCCGGCGGGCGCGGTCCCGACGCCGCCGGCCCCGAGACGGTTGCCGCGTGCCGCGCGCAGTTGGAAGATTTCTTCGGGAGCAACCGGCGCTACGTCGATTCTCTGGCGGCTTTCAGCGCCGCAGGCGAGCCGCTCTTCCGCGTCGAGGCCGACTCCCAGAACGGCGGGCGCCCACACTTCCAGACCGCAGACTTCGTCGCCAGCGAGCGCCGCTTCGACGCGAGGGTTCTGAACTGGGAGGGCGACTCCCCTCTGCGCGGGCTCGCGCCCGAGCACGGCTCGACGCTGCGCCTGGCCGTGCCCGTGCGCGAGGAGGGCACCGGACGGCCGCTCGGCGCGCTCTTCGCCGAGGTCAGGCTGACGGACGTGTTCGGCGAGGCCGACGCCGGCCTGGACCCGGCGCAGGCGGCGGCCATCCGGCGCGACGGCCGGCCCGGCCCGCCGCCCGGCGGTCGCGCCGCTGCCGGGGTGATGACTCACCCGCTCGTCGTGCTCGACAACTCGACGCAGCAGACCCTCTACCACACCAACGACGCGCTCAAGCACCAGCCCGTGGCCTCGGCCATGCCCTACTTCCGCGAGGTGGCGGAGCGGATGGCTGCGGGCGAGGAGGGCTTCGCCTTCTACGAGGCGCCGGGCGGCCACCGCTGGCTGGCGGCCTTCCGGCAGGCGCAGGGGCTGCCCGTCTCGCTCGCCGTCTCCGACGACTACACGCAGGTCGTGGCGCCGGTCCGCCGCTCGGGGCTGTGGGGCCTGCTGTTCGCGCTCGCGGCCGGCGCGACGGCGCTCGGCCTGCTGATCGTCATCACGAACCGTGCCGGCACGAGCGTCGAGCGCGTGGCGCGCGGCGCCTCGGCCATCGCCGCCGGCAAGCTCGAACAGCGGATCGACCTCAGCTCCGGCGACGAGATGCGCGGCCTCGCCGAGAGCTTCAACCTGATGAGCGAGCGCCTGAGGGAGATGATCGCGCGCGAGGCCGAGTCGAAGCAGTTCGACTCGTTCATGCGGCTCTCGGCGATGCTGACGCACGACCTCAAGAACGCCATCACCGGCCTCTCGATGCTCGTCTCGAACATGGAGCGGCAGTACCACCGCGAGGAGTTTCGCGCCGACGCCATCGCCAGCCTGCGCGAGGCCGCCGACAAGCTGCGCCGCCTCGTCGCCCGCCTCAACGAGCCGGTCGTCTCGCTCTCGGGAGAGTATCGCCGCAACATGCGGCAGGCCGATCTGATGCCGATCATCCGCCGCGTGCTGGCCGCCAACGTCGAGCCCTACAGCGCGCTCTACCAGATCGAGACGAGCCTGCCCGACGAGCTGATCTCCACGGTCGAGCCCGAGCGGATCGAGAACGTCGTCGAGAACCTCGTCATCAACGCCGTCGAGGCGATGGGGGCGCGCGGCGGCCGCCTCACCGTCGAGGCCGGCCGCCAGTCGGATAACTACGTCTTCTTCAGCGTCGCAGACACCGGCGTCGGCATGAGCAAGGAGTTCGTCCGCACGCGCCTCTTCCACCCCTTCTCGACCACCAAGAGCAAGGGCATCGGCCTCGGCCTCTACGCCGTGCGCGAGATCGTCGAGGCCCACGGCGGGCGCATCGACGTGGAGACCGAGGTCGGCGCTGGCACGCGCTTCCGCGTCGTGCTACCATCCCGCCTGTTTTCGTCGGGCGAACGACCTTGAAGCCCGCCGCAGCGCCGAAGGCCGAACGAGTCACACTTGCCCCCCGTCAGCTCGCCGGCAGCAGTCTTCGGTCCCGGCTGTTGCCCCGGCGGCGCCGAAGCGCCCCCGGCAGCCTGAGCAGTCTTACCGCTTTTCTACCCCCGATTCTCTTTTTGCCCGGGTGCCGCGCCGCCCCTCGCCTCCGGCGCGCGTCCCGCCCGGCGCGTGCCGCGCGCGGGCGCGCTCTCCGCCGAAGCATCCGATGGCCGCCGAACGCCAGAACCAGACCGCGCCGGACGAGTCGCAGATCACGGTCCTCGTGGTTGACGACGACCGCACGCTCCGCAGCCAACTGCGCTGGGCGCTGGCCGAGGGCCGCCGCGTCCTTGAGGCCGGCACGCGCTACGAGGCGGTCGAGCTGCTGAGGGCCGGGCGCGTGGACGTGGTCATCTGCGACCTGCGCCTGCCGCCGCTGCTCAACGGCATCGAGGAGGGGCTGGCCGTCGTGGAGGCCGCGCGCGGCGAGCGCCCGCCCGTCCCCGTCGTCGTCATCACCGGCAGCGGCGACCGGCAGGACGCGCTCGAAGCCATCCGCCGCGGCGCCTACGGCTTCTTCCAGAAGCCCTTCGACGAGGCCGAAGTCACGCACATCGTCACGCAGGCGGCCCGCGTCCGGCGGCTCGAATGCGAAGTCCTCAGGCTCCGCTCGGAACTTGAGATGTTCCGCGGCTTCGGCCGCTTCGTCGGCACCAGCCCCGCGCTCGAACACGTGCTCAAGCAGGCCCGGGCCGTCGCCGACACCTCGGCCACAGTCCTCATCACCGGCGAGAACGGGACGGGCAAGGAGGTTCTCGCCCGCGCCGTCCACGAGGAGAGCCCGCGCCGCGACCGCCCCTTCATCGCCGTCAGTTGCGCCGCGCTGCCCGAGTCTCTGGTCGAGTCGGAACTGTTCGGACACGAGCGCGGCGCCTTCACCGGAGCCGACCGCGCCCGCAAGGGGCGCTTCGAGCTGGCCGACGGCGGCACGCTCTTCCTCGACGAGATCGGCGAGCTGTCGCCGGCCGTGCAGGTCAAGCTGCTCCGCGTCCTTCAGGAGCGCAGCTTCGAGCGGCTCGGCGGCACCAAGGCCGTAGAGGTCGACATCCGCCTGATCGCGGCCTCGAACCGCGACCTCGAACAGGAGGTCGAGGTGGGCCGCTTCCGCCGCGACCTCTTCTTCCGCCTCAACGTCGTCCCGCTTCACCTGCCGCCCCTGCGCGAGCGGCGCGAAGACCTCCCGCTCCTGGCCGCACACTTCGCCGCCAAGGCCGCCGAGAAGCACAACCGCGCCACGCCCGAACTGGACCCCGCGCTCGTCGAGGCACTCTGCGAGTACGACTGGCCGGGTAACGTCCGCGAGCTTGAGAACCTGATCGAGCGGCTCGTCGTCCTGACGCGCGAGGGGCAGCTCGGCGTCGAGTTTCTGCCCGAGAAGGTCCTGCGCACTCCGCCGCCCGCGCCGCCCGCAGATGGCCCCGCCCCGGCCGACGAGACCTCATTCGAGGGCGCCATGCACGCGCACAAGCGCCGCCTAATCATCGCCGCCCTCGACGCCTCGGGCGGCAACCGCGTCGCCGCCGCGCGCCGCCTCGGCATCAGCCGCTCCTACCTCCACCGCCTCATCGCCGAACTCGGCCTCAAGTAAGCGAGGCCCCCGGCCCGTCTCTCCGACCCGCGCTCTCCAAACTGCAAGCGGCTTGCACCCGACGGCGCCCCCAGACTCCCCTGTCAACGTTTGTGCACAGTGGGGCCGCGCCGCTTGTCTACACGTGTCCACAGCGCGTGGCCTCAACGCGGCGCCCGGCGCGTGGAAAGCCTTGTAATCCGCCGCGCCGCGCTCCGCACCATCGCTGGCACAGGCGTTGCGAAGCAGGGGGACGCAGCTAATGATCAGGCGGCAAGAGCGAGCCGCCGGGCGGGCACGAGAGGTTGATGACCGGGGCCGGCCGGCGGTCGCGGCGCGAGGGCAGGATGACGAAGCCTAAACTCCTCATTGTTGACGACGACGCCGCCATCACGCAGCAGCTCTTCTGGACGCTCTGCGACGACCTGGAGGTGATGACGGCCAAAGACCTCTCGACGGCGGTCCGCCGCACGATCATCGACGAGCCCCACTTCGTCATCCTCGACCTACACCTGCCGCCGACGCCCGACTCGACCGAGACGGGGATGCGCGTGCTCGACTACATCAAGGGTCACCTGCCGGCGGCGGAGGTCTTCGTCGTCAGCTCCGAGTCGTCGGCGGAGACCCGCAGGGAGTGTGTCGGCAGGGGGGCCGACTCGTTCCTGAGCAAGCCGCTCGACATCGAGCGCCTGGTCGCCCTGGTCCGCCGCGCGGCCACGGCGCAGCGGTTCGCCGTCGCCTGAGCGGGCCGGCGCCCGGCAGAGGTTCTCCCCCAGCCGGCGGCCCCCCTTCCCGGGCCGCCCTGTGACTGAGGACGGTGGCGCAAGAGAGCCCCGCGGCGTTCGATTGAACCCGCGCGCCACACGATCTTTGACACTCTCTAGTTCGGCCCCTCTCCCGCCCCTAAACCGAGAGGCCGTTTATGCCCGCGCACAAAAGTGGCATCCCTTCTGCCGCCGCGCGGGCGTCAAGCCCCCGTCTCCTAACTGACTCCTGCCCAGAGTCGCGGGGGCTTAAATTTTTCCCGCAGAAAGGGACCCGGCGCCGCCCCGAGCGCGCCGGGTCCCTTTCTGCGCGTTGCGGCCTTTTCCCGCCGTTTGGTTTATAATGTTTCGCGGACGAAACGAGTTTAAGAGCTTCGCTTTTAAGGGGACCGCGCGCCCGAGTTCAGACCATCAGATGCTCAAGTTTTTACACCTCTCCGACGTACACCTCGGCTGCCGCCGCTACAACATCGAGGAGCGCACGAAAGACTTCTTCCGCAGTTGGTTCGACGTTATCGAAAAGCACGCGCTCCCGAACGAAGTTGATTTCGTCCTCATCGCCGGCGACTTCTTCGACCGGCGCAACATCGACCCCCAGACGATGAACCACGCTATAGCGGGGCTTCAGGTCCTCAGGGACGCCGGCATCCCCGTCGTCGTCATCGAGGGCAACCACGACCGCCGCGACGCCGTCTCGCCCTATAGCTGGATGCGCTCCTTCTCGCAGGCCGGCTTCCTCATCCTCCTGGAACCCGTCTCGACCGAGGAGAGCCCGCTCCAGATGGTGCCGTGGGACGAGGAGGAGCGCGCCGGCTCCTACGTGGACATCAAGGGCGCGCGCGTCTACGGCTCGCATTGGTACGGCACGACGGCCTCGGTGGCGATGTCGCTTCTGGCCGACGCCCTGCGCCGCTCGCGCGACGAAGGGCGCTTCAACATCCTGATGCTGCACACGGACGTTGAGGGCCAGCTCAACCGGCCGATCCCGGCGCTGCCCGTCGAGAAGCTGAAGGAGTTGCGCACGCTCGTGGACTACGTGGCGCTCGGCCACACGCACAAGCGTTTCGAGATCGACAACTGGGCCTTCAACCCCGGCTCGCTCGAAGCCTGCACGATTGACGAGTACCGCGAGGAGCGCGGCGCATACCTCGTCGAGGTGGACGACGAAAGCCGCGTGCGCGCCACTCACCTGCGCGACTACGTCCAGCGCCCCTTCCAGCGCCTGACCTTCGACGTTTCGGGCGCGGCCGACCCCGAGGCCGTCCACGCCGGCGTGACCGAACTCGTGCGCCGCGAGGCTCGCACCCACGACCCCGCCTCGGGACTGCCCGAGCCGATCATCGAAATCTCTCTTCGCGGCCACCTCGGATTCAAGAACTCCCTGCTCGACCTGCGGAGGATGCGCGAGGAGGCCCGCGAGGCGACGGGCGCGCTCCACGTGATGCTGAAGAACCAGAGCGTGCCGGTCGAGTACGCGGTCGCCGCCGGCCTCGAAGCCGACACCTCGCGCGCGCACCGCGAGCGCCGCATCGTCGAAGACCTGATCGCCCGCGACAACCGCTTCCGCGACCGCTCGCGCGAGATGTCCGAACTCGTGCTCGAAGCCAAGCGGCGGGCCCTGGGGGAAGAGCCGCCCGAGGCCATCCTCGACCTCATCGAGCGCCACCTCGGCGAGCGCCTGCGCCCGTCGCGGCCGGCGGACGAAGAGGAGATGGCCCCGGCGCCCGCCACGGCCGCCGCGCTCGCCGCGCTCGAACGCAACGCGGCGACGAAGGCCCTGGCCGGCGACGAGTGACGGACTGAAGACTTACCCCGGCGCGGCCGCCCCTCGTCGGCCGCGTGGCGCCGCGCGTTCCCCTTCGCTTTTCTTATGTCCGAAGCCCTCGACAAGCTGCGCGGGGTGCGCGAGCTGCCGATCTTCCCGCTGCCGCTCGTGCTCTTCCCGCACGTGCCGCTGCCGCTGCACATCTTCGAGCCGCGCTACCGCCGACTGCTGGCCGACGTGCGCGCCTCGAACGACCTCTTCGGCCTCTCCTATTTCGACCCCAGGCCCGGCGCCGACCGTCCGCCGGCCGGCCACGTCGGTTGCGCCACGGAGGTCGTCGAGGTCCAGCCGCTGCCCGACGGCCGCTCGAATATCCTGACGGTCGGGCAGGCGCGGTACCGCGTCGCCGAGTACGTCGAGCGCGGCGACCCTTACCTCGTCGCGCGCGTCGAGTTCTTCGAGGACGACGAGGAGGACCCCTCGCAGCTCGCCAGGCGCGCCGGGGAGGTGGCGGAGATGTTTCGGCGCATCACGAACGCCATGCGGACCATCAGCGGCGAGCGTGCCGACTCGCCAGAGCTGCCCGAGGACAACCCCGAGCGCCTCTCGTTCCTCGTCGCCGCCGTCATCGAAATGGACGCGCCGGCCAAGCAGGAACTGCTGGAGATGCGTTCGACCTCGCGCCGCCTGGGCCGCCTCTACAGCCTGCTCTCGCAGGCCGTCGAGAATTACGAGGCGCGCGCACGCGTGCACGAGGTCTCGAAGGGCAACGGGCACGCCCGGCGCGCCGGGCTCGACATCGAAGAATGACGAACGAAAACGAGGGGCGGGCGACTGGGAGCGTGCGCGGCGTGGCCCGCGTGCGCGTCCTCTTCTTCGGCGCGGCGCGCGAGCTGGCGGCCGACGAGGCGACAATCGAGGTCGGCGCCACGGCCACGGCGCGCGACCTGTTCGAGCGCCTGCTCGAAGAGTACCCGCGCCTCGTGCCGCTGGCCCCGAGCCTGCTCGTGGCCGTCAACCAGGAGTACACGCGCGACCTCGACGCTGCCGTGCGGGACGGCGACGAGGTGGCAGTCTTCCCGCCCGTCAGCGGCGGCTCCGGGGCCGCGCCCGGCGGCGAGGCCGAAGAGGGCTCGGACTTCTTCGAGATCACGACCGAGCCCGTCAGCGTCGAACAGGTGGCGCGCCGCGTCGTGCCGCGCCGCTGCGGCGCGACCGTCACGCTCGACGGCTACGCGCGCGAGTGGACGAAAGGGCGGCGCACGCTCTTTCTCGTCTACGAGGCTTACGAGCCGATGGCACTCGCGGAGATGCGCCGCCTCGGCGCGGAGGCCCGGCGCCTCTTCGACATCGCGCACGTCGGGATAGTCCACCGCGTCGGGCGCACCGAAATAGGCGAAACCTCGGTCGTCATCTCGGTAAGCGCCCCGCACCGCCGCGCGGCCTTCGAGGCTTGCGAGTGGGCGATCCGCGAGCTGAAGCGCCGGGTGCCGATCTGGAAGAAGGAGTTTTTCGAGGACGGCGAGGTCTGGGTCGAGGGCGAGGGCGCGCCCGATACGCCGCGGCCGTAAGCCTTAAGCGTTCGAGCTTCACACAGCGTCGCCCGCCGGCCGGAGGGCGGCGCTCTGCTTTTCAGCGCCGGGTGTCTTCGGCGGCCGGCGGGCGCGGCCCTGCGGCGCGCTCCCGGCGCAGGCGCTCCAACATCTCGTAGGGCTCGGCGGCCCAGCGCGCGGCGGCCTCGCGGACGGCTTCGGTGGCCTCGGCCCGCTTCGAGTCGGAGTCGGCGGAGAAGGCGCGCCCGAAGCTCGGGTCTTTCGAGTAGAGGCCCGAGACGCGCCGAATCTCCTCGCGCTCGGCCTTCGTGGGCTCGACGCCGAAGAAGTCGGCGATCTCCGTCAGTCGCTCCGCGTCCAACTCGGAGTAGTTGACGAGCATGGCCCGCTTGTCGAGCGCGCCGGCCGCCGCCGCGCAGCACCGCCCGACTACTCGCGCGCAGTGCTCCTCGCGGCCCATCGCGGCCGAGGCTTCGACCCCCGCCCCGTTGAGTACCGCCGCCTCGCGCGGGTTCTCCTCGACCCGCACCCACGCGGCGTCGGCCCTCAGGTTGGAGACGATCACCTCGACGGGGTCGCGGTAGAGGAAGAGCCACGGCGCCTCGGGCCACAGCCGCGCGACCTGCCTCCGATGGACCACCCCCCAGTTTGTGAACTTCACGAAGTAGTGCCGCTCGTCGCCGCACAGGCGCTGCCCGAGCGCCCTGACCGCGGCCCGCAGCAGCGCGAGCCTCAACAGGCCGCGCGGCCCCGCCTCGTCCTCGCCGAAGAAGAGGCCGAGGATCGAGTCGATGACCGGCGCCTCGGCCACGACGATTGATTTGCCCACGGCCTTAAGGGCGTTGGCGACGAGCGTCGAGCCGCAACGCGACGTGTGGAAGATGAAGCCCGCGGGGTCGAGGCCGTCAGCGGCGCCCTCGGCCCTGAGCAGTTCCTCGACGCCGGTCAGCAGCGGCTCTGCCCGCGGCCGCTCGCGCCTGACGCGCGCCGCAGTCTGGCTGAAGAAGGGCTCGGAGAGGCGCATCTCGCGCATGTCCAGCCACTCGATTGCGCGGCGCCCCCCGCCCGCCTCTGGCAACTCTATCAACTCGGCCGGCACCCAGCCCTGAAGCACCGGAGGGTTGGCGGGGGCTTCGTCGCGCGGGGTGGCCCGCAGAATGTCCTGGGGGTTCGGGTCGCGGGTCACGGCCGCCAGTTGGCGGCTTCGGAGGCCGCGTGGGGCCGGGCGCCCCCGGCGCGGGCGAGGACGGGCAGCGAGCGCGCCGGCGCTTCGGCCTTCGGCCTCCACGGCGTCTTGCTGAAGCACTTGATGCAGAAGAGGCAGGGCGAGGCCGTTTCGAGGTCCGGCTCCTGGCCGCGCGCGGCGAAGTCGCCGAGCGCCTCGCGCCGCCTCTCCAACTGCCCGGCGGCGACGTGCCGCAGCCGCTCGTAGGCCCGCGCGAAGGGCTCGCGGTTGAGGTCTGCCAGCACGTCCGGCTCGTCGCCGGCGCCGCGGTAGTCGGAAAGGTTGCAGCAGAGGGTGAGGCGGCCGCGGAAGTCGACGTGGCAGCTCTCGCCGCGGAGGACAATGCAGGGCGGGTCGGGGTCAGTGTTGTGGTAGCCGGCCGAGAGGCCCACCTGCATGCGCAGGATGCGCGCCAGCGCGCCTACTTCGCGCTCGGCCTCGCGCCGCTCCCCGGCCGAGAGGGCCGACTCGCCTTCGGCCGCCGACGAGGTCGGCAGGAAGTGTGAGAACTGTAGGGAGCGTGCGCCGAGCCGCGCGGCCGTCATGGCGACGGCTTCGAGCCGCGCGACCACGTCGCGGCGCAGCACGACCTTGAAGCCGAAGGAGAGACCGTCGGCGCGGCAGCTCTCGACGGCGCGCAAAACGCGCGCGAACGAGCCCTCGCCGCGCCAGCCGTCGTGCTCGGGGGCCGTCGCCCCGTCCACGCTGAAGGCCACGTGGCCGATTGCCTCCCTGTGCTTCAACAGGTGCGGGCGGACGCGCTCGAAGTGCCAGCCGTTGGTGACGAGCGTGAGACGCAGGCCGGCCCCGGCGACCGCCCCGACCACCTCGCCAAATTTCGGGTGCAGCGTCGGCTCGCCGCCGGTGAAGGAGACGACCTGGAGCGGGTGCGTGGCCGAAGCCTCTGCGAGGACGCGGCGCAGGAGCGTGACGGGGAAGTAGTGAGCGGGCGTGCGGTAGAGCGACTCGTCGTCGCGCACGCAGTAGGAGCAACGCAGGTTGCAGATGTTGGTCAGCTCGAAGCTGATCTGCCGCAGGGGGCTGACCGTCTCAGGCGTCTGCGTCGTGGTCACGGCCGCCCTCCCCCCAGGCACTCGCGGAGCAGGCTCTCGGCACGCCCCTCCGCGTCGAGGATGTCGCGCCCGGCGAGCAGGACGAAGGAGTCGGACTGCCGGGCCAGGGCCGAGAGTACGCCGAGGTGGTGCGCCGAAGACTGCCGGTCGTAGCAGGACCACGGGCACTGCTCGACGAGCCGCGTCATGGCCTGCGACGGCGAGAGCGGCAGCAGGCGGCTCTCGCCCTCGCCCGTCACGACGGGGAAGCAGACGGCGCGCGGCGTGCAGCGTTCGAGGAACTGGCCGGGGAAGGCGACCGAGGGGTCGAGCGGGCGCTTGTCGGGGAAGAAGGGCACGCGCTCGCGCATGGCCTCAGCGGCGCGCGCCAGCGGGACGGCTTCGAGCAGGGCGTCGGGGAAGGAGAAGTAGCGCCGGAAGGCGTGGGCCTCGGTCATGCTCCCCGCGGCCGAGAGCAGCAGCGTGTCGTCGGACAGGTAGCGCCAGCCGGCCTGCGCGAGCTTGAGCGTCAGCGTAGACTTCCCGCTGTTCGACTCGCCGACGAGCAGCACGCCGGCGCCCCCCTCCGTCTCGGCCACGGCCGCCGCGTGCAGCTCGTAGAGCCCCGCGCGGCGCAGGGCAGCCTGGAAGGCGTAGGGGACGGGGCCGCCCGGCCCGTCAAACTCGCGCGCGGGCCGAAGGCCGCCGAGCCACGTCCTGACGCGACGGGCCGGCGGCGGCTCGACGCAGACGCGCGAGGCCCGCACGTCCATGAAGTAGCTCTGGCCGTCCGTGCGGCAGACGCCGACGGGGATGTCGAACGATTGGAGACCGGGCGGAAGGGGCGGCGGGGGGCCGTGGGAGAATTCTAGGCGGCAGGCGATCTCGACCGCCTCGGAGGTGGCGGCCGGGGTCAGGTGGAAGGCGCCGACGTAAACGCCGACGGCGCGGGCAGCCCTCTCGTCAGACACGCTGACGGAGAGGGTGCGCCCGGCGACATCGTAAAAGCTCGGGGGGGCCACCTCCGCGGCCGGCCCCCCGCGTCCGACAGAAACTAACACAACCTGTTCGGCCTCTCGTGCCGCCGGCGCCCGCGAAATCTGTTAGATAGCTCCGGTCGTCAGCGTCGCCTGGAAGAAGAAAGTGGTCGCCTTCAGCACGTCCTCGGGCTCGGAGACGGCCGGCTCGACGAACGGCTTCTTCTGGCGGCGGTCGCCGCGCTCCTCCACCTCACGCTCGGCCTCGGCTTCGATGTTAAGCAATTCCTCGGGTCTCTTCATTCGTAACCACCTTTCGGCTTTGATAGTGTCGGTCGGGTGCGACCGCGAGAGCTGGCGGCGGCGGCCCCGATTATAGCAAAGAATGCCGGCCCGGCGGCGTGCCGGCCCGTGTACCCGGCCGCGCGGTCGCCGGGTTCGGGATTTCAAAAATGCTCGCGCGTAAGTTCGGCTATTGTCACCGGCGGGCAGGGATTCCAACGCGCCCTGCTTAAATGGAGCGGATCGTCGGACCTGGAAAGAAGACAAAGGCCGCGAGGGGCAAGGGTACTGAACCTGCCGGGGTCTGTCAACACCAGCACGCAGTGTCAACCTAGACATCTGCGCGCCGCGTCCGCTCAAACGTCCGCGCGCCGCGCGGGGCCGGACACTCCGCTGCGTCGGAAATCTCTGCGCCCACCCGCCTCCGCTCCCCGTCGCGCCGGCCCCCAGACGCGAAACGCCGCTGCTGTCCTACGCGGCCCGCCGCGTCGCCCGAATCGCGGCCGGCCGGTAAGAAAGAACGCCCCGCCCGTGCGCACGGGCGGGGCGTTCTTTATGCGCCGGGTGCCGAGCCGGAGGCTCACGGCTCACGCCTCGACCAGCTCCTCCTCGTTCGAGGGGTCGAGCAGCGAGGCCGAAGTCACCTTGTCGACGCCGTCGGTCTTCATCAGCCGCACGCCCTGGGCAGAGCGGCCGGTCTTGCGGATCTCGCCGGCCTCGATGCGGATGAGCTTGCCGTTCTTGGTGATGATCATCACGTCGGACTCCTCGTCAACGGGGAAGACGGCGACGACCTTGCCGGTCTTGTCGGTCGTCTTCATGTTGATGACGCCCTTGCCGCCGCGCGTCTGGAGCCGGTAGGTCGTAATCGGCGTCTGCTTGCCGTAGCCGCATTCGGAGACCGAGAGCATCTTCTCCGAGTCGTCGGCCGAGACCGCCGCCACCGAGACGACGTAGTCGCCCTTGCGGAGGTCTACGCCGCGCACCCCGCGGGCGGTGCGGCCCATCGGGCGCACGTCCGACTCGTCGAAGCGGATAGCCATGCCGTCGTGCGTGGCGATGAAGATGCGCTTGGTGCCGTCGGTCAGGATCACGCCGAGCAGTTCGTCGCCGTCGTCCACGTTGACGGCGTTGATGCCGTTCGTGCGGATGTTGCGGAACTCCGATAGCTCCGTCTTCTTGATGACGCCGTTGCGCGTGACCATCACGACGTACTTGCCCTCGGCGAACTCGCGGACCGGGATGACGCCGGCGAGCTTCCTGGACGAGGGGATGTTGATGAGGTTGACGACCGCTTTGCCGCGGGCCGAGGGCAGCGCGTCCGGAATCTCGTGGACCTTGAGCTTGTAGACCTGCCCGTCGTCGGTGAAGATCATCAGGTAGGAGTGGGTCGAGGCGACGAAGAGGTGCTCGACCCAGTCTTCGTTCTTCCCCGTCGAGGCGCCGGAGCGCCCCTTGCCGCCGCGCCCCTGCCGTTGGTAGGTCGAAACGGCCGTGCGCTTGACGTAGCCGTTCTTGGTGACGGTAATCGCCACGTCCTCGTCGGCGATCATGTCCTCGATGGAGAGCTCGACGCCCTCGTCGATGATCTGCGTGCGGCGGGCGTCGCCGAAGTTCTTCCTGACCTCTTCGAGCTCGCGGACGATGACACGGCGCAGAGAAGCCTCGTTCGAGAGGATGTCCTCCAACTCGGCGATGAGCTTGATGAGCGCCTCGTACTCGTCGATGATCTTCTGCCGTTCGAGGGCCGAGAGGCGGCGCAGTTGCAGGTCGAGGATGGCCTGCGCCTGCTGCTCGGAGAACTGTAGGCGGCCGATCACCTTGCGCAGCTTGTCGAGGAAGCCGGCTAGGGCGAGGTCGGCGGGCGTGCCCTTCCACTGGCGCACCTCGCCCATCGTCTCGAAGTGCCCGGTCAGCCAGGACTTCGCCTCGTCCACCGAGCGCGCGTTGCGGATGAGCGGGATGATGTAGTCGAGCGCGTCAATGGCCTTGTTCAGCCCTTCGAGGATGTGGGCGCGCGCGCGCGCCTTGCGCAGCTCGTATTCGGTGCGGCGGCGCACCACCTCGCGGCGGAACTCGACGAAGTGTTCGAGCATCTCCCGCAGCTTGAGCACGCGCGGCTGGCCGTCGACGATGGCGAGGTTGATGACGCCGAAGGTGCTCTGCATCGGCGTCAGCTTGTAGAGCTTGTTGAGGACGATCTGCGGGACGGCGTCGCGCTTGAGCTCGATGACGATGCGCATGCCGTCGCGGCTCGACTCGTCGCGCATGTCGGAGATGCCGTCGAGCTTCTTGTCGTTGACCAGCTCGGCGATGCGCTCGATCAGGCGCGCCTTGTTCACCTGGTAGGGGATTTCGGTGATGATGATGGCGTCGCGCTCGGTGTTGCCGCGGCCGATGCGGTCGATGCCGGCGCGGGCGCGCATCTGGATGATGCCGCGGCCCGTGGTGTAAGCCTGGCGGATGCCCTCGCGGCCGTAGATGAAGCCGCCGGTGGGGAAGTCAGGCCCCGTGACGATTGAGAGCAGCTCCGCCTCCTTCAGGCCCGGCTTCTTGAGCAGGGCGATGGTGGCGTCAACGATCTCGGTCAGGTTGTGCGGCGGAATCTTGGTCGCCATGCCGACGGCGATGCCGTCCGAGCCGTTCAGGAGCAGGTTCGGCACGCGCGTCGGCAAGACCGCCGGCTCACTCAGAGACTCGTCGTAGTTGGGCTGGAAGGTGACGGTCTCCTTCTCGATGTCGGCGAGGATTTCGGTCGTGATGCGCGACATGCGCGCCTCGGTGTAGCGCATGGCCGCGGCGGCGTCGCCGTCTATCGAGCCGAAGTTGCCCTGCCCGTCCACGAGCGGGTAGCGCATCGAGAAGTCCTGCGCCATGCGGACGATGGTGTCGTAGACGGCCGAGTCGCCGTGCGGGTGATACTTGCCGATCACGTCGCCGACGATGCGGGCCGACTTCTTGTAAGCCTTGTTGTGTTGGTTGCCCAGCTCGTGCATCGCCCAGAGCACGCGCCGGTGGACGGGCTTGAAGCCGTCGCGCACGTCCGGCAGCGCCCGCCCGATGATGACCGACATGGCGTAGTCGAGATACGACCGCCGCATCTCGTCTTCGATGTTGATGTGGTTGCGATCCAGCGTTTCCATCCGATAAACCTTTCCGGTACAATTCGCCGCGCCCGCTGAAGGGGGCGGCCCGCTAAAAAAAATCCCGACTCGAAAAGCGCCCGGCCCCGCCCCTGACCGCACGACGCGAGCGTCCCTTCGGGGCCGGCCACGGGCGTCCCTACGGGGTCGCAAACAGGCCGGATTAGAGGCGTCTCGGCGGTACTTTGCGGTGCGGAAGACGGCGGGCCGAAAGCACGACATATTGTAGCCCGAAGGGGGCCTTTTCGCAACCGTCGGCCCCCGCCAAAAGCCGCATAAAATCAGGCGTTTTCTCCGAATTTACCCTCTCTGCCGCCCCGCGGCCCGGCCGCAAGATGTTGCGCCCCGACGGCTCGCGGAAACCGCCGCCCCATGACTGACACGGAAGGCAAATCGAAGCGCCTGCGCGAGCGCATCCGCCTCTCGCTGCCGGCCCGCGTCACCTGCCGGGAGACGGCCGACCACGAGTGGGTCGAGATGACGAGGCTGATCGACGTGACGCCCTTCGGCGCGAGCTTCCCGCTGACGCGGCCGACCGAGGAGGGGCGTCTCCTCCACCTCGTCCTCCCGATGCCGCGTCAGCTCCGCTGCTTCGACCACGCCGAGGACCAATACCGCGTCTGGGCGCTGGTGCGGCGCGTGAGCTTTGCCGCCCGGCCGGGCAGGGCGCCGAGTTACGAAGTCGGGACCGGCTTCGTCGGCAAGTACCCGCCGGCCAGCTACCGCGCCGACCCGGCGACGCGCTACGAAGTCACCGCCCTCTCGCCGGAGAGCAACATGTGGACGCTGCGCGAGCGCCCGGCCGACGACGCGACGCAGGAGGGGCGCGACCGGCGCTCTTCTGAGACGCGCCTGCGCCTGGCGATGCCGGTCGTCGTCGAGGTCCTCGACGAGAAGGGCGGCGTCGGTCAGCGCGAGCAGACCATTACCGAAAACATCAGCCGCCGCGGCGCCTCCGTGCTCACCACGCTCAGGGTCGGCCGCGGGCGATTCGTGCGCCTGACGAGCGCCGAGTCGGGCATGGGGCTGGCGGCCGTCGTCCGCGCCGCGCGCACCGGCCCTGACCAGATACCACGCCTCCACCTCGAATTCGTGAACGGCCGCTGGCCTCTCGAAGGGCTGGAATGAACTGGTGAATGGCGGGGGGTAGTTTTTAGTTTCCAGTTTCGAGCCTGGGAGGTCTTCGCGCCCGATTGCCCGGACCCGGAACTCAAAACTCAAATCTCAAAACTAGAAACTAAAAACTCCCATCGGAGAGACTTGTGTTCAGGCGTGAGGTGCTGTTGGTCGAGGTCGAGCGTTGGTGCGGCGACCATTTGTGCCGGGCGCTGACGCGTGTGGCTTTGACGAAGGGCGAGGCGCGGGCCTTCGAGGGGTTCGAGTGCGGGCGGTGCGGGCGCTGGAACGAGTGCCGGCTGACCGAGCACGACGTTCCGGACTGGTGGGCGGAATTGAGCGGCGCGGCGCGCGGCAGAGCCGGTTAGCGGTGGGGAAGAGGCACTTGGGCGAGATGTCGGAGAAGCTTGAGGGACAGGGCGGCGGGGGCGCGGTCGGGGCGCGACGGGCGGGCGAGCCGGCGGCGCTGCCGCAGTGGGCGATTGACCGTGCGCTGCGGCCGGCCGTGCGCTCGTCGTCGCGGCTGCTGTGGCGCATCAGGCTGCGCGGCGACGAGCACATCCCGCAGTCGGGCGGACTCGTCATCGCTGCCAACCATCAGACCTACCTCGACCCCTTCTGGATCAGCATCCCCGTCTATCGCCCCGTCCGCTACCTGGCCTGGAGCGAGGCTTTCAAGGTACCGGTGGTGGGTCGCCTGATGGAGTGGCTGGGCGCCTGGCCGCTCGTCATCGAGCGCGGCAACCCGACGGCCTACCGCCGCTCCCTGCGATGGCTGGCGCGCGGCGGCGCCGTGATGATCTTCCCCGAGGGGTCGCGTGCCTTCAAAGACGGCCGCCCGGCGCGCTTCAAGTCGGGCGCGGCGCGGCTCGCGCTCGAAGCGGGCGTGCCCGTCCTGCCGGTGACGATTCGGGGCGGGAACCAAGCCTGGCCGCGCGGCCAACTGCTGCCGCGGCCCGGCAGGGTCGAAATCATCTACCACCCGGTTCGCCGCCTCGCCCCGCTGCCCGGCGAGGACGTGCGCGCCTGCGCGCAGCGCGAGACCGAGGCCCTGGCCGAGATCATCACGCGCGAGCTTTGAACAGACGACGCGCGGGCGACGCGCGACCCGCCGTGTCCTCTTCGCCTTCCTGCCGTCCTCTCAAGCCACGTCCACTTAGCCTACCCGTTCCGCCCCGCTCAGTTCTGCCTGAGGACGGCGAGCATGGCCTCGTGAACGAGCCCGTTGCTGGCGAGGACGGGCGGGCGGTAGATGTCGAAGGCGGTGTCGTCGTAGTGCGTGATGCGCCCGCCCGCCTCCTCGACGAGCAGCTTGCCGGCGGCCACGTCCCACGGCCGCAGGCCGTCCTCGTAAAACGCCTCGAAGCGGCCGCAGGCGACGTAAGCCAGGTCGAGCGCGGCCGCGCCGTCGCGCCGGATCGACTGCGCGTTCAGGATGAAGGCGGCGAAGTGGCGGGCGAACCGCTGCCGGCCGCGCACGTCGTAGGGGAAGCCCGTGCAGACGAGCGCGCGGTTGAGGTCCGACACGTCGGAGACGCGGACGGGGCGGCCGTTGAGGGTGGCGCCCCCGCCGCGCTCGGCCGCGAATGTCTCGTTGCGCGCGGGGTCGTGGACGACGCCGGCTACTATTTGCCCCTCGTGTTCGAGGGCGATTGAGACGCAGTAGAAGGGATAGCCGTGCGCGAAGTTGGTCGTGCCGTCGAGCGGGTCCACGATCCACTTGAAGGCGCCGTCGGCGCCCGCCACGCACTCGACCTCGCCGGCCTCCTCGGTCAGGATCGAGTGGCGCGGGTAGTAGCTGCGGATTCGCTCGACGATCAGCCTCTCGGCGGCGAGGTCGGCCTCGGTCACGAGGTCTATGTCGCCCTTGTGCGAGATTTGGAGGGCACGCCCGAACTTCTCTGCGAGCACGCGCCCGGCCTCGTGCGCGGTTTGGACGGCGAAATTGAGCATGCCGGCAGTAAGCCGCGCACGGCACGCCGTTGTCAAACAGCGCGCCGCGGCGCGGCGGTCGAGGGTTGATGAGCGGAAGGGGCGGGGCCGCGGGTCAGCGGGACGGTAAGGTGGTGGCGGGCCGCGTGGCGTTACGTCAGGGCCGGGCCGAGTGCGGGCTCGGCGCGGCGGGCGGCGCGAGCCTCTCGGCGGCGAGCCGCAGTATCTCGCGGGCCTGTCGGTCCCAGTAGGGCCAGGAGTGCGCGCCCGGGAGCTGCCGGTACTCGTGCGGGATTTTCCTTTCGAGCAGCAGGGCCGAGAAGTCTCGGTTCGACTCGATGAGGAAGTCTTCGGTCCCGCAGTCGAGGTAGAGGAAGGGGAGCGAGGCGACCCCTGCGGCCGGCAACTCGCGGGCGAGGCGGAAGATGTCGTTGGCGGCGCGCGTGGGGCTGCCGACGGGGCCGTAGACGCTTCGGATGGAGGGCTTGACCCATTCGGGAAGCGGCCCTTCCGGGTCCCACTGGGCGGCCCGCAGCGCGCCGCTCATCGAGGCCGCGAGGGCGAACCGCTCCGGGTACTTGAGCCCGAACTTGAGCGCCCCGTAGCCGCCCATCGAGAGGCCGGCCACAGCCCGCCCGCCGCGTCCGGGCAGGGCGCGGAAGCGGCGCTCAACGTCGGGCAGCAGTTCCTCTATGAAGTAGCTCTCGAACCTGTCGGAGGGCACGGTCGCGCTGTCTGTGTACCAGCCGTCGCGCCCCTCGGGGACGACGAGGATGAGACGATAGGCCGCGGCGTGCTCGGCGAGGCGGGCGCGGTCCGAGACCCAGTCGCCCGCGCTTCCGCGGAGGCCGTGCAGGAGGTAGAGCACGGGGTAGCGAGTCGCCTTCGCGCCCGGCTCGTGGTAGCCGCGCGGGAGTATCACGTTGTAAGGCAGCGGCGCGCCGACCAGCCTGCTCTCGAACGCCACGGTCTCGTGCCCGCGCGCGGCCCGCGCCGTCGTCTGTGCCTGCGCCCGCGCCTGCGCCCGCGCGACTCCGTCCCGCGTGGCGGCCCTCGCGCCGGCTTCACGTGTCTGCGCCCGCTCGCCAGTGCCCGGAGTTTGAGCGCGCACGGCTTCGACCGCGGCCGCCTGCCAGCAGAGCAGCGCGAGCGCCGCGAGCGCCCGCAGCAGAAGGCTCCGCCCGTTTACCCTCTCGCTCATCCGAGCCTCCCCAAGCCCGTTCCTCTCGATCATATTCATCATGTTCATCCTGCCGATCTTGTCTCAACCCCTTCAGCCCTCGCGCGCGGCTCCGAGGGCAGCGGCGCGCTCTTCCTCTTCGGCCCGCTTGCGCGCGAGTCCTTCGCGCCCGTCGTAGCGCAGGAACGACGGCAGCAGCACCGCGAGCAGCACTGTGCCGGCCACGCAGAGCAGGCCGCCCGAGACGACGGAGGTCTGGAGGCCGAACTGCTGCGCGACTGCCCCGGCTCGCGCGTTGCCGAGCAGCGGCCCAGACGTGTAGCTCACCATCTCGATGCCGGCGAGCCGGCCGCGCAAATGGTCCGGGATGGTCTGGTTCCAGATGGTCATGCGGAACAGCCCGCTTATCATGTCGGCGGCGCCGGCCAGTACCAGGAAGAGAAGCGCGGCCCACAGGCTCGGCGCCAGCCCGAAGCCGACCACCGCCAGCCCCCAGCCGCCCGCCGCCAGCGCCACCGCGAGGCCGTGACGATTGACGTGGCGCGCCCAGCCTGAGGTGAGTGAGACCAACAGCGCGCCGACGGCCGGTGCCGCGTAGAGCAGCCCGACCGAGGCCGGCGCCCCCAACCCCGCCGCCACGGCCGGGAACAGGGCCATCGGCATCCCGAAGAACATCGCGTTGATGTCCACGAGGTAGGTGCCCAGCAGCTCGCGCCGCCTCCAGGCGTAGCGCAGTCCCTCGACCGCCGAGCGCACGCTCGGCCGTTCGGCCCCGGCCGGCGGCGGCACCGAACGCATCCGCCAGAGCAGCGCGAGGCAGGCGACGAAAGTCAGGAAGTCTACGAAGTAGGCGACGGCCGGGCCGAACGAGGCGACGAGCATGCCGCCCACCACGGGGCCGCCGATCATCCCAATCTCGGCGCGGATGTTGTTGAGCGCGGCCGCCGACGGCATCAGCTCGGCCGGGATGAGGCGCGGCACCATCGCGTCGAGCGAAGGGCGCTGCAAGCCGTTGAGCGTGGCGAAGCCGGCGGCGCAGACGTAGAGCACCCAGACGCGCGGCTCGGCCAGCAGCGAGTTGTAGACCAGCCCCAGCGTGCCGAGCGCCAGCAGCGACTCCGTCACCCGCAGCATCAGCCGCCGGTCCACCGCGTCGGCCAGCGTCCCGCCGACGAAGGCCATCAGGATTACGGGGACGACTTCGACCGCGCTCAGCAGCCCGACCGCCAGCGTCGAGCCCGTCAGCTCGTAGAGCTGGACGGGCAGCACGACGAACGTCATCATCGAGCCGAAGAAGGTGACGGCGTAGCCTGCGAAGAGCAGCCGGTAGTCGCGCGAGACGCGCAGCGGCGTGAGGTCCAGCGCCACCGAGCGCGCTAGCCGCCGCACGCGCCTCCCCGCGCCCGGCGCCCCTTCGGCCGCCGCGACCGGGTCCGGCGTCAGGTGCGTCCTCGGCTCAGTCGGCTCAGTCGGCTCAGTCGGCTGCTCCTCCATCATCCTCCCACCGCCCACCCGGCAGGGCGCCTTACAGTCGAACCTGTTACTCCGTGGCGGGCAGGAGGCCCCTCGCTGAGAGCGCCCGCAGCAACTCCTTTGCGGCGAGGGCGTGCCCCTCCTCGCTCAGGTGCCACACGTCGTAATAGCCGGAGTTGTTGAGCATGAAGACCCGGGCTTTGCCGCCCCGTGCGAGCGCGGGCAGGAGGTCGAGCGCCGGCACTCCCCTTCGTTCGCAGAACTCCGCGAGGCGTCGCTGCGGGAAGAAGGGGTAGCCCTCGTCCAACTGGTAGGCGAGCGGGAAGAGCGCGACGAAGAGGCGCGCGCCGTCGGCCCGCACGGCCCCGTCGAGCCGCCCGTAGATGTCCGTCAGCCAGCGCCATTCGGGAGTGTCGCCCGTCAGGGTCTCGATGCTGATCTCGTCCTCGGCCGTCAGGTAGACGGGCACGCCACCGGGCGTGTGCGCCAGCCCCTCGTCGCCGCGCCGGAAGAGTCCGGCGACGCCGGGCGCCACGGCGCGGTAAAGCTCCGAGCGGTCGAGCAAGCGGCGCCACGCGCTCGGCCTCGGCGCTCGCCGCCGCGCCCGCTCGCTCGCCGCGCGCATCTTCGGCAGGACGTGCTCGCGGTCGTAAGTCTGGTTGGGGATGGCCTCGGCGGGGAAGCGCACGCCGGGCGCGTCGCCCCAGTGCAGGCGCGGGTTGACCGCGTCGTTGAGGCAGAAGGCGAGCAGGACCACATCGGCCTCGAACTCGCGCCCGCGCGCGAGGTAGTACTGAAGCTCGTTGTAGGCCGTGTAGCCGGAGACGCCGGCGTTGACCACCTCGGCGCGCGGGTATTTCTCGCGCAGCAGCGCCTCAAGCCGTTCGGGGAAGGTGCGCTCGCGCCCGACGGCCGCGCCGTAGGCCAAAGAGTCGCCGAGCACTAGCACGCGGAACACGCCCTCGGGCTTCGGCACCGCGACCTCTTCGTCGCGCGTGCCCTGCTCGCTGATGTCGGAGTGGCGCGAATTGAGTTCGTAGAGGTGCGGCCCTTCAGTGACGACGTGCAGAGGCTCGGGCGGACCCTCGCTCGCGGCCGGGGGTAGGTCCGCGCGCCGCGCAATTCTGTAGACCCTGACGGCCGCTTCGAGCGCGAGCAAGGTCAGAAGGACTGCCGCGAGCGGCACAGAGAGTTTGACGAGGAGCTTCCTGTGGCCCATGCCGGTCGCCCGCGGCTTCGTTTGAAATAAGGCGCCGGGATAATATCAGGCCGCTTGTTCCGGTCTCAATCGAATGAAGGCGCCCCGTTGATGAAAGGAGAGTTGAGATGACCGATTCGCGCTCCCCCGCGGCCCCCGCCGTCGAAGCCTGGCCGGCCCTGCCCTTCGGCGAGTGTAGAGAGACTTACGAGACGCTCCACATGTTGACGCAGATAGTCGGCAAAGTCAGGCTCGTTCAGACGCCGTGGATCAACCACTCGTGGCACGTGCCTCTTTATCTCACCTCCCGCGGCCTGACGACCTCAGCCATACCGCACGGGGCGCGCTCCTTCCAGATCGATTTCGACTTTATTGACCACAGGCTCTTAACGCAGGTCAGCACCGGCGAGAGCCGGGAGATGGCGCTCGCGCCGCGGCCGGTCGCGGAAGTTTACCGGGAACTGTTTGAAGGGCTGGCCGCGCTCGGCCTCGATGTGAAGATCAACACGACGCCGAACGAGGTGGCGAACGCCGTCCCGTTCGAGCGCGACTTTGAGCACGCCTCTTACGAGCCCGAGCAGGCGAACCGCTTCTGGCGCGCGCTGTCGCAGGCCGCCCGCGTCTTCACGCAGTTCCGCGCCCGCTTTAGTGGCAAGTGCAGCCCCGTCCATTTCTTCTGGGGCAGCTTCGATCTGGCCGTGACGCGCTTTTCGGGGCGGAGGGCACCCGAACATCCCGGCGGCGTCCCGAACCTGCCGGACTGGGTGGCACGCGAGGCGTACTCGCACGAGGTGAGCAGTTGCGGATTCTGGCCGGGGAGCGAGCAGGTGCCCGAGGCGGTCTTCTACTCCTACGCCTACCCCGAGCCCGAGGGGTTCAAGTCGGCGAAGGTCGGCCCCGCCGGGGCCACTTACCACACGGAGCTGAGAGAGTTCGTCCTCCCCTACGAGACGGTGAGGCAAGCCGCGTCGCCCGACTCGGCCCTGCTTGAGTTCTTACAGAGCACCTACGAGGCCGCGGCCGATTTGGGGCACTGGGACCGCCCCGCGCTTGAGATGCCTCCGCGGTCGTAAGCGCCGCGCCCTGAGTCGTACATCTCCGAAGTGTTCGACGCCAACGCGGCGAACCCGTCGAGCTTTATCCGCCGCCCGATTCGCCGGCCGGCACGTCGAGCAGCGGGACGTGGACGCCCTTCTCGCGCGCGGTCCGCTCGGCCTCTTCGTAGCCGGCGTCGACGTGGCGCGCGACGCCGATGCCGGGGTCGTTCGTCAGCACGCGGTTGAGGCGCGTGGCCGCCTCGGGCGTGCCGTCGGCCACGGAGACCTGCCCGGCGTGCAGAGAGTAGCCCATGCCGACGCCGCCGCCGTGATGGAACGAGACCCACGAGGCGCCGCTCGCCGTGTTGAGCAGCGCGTTGAGGATGGGCCAGTCGGCCACGGCGTCAGAGCCGTCGCGCATGGCCTCGGTCTCGCGGAAGGGCGAGGCGACCGAGCCCGTGTCGAGGTGGTCTCGCCCGATGGCGACGGGCGCCTTCAGCGCGCCGCGGCGGACGAGGTCGTTGATGGCCTCGCCCATCTCGGCGCGCTCGCCGTAGCCGAGCCAGCAGATGCGGCTGGGCAGGCCCTGAAACTGCACGCGTTCGCGGGCGAGGCGCAGCCAGCGGTCGAGCGTGCGGTCGCCGGGGAAGAGTTCGAGCGCGAGGTCGTCGGTGCGCCGGATGTCTTCGGCCTCGCCCGAGAGCGCGACCCAGCGGAAAGGCCCCTTGCCCTCGCAGAAGAGCGGCCGGATGTACTCGGGCACGAAGCCCGGGATGCGGAAGGCGTCCTGGCATCCGGCCTCGCGCGCGAAGGCGCGGATGTTGTTGCCGTAGTCGAAGGCGACGGCGCCCGCGGCTTGCAGCGCGAGCATCGCCTCGACGTGGCGGGCCATTGATTCGGTCGAACGCCCGACGTAACCGCGCGGGTCCGAGCGGCGCAGCTCCTCGGCCTCTTCGAGCGTGAGGCCGGCCGGCACGTAGCCGTTCAGGGGGTCGTGGGCGCTCGTCTGGTCCGTCACCGCGTCAACGCGGACGCCGCGGCGGATCAATTCGGGCAGGACTTCGGCGCAGTTGCCGACGAGGCCGACGGAGACCGCGCGCTTCTGCTCCACCGCGTCCTCGCAGACGCGCAGGGCCTCTTCGAGGTCTAAGGCGAGGCGGTCGCAGTAGCCCGTGCGGATGCGCCGCTCGATGCGCGAGCGGTCAACGTCTACGCCGAGGAAGACGGCGCCGTTCATCGTGGCCGCGAGCGGCTGCGCGCCGCCCATCCCGCCCATCCCGCCCGAGACGACGAGCCGGCCCGTGAGGTCGCCGCCGAAGTGGCGGTCGGCCATCGCGGCGAAGGTCTCGAAGGTGCCCTGCACGATGCCCTGCGTCCCGATGTAAATCCAGGAGCCGGCGGTCATCTGCCCGTACATCATCAGGCCGCGCCTTTCAAGCTCGTGGAACTGCTCCCAGTTGGCCCAGGCGCCGACGAGGTTCGAGTTGGCGATGAGCACGCGCGGCGCGTACTCGTACGTGCGGAAGACCGCGACGGGCTTGCCCGACTGGACGAGCAGCGTCTCGTCGTTTTCGATTGACTGAAGCTCGCGGACGATTGAGTCGAACGAGCGCCAGTCGCGCGCGGCCTTGCCGCGCCCGCCGTAGACGACGAGGTCTTCGGGGCGCTCGGCCACCTCGGGGTCGAGGTTGTTCATCAGGCAGCGCAGGGCCGCCTCCTGGTGCCAGCCCTTGCAGTTGAGTTGCGGACCGCGCGGCGCGCGGACGATGCGGTTGGTACTCATCTTCTCTGGGTCTTTCGGAGTCGGCGGCCGGCGGCGCGGCCTTCAGTGGGCGCGCTTCTCCTGTATCCCGCGGACGACCTTGAGGATGAGGCCGCGCGGCACGAGACCGACCGTGCGGGCCACGAGCGAGTTGCGCAGGCCGGGGATGACGAGACGCTTGCCGTCGAGCATTCCGCGGTATCCGGCCTCGGCCACCTCGCGCGCCGTCATCGCCCCGCGCTCGAAGAGCTTCGACTGCTCCATGCCGGCCGCGGCCACGAAGCCGGTCTCGGTCGGGCCGGGGCAGAGCGCCGAGACGACGACCCCGGTGCCCTCCGTCTCGTTCGACAAGGCCTCGGAGAACGAGAGCACGTAAGCCTTCGAGGCGTAGTAGACGGCCATCAGCGGCCCCGGCTGAAAGGCGGCGGTCGAGGCCACGTTCATCACGTAGCCGCGCCGCCGCGCGAGCATGCCCGGCAAAAAGAGCTTCGTCAGGTGCGTCAGCGCCACGACGTTGACCTGCAACAGCCGCAGTTCGTGCGCGAGGTCGGTCTCGGCGAAGAGGCCGTAGCTGCCGAAGCCGGCGTTGTTGACGAGCGTTTCGACCTCTACGCCCCCGGCCGCCAGCTCTTCATAAATTTCGCGCGGCGCCGAGGGCTCCGACAGGTCTTTTGCCAGGACGCGCGCCGCGACGCCGTGCCTGCCCGAAAGCTCGTCGGCCAGCGATTGCAGCCTCTCGCGGCTGCGCGCGACGAGCACGAGGTCAGTGCCGTCGGCGGCAAAGAGCCGCGCCAGCTCCTCGCCGATGCCGCCCGACGCGCCGGTGACGAGGGCCGCACCTTTTCGCCGGCTCATCGCGCGTCGCACCCGACGGTGCCGGGGCCGAGCGTGCGTTCGAGGAAGCGCGCGATGCGGCGGTAGGCGATGACGCGGTTCGAGAGGCGGCGGATGCCGTGCCCCTCGTCGGGGAAGCGCAGGTACTCCACGTCGCCGCCGCGCTCGCGCACCGCGCCGACGAACTGGTCCGACTCGGTCACGGGGTCGCGCGGGTCGTTGGCCCCGTGGACGACCAGCAGCGGCGCGCGGACGCCCGCGACGTGCGTGACCGGGCTCAGCTCGCGGAAGAACTCGCGGTCGGCGGGGTCGTCGATGTTGCCGTACTCGATGCGGTCCGAAGCCTTCAACTGCGGCGAGGCGCCTTCGAGCGCCGTCACCCAGTTCGAGACGCCGACGAAGCTGACGCCCGCGGCGAAGACCTCGGGCAGTTGCGCCAGCGCCGCCAGCGTCATGTAGCCGCCGTAGCTGCCGCCCATCACCGCAGCCTTCGACGCGTCCACTGGGCGGCCCGACTTCGTCAGCCACCCGATTGCCGCCCGCATGTCGCGCACGGCGTTCGGCCGCAGCCGCCCGTTGTCGAGCCTCGTGAACCGCTTGCCGTAGCCGGTCGAGCCGCGAAAGTTCAGATCGAGCACGGCGTAGCCGCGTGCCAGAAGGTACTGAAAGGCCGCGTTGAAGCCGGGGCGCGCCTGCGCGGTCGGGCCGCCGTGGACGCCGACGACGACAGGCGCGCGCGCCTGTGCCGAGGCGCCCTGCGGCAGGTAGAGCAGGCCGTGAATCGTCTCGCCGTCGTGGCTCGGGAACGAGACGTGCTCGGGCACGACGAACCTCCGGGGATCGAGCCCGGCCAGCGTGGATTCCGTCACGCGCGTCGTCATCCCGCGCCCGAACAACCGCTCGCGCCCCGGCCCGCCGGCAATTGCCGCGGCCCGCGTCGCGTCGAAGAGCCAGATGTCGCCCGGCACCTGCGGGGCGTTCAACTGGATTACCAGCCGCGGCGCGGCTTCGGCCCACCGTAGCTCGTTGACGACCCCGCGCGGCATCTCGGCGTCGCCGCCCACGCGCCCTTCAACCGAGCCGCGCAGGTCGCGGAGGTGGAGGTCGGAGAACCCGCCGGCGTTCTCGGCCCAGGCGAGGAAACGGCCGTCGTGCGAGAGCGCGACCAGCTCCACGTCGCGCTCGGGCGTCTTGAGGAAGTCGAGCCGCCGCGCGCGCATGTCGTAGAAGGCGAGGCCGGCGAAGTCGCGGTCCTGGTTGGTCGAGAGGTAGAAGCCCCTCCCGTCGGCCGTCCAGGCGAACGAGGAATAGCTCGCGGCCTCCTTCGGCTCGAAGACGGTCTGCGCCTCGCCCGTTTTGAGGTCGAGGTAGAGCACGTCGTTCGCGTCCTCGCCTCGTGTCCGCGTCAGGAGCAGCCCCGAGCCGTCGGGGCGCCACGCGGCGACGTAGATGCCGCCGCGGCCGGCGTAGGCGCGCAGCGGCCTGATGGGCTCGGCGCGGAGGTTGATGGTGTAGATGGAGAAGTCGTCGCCGCCCGGCTCGGTCGCGGCGAAGGCCGCCTGCCGCCCGTCGCGCGAGAAGCCGCCCCAGACGCGGAATGACTCGGAGGGAGCGAGCAGTTCGACCTCGCGCGTGCCGTCGGGCGAGATGAGGTAGAAGCCCTCGCGCTCGTTGCCGCCGCGGTCCACGCCGTAGGCGATCCAGTCGCCGGCCGGCGACCACTCGTGGAAGGTGACGGGCTCGCCGAAAGTGATCTGGCGCGGGGCCGCGCCGGCGCGAGCCTCGACCACCCAGATTTGCGGCGAGCCGGTCGTCTGCGTCCGGTAGGCCACGCGCGTCCCGTCGGGCGAGAGCGAAGGCGCGCCGGCCGAGCGCGCGTTCAGGTAGCGCGAGATGTCGGGGCAGCGCGCGCCGGCCAGCCCCAGGTCGCCCGCCACCGGCTGCGGTATGTCCTCGGGCGCCGGCGTCTGCTTCTGCGCCTGGGCTCGCGCCCACGACGCGAGCAGCGCCACGCAGCACAGGATGATAATCGTCCTACGCATCACACACCTCCGAGAGGGCAAAAAAGGGGAAGGGCAGAAGAGGGAAAAAGGCGGAGCCGGGCGGGAGAGGGCGAGGCGTGCGGTAGAGGTCTTGTTCCCTGACGGCCGTTCCCCTCTCCCCCTCTTCGCCCTGGCGGCCCTTTCACTCCTTCGTCTTGCCCGGCCAGAAGGCGCGGAACCAGCGGCTCGGCTCGGCCTCCTGGCGGACGAGCTGCTCGAACTCGCCGGCGTCGAGCCAGATGCCCTCGCAGCGGTCGCACTGGTCTATCTGCACGTCGTCGTGGGTGCGCTCGTGGAGTTGGCCGTCGCAGCGCGGGCAGTTCATCGTCGGCACGTCCTCGCCCCGTGCCCGCGCCTCCTCCTCCCTGGCCGCGCGCAGCTTTTGGAGCGACTCGCGGTCTTTGCGCCGGAAGTAGTCTTCTTCAAGGGCGCGGCGGCGGTCTTCTAATGCGTCTGTCATGAGAGCTGTCCTCCTGCTGCGGTCTTCGGGCCTGACCTTGCCACGGAGAAAGGCGAAACTGTGTGGGTCAGGCGGTTTGGTTTGGCGCCCTATGTAATATCAGAAACCGGCGCGCCCGCGCCACCCGCGCCCGCCTTGCGCCCCGCGCCCCGCGCGCCCTATCCTTCGCCGGAAGATTAGTCTCCGACGAAAACGAACCGGAGGAGTAAGCAACAGTGGCCTTCAGTCCACGCGCACGCGTCACGCTCCTGGTCGCGCTCGTCTTCGCGGCGCCGGTCGCGTTCGTCGCCTACCTGAGCTACGGTTACTGGACGAGTCCCGCCGTCCCCCTCGATCTCCCGCCGCCGGGCGCCCAGGCCGGGGCACAGCCCGCCGAGCCCGTCGCACAACCCCCCGCGACGACGACGCCGCAGGTGGCCCCGGCGCAGGGCGAGCCCCCTTCGCCTGACCAACAGCCACCGGCCGCCGCCCCGCCGTCGGGTAACTCTTCGCCGCCGCCCGGAGACACGCAGGCGCGACAGGCACAAGCCCCCGGCGACCCGGCCGCCGCAGCCTCTTCGGCCACGCGGCTCGTGATGCCTGTCGTCGGCGTGCGTCCCGAACAGCTCACCGACACCTTCACGCAGTCGCGCTCGGAGGGGCGCGCCCACAACGCCATCGACATCATCGCCCCGCGCGGCACGCCCGTCCGCGCGGCGGTCGCCGGCCGCGTCGTCAAGCTCTTCCGCAGCGAGCGCGGCGGCATTACCCTCTACCAGCACGGCCCCGACGGCCGCACCATCTACTATTACGCCCACCTCGACCGGTATGCCGACGGCATGGCCGAAGGGCGCGAACTGCGTCGCGGCGAGGTCATCGGCTACGTCGGCGACACCGGCAACGCCACGCCCGGCAACTGTCACCTCCACTTTCAAATCTACGTCCCCACAGACCCCAAGAGCATCTGGGACGGCACGCCCGTCAACCCCTACCCGCTGCTGCTCACGGCCGAGCCGTGAAGGGATGAGGAGAGGGAAAAAGGGGAAGGGCGGGGTCGGAGAGGCGAAGCAGGGGAGTCGGGCGCCGTGTTGTAACCGTCGTCGGCCGTCGAAACCGGGCGGCCGACAGCCGACATCACTCGCGTCATTCTCGTTTGCCAACCCTCTCTTTCCCTTTCCCTTTTGTCTCATTTACGGATGGGCACGGCGTCCGCTTATGGGTCGGCGGGGCGCCCGGGCGCGGTTGCGGGCTGAGTTTATGAGGCCGGAACGGCAGTTGCCAACGAAGCTGAAGGCCGCGCCGCGCCCTCGCCACACGAAGACGAGGGTGTGGCACGGCGAAGAGCCTCGGCGCCGCGGGCGCCGGCGGGTCGGGTAACCAGAAGAGGAGCCGGAAGAAGAGATGAACCGTAGCAGGAATGTTTTGTGCGCGCTCGTGCTCGCGGGGCTGCTGGGCGCGTCGGCCTGCGTGTCGCCCGGACCCGAGTCGGGCGGGGTCAACACGAACGCGAACCCCAACGCGAACGCGGCGAGGCCCACGCCCGCCGCGCCGACGACCGCCGCCAGGGCGGGCGAATCTGACCTGCCGGTGACGCTGCCCGTCCTCGACGCGATGTTCGCCGAAGAGAACTTCGCGGGCGAGTTGAAGAGCCGCTTGCAGCTCACGGACGAGCAGGTCAACCGCCTGCGCGAAGTCGCCGGCGAGGCCACCTCCGAGTTGAGCGAGGAAGAGCAGGACAGGCGCTCGACCGCCGAGGCGACGCGCCGCGCGACCGAGAAGATTAAAGAAGTGCTCGGCGAGCAGAAGGCCGGCGAGTTCGCCGCTCTGGTCCGCGAGCGCTGGAGCGGCGGCGAGGGCGCGGCGCTCGCCGCTAAGCCCAACGCGGTCCCGGCCGACACGCGCATCGTCGTCAACGCGCCGGCCTACCGCATGGACGTGTTCGAGAACGGCCGGCTCGTGAAGACCTACAGGGTCGGCATCGGCTACCCGGAGTTCCCGCTGCCGCAGGGCCTGCGCAAGGCCGACACGATCATCTTCAACCCGACCTGGACGCCGCCCGACGAGCCCTGGGTGCGGGGCAAGGTCCGGCCCGGCAAGACGGTCGAGGCCGGAAGCAAGCTGAACCCGCTCGGCCCCATCAAGATACCCATAGGGCTGCCCTCGCTCATCCACGGCGGCAAGGCTCCGGCCCGCCTCGGCACGTTCGCATCGCACGGCTGCGTCGGCCTGACCGACGCGCAGGTGCAGGACTTCTCGGTCGTGCTGGCGGGGCTCGGCGGCGCGCAGCTCACGCCCGAAGACGTGAAGACTTACGGGAAGCAGAAGACCGAGACGAAGAACGTCAAGCTCCAGAGCGCCGTGCCCGTCGAGCTGCGCTACGAGACCATCGTGGTCGAAGACGGCAAGCTCAAAATCTACCGCGATGTCTACGACAAAGGCACCAACACCGAGGAGAACCTGCGCGCGGTGCTGGAAGTCTTCGGCGTCCGGCTCGAAGACCTGAGCGAGCAGGAGCGGGCACAGGTCGCCGAGGCCCTGAAGGCGATGGCGCGCGACGCCCGCGGCAACCCGGCCGACGGGCAAGCGACGCCCACCCCGACGCCCGGCCGCGACGGCCGCGTCGCCGAGACGCGCACAGTTAAGGGGGAGAAGGAGATGGTCGTCGAGATCGCGGCCCTGCGCGGCAAGGGGTACCCGGCGCCCGTCAGCCTCGACGCGGGCGGTCAGCAACAATCGAAGCCCGCCGCCGGCCGACAGGGAAGCCGACGCACCTGAATTTTTGTCCGAGCGGGGCGGGCGAGTTTGACGCTCCGCCGGGCCGCGCCGCCGAAGGACGCGAGACGAATAAAGGCTCACTGAAGCTGTAGCTTCAGTGAGCCTTTACCTTTTCGGTTGGGTGACGGCCCTCGTGCCCGCTAGATGCGGACGCGGTGCGCCTTCGCGTAGTTGTAGGCGAGATAAGCGGCGACGATGTGGCACAGCCAGCCGAGCAGCCCGCCCGTGCCGATCCAGAAGCCGGGGGTAAAGATCAGCCACAGGATGCCCGCCAGAATCTGCCCGTTGTAGAGCTGGCCGACGCCGGGAATCAGGAAACTCAGAATGCCCGCCAGGACAGGTTCACGCATCTTCTCGAATACCTCCGTGGAGGGAAGTACGCGCCGCGCCCGCCGTTTGTTCACGGCGCGGCCGGCGCGGACGCATCAGCCGGGGGCTGCGCGTCGTCCGCCGGGCGCACCTCGATGATTTCGGCGCGGAAGGTCTTGAGCACGTGGCGCAGCGCCGGGTGGCCTTCGGCCCGCTCGCGCAGCCGGCGGCGCAGGAGGCGCTCCTCGTCTTCCGGCGTCAGCGGCTCGTCGTTGCCGGCCGCTCCCGCCGCCCGCATCTCCGTGCTGAAGCCGACGCCGCGGCCGAGGACTTCGCAGCAGACCTCGCGCAGCAGCCTCATGGCGTCGGGCTTGTTCAGCATCTCGCGCAGGTGCCTCGACTCGGGCTCGAACTCGACGCAGACCTCCTCGCCCTCGACGCGCACGCGCCGCGCGCCCTCGACCGCCATCGCCAGCAGCGGCTTACTGCGCGCTTCGAGCGAGCGCCTGATGAGCGAGGCCGTGTCGTTAGCCTCTTCGCCCGCGAACTCCTCGACCGGCGGGGCGTGCTCCGCCGGCGGCGCCTGTCGCGGCCGCTCGCCGCCGTTCGCCTCCGCCGTGCTTGCCCCGTTCGCTTCCGCCGCTCGCGCTCCGCCGCCGGGCGGGGCCGGCCCTTCGTCGCCGAGCGAGAAAGGAGCGTCGTCGGGCACAGCCGGCGGAACGGCCGAGTCGCCCTGCGGCGCGCGCACGAGCTTCAGATTCGGGTGAGACTGGACCGCCGCGCGTCCGGCGCCGAAGGCCGCGCTCGTCGCGCCGCCCGTTGCGTGCGTGTCGGTTGAGAGGGAGCCGCCGTTCTTGCCGTTCGTGCCGGGTGCCGTCGAGTGGATCGTCGCCTGCGGAGCGGGTGCCGTCGCCTGCGGAGCGGGTGCGGGCGCGTGTAAAGTCGTTGGAAGCGGGGCAGGTGTCTGCTCCGCAGGCGGCGGGGCGTCGGCGGGCGCCGGTGCGTCGGCGGGCGAGGCGCTGCGGGTGCCGCCGGTCGCGCCGCCACGCCGCTGCGCCCCGCCGGAGGAATCGGCCGAGGGGGCCGCAGGACCGCCCTGCCCGCCCGCCGGAACCTTCCCGCCGCGCAGGGCCTCTTCGAGCGCGTTCAGCCGCTCGATCACCTTCGAGAGCGGCGCCAGCCGGCGCATCTCGACCAGTTTGACGAGGCCGATTTCGAGCTGGTAGCGCGGGTGGACGCCCTCGCGCAGTTGCCGCTCTGTTTCGGTCAGGCTGTGGAAGAAGCGGACGAGGTCCGACTCGGAGAAGTCGCGCGCGCCCTCGGCCAGAGCGCGCCGCCCGGCCTCGTCGGCGAACTCCGACGAGTCGCCCGCCACCTTGAAGACGAGCAGGTCGCGGAGGTGTGCCAGCAGGTCGCGGCAGAAGTTCCTGAGGTCGTGGCCGCGCGTCACCAGCTCGTCCACGACGGCGATCATCTCGGCCGGCCTCTCCTCGGCCACGGCGCGCACTACGCGCGCCAGCGCCTCAGAGCCCGCCAGGCCGAGTGCGGCTTCCACGTCCGCCGGCCCGATAGCCCCCTCGCTGAAAGAGATGACCTGGTCGAAGGCCGACTGCGCATCCCGCATCGAGCCCTCGCCGGCGCGCGCGATCTCGCGCAGCGCCTCGTCGGAGACCCGCACGCCCTCGGCGTCGGCGATGAGCCGGAGGCGCTCGGCGATCTTCGGCGCGGCGATGGTGCGGAACTCGAACTGCTGACAGCGCGAAAGAATCGTGTCGGGCAGCTTGTGCTGCTCGGTAGTCGCCAGGATGAAGAGGACGCGCGGCGGCGGCTCCTCCAGGGTCTTCAGAAGCGCGTTGAACGATGAGGTCGAGAGCATGTGGACCTCGTCGATGATGAAGACCTTGTAGCGGTCGCGGGCCGGCGCGATGCCGATGTTGTTGATGATGACCTCGCGCGTCCTCTCGACCTGCGTGTTCGAGGCGGCGTCGATCTCCAGCACGTCAATCGAGCGCCCCTCCGTGGTCTCGCGGCAGGAGGCGCAGGCTTCGGGGTCGTCGAAGCGGCAGGGCGACGGGGTCGGGCGGTCGGCCTTGTGGCAGTTGACGGCCTTCGCCAGCAGCCGCGCGGTCGTGGTCTTGCCGACGCCGCGCGCGCCCGAGAAGAGGTAGGCGTGGTGCAGCCGCTCGTGCCCGATGGCGTTGCGCAGCGTGCGTGTGACGGGCTCTTGTCCCGTCACCTCGTCGAAGGTCTGCGGGCGCCACTTGCGTGCGATGACTTGATAGGACATGGGGGTTTAGAGTCCGGCCCTCGGCTTTCGGCGAACAGCCTTCGGCGGTCAGTCCTCGGCGGTCAGCCCTCGGCGGTCAGCCTTCGACCTTTTCCATTAGCTCGAAGCGGTTGCCGAAGGGGTCGAAGAAGGAGAAGCGCCCGAGGCCGGGCACGGCCGGCTCGTCGCGCACGGGCGCGCCGGCCTTTTCGAGGTAAGCCCTGACCTCGGCCAGCCGCTCGACCTCGAAGGCCGGGTGGCGCTTCGCCGAAGGTATAGCGTCGCCGGCCTCGACGCCGAGGTGGAGCTGAACGTCGGCAATCTTGTACCACATCCCCCCGCGCGCCCTGAGCGCCTCGGGCTTCTCGATCTCTTCGAGCCCGAGGAGGCCGCCGTAGAACTCGCGCGCGCGCGCCTCGGCGCCCGGCGGATAGCAGACCTGCACGTGGTCGAGTCGCTTGAAGGTTATTCGCATTCGTCTCGACGCCGCGACGCGCCACGCGCCCGGCGGCGGCGCCCGCTCAGCCCTTGCGCCTGTAGACGTAGAGCATCGCGCCGAGCGGGTCGCCCGCCTTGAGCGGTTTGTCGCTCGGCCGCATCTCGTAGAAGGTCTTGCCGCCGGCCTCGACGGGCTTCAGCTCGATGTCGGCCGCGTGGCACTGCAAGCACGACTCGACGGCGCGGACGGGTCGCGCCACGGTCTTCCAGCCGCCGGCCTCGAACTCGTAGTTCTCGCCGCCTTCCGCGAAGGAGAGCATCGCGCGCCGCGCGCCGTCCTGCATCGCGGCGGCGGCGGGCAGCTTCCCGGCTTCCGTCCCGCTGAGGAAGATAGGGCCGCTGACGGTCCGCCCCGGCCAGTTGATGAGAACGGTCCTGACGGCCATGAGCTGTTCCTCGGTCGCGTCGCTGAGGACGCGGCGGCCGACGAGGAAGAGGCCGACTTTCATGCCCGAGCGCTTGACGGCGCGGACGGCCTGCCGCTCCTCCTCGGTCTCGGGCTGGAACCTCCGCTCGGTGGCGATGCGGGCCATGCCGAAGCCGATGTGGTTGTGGAAACGCGCGCGGACGACGCGGTCGAGCACGTCAACGGGGTCTTCCGCGGCGGCGGCCGTCGCCTGTTCGCCCTGCCGCGCGCCGTCTCGCGGCCGTGCGTCCTGCGGCCCGTGCGCGTCGGCCCGGGGGGCTGTCTCCTCGTGTGTTCGGGGAACTGCGGCGGGGCGGGCTCGCTCGGCCGCGTCGAGCCGCAATGCGGCGAGCGCGACGAGCGAGGCGCAGGCGACCGCCAGGAGCTTGAGGGCACGGAGGAAGGTCTTCATCGTCTCGCAGCGGGGACGCGTGCCGGGGCGCCGAAAAAGAAAAGAGTTGCCGCGCCTTCGGGGGCGCGGGCTGCCGGCCGGGCGGCGTCGGATTGTGTCCCAACGCGCGACCATTCGGCAAGCTCCCGGCGCCCTCCCGGGCGGGGCAACTCTTCTCAAACTGGTCAGACTTCGGACCGACCCGCAACACACGCCGCCGCCGCTACCGTTGCTCCGTTCCCGGCCTGGCGGGGTTCGCGGGACAAGCGTTGTGCGGAGCCCGAAGTCTGATAAATTGTCAAAAACTCAGACGCCGAATGTTACCCGTCAGGCGTCGATTTGGCAAACGCCCCGACACCTGACGCCCGGCATCGACACTTGCTGGCGGAGAGGGTGGGATTCGAACCCACGGTACGGTTTCCCGTACACAGCATTTCCAGTGCTGCCAGATCAACCACTCCTGCACCTCTCCGAAAACGGTGACGGGTGACGAGTGACAAGTAAGAGCCTGTCTTTCTACTTGTCACTCGTCACTCGTCACCGTTCACTGATTCTGGCGGAGAGGGTGGGATTCGAACCCACGGTGGCCTTTCGACCACTCCGGTTTTCGAGACCGGTGCACTAAACCACTATGCGACCTCTCCGCGTAGGAGGCTGACGGGCGGTTGGCGCGCCGCACGACGCTCACCCGCCTTCGGCCATGCGGCGCCGGGCGCGGAAGAACTCCTGCAACAGCGCGCGGCACTCGCTTTCGAGCACGCCGGCCGTCAACTCCATTCGGTGATTCAAAGAGCCGGAGTCGCAGACGCGAAAGACCGACTCGACCGCGCCGGCCTTCGGGTCCGTCGTCCCGTAGACGAGCCGCCTGACCCTGGCCTGGACGAGCGCGCCGGCACACATCGCGCACGGCTCGACCGTCGAGTAGACGACCGCGCCGGTCAGCCGGTAGTTGCCGACGCGGCGGGCGGCCTCACGCAGGGCGACCACCTCGGCGTGGGCCGTCGGGTCGCAGTCGGTGCGCGTGCGGTTGCCGGCGACAGCGAGCGTCGTCCCGTCTTCGGCGACGACGCAGGCTCCGACCGGCACTTCGCCGCGGCCCGCGGCCTCGCGCGCGGCCTCCAGTGCCACGCGCATCGAGCCTTCGTCGTCCGAAACGGCCAGCGCCTGCATGTCTCCCACGGGCGTTTTCAAGCAGCGACAGACAAAGGGTGAATATAGGTGGCGCGTTGGCGCGTGTCAAGCCGCCCACCTTTGACGCCGGGGCGGCCGGGGCGGCTCGTTTGCTCGGCTCGACAGCGCCGGAGGCGTCGTGCCTCCGCCTCCGGCGCGGCGGCCCCGCGCGGGGTCACGCCTTAAGCGTTCCCCGCGGCATCTTCTGTCAAGTTCTGTCGCGCGGGCGGCGGGCGTGTTATCATCGGGCCTGCTCCCGGACGAACCTCCTCCCCGCCGGTCGAGCCAGGAGAGGTAGGCCAGGGCCAGACCATGAAGACAGACCTTCGCCCCAGGACGAGCGAGCCGCCGGCCACGACCGAACGAAGCAAGACGACGACCACCAGCAGCGCCGGACCAATCAACCGCCCCGCCCCGACAAACGCCCCCGAGACGGCCTCGATCCATCAGACCATCGCCCCCGAGCGCGTCGCGCAGGCGGCCCAGGCCGCGGCGCCCGCCCCGGCCCAGCGCAAGATCACGCCCGCCGAGTTCAACACGGCGATGGTCCACTTCTACCGCGGCGAGATCACTCGCGCCAACACCTGGCGCAACCGCCTCGACACGACGACCAACTGGGCCGTGCTGACCACGGGCGCCACGCTCTCGTTCGCCTTCTCCAGCCCGACCAACCCCCACTTCGTCATCCTCATCAACACGGTCCTCGTCTGCTTCTTCCTCTTCATGGAGGCGCGGCGATACCGCTACTACGAAATCTGGTCGGGCCGCGTCCGCATCCTCGAAACCGGCTTCATCTCGAACATGCTTCGCTACGAGCAGCAGCCCGACGAGACCTGGATGCAGCTCCTCTTGGACGACCTCAAGACGCCGCACTTCACCATCAGCGAGTGGGAGGCGGTCGGGCGCCGCCTGCGCCGCAACTACCTCTGGATTTTCGCCCTGCTCGCGGCCTGCTGGAACCTGAAAGTCTACATGCACCCGATACCGGCCCGCGACTTCGACGCCTTCATCAATCGCGCGACCATCGGGGTCGTGCCCGGCGAGTTCGTCTTCGTCTTCGGGGTCTTCTTCAACGTCGGGCTCTTCGTCTTCGCGCTCGCCACCATGCGCCTTCAGGAGGCGACCGGCGAGGTTCTGACCGAGCGCGACTTCCACCCGATTCAGACCGTCACCGACTGGACCCGTCGCGCGGCGGCCGAGCGGCGGCAGGCCGCCACCCTGCGCCGCGCCAAGCGCGCACGCGAGCGCACGCGCACCACGACGCGCGCCGCGGGCACCGCCACCGGCGAGTTCCGCCGCCCCGACATCCACACGTCGCACGCGCCCGAAGACATCCACCGCACGCAGATGCCCGCGAAGTGAGAAGAAAGGTAAAGGGGGAAAAGGGAAGAGGGGAGGAGGGGACCGGGGCACGAGAAAGCCGGGAGTTCGATTGGCGCGGGCTGGCCGCGCGCCGTCTTCTCCCGCTTCGCCCTTTCCCCTCCTCCCCTTTTCCCCTCTTCTTATGCTTGAGCTGAACGGACAAAGGCTGACTCTGGAAGAGGTGGCGCGCGTGGCGCGCGGCGACCTGCGCGTGTCGCTCGGCGGCGCGGCGCGCGCGCGGATGGAAGACTCGCGGCGCGTCGTAGAGCGGATCATCTCGGAGGGGCGCGTCGTCTACGGCGTCAACACCGGGTTCGGGAAGCTGTCGGACGTGAACATCGCGCCCGACGCGCTGCGCCAGCTACAGGTCAACCTAGTCCGCAGCCACTCGTGCGGCGTCGGTCAGCCGCTCTCCGAGGAGGAGACGCGGGCGATGATGCTTTTGCGCGCCAACGTCCTCGCGGCCGGCTACAGCGGCGCGCGCCCACGCGCGGCCGAGGCGCTGCTGGCGATGCTCGAAGCGGGCGTCCACCCCGTCATCCCCGAGAAGGGGTCGGTCGGCGCGAGCGGAGACCTGGCGCCGCTCGCACACCTCGCGCTCTGCTGCATCGGCGAGGGCGAGGCCGTCTACCGCGGCGAGCGGACGGCGGGCGGCGAGGCTCTGCGGCGCGCCGGGCTCGAACCGCTGCGGCTCGAAGCGAAGGAGGGGCTGGCGCTGCTGAACGGCACGCAGGCGCTGACGGCCGTCGGCGCTCTGGCGCTCTGGCGGGCCGGGAGGGCGGCGCAGGCGGCCGACGCGGCCGGCGCCATGTCGCTCGAAGCCCTGAGGGGAACGCCCGCGGCCTTCGACGAGAGAATCCACGCGGCGCGCCCTCACGCGGGGCAGCGCGAGGTGGCGGCGCGCCTGCGCTGGCTGCTGCGCGAGAGCGAGATTCGCGCCTCGCACCTCGACGGCGACCCGCGCGTGCAGGACGCCTACAGCCTGCGCTGCATGCCGCAGGTTCACGGCGCGGCGCGCGACGCGCTCGCGCACGCGCGCTCGGTCGTCGAGGTCGAGACCGGCAGCGCCACCGACAACCCGCTCGTCTTCGCCGAGGCCGAGGAGGTGGTCTCGGGCGGCAACTTCCACGGCGCGCCGCTCGCCATCGCATTCGACTACGCGGCCGTCGCCCTCGTCCACCTCGGCAACATCGTCGAGCGCCGCATCGACCACCTGACGAGCCCCGAGAAGAACGAGGGGCTGCCGCCGTTTTTGACGCCGCGCGCGGGCGTCGAGTCGGGCTTCATGGTGGCGCAGATCGCGGCCGTCGCCCTGCTCAACGAGTGCAAGGTGCTGGCGCACCCGGCATCGACCGACAACCTGCCGACCGACGGCGGCAAGGAGGACCACGTCTCGATGGGCATGACGGCGGCGACGAAGCTGCGCTCGATTGTCGAGAACGTCGAGGCGGTCGTCGCCATCGAGCTGCTCGCCGCGGCCGAGGGGCTCGAACACCGCAGGCCGCTCCTGCCGGGCCTCGGCGTCCGCCGCGCCTACGAGGTCGTGCGCACGCACGCCGCCCCGCTCACGGGCGACCGCCCGCTCTCCGACGACATCCGCCGCGTCGCCGAGGCTGTCCGCCGCGGCGAGTTCGACTTCTAAAATCGAGTTAAGTTTGAAGGGTCGGAATAGAGAGCCCTGAGCACGGAGCTTCAGCCCGTCCGGGCTCAGGGCTTCGGCGTCTCTCTGGCCGTGGGCGGGGTGGCGCGCGGGATGTCGTCTTCGAGGATGGGGGCGAGCGCCTCCTGCTGGTCGGCCGGCTTGAGGCGGGGTGCGCCGCTGAGAGCGGGCGGGAGCCTGGGGCGCGGGATTTTGACGGTCGCCACGTCGTCCGTGCGCTTGAGGATGGCGCCACCACGGCCCGCCACCCAGGCCGCCGAGCCGCCGCGGTACGAGGCGCCGAAGAGCGGCGAGCTGGTCAGCGTCGGCTGCAAATCCCACTCCTCGCCGCCGTCCTTCGTATGGAGGACGCGCCCCTGGTCCCCCACCACCATCACGTCGTCGCGCGAGGCTGCCGCCACCGAGTAGAGGTTGATCTTGATGCCAGATTCCTGATCCTTCCAGGTCTGCCCGCCGTCGTCCGTGCGCAGGATGAGCCCCCGCTCGCCGACGGCGTAGCCGCGTTGCGCGTCGGCGAAGGCGAGACCGTAGAGCCACTCGCGGGCGCCCACTAGCACGAGGCCCCAGGTTTCGCCGCCGTCGGTCGAGCGCAGCACGGTGCCGTTCGAGCCGACGGCGACGGCCGTCTGCTCGTCGGCGAAGGCGACCGCTTCGAGCCAGCTTTTTGTGAGCGACCGGGGCGCGTACCAGTTCTTGCCGCCGTCCTCTGTGCGCAGCACGCGCCCGCTCGCGCCGACGGCGAGGCCGCGCTTCACGTCGAAGAAGTGTACGCCGAAGAGGTCTTCCTCGTACTCGGTGCGGACCTTCTCCCAGGCGACGCCGCCGGTCTCGGAGCGGAGGATGGTGCCGCGCTCGCCGACGGCCCAGCCGTGCTGCTCGTCCTTGAAGAAGACCGCGTGGAGGCGGGCCGTGGTCTCGCTGAGGCGCAGCGTCCAGCGCTTGCCGCCGGACGAGGTGTTGAGGATGCGGCCGCGCGAACCGACGGCCCAGCCGCGCTCGCCGTCGAGGAAGAAGATGTCGGCGAGGTCGTCGCGCCCGCCCTCGGTCAGGCGGCGCCAGGCGAGGCCGCCGTCGTCGCTGCGCAGCAGCAGCCCGTCGCGCCCGGCGGCCCACCCCGTCTGCGCGTCGGCGAAGTAGACGGAGGCGAGGCGCGGGTTGGTCTTGACGCTGACGGGGAACCACATCCTGCCGCCGTTGGCAGTGGAGAGAACCTGCCCTTCGTCGCCCGTCACCCAGCCGTGCTGAGCGTCCATCATGTAGGCCGAGAGCAGGTCGGCGCGCGTGCCCGCCTCGATTCGTGCCCAGGTCTCGCCGCCGTCCTCGGTGCGCAGGAGCGTGCCGCCCATGCCGACCGCGACTCCGACCGCTACTCCGGCCGCGACTCCGGCCGCGACGCCCACGGCGGCGTCGGCCTGCGTGACCGGCGCGAAGCTGACGCCCGTGAGCGGCAGGTCGGTCCCCGCGGGGCGCGTTTCCCATGTGGCACCGCCGTCCTTCGTGACGAGCAGCGTGCCCTTCTCGCCGACGGCGGCGCCGCGCTCGGCGTCGGCGAACGAGACCGAGTAGAGGTGTGCCCTCACGCCCGAAGGCTGCTGCGCCCAGGTCCGGCCGCCGTCCGAGGTGCGGACGATCTGGCCGTAGCTGCCGACGGCCCAGCCGTGCTTGCCGTCGGGGGCGAAGGCGACGGCGAAAAGGTGGTCTTCAACTTTGGTCGGCCGCGGCACCCAGCGGCCGCCGCCGTTCTCGGTCGTCAGGACCTGCCCGCGCGAGCCGACCGCGACGGCCGTCTTCGGGTCGCGCACCCAGAGGCCGTAGAGCGGGACGACGGTGTTCGAGTGCTGCTCGCGCCAGGTGAAGCCGCCGTCCTCGGTACGCATGACGGTTCCGCCGGCGCCGACGGCCCAGCCCGTAAGCTTATCCGGCGCGAAGCGGACGGCGTAGATCGTGTTGCCCTGCGGCAAAGGGTTCTGCCACAGCCATGACCGCCTGATCTGCTGCTGCTGCGCGCCCGCCCCGGCGGCGCCCCACCACGCCGCGCAGAAGATGGCCGCCGCGAGACACAGAAGCCTCGCGCGGGGGCCGAAGAGGGGCGGCGCTGGTGTGAGCATAAAGATTTCGCGGGCCTGTCGGGGAGACCGGATTGTAGCCCGAACGGCCGGCTAAGGCTAACGGCCGGGGCGCGATTCAAGACCCCTGCGCCCGGCGGCCTCTCTTCAGGACTTCGGCGCGGGGCCGGCCGCGACCGTCGTCGCCGCCTCGCTCAGGACGCGCTCGTCGGCGCGGCCGAGGCCGGCGATCTTGCGGGCTGCGCGGTCAACGGCCTCCTGCGCCAGGTGGCCGGCGTGCCCCTTGAGCCACTCCCAACTGACCCGGTGCGGCCCGGCCGCGCGGTCGAGCCGCTCCCACCACTCGTGGTTCGACTTGCGCCTGAACCGCCCCGACATCGTCTCGACCACGTACCGCGAATCGGAAAGCAGGCGGACCCGGCACGGCTCGCGCAACTGTTCGAGCCCGAGCGCGGCCGCCGCGATCTCGGCCTGCTGGTTCGTCGCCGCGCCCAGGTAGAGGCCGAACGCCCGCCAGGCCCCGTGGTAGCCGAGCAGGGCCACGGCGGCGGCGCGCGGCGACTCCTGCCCGTTGCCCAGGCTCGACCCGTCGCAGTAGATGAGAACCTCTTTCATCGGTAGTTTTTAGTTTTCAGTTTCTAGTTTCTAGTTTCCGAGTTTGGGCCGGCGGCACCGTCATCAATCCGGCCGAACTAAAAACTAAAAACTACCAACTTCCTCAAGCCGCCTCCTCGACCTGGCCGCGGGTGACGGCGACGACGTGGTCCACGGCCTCCTCGAAGGTGTCGTCGTGTGAGATGACGAAGAGCTGGTCGAAGTCGCGGACCTGCCCGATCTGCTGGGCGAGGCGCTCGCGCCGCTCGGCGTCCATGTTGACGGTCGGCTCGTCGAAGAAGGCGACGCGGATGTCGGAGAGCTGCTTGAGCAGGGCGAGCCGTACCGAGAGCGCCGCCACCATCTGCTCGCCGCCCGAGAGGTTGACGAACGGGCGGTCGTGGCCGCCCTCTTCGAGCACGATGTCGTAGTCGCGCGTCCAGCGCAGAGCGCGTCCGCCCTCGCCCGTGATCTCGCGGAAGAGTTGGTTGGCGTCAATCGAGATGTTGTAGAGGTAGCTCTCGGTGACGAGCGGCCCGGCCTTGCGCAGCGTGTCGCGGATAAAGTCGGTGGTCTCGTTAAGCTCTTCCAGCCGCTCTTTCGCCCGAAACTCCTCGCGCAGGGATTCGCGCACCTCGTCGAGCCGCGTGACCTCGGCGGCGAGGGCCTGCTCGCGGTCTCGCGCCGATTCGAGCTGCGCGGCTGCCGTGGCGGCGCGCTCGCGCGCGAGCGTCAGGGCCAGCCGCTCGGCGTCGTGCCGCTCGCGGTCGTAAGAGGCGAGCGCGCTCTCGTGCTCGCGCCGCGCCTCTTCGGCCTCGCGGGCGCGGGCGGCGAGCGCCTCCTCGGCCTCGCGCGCGGCGCGCTCGCGCTCGGGCAGCGTGGCGGCGAGCGAGGCCGATTCGAGGTGTTCGCGGTAGCCGGCGGCAGAACGGTCGCGCGAGGCCGCGGCCTCGGCCCAGGCCGCGTCGAGGGCCGAGAAGCGCGCCAGCTCCGAGTCGAGTTCGGCCCTCTGCTTTTCCATTGCGGAGAGAGCCTCGCGGGCAGCGGCCTCCTCGCGGCGAAGCGCGTCGGCGCGGGCGGCCTCGGCGGCGAGGACCGAGGCGCGGCCGCGCGGATCGTTCAGCTCGCGCAGGCGGCGCTCGACCCCGGCCGCGTCGCGCGTCAGCGCCTCCTCGGCGGCGGCGGCCGCGGCCAGTTGCTCGCGCTCGTCGCGGCGGGCACGCCCCTCGTCGGCGATCTCCTTCTGGCGCGAGAGCAGCGGCTCGATCTCGGCGTAGCGCATGGCCTCTTCGCGCGCCTGCCTGAGCACGGCGTCAATGCCGAACATGCGTGACTGCATCTCTTCGCGCTGCGCCGGGCTGGCCGAGGAGTGCTCGGAGAGACGCTCCTCCACCTGCACGAGCGCCGCCTCGCGCTCCGAGAGCAGGGCGCGCTCTTCGGAGAGGCGTGCCCGCGCCGCGTCGAGCCGCCCCGCCGAGACCGCCGCCTCGCGCGCCGCGCGCAAATCACGCGAGACGCCGGCCAGCTCGCGCTCGACCGCGGACAACTGCACGCGGCCCGCCTTCAACTGCTCGCCGAAGTAGTCCTCGAAGGTGCGGCCCGACTCGGCGAGGTTCTTGCAGTTCTCGTGGAGGATGGGGCAGAAGCCGCCGCGGGCCTTCTGGCTGGCGCGCTCGTCGCGGCTGATGGCGGCGCGCAGGTCCGCGGCCTGCGCCGAGAGGTCGCGGTCGCGGTCTTCGAGCGCGGCCAAGCGGCCGGCCGCCTCGGCCGCGCGGGCGAGTTCGCGCGTCTCGCGTTCGAGCGCCGTGACCGAGCGGCGCAGGCGCTCGACCTCGCGGGCGAGGTCTGCACGCTGCTTCGACAGGTGCTCGCGCGCTGTGAGCGACTTTTCGAGCCGGCTGAGGCCGGTCTCGGCCTCCATCCGCTCGCCCTCGAGCTGTTCGGCCCGCGCCGCCGCCCCGGCGAAGCCCTCGGCCGAGCGGACGCGCCTGGTGATCTCGGCGTGGCCCTTGCGCAGGGCTTCCAGCTCGCGGTCAACGCGCGCGAGCTGTTCGCCGGCCGCGCGGGCCTGCGCCAGCAGGTCGCGCAGGCGCTCGCG
>DASQMB010000055.1:0-63210 GCA_035645715.1 Pyrinomonadaceae bacterium
CCCACGGCCTCGATTAAAGTATGGACCCGAAACGGGCGGGCGCGGGCCGCGACCGGTTATGCCCGGCGGCCCGCGCCCGCGGCCGGCCTATTTCCCGCCCGCGGTCGGGAGGTTCTGAGCGGTCCAGCCCTGCCAGCCGCCCTTGAGGGCGGCGGTGTTGGTGATACCCAGTTCTGCGAGTTGTGACGCCGCACCGGCGCTCGAATGTTCGTCCGGTCAAGCACAGTAGAAGACGAGGAGCTTGTCCTTCGGCAGCTCTTTGGCGCGGGCCTTGACCTCGTCGCTCGGCAGCAGGATGGCGCCCTTGATGTGGCCCGTCTGGTAAGCCTCGGGCGAGCGCACGTCAACGGGCACGGCCTCGCCCTTCTCCAACAGGTCGCGCAACTCCGCGACCGAGACGCGGCGGGCATTGTCCACGTGGCCGTGCGCGTCCACGCGCGGGCCGGCGGGGTTCGGCTGCTGCGGGGCGTTGGCGGGGCGCCCGGCGTTGGCGGCGCCGGCGGCGCTGTTCGCGCGCCGGGCGCTGGCCGTCTCGGCGCCGTCCTGGGCCGCGCACCCGGCGAGCAGGGCACAGGCGGCCGCGCCGCAGCAGAGCGCCGTCGCCTTCATCTTCAGCTTTCGCATCATCGCTCTTTCGTTCACTCCTCGGTCAGGCTGTCTTCGCCCATAGCATCGCACATGCGCCCGCCGGCCTCCAAAAGCCGCCGCCCGTTCCCGCGCGGCGGGCGCTCACTTCCCGAAGACGGTCGGGAGGATTTCGCGGAAGACGACGTTGGAGAGGGCGTCGAAGATGAAGTAGCGGCCGAAGCGGCGCAGTGTGGCGTCGGTGCCGATGCGGTCGTGGCCGGGCGTGCTCCGCTCCCAGACGTTGGCGAGTGCGCTGGCCGTCATGTTGCCGGCGAAGCGCGAGTAGTTGGGCTCCGTGTTGCCGTCGTCGTCGCGGGTGACGAAGACGCGCGCGACCGCGTAGCCGAGCCGCGCGCCGAAGCCCTTGTTGACGGGGCGGTGATAGCGCGGGTCCTGCCGGAAGAGCGAGGCGTAGACGCCGTTGGTGAAGATGTTGCGCGTGGTGCGCGTGGCGAAGGTGCGGGCGAAGCGCGAGGCCCAGTCGCCCAGCTCGTCCTCGAAGTCCTTTTCGGGAAGCTCGTCTTCACCGAGCTGCGTGAGCGTGGCCGAGAAGGCGCTGAAGGCGTAGGGCGTCGGGCTCAGGAACGCGCCGCGGAAGGCCCGCCGCATCTTCTGGCCGGCCGTGAGCGGCTGGATGGGGTCGGGCTGATTCGGGTCCTGCGGCTGCCCTCCCGGCTGTTGCCCTCCGGGCTGCTGCCCTCCTGGCTGCTGCCCTCCGGGCTGCTGGCCTCCGGGCTGCTGGCCTCCCGGCTGCTGGCCTCCGGGCTGTTGACCACCCGGCTCCCGACCTGACCCCGTGGCGGCGTCGGCCGACTCTTCGTCGAACGCGGGCGCAATGAGACCGAACGCCAGCCGGGGCTCGCCCGCCCGGCGCGGGGCGCGGCCGGCCGAGGCGACGAGCCCGCGGGCGGGCCTGACGGCCACCGCCGGGTCGAGCGAGGCGTCGCAGGTGCTCACGTCGTCTTTGCCCGTCGCGGCGTCGGTGCGGGCGGGCAGTTTCGCTGCGTCGGTGTGGGCCTCACCCGCGGCGCGAGAAGCGTCGGCGGGCGCTGACGGTTGCTGGCCGGACTGCTGCGCGGCCAGCGGCTCGCAGCCGAACAGGAGAGGCACGAGGACGAAGAGCGCCGGCAGCGCTTGACGGAAAGCTTTCTGCATCTGTTCCCCCGAGAAGGTGTGGTGTAGCGGACCGCGCGCTATTGTAGCCCAGACTCCCGACGGCGCGTTGTCGAAACAGGGGCATGCGCATAAAATTTCCATGTCGCCCCGGCCGGCGGGCGTCGAACACCTATCAGGCGCCAGAAGGGCCGCCCGCGCGCGGAGAAAGTAGGGAAGAAAGGCTGGAAAGATGAAGCGGACATTCACCGCCAGCGTCTGGCAGGACGGCGAGTGGTTTGTCGCCCAATGCCGCGAGGTCGATGTGGCCTCGCAGGCCGCCACCGAGGATGAGGCGCTCGACAACCTGCGCGACGCCCTGGAATTGCACTTCACACCGCCTGTCGCAACCGCCGTCCCGCGCCTCCGCACGGTCAAGGCCGAGGTCGCCGCGTGAAGCCATTGCCCTTCCGGGAGGTGCTGCGAAAACCCGAAGCGGCCGGATTCAGGGAGGCAGGGCAGACCGGCAGCCACGTAACGCCCTGACCACGGACGAAGGGACACGCACGGCAGTCGTGCCGAAACATCGTGAGGTGGCGCCCGGCACATTGCGCAGCATCCTGCGTCAGGCCGGGTCGAGCGTCGAGGAGTTCGATGCCCTGTGAGTCGCCGACTCGCTGGCTCCGCGACACCCCGACTGCCCGGCCGGCGCCCGCCCCGCCCCGCCATCGCTTCCGCAGACCCGCCGGGAGAAGGAGTCAATTCGAGTATGCACTTCAGGCAGTTCTACCTCGGTTGCCTGGCCCACGCTTCGTACCTGATCGGGTCCGAAGGCGAGGCCGCGGTCGTGGACCCGCAGCGCGACGTGGGGCAGTACCTCGAAGAGGCCGCGGCGCACGGGCTCCGCGTCAGGTACGTCGTCGAGACCCACCTGCACGCCGATTTCGTCAGCGGCCACCGCGAGCTGGCCGCCCGCACCGGCGCCGAGATCGTCTTCGGCGCGCGGGCCGGCGCCACCTTCCAGCACAGGGCCGTGGGCGAGGGCGACGAGTTGAAGGTCGGACGCCTCACCCTCCGCGTCCTGGAGACGCCCGGCCACACGCCCGAGGGCATCTCGCTCCTCGTATTCGACCCCGACGCCGGACCCGACCCGAGGATGGTGCTGACCGGCGACACACTCTTCGTCGGCGACGTGGGGCGGCCCGACCTCGCCGGCTCGCGCGGTTACACGCCCGAGCAGATGGCCGGGATGCTCTACGACTCGCTGCACTCGAAGCTGCTCAAGCTCCCGGATGCCGTCGAGGTCTACCCGGCGCACGGTGCCGGCTCGATGTGCGGGCGCAACATCTCGAAGGAGACCTTCTCGACCGTCGGCGAGCAGCGGCGCACAAACTACGCGCTGCGGCCGATGCCGAGAGACGAGTTCGTCCGCCTGATGACGTGCGACCTGCCGGAGGCGCCGGCCTACTTCCCGCTCGACGCCGAGATCAACCGGGCGGGCGCCGCCCCGCTCGACGACCTGCCGCGTCCGGCCGCGCTCTCGCCCGCCGAGGTCGAGGGGCTGGCCGCGGGCGGCCACCTCGTCCTCGACGTGCGTTCGGCCGCAGAGTTCGGCCGCGGCCACGTCCCCGGCTCAATCAACGTCGGGCTCTCGGGGCAGTTAGCCTCGTGGGCCGGCGCGCTCATCCCGCTGGGCACGCCGCTCGTCGTCGTCGCCGCGGACGAGGCGCAGGTCTGCGAGGCCGTCGTGCGCCTCGCGCGGGTCGGCCACGAGGGAGTGCGCGGCCACCTCGCGGGCGGCGTCGAAGCCTGGCTCGCCTCGGGCCGCGAGGCCGCCCGCCTGCCGCAAATCTCGGTCGCGGAGCTGCGCCGCCTCCTAACCGAGCGCCCCGACGTGCAGGTGCTCGACGTGCGGCGGCCCGCCGAGTATGCCGCCGGCCACGCCCCGCGCGCCGGGAGCGTCCCCCTCTCGCCGCAACTGGCCGAGCGCGTCGCGCTCGACCCCGGGCGCCCCGTCGCCGTCATCTGCGCCGGCGGCTATCGTTCGAGCGCGGCCGCGAGCCTGCTGGCGCGCGCCGGCTTCCGCGATCTGCTCAACGTCGAGGGCGGCACCTCGGCCTGGGTCACCGCCGGCTACGAGGTCGAGCGTCCCGAGCCGCAGCCGGCCTGAGGCGGAGTTGAGCCGGGCGCTGCCGGCCTGAGGCGGCCATTTCCACGGCACGTCGCGGGGGCGCGTGCGAAACACGTTGACGCCCGCGCGCGCGGGCGTTTAGCATCGGGATACACCCGTCAAGAACGTCTGTCGCAACTTTCGCCGCGCGCCGGAGGGCTTGCAGACCATCGAGTGGATACCTGAGACAATCCGCCCGGCCATCGAGTGGGCGCTTCAGATTATCCGCAGCGAGCCGTTCGAGCTGACGATGATCGTCCTCGTCGCCACCTTCCACGGCTGGGGCGCGGCGTGGCTGGCGGTGACGATGCTCTTCCGGCCGCACCAGCCGTTCAAGCTCTGGGGGCTGACCATCTGGCCGCAGGGGATGATCCCGCGCCACCGCGAGCGGCTGGCGCAGACCATCGGCAACGCCGTCGGCAACGAGCTGGTCTCGCAGGAGACGGTGGTGGGTGCCCTCTTCGAGACGGGCTTCTTCCGCCGCAAGGTCGAGCAGTTCGTCTCGGCCTTCGCCTCCGAGCTGCTCGATAAGAACTACGCCACCTTCCTCGACGCGCTGCCGAAGGGGGCGCGTGCGCCCTTCCTCGAAGCCGTCGCCGCGCTCCAGCTCCGCGTCGCCTCGCACGTCGCCGGGGTGCTGCGCAGCGAGGAGACGGCCCGTGCGCTCGCCCGCTTCGTGGACCGGCGTGCTGACGAGTTGCTCGCCCGCCGCCTCGGCGAGACCTTCACCGAGGAGACCTTCGAGCAGGTGCTCGGCTTCGTCGAGAGCAGGTTCCGCGACGCCGTCTCCGAGCGTGGCTTCGAGGGCAAGGTGCGCGACTTCGTCTCGGCCCGCGTGGACGACATCGCCCGCAGCGAGGCGACGCTCGCGGAGATGTTCACGCCCGAGACCGTCGCCCTCATCAAGGAGCGCGTTGACCGCGAGGTGCCGCCCATCGTCCGCCACCTCACAGACCTCGCCACCAACCAGAAGACGCGCTCGCAGCTCGGCGCCCTCATCAAGCGCGAGGTGGACGACTATTACCGCCAGCTCTCGTTCGTCAAGAAGATGTTCGTCTCGCGCGAGCGCATCCACAACGAGGTGGACGACCTCGTCAACAAGACGCTGCCGCGCCGCGTCGAGGAGTACCTGGGCGGCGAGGCTTTCGAGCAGCAGGCCGAGGAGTTCCTGAACGCGACCATCGACGGCGTGCTCGCCCGGCCCGTGCGCGAGCTGGTCGGGCAGATCGAGCCCGACAAGCTCGAAATGATTAAGGAGCAGGTCATCTCGCGCGTCCTCGCCGTGGCCCGCAGCCCCGAGCTGGCGGCCAGCGTCTCGGCCTACGCCACCGACGCGCTGCGGCGCGTGCGCCCACACACACTGCGCGCCATCCTCGAACACGCGCGGCCCGACACGGCCGCGCAGCTCAAGGCGTTCGTCGCGCGCGGGCTGGCCTCGGTGCTCGCGCGCGAGGAGACGGCGCAGACCGTAAATTCGATTCTGGCGGCGCAGGTCGAGCGGCTGCTGGTGACGCCCGTGGGGCGCGTCGGCGACCTCGTGCCCGAAGAGAAGGTCCGCCGAGCCGCCGAGATGTTGACCGAGCGCATCACGGCCGCCGCGGCCGAGCGCCTGCCGGCCGCCATCACAGAGTTCGACATCGGCGGCATCGTCCGCGAGAAGGTCAGCGGCTACCCCGTCGAGAAGCTCGAAGACCTCGTCCTCTCGGTCGCCAAGCAGCACCTGCGTACCATCGAACTGTTCGGCCTCTTCATCGGCCTCTTCATCGGCCTCCTCCAGGCGACGCTCATGTACTTCCGCATCATCGGCGGGCGCTGAGGCCGCGCGCCCTCGGCCGCGCCGCCCGCGCCGCCGCTTCGCCCGCCCCGGCCCCGCGCGGTAGAATCGCCCCTCCCGCCGCCAGGCGGAAGCAGCATCAACCGCCGTGAGGCGGAAGCAGCTTTAGCAGCCGCCCGCGGGCAGTCAGCCACGAAGGTCGTTCGATGGATTCCACCCCCCCGGCCGAGAGCCGGCCCAACCCGCGCGCGCGCGCCGCGCCCTACCTCGTGCTCGCCGTCATGCTGGCGCTGACGGCGGCCGTGGCCTACTACGTGCGCGCCGCCGCGCGGGCGCAGAACCGTCTCCGCTTCGAGAACGCCGTACAGCGCACGGAAGACGACATCCGCGCCCGGCTCGGCGCCTACCTCGCCATGCTGCGCGCCGGCACGGGCATGTTCGCCTCGCACCCGGAGGTTTCGACCGAGGAGTTTGAGGTCTTCGTCCGCCGCCTCGACCTGGGCCGCGAGTACCCGGGCATCCAGGGCGTCGGCTTCGCCCGCCGCGCGCGGTCCGGGGAGGTCGAGAGCGTGGTGGCGGGCGCACGCGCCCGCGGCCTCGCGGACTACCGCGTCTGGCCCGAGGGCGCGCGCGCAGACTTCTTCCCCATCCTCTTCCTCGAGCCGCGCGACGAGCGCAACAGGGCCGCGCTCGGCTACGACATGTACTCCGAGCCTGTGCGGCGCGAGGCGATGCGGCGCGCTGCCGACACGGGGCAGCCGGCCGCCTCCGGCCGCGTCGAGCTGGTGCAGGAGATAGACCCCTCGAACGTGCAGGCCGGCTTCCTCATCTACGTGCCGGTCTACCGCGGGGCCGTAGAGCCCGAGACCGTCGAGGCGCGCTGGGAGTCGCTGGCCGGCTTCGTCTACAGCCCCTTCCGCGCCGACGACCTGCTGGTCGGCATCTTCGGCTACGAGCCGAACCCCATCGTCGACTTCGCCGTCTACGACGGCGAGGCGCAGTCGCCCGCCGGCCTGCTCCACCGCTCCGACCGCGCGCGCGGCGGGGCGTCGGCGAAGAACTTCGAGCCGACCTTCGCCGAGACGCGCGCCTTTAGAGTGGCCGGCCGGACCTGGACCATCCACTACTTCACGCGCCCGGACTTCGACCCCGGCCCCTCGCACCGCCTCGTGCCCTTCATCGCCGCCGGCGGCGCCTTCCTCAGCCTGCTCTTCTTCTTCGGCTCGCGCGCGCAGGCCCGCGCCCGCGCCGAGGCCGAGAGGGCGGCGGCCGCGCTGCTCGACTCCGAGACCCGCTTCCGCACGGTGGTCGAGCAGTCGCCCGTCAGCATTCAGATTTTCGCGCCCGACGGCAGGACCATCCGCGTCAACCGCGCCTGGGAGGAGCTGTGGGGCGTGTCGCGCGAGGTGCTCGGCGACTACAACGTCCTCGAAGACCCGCAGCTCGAAGAGAAGGGCGCGGCGCCCTACATCCGGCGCGGCTTCGCCGGCGAGGTCGCGGCCGTCCCGCCCATCCTCTACGACCCCGAGCAGACCATCCCGGGCTTGTCCAGGAACGAGGACCCGCGCCGCTGGGTGGGCGCCGTCATCTACCCCGTCCGCGACACCGAGGGGCGCGTGCGCGAGGTGGTCCTCATGCACGAGGACATCACCGAGCGCAAGGAGGCCGAGCAGGAGCGCGAGCGCCTGCTGTTGCGCGAGCAGCAGCTCCGCACCGAGGCCGAGACCGCCAACCGCCTGAAGGATGAGTTCCTGGCGACCCTCTCGCACGAGCTGCGCACGCCGCTCACCTCCGTCCTCGGCTGGGCCAAGCTGCTGCGCTCCGAGCAGCTCGACCAGAAGACTACGGCGCGGGCCGTCGAAGCCATCGTCCGCAACGCCGAGGCGCAGACGCGGCTGGTCAACGACCTGCTCGACGTGTCGCGCATCGTCACGGGCAAGCTCCGCCTGCAAGTCTCGCCGGTCGGGCTGGCCTCGGTGGTCGAGGCCGCGGCCGAGGGCGTGCGCCCGGCGGCGCAGGCGCGCGGCGTCCGCCTGAGCGTGAGTTTAGACCCGCGCGCAGACGAGGTGGCGGGCGACGCCGACCGGCTGCAACAGGTGGTCTGGAACCTTCTGTCGAACGCCGTCAAGTTCACGCCCGGCGGCGGGCAGGTCGAAGTGACTCTGGCGCGTTCCGACGGCCACGCGGAGATCAGGGTCTCCGACACCGGGCAGGGCATCGCGCGCGAGTTCCTGCCCCACGTCTTCGACCGCTTCCGCCAGGCCGACCAGCAGATCACGCGCGAGCACGGCGGCCTCGGCCTCGGCCTCTCCATCGCCCGCCACCTCGTCGAGCTGCACGGCGGCACCATCCGCGCCGAGAGCGAGGGGCCGGGGCGCGGCTCCACCTTCGTCGTCAACCTGCCGCTCTCGTCGCCGCCGCCCGGCGCGTTGACGGGCGACGGCCACGCGCCGGCCGCCGGCGCGCAGTCTGCCGCCCCGCGTCCCTGGCCCGCGCCGTCTCCCGCGCCGTCTCCCGCGACGGGGCCGCTCGCGGGCCTGAGCGTGCTGCTGGCCGAGGACGACGAGGACTCGCTCGCCTTCCTCTCGGCCGTGCTCGAACGGGCCGGCGCGCGGGTGGCGCGCGCGCGCTCGACCCGCGAGGGCTTCGAGAAGCTGAAGCTGCTCAGGCCCGACCTGCTTGTCTCCGACATCGGCATGGCAGGCGCCGACGGCTACGAGTTCATACGGCGCGTGCGCGCCCTGCCCGCCGCAGAGGGCGGCGAGACGCCGGCCGCCGCGCTCACGGCCTACGCCCGGCCGGAAGACCGCGAAGAGGCCGCCCGCGCCGGCTTCCAGGAGCACATCCCGAAGCCGGTCGAGCCGGCCGCGCTCGTCTCAAGGCTCGCGCGCCTCGCGGGCCGAGAGCCCGAAGAGAAGTGAGGCCGCCGCGCCCTCGGCGCCCGACATCAGCCCCGCCCGCGCTTGCTTCGGACAACCATTTCGGCCGATAAATAAACCAACTCCACAACCCCCGCAGCTACGACCGAGAGGCGACGCGCCCCGGCCGCGAGGCCCGGGCCGCCGGGCGCGCGCCGGCCTGCGGTTTTTTATAACTCGAACGAACAAGGGGAAGACGCACGCGATCATGATTTCGAGACTCGTTTCGGCGGCGCTGCTCGCCGCCCTCCTCCTCGCCCTCTGCGGCGGGAGCCTGCGCGCGGCCCGCGCGCAGGACTTCATCCGCTACGACCGCTTCGAGTCCGAGCGGTCGGACCGCCTGACGGGCGGCCGCATCGAGACGGCCGAGTTCGAGCCCGGCCAGCCCGACGTGCGCCTGACGCTCAACGTGCCCTCGTTCCGCCTGACGCTCTGGCAGAACGGCCGCGAGGTCCGCTCCTACTACGTCGGCGTCGGGAAGAAGGACTACCCCATCTACATCGGCGCGCGCCGGGCCACCGAGGTCATCTACAACCCCGACTGGATACCGCCCGCGAGCGACTGGGTGGCCGGGCGCAGGGGCGTCCGCCCCGGTCAGATCATCAGGGCCTCGGACCCGCGCAACCCGCTCGGGAAGGTGAAGATTCCGCTCGGCGACGCCTACCTGATTCACCAGGCCGCGGCCGCGTCGGACCTCGGCAACCTCGTCTCGCACGGCTGCGTGCGGATGCTGCTCGCGGACCTCTACGACCTGTCGGGCAAGCTCGCGGCCGCGCGCTCGGCCCCCGCCACGGCGCAGCAGGTGGCCGCGGCCAGGAGGAACAGCCGCCAGCTCGTCGTGCCCCTGGGCGACCCCGTCCCCGTAGACATCAACTACGACACGCTCGTCGTCGAGGGCGGACGCCTGCACGTCTACCCGGACGTGTACGGCCGCCGCACCAACACAGTCGCGCGGCTGCGCGAGGAGCTGCGCGCGAGCGGCGTCAACGCACGGGCCGTCGGCGACGAGACGCTCCAGGCGATGCTCGACCGCGTCACGCCGCGCACGGCCTTCGTCGTCGAAGCGCGCAGCATCGAGCGCGGCGACCCGCTAGCCGAGGGGCGTCTCGTCCCCCTCGTCGAGCGCCGCACCCGCCCGCAGACGCGCCCGCGCCGCGCCGGCACGCGGGCCGGCGCCCGCCGCTGACGCTGGATCGTCGCCGCAGCGGCGGCCGGCGTTCGGACAAAGCCAGAGGGGCCGGCGAGTTCGCTCTGAACTCGCCGGCCCCTCTTCGTTAGTGCGCGCGGCGTGTGCGGCGCTGAGGTCAGGCGGCGTGCCGGTTCGGGCGGGCGGGCGCGACGGCCCGGCCGCGCCCGTCACCCGCCGGCGACGACGTTGCGGCCTGTGGTCTCGAAGAGGGCACGCGCCTCCGGGAGCAGTTCGAGGGCGCGCAGCAGTTGGGGGTCGCTCTCCAGAAGGAAGCGGCCGGCCGCGTCGCCGCCGTAGGCCGCGGTGACGATCTCTTCGCGCAGGCGCAGGCGGACGTACTCGGCCTCGGCATCAATCTGCGCCACGGTCAGGCCGCTCTGCGGGTCGCGGCGGGCGAAGTCGCGGAAGGCCGCGACGAGGGCGTCGGTGACGGGCAGCTCGTCGGCGCGGGGGTAGTCTTCAAAGCGCGGACCGGAGTTGAGGCGGTACGCCTCGAAGCCCCTGACCTGCCCGCCCGCGAGCGCCCTGACGAAGTGGAACGTCTCCTCGAAGATGCGCGCGCGCGCGGGGCTGTTCACGTCGCGCGGCTTGACCTCGTGGTCGGGCGTGATGCCGCCGCCGCCGTAGAAGACGCGCCCGCCGGCCGTGCTGACCGCCGGCCCCGTCGGCGTCGGCATCGGGGTCGGCTGCGGCGTGGGCTGCGGCAGCGCGTCGAGCGGTTCGGTGGCGCGCGTCGGCTGGAGCGGCGTCTGCGGCGTCGGCCCCGCGACGGGGTCGAGGCGGACGTAGTAGTCGTAGATCGAGCCGTTCGAGTAGTCGCGCTGGATCAGGCGGCCGTAGGGCGTGTAGTACTTGGCCGTCGTCAGCGTCAGGCCGGCGCCGTGGGGCAGTTGGAAGACCTTCTGGACGAGCCCCTTGCCGAAGGAGGTCTCGCCGACGACGAGGCCGCGGGCGTGGTCCTGCACGGCGCCCGCCACGATCTCCGAGGCCGAGGCCGAGTTGCGGTTGATAAGGACGACGAGCGGGTAATCGACGGGGTCGTAGAGGTTGTTCTTGTACTCGCGCGCCGAGCCGCGCTGGCGCCCGCGCACCGAGACTATCGGCAGATTGCGCGCCACGAAACGGCTCGTCACCTCGATGGACTCGTTGAGCAGCCCGCCGGGGTTGTTTCGCACGTCGAGCACGAGCTGGCGCATGCCCTGCCGGCCGAGCGATTCGAGCGCCGCGGTCAGCTCCTCGCCGGTCGTGTGTGTGAAGCCGCCCGTCAGCCCGACGTAGCCGACGCCGGGCCGCGCCATGAAGGCGTTGCGGATCGAGGGCTGCGGCACAGAGCCGCGGACGATGGTGAAGAAGAGCGGCGCCTCCGAGCCCGCGCGCTCGACCTTGATCGTGACGCGCTGCCCCTCCGGGCCGCGCACGGCCTTCGAGACCTCCTGCGTCGTCCACTCGCGCGCGTCGCGCCCGTCCACCTCGACGATGCGGTCGCCGAACCGCAGGCCGGCTTTCGCCGCGGGCGTTCCCGGCAAAGGCGTCTGGACGTAGACGCCGTCGCGGCGGCGCAGTATCTGGACGCCGATGCCTGTGAAGCGCGACTCCTGGTCCTGCAAGAGCCGCTGGTACTCGCCCGGCGTGAAGAAGTTCGAGTGCGGGTCGAGCGCCCAGAGCATGCCCTGGACGGCGGCCTCGTTCGCCTTCTCGTAATCGACCTCGCCGGCGTAGTTCTCACGCACGACGGCCAGTGCCTCGCGGTAGGTGGCCGACGCCGACGCGCCCGCGCCCTGTGCCCCGCCAGAGGCGCGGCCGCCCCAGACCCCGCCGGCCAGCGCCGCCGCCGCGATCAGAATCAGCGCCGAGACGCGCCAGAACGCTCTGCTGCTCATAAGAAAATTCTACCCCCGAACTCCCGGCCGACGCCGCCTCGCGTTTTCGCGTGGGAAGACTCTGCGGATTTTAGCACCCCGCCGGGGCCGGGCGTGAGCCGAGCGGCAGGCGACGGGCGCCCGCCCGCCGCCCTGTGCTATATTGCCCGTTCGCGCGGCCCGCTGGCCTGACATCCTTCAGAAACCCCTTAGAGGACGAATGCCTTTATCCCTCTCCGTAATCATCCCCGCTTACGACGAGGCGCGACGCATCGGCGGCACGCTCCACGACGTTTTCCGGTATCTCAACGCGCAGGAGTACGACTCCGAGCTGATCGTCGTTGACGACGGCTCGAAGGACGACACGGTCGTCGTGGTCAAAGGGATTTTCGCCTCGCCCGCGCGGGGCCGGGTCGGGGCGCGGCTCGTCGAGGTCAGGCCGAACCGCGGCAAGGGTCACGCCGTCCGCGCCGGCCTGCTGGCCGCCCGCGCGCCCGTCGCCCTCTTCTCCGACGCCGACCTCTCGACCCCAATCGCCGAGACGCCGAAGCTCTTCGAGCCCATCCGGCAGGGGCGCTACGACGTGGTCTTCGGCTCGCGCGCGCTCGACCGCTCGCTCATCGGCGTCCACCAGCCGTGGACGCGCGAGCAGAGCGGCCGCGTCTTCAACCTCATCATGCGGCTCGCCACGGGGCTGCCATACTGGGACACGCAGTGCGGCTTCAAGGCGTTCCGCCTCGACGTGTGCCGCCCGCTCGTCGAGGGCGCCCTCATCGACCGCTTCGGCTTCGACGTGGAGCTGCTCTACCTCGCCCACGAGGCCGGCCTGCGCCTGCGCGAGGAGCCCGTCCGCTGGGACGACGCAGAGGGCAGCAAGGTCGGCTTCCGCACCGGCCTCCACGGCTTCAGGGAACTCTTACAGGTCCGCCGCAACGCGCGGCGCGGCCTCTACGCCGCGTCCACCGCCCGCGCCCGCGAACGGGCAGCCCGCGTCGGCGACACCCGGCCCGCCCCGCCGGACGAGGAGCCCGAGCCCGGCGGGGGCTTCGCGCGAGAGCTGGCCGGCCTGGAAGCCTGAGGGGAAGAGGGGGGAGAGGGGGAGGAGGGCTCCGCCGGGACTCGCTTTCTCGACGCGCGGCCGCCCTGACTTGCCCGACTCGTCACCCCTGTTAACCCTTTCTCCCTTTCCTCCTTCTCCCTTCAATGACTATGACAGCCAGGCTCAACGTCAACATCGATCACGTGGCGACCGTCAGGCAGGCGCGCCGCGCGCCGGAGCCGAGCGTGGCGGCCGCGGCCCTGATGTGCGAGCAGGCCGGCGCCGACGGCATCACGGTCCACCTGCGCGGCGACCGCCGCCACATGCAGGACGAGGACATCTACGTGCTGCGCCGGATCGTCTCGACCTATCTCAACGTCGAGATCGCCGCCACCGAAGAGATGGTGGGTATCGCGCTCGACGCGCGCCCCGACGCCGTCTCGCTCGTCCCGGAGACGGCGAACGAGATCACGACGCAGGGCGGGCTCGACGCCGTCTCGAACTTCGACGCCGTCCGCTCGGCCGTGGACCGCCTGCGCGAGGGCGGCCTCTTCGTCTCGCTTTTCATCGACCCTGACGCGCGCCAGATCGAGGCCGCGCACCAGGCCGGCGCGCAGCAGGTCGAGCTGTGCACGGCCGTCTACTCGGAGACCACGCTCGGGGCGAGGGCCATCCACAGCGAGGGGCGCGTGCGCGCCGTCGCCGAGCTGCAACGGCTGCGCGAAGCCGCGGTGCTCGCATCGCAGTACGGCCTCCACGTCGCCGCGGGCCACGGCCTCACCTACCGCAACGTCGGCGCCGTCGCCGCCATCCCGGAGATCACCGAGTTCAACATCGGCCACAACGTCGTCGCCCGCGCCGTGCTAACGGGCCTGGCCGACGCCGTCAGAGAGATGCGCGCCTGCATCTACGAGGCGAGGCGCTAGGCACGCCCGCTGTTGATGTGCCGCGTCTCGTACAGGCGCCGGGCGGTCGCGTTGCGCATTCCGCATTCCGCATTCCGCATCCCGCGTTCTGCTCGCGCCCGCCGCGGCGCCGGTGTTAGGATTATCCAGACTCCCCGGTCCGGCTTGGCCTCAACTCCGCGAAGAACAAGGAAAGGTAGTCCCTCGTGTTTCGTCAGCCGCCCCTCCGTCAGGTCGCACGGCCGCGCCGTCGCCCACACTCGTTTGCGCTCGTCGTCCTTTGCCTCTGCGCCGCGTCGCCCGCTCCCGCGGCCCGCGCGCGGCAGGCTCGAACCGAGCCCGCGGCGCAGCAGCCGCAGGCCGCTCAGCAGCGGACAATCAAGGTTGCCCGGATAGTCTTCGAGGGGCTCGGCCGCGTCAGCCGCGAGGACGCGCTGGCGCGGACCGGCCTGGAGGAGGGGCGCGCCTACACGCCCGAGGCGATAGACGAGATGGCGAGCCGCCTCGCCGAGTCGGGCCTCTTCCGCCGGCTGGCCTACAGCGTCAGCGGCAAGACCGACGGCGCGACGCTCACCTTCAAAGTCGAGGAGGACGCCACGGCCTCGGCCGCGCTGCCCGTCGTCTTCGACAACTTCGCCTGGTTCACAGACGAGGAGCTGGCCGAGGCCGTGCGCCGACGCCTGCCCGGCTTCGACGGCCGCGCGCCCGACACCGGCACGGCCGCCCGCGAGATCGCCGCCGCCCTCGAAGAGCTGCTGCGCGCCCGCGGCATCAAGGCCGGCCCAGTCGAGCACAGCCTCTCGACCGACGCCGCCGGGCGCAACCCCGAACACGTCTTCTCAGTGACGGGCGCGCAGCTCCGCGTCTGCCGCCTTAGCTTCCCCGGCGCGAAGACCTTCACCGAGGAGTTTTTGGCCCAGAAGTCGGGCGACCTGCTGGCGAACGCCTACTCGCGCAAGTACGCCGAGGGGTTCGCCGAGGGCACGCTGCTCCCGCTCTACCACGAGCGCGGGCTGCTGCGCGCAGGCTTCCTCCCGCCGCGCGCCCGCCCCCATCGCGGCGACGATTGCGAGAACGGCGTCTCGGTCACGATCCCCGTCGAGGAGGGGCCGATCTACGTCTGGGAGCGGGCCGAGTGGGTGGGCAACCAGGCTTTGACGACGAAGGAGCTGGACGCGGCGCTCAGGATGAAGGCGCGCGAGGTCGCCAACGGCATCAGGTTCGACGCGGGGCTGGCCGCGGTCCGCAAAGCCTACGGGCGCAAGGGGCGCCTCGCCGCGAGGGTGACGGCCGTCCCCTCCTTCGACGACGAGAACCGCCGCGTCAGCTACCGCATCGAGGTCGCGGAGGGCCCGGAGTACCGCATGGGCCAGCTCTTCATCACCGGCCTGCCCGAGCACGACGCCAACAACCTGCGCGGGCGCTGGCGGCTGCTCCACGGCGAGACCTTCGACGACGGCTACCTCAACGTCTTCAGCAAGGAGACGCTGCCCGAGTTCTTCAAGCACCTCGCCAGCGAGGGGCGCATGCCGAAGAGCCCGAAACTCTCCACGAGCATCCGGCCCGACCGCGAGAAGCTGACCGTAGACGTGACGCTCGACCTGGACCTCGGCGCCGCGAGATAGCTCGGCCCCCATCACAGCTAAGGGGCGGACCCGTGGGTCCGCCCCTTAGCTGTGTAAGCTCTCAGCTACCCGAACGAATTAGCGCCGCGGCCCTCTGGCACGCGGGGGTGGGCTCCCGATCCAACCCCCACGCGTTTCGGGCCGCGGCGCTCGTTCGGCCCGCGCCGCGCGGGCGGGGCCGAAACCCATAAAAACTCGCCTTCAGTACTCAGCCATCCCGGCTCGGCCGAATCAGACCTCGCCGGTGCGGCGCGGCGGCTTGAAGCCCATGTGTTTGTAGGCCGCCGGCGTGCAGACGCGGCCCCGCGGCGTGCGGTTGAGGAAGCCTATCTGGATGAGGTAGGGCTCGATGATCTCTTCGATTGATTCGCGCTCCTCGCTGATGGAGGCCGAGATGGTGCCGACGCCGACGGGGCCGCCGTCGAACTTCTCGATGATGGTCGAAAGCAACTTGCGGTCAACCTCGTCGAGGCCGAAGCGGTCCACCTCCATCTCGTCGAGGGCGCGGCGGGCCACCTCGCGCGTCACCCGCCCGTCGAACTCGACCTCGGCGTAATCTCTCACGCGCCGCAGCAAACGGTTGGCGATGCGCGGTGTCCCGCGCGCACGCCGCGCCAACTCCTCCGCCCCCGAAGCCTCGATCTCGACGCCGAGGATTTCGGCCGAGCGGTGGATGATGATTTCGAGGTCTTTCTGCGAGTAGAAGTCGAGGTGGAAGACGATGCCGAAGCGGCCGCGCAGCGGGGCCGTGATGAGCCCGGCGCGCGTCGTCGCCCCGACGAGTGTGAACTTCGGCAAATCGAGCTTGATGGAGCGTGCGGCCGTGCCCTGCCCGATCATGATGTCGAGCTGGTAGTCCTCCATCGCCGGGTACAAGACCTCCTCGATCTGCGGCTTGAGGCGGTGAATCTCGTCGATGAAGAGGACTTCGCCTTCCTGCAAATTGGTCAGCACCGCGGCGAGGTCGCCGCCGCGCTCGATGGAGGGCGCGCTGACGCTCTTTAAGGGCGCGTCCATCTCCTGCGCGATGATCTGCGAGAGCGTCGTCTTGCCGAGGCCCGGCGGGCCGAAGAAGAGGACGTGGTCGAGCGACTCGCGCCGCGCCCTGGCCGCGCGCAGAAAGATTTTGAGGTTGGTGGTGATCTTCGGCTGGCCGACGTACTCGTCGAGCCGGCGCGGCCGCAGGGAAGGCTCGGCGAGCTGGTCTTCGACCGTCGCCGCGCCCGAAATCTCGCGCGGCAGGACCGGCGCTTCGCGCGCCGCCTCGGTGATGGGCTGTGACATCTGGACTCCCTCTGAACGCTGCTGCACGGCGCTTTTCTTGACCCACGCATTATGCCATGTTCGGGCGACTGTTTCAAGTGTGAAACGAAGTATTTAGGCAGAATTGACGGGAGGAACGGGATTTTAGAGAGGGGTAAACGTACGACGGGCGGCGGGCGGATTCGACGGCGGGCGGGGAAGCCAGTCTTTATTTTTTTCGGGGTTCTTTCATCCCGTCAATCTTGCCAATCCCGCCAAATCAACGCGCGTGTAAAAGCGAGACGGCCGGGGGGCGACGCGCGTGGAGCGTCACCCGCCGGCCGTCGGCACGTGGCGAAAGTTTTACTGGCGGGCGGCGCCTTCGCCGGTCGAGAGTTGGAGGCGCGTGGTGGCGCGGTCGAGCTGGGCGCGGAGCGCGGCCAGCTCCTCGGGCGAGCCGGAGAAGGCCGCGAGCTGGCGCTCTGCCTCGTCGCGCTCGGCGCGGGCGCGGTCGGCCCTGACCTCCTCGGGCCGCTCGGCCAGGTCCGCGAGGACCGAGACGCGTTCGCCGTTGACCTCTACGAAGCCGCCCGAGACGAGCAGCCGCGCCGTGGTCCCGCCCTGCGTGTAGGAGAGCACGCCCGTTCCGAGTTGCGAGATGAGCGGCGTGTGGCCGGGCAGGATGCCCAGCTCGCCGCCCGCGCCCGGCACCGTGGCCGAGTCAACCTCCTCCGAGAGCACGCGCCGCTCGGGGGTAATTACGTCGAGTTGAAGACGGTCAGCCATAGATTTTTAAGCGTGACGAGTGACAAGTGACGAGTGACAAGAAAAGAGCCTGCCTTTCATCTTGTCACTCGTCACGGTTGACTTGTCACTAGACGGTAGCGGCCATGCGCTCGGCCTTCTCGCGTGCCTCTTCGATAGTGCCGACCATGTAGAAGGCCTGCTCGGGCAGGTCGTCGTGCTGGCCGTCAACGATCTCCTGGAAGCCCCTGATGGTGTCGGCGACGGGGACGTACTTGCCTTCGAGGCCGGTGAACTGCGCGGCGACGAAGAAGGGCTGCGAGAAGAAGCGCTGCACCTTGCGCGCGCGCGCCACGACCAGGCGGTCCTCCTCGGACAACTCGTCGAGGCCGAGGATGGCGATGATGTCCTGCAAGTCGCGGTAGCGCTGGAGTATCTGTTTGACGGCCTGCGCCGTGTTGTAGTGCTCCTCGCCGACGATCCTCGGGTCGAGGATGCGCGAAGAGGAGTTGAGTGGGTCCACGGCCGGGTAGATGCCCAGCTCGACGATCTGGCGCGAGAGCGCCGTGACGGCGTCGAGGTGGGCGAAGGTCGTGGCCGGCGCCGGGTCCGTGTAGTCGTCGGCCGGGACGTAGACGGCCTGAATCGAGGTGATGGCGCCCGTCTTGGTCGAGGTGATGCGCTCCTGCAACTCGCCCATCTCGGTGGCGAGGTTCGGCTGGTAGCCGACCGCCGAGGGCATGCGCCCCAGAAGCGCCGACACTTCCGAGCCGGCCTGCGTGAAGCGGAAGATGTTGTCCACGAAGAGCAGCACATCGAGCCCCTGGTCGCGGAAGTACTCGGCGACCGTCAGGCCCGAAAGGGCGACGCGCAGGCGCGCTCCCGGCGGCTCGGTCATCTGCCCGTAGACGAGCGCCACCTTCGAGTTGCGGATGGCGTTCATGTCCACCTTCGTCATGTCGAACTCGCCGGTCCGCTCCATGTTCTCGTAGAACGACTCGCCGAAGTCTATGACCTTCGACTCGACGAACTCGCGCAGCAGGTCGTTGCCCTCGCGCGTGCGCTCGCCGACGCCGGCGAAGACCGAGAAGCCCGAGTGCTTGGTGGCGACGTTGTTGATCAGCTCCTGGATGAGCACGGTCTTGCCGACGCCCGCGCCGCCGAAGAGGCCGATCTTGCCGCCGCGCAGGAAGGGCTGGATGAGGTCCACGACCTTGATGCCGGTCTCGAACATCTCCAGCTCGGTCGATTGTTCGTCGAGCGTGGGCGCGTGGCGGTGGATGGGGTAGCGCTGCTCGGCCGGGACGGGGCCGAGGTTGTCAACGGGCTGGCCGATGACGTTCAGGACGCGCCCGAGGGTTGCCTCGCCGACGGGCACCGTAATCGGAGCGCCGGTATCGATGGCCGTCATGCCGCGCACGACGCCGTCGGTCGGCTGCATGGAGACGGTGCGGACGCGCCCCTCGCCGAGGTGCTGCTCGACCTCGGCCACGATGTCAATCGGGGTCGGCACGTCGAAGCCCTCGGAGACGATCCGCAGGGCCGTGTAGATGGAGGGCAGGTGCCCGTCGCCGAACTCCACGTCCATGACGGGGCCGATGATCTGGACGACGCGGCCCACCCGCTGGCCGCCGCCGGCGTTCGCGTTACCGTTAGGCGTAGACATACTTTTCCGTATTGCTCCTCTTCGGTGATAAAGCCATGACAGGCGAGAATTTCCCTGCGTTTTAAGCCCGCCAGAGTAGCACAGGCCGCCCGAAGGAGGCAAAGGCATGCCAGCCATCGGTAGTGATCAAGATTCCGCTTGCTAGCTAGACGGGGATTCTATACTATGAGTTAGACCTACTAGGCTCCCGCAACCGACGCTTCCGTGAGAGGGATTTCATAGCCATGCCGCCCTCCCATAAAAACACCTCAAGCGAGCTTTACGGGGCAGAAATCATACAGCTTTACGGCGCTGACCCACGCGAAATACCCCTGTACGGGATGACGCAGGCGGCACGTTACCTCAAGATCGCCCCGGCGACGCTCCGCTCATGGGTCAAGGGCAGGAAGTATCCGGTCGGGCGCTATGGCGAGGTGCGCTACTTTAAGCCTATCATCACCCCCCCCACCCCGAACCTTTTATCCTTCACGAACCTGATGGAAGCGCACGTTCTGAGCGGAATGCGCAGGATCGAGGGGGTTCCTTTCCACAAGGTGCGACGGGCACTGGAGTACATCGAGCGGGAGATGCCTTCGCCGCACCCACTGGTAGATTACTCCTTCGAGACAGACGGCGTTGACTTGTTCGTTCGCCACCTCGGCATGCTCATCAGCGCCTCAAATCAGGGACAATGCGTTATCGCTGAAGTAGTCTCGACCTATCTTCGACGCATTAAGCGCGATCCTAATCTGAGCGCCGTCAGGCTCATTCCATTCCTGCGTCCGCACCAACAGTCCCTCAAGAGCGAAGTTGATATCTCCGAACCTGAGAGCGTGATGATCGACCCGCTGGTCTCTTTCGGCAGGCCCGTCCTTATCGGGACCGGCATCCCAACTGACGTACTAGCCGACAGGTTCAACGCCGGGGAGGACATCGAAGACTTAGCCAGGGACTACGGGATAGAAACGGCGCAGGTGCAAAAGGCTCTCAGGTATGAATCCCCCGCCAGAGAAGCGGCTTGAGTCCGTCGTCTTCTTCACAGACAGGACCCTCGGCGCTGACAAAGTACCTACAGCCCTACGCGCCGCCGGACTCAACGTTGAGGTGCATCGTGATCACTTCGCCCACGACGTGACGGACCCAGTGTGGATAGCGAGGTGTGCACGCGAGGGATGGGTTGTCCTCGGTAACGATAAGCGAATCAAGAAGAACCCTATTGAACGAGAAGCCATTATCCGTGGTGGGGTCGCCGCCTTCTTCCTGACAGCCGGGTGGCGAACGGGCGAGCAGGATGCGGACGCAATAATCAAGGCACTCAAGAGGATCGCCAATCTCTTGATGTCTGAGCCGCGGCCGTTCATCGCCAGAATCCATCCAGACGGCTCTGTAGAACTGTGGGTGAACCATAAGAATGTAGACGTGCTGAAGGAAAAGGAGGCGCGACGGGCTGAGCGCAGGAGAGCCAAGAGGAAAAGTGCTAAGAAGTGAGCGCAGTCATCGGCAGTCGGGATTCAATTATCAGCTTTTGAAATTTCCCGCTCCGACCGATTTCGGTGAACCCACTCCGCGCCCGGCGGCGCTAGACACTGAAAACTAATGACTGTCTTTCTCTAATCAGGATCGAAGCGGATGCGCATGCTGCGGAGGGTGCGGCGGTCCTCGTCGGTGAGTTCGAGAGGGCCGGGGGTGTTGTCGTCCTCGTCGGAGTCCGGGTCGCCGGGCGGATACTCGCGCAGGCCGATTTCGAGGCGGAGGGTGAGCTCCATCTCGTAGCCGGCGCGGCGCAGGCGCTCGATGGCCTCGGCCACTTCGGGCGAGCGTTCGACCGCCGCGTTGATGGCGGCGCCGAGCGCCTGCACGATCTCTTTGGCCTCGTCGCTGATCTCCAAGTCAATCCTCTCGGCCGCTCCGGCGGAATCGAACGGTGGCGGGGTAAAAACGATGCTACGCGAGCGCGTGCGGGCGGTCAACACAGGAGGCGCGGGGCGCGTCGGCGCAAGCGTCCGGCACCGGACATCCGCGTCTGACCCGCGCTTGAAAAGCGAAGCGGGGCCGGGGCCGAATAAGCCCCCGGCCCCGCCCCGCGCGCTTTCGACAGCGGCGCGCCCGTAGTTCAGGCGCGGTTGTTGAACCTGACGTGCTCTTCGAGCGAGGCGTAGATGCGCAGGTACATCTTGGTCTCCTCGGGAATCAGCGCGCGCCAGCCCGAGCCGCCCTGCCGGAGATACTTCGGCAGCTTGAACGGGTTCGAGTTGTAGCCCGCCGCGAGCAACTCGGCCTGCGTCGCCTGACCCGTCGAGAGCGCCGCCCTGACCTCTTCCTGCCTCAGCAGGTGGTCCCAGGTGTCCTGCATGTAGAGCAGCATGGCTTCGAGGGCGTTCGCGTGATCGCGCATCCCCTCGACGAAGTCTTCCTTGAGCCCGACCGAGGCGTGCTGCTCGCGGATGGCCTTGTAGGTCGGCGGGATCATCTGGACCATGCCGCCGGCGCCGGCCGAGCTGACCGAGTAGCGGTAGGTGTCGCGGTCGTTGAGGGCGTAGAGCGCCTGAATCTCGCGGAAGAGGGCGCCGCGGTCCTCGGTCAGGAACCGCTGGTGGTCCGTGTGCTCGACGAAGCAGAGACGCTCGGCCACGTCAATCAAGTCGGGCGAGACGCGCTTGCCCTTGGCGGCCAGCCTCGCGGCGGCCTCGTTCAACCGCTCGCGGACGTACTCGCGCCCGGCCCGCATCACCTCCTCGTCGCTCCCCACGGCCGGGTGCGCGGAGGTGTAGTAGGCCACCTCCTTGAGCCGGCCTTCCTTCTCGATGGGGTAGCGGACGACGAGCGGCTGGAGGGCACGGCCCGCCTCGTCGAGCACCTCGACGGCCGTGTTGACGTAGTTCGGGCGCACGATCTTCAGGGTCAGCCGGGCGCCGTCAACCGCCGTCGCCGCGATCTCGCCGTTCTTCTTCAGAAACTCCTGCTTCGCCAGCCGCAGCAGGTGCAGCCCCGCGCCGTCGGGCGCCGCGACCGCCAGCGTCACGAACTCGGTCGTGTCGGACGGAAGCTCTTCGAGCGCCCGGCGCGCCTCTTCGAGCCGCCCGCGGACCTCACCGGCGATGGCGTTGACGGGCCGGAGAGCGTCGGCCGCCTCTACGGTCGCCGGCGCCGCGCCGCCCAGGTTCGCGCCGAAGAAGAGCGGCAGCCGGTTGTAGGTCGGCCCCAGAAACACGAGTAGCGGGAGAATAGAAAAAAGGGTCTTTCTCATCGTCGGTGACTCGGTTGTTCGGAGATTGTTAAAGCCGGGGTGCCCGGACGCCTTGTTCGAGTGTTGCGCCAGTGTTGTGTGTTTGTTGCGCCCTCATCAGACGCCCGAGACCGGGGGGCGGTTGCACGCCCCGCACCCTTCAAAGTGATGAAGGGGAAGCACACACAACGCCGGCCCGCGGGTGCACAGAAACGGTGCGTTGCCGCCCCCTCGGGCCGTGTGCTAGGCTCAAATTATTCCCGCGAGTGTGAAGGGTCCGCGCCGGCGGACGCGAAAGAGAGAGGGCCATGAGCACGAAGACTGAGGCGCCGCCCGCCCGTGGCGAGCGGCGCGAGCGTTTCGAGACCTCTTCGGGCATCCCGCTGCCGAACGACTTCAACCCCTCGAACGCCGAGGCGCCGGACTACGAGCGCGACCTCGGCGCGCCGGGCGAGTTCCCCTACACGCGCGGCGTGCGCCGCAACATGTACCGCGGGCGCTTCTGGACGATGCGGCAGTACGCCGGCTACGCCACGGCCGAAGAGTCGAACGCGCGCTACAAGTACCTTCTCGGGCAGGGCACGACGGGACTTTCGGTCGCCTTCGACCTGCCGACGCAGATCGGGCTAGACTCCGACGACCCCCTGGCGGCGGGCGAGGTCGGCAAGGTCGGCGTGGCGATTGACTCGCTCGAAGACATGCGGCGCCTCTTCGACGGCATCCCGCTCGGAGAGGTCTCGACCTCGATGACGATCAACGCGACGGCCGCCGTCCTGCTCTGCCTCTACGTCGCGGCGGCCAAAGGGCAGGGCGTCTCCCCCGACCGCTTGCAGGGCACCATCCAGAACGACATCCTCAAGGAGTACGTCGCGCGCGGCACCTACATCTACCCGCCCAAGCCCAGCCTGCGCCTCGTCACGGACACCTTCGCCTACTGCTCGCGCGAGGTGCCGAACTGGAACACCATCTCGATCTCGGGCTACCACATCCGCGAGGCCGGCTCGACCGCCGTGCAGGAGGTGGCCTTCACGCTGGCCGACGCGGTGGCCTACGTCTCGGCCGCGGTCGAGGCCGGCCTCAAGGTTGACGAGTTCGCCCCGCGCCTCTCCTTCTTCTTCAACGCCCACAACAACCTGCTCGAAGAGGTGGCGAAGTTCCGCGCGGCGCGCCGCCTCTGGGCGCGGCTGATGCGCGAGCGGTTCGGGGCGCGCGACCCGCGCTCGATGATGCTGCGCTTCCACACGCAGACGGCCGGCTCGACCCTCCAGGCGCAGCAGCCCGAGGTCAACGTCGTCCGCACCACGGTCCAGGCGCTAGCCGCTGTGCTCGGCGGCACGCAGAGCCTCCACACGAACGCGATGGACGAGGCGCTGGCCCTGCCGACTGAGGCGTCGGCCCGCCTCGCGCTGCGCACGCAGCAGGTCATCGCACACGAGTCGGGCGTCGCCGACATCGTTGACCCGCTCGCCGGCTCCTACGCCGTAGAGAGTTTGACGACCGAGGTCGAGCGGCGCGCGCTCGACTACATCGAGAAGATCGACGCGATGGGCGGGATGCTGCGCGCCATCGAGACGGGCTACGTCCAGCGCGAGATACAGGAGGCGGCATACGAGTATCAGCGCGCGGTCGAGACGAAGAAGGCGATTGTGGTCGGCGTCAACAGCTTCCGCGCCGAGGAGGCGGAGCCCGTCCCGACGTTGCGCATCGACCCGGAGGTCGAGCGGGCGCAGGTCGAGCGCGTGCGGCACTTGCGCGAGCGGCGCGACAAAGAGCGGGTCGAGGTCGCGCTGGCGCTGCTCGAAGACGCGGCCCGCGGGACCGAGAATCTGCTGCCGCGCATCCTCGCGTGCGTCGAGGCGTTCGCCACCGTCGGCGAGATCAGCCACCGCCTGCGCCGCGTCTGGGGCGAGTACCGCGAGGCCGTCACGGTCTGACGGCCGCCGGCGGGCCGTGGCCGTCGCCGACGGCCGCTCCGCGACGAGCCGCAAGCCCGTCCGACCCGCGCACGCCCCTGTGGTAAGCTCTATTTCAAGATGGGCCACCTGCTCGAAGTGAAGAATTTGCGGACGCACTTCCCGACGCGCGCCGGACTGGTGCGCGCCGTTGACGGCGTGAGCTTCCACCTGGACGAGGGCGAGCTGCTGGGGCTCGTCGGCGAGTCGGGCTGCGGCAAGTCGATCACTGCGCTCTCGGTGATGCGGCTGGTGGCGCCGCCGGGCCGCGTCGTCGAGGGCGAGATACTGTTCGCCGGCGAGAACCTGCTCGGCTTCTCGGAAGAGCGGATGCGTGCGCTGCGCGGCGACGACATCGCCATGATCTTCCAGGACCCGATGACCTCGCTCAACCCCGTCTACACCGTCGGCGAGCAGATAGCCGAGGCGCTCCGCCTCCACCGCGACCTCGACCGGCGGCAGGCGCGCGAGGCCGCCGTCGAGGCCATGCGCGAGGTCTCCATCCCCGACCCCGGCCGCCGCGCCAGAGACTACCCGCACCAGCTCTCGGGCGGCATGCGCCAGCGCGTGATGATCGCAATGGCGCTGGCCTGCGACCCGAAGCTGCTCATCGCCGACGAGCCGACCACCGCGCTCGACGTGACCATCCAGGCGCAGATACTAGAGCTGATTGACGACCTGCGCAGGACGCGCAACCTCGCCGTCCTGCTCATCACGCACGACCTCGGCGTGGTGGCCGAGGTGGCCGACCGCGTCGCAGTCATGTACACGGGCCGCATCGTCGAAGAGTCGCCCGTCGAGGAGCTGTTCGCGCGGCCGAAGCACCCCTACACGGTCGGGCTCTTGCAGTCGGTCCCGAAGCTCGTGAGCGCAGAGGTCGGGCGGGCCGAGCGGCTTTCGACCATCGAGGGCACCGTGCCGAAGCCGACCAATCTGCCGCCCGGCTGCCACTTCGCGCCGCGCTGCCCGCACCGCATGCCGCGCTGCACCGAGGGCGATTTGCCGCTCTACCCGCTCGAAGGCGGCGTCGAGGTGCGCTGCGTGCTCTTCGATCTGGCGGCGGCCGTTGCGGCCGACAACCAGACCGGGCAGGCCAGGGAGGGCGCCTAAGGTGGAGTCGAGGACGAACGAGCGCGGCCAGACGGTGCCGCAGGCGGAGACTGAGGCGGCGCGGGAGCACGACGCGCGCGGCGCCGCGTCGGAAGAGCTGGTCCGCGTGCGCGGCCTCTTCAAGCACTTCCCCGTGCAGAACAGCGACGACGTGGTGCGCGCCGTTGACGGCGTCACCTTCGAGATCGTGAAGGGCGAGACGCTGGGGCTCGTCGGCGAGTCGGGCTGCGGCAAGTCCACGGTGGGGCGCTGCCTGCTGCGCCTGATCGAGCCGACCGGCGGGCAGGTCGAGTTCGAGGGGCGCGACGTGCTCTCGCTCTCGGGCGGCGAGCTGCGCCGGCTGCGCCGCGGCATGCAGATCATCTTCCAGGACCCTTACGCCTCGCTCAACCCGCGGATGAAGGTCCGCGACATCGTCTCCGAGCCGCTCGTCATCCACGGCATCGGAGACAAGGCGAAGCGGCGCGAGCGCGTGGCCGACCTGCTCCGCAAAGTCGGCCTCGACCCCGACTACATGAACCGTTACCCGCACGAGTTCTCGGGCGGGCAAAGGCAGCGCCTCGGCATCGCGCGCGCGCTGGCCCTCAACCCGAAGCTGATCGTGGCCGACGAGCCGGTCTCGGCGCTCGACGTGTCCGTGCAGGCGCAGGTCATCAACCTGCTCGAAGACTTGCAGGCCGAGTTCGACCTCACCTACCTCTTCATCTCGCACGGGCTGGCCGTGGTCGAACACATCTCGAACCGCGTCGCCGTCATGTACCTCGGGCGCATCGTCGAGGTGACGACGGCCGCCGAGCTTTACAGCAACCCGCTCCACCCCTACACGCGCGCCCTGCTCTCGGCCATCCCCGTGCCCGACCCGAAGCGCAAGCGCGACCGCATCGTCCTCAAGGGCGACGTGCCGACGCCGATCAACCCGCCCTCGGGCTGCCGCTTCCACACGCGCTGCCCCGACGCCATCCCCGAGTGCGCGAAGATCGACCCGGACCTGCGCGAGGTGACGCCGGACCATCGCGTCGCCTGCATCCGAGTGCCCGGCTGGGACGCCGCGCCGACCTCCGCCTGAAGGCCCCTCACCAAACGAGACTCCCCGCGGGCTGAAACTATGGGCGGCCGGGCCGCGTAAACCTCGCGCGATCAGACGGCCCCGTCGCGGCCGTCGCGCCGGGCTTGCAAGCGCGGCGGGCTTACCGCCATGTCGGTGCGCCGCGCCGCCTCTTACCCCTGAACAGAGCGAGGTAGACTTTCCCCAATGATCCGTCGCAGCTACGCCTACATCGTGTTCGCGGCCGGCGTCGCGCTGGCCGCCGCCGGGTTTACGAAAGTGGTGCCGGGCGGGCTCCCGGCCGGAGGGGCGCTGGCCCTCCTCGGCCTCGCCCTCTTCGGCCTGAGCTTCGTGCCCGGCCGCGAGCCGCGCCCCGACGACCCCGAGCCGATGTGGGAGGGCGCGCGCCTCGCCGGCATCTTCTTCGAGCCGTCGGCCGTCTTCCGCAACCTGCGCGCGCACCCGCGCTGGTTCGTCCCGGTCCTGCTCATCGCGCTGCTCGGCTTCGCCTACAGCGCGGCCTTCAGCTACCGCCTGACGCCGGAGCGCATCGCCTCGTTCACCAACGACAGGATGGTGGAGCGCGGCTGGGTGCCGGCCGACCAGGCCGAGCGCCTCAAGGACCGGCAGGTGGCCGAGGCCAAATCGCCGGCGCGCTTCCTGACCGGCCCCGTCACGTCGTTCGTCGCGGCCTTCGTGATGATGTGCGTGGTGGCGGGCATCTTCCTGCTGGTGGTGCTGATGCTGGGCGGGCGCATCAACTTCTGGCAGGCGCTGGCGGTCGCGGCCTACGCGGCGCTGCCCGTCGCCCTCGTCAGCCGACTCATCAGCCTCGTCCTCCTCTTCGTCAAAGACCCTGACGACATCCACCCGTTGCGCGGGCAGGCCGGCCTCCTCACGGACAACCTCGGCGCGCTCGTCTCGGCCTCGGAGAGCCCGGTTCTCTACGCCGTGCTGAGCGCCTTCGGCGTGCTCTCCTTCTACTACCTCTGGCTGAACGCCACGGGCCTGCGCCACGGCGGCGAGCGCGTCGGCTCGGGGGCGGCCTGGTCGGCGGCCGTCGCGCTCTGGGTCATCGGGCTGCTGCTCGCCGCCGCCTCCAGCGCGCTCTTCGGCAGCTTCATCTCCTGAAGGGAAGGGGAAGGGCGAAAAGGGGAAGGGCGAAAAGGGGAGAGGGGAAGGAGAACGCACGCGCCGCAAGCGTCTCCTTCCCCTCTTAACCTTTCCCCTTTTCCCCTTTACCCCTTCCCCCTTTCCCCCTCCTCACTCATAGCGGAGCGCCTCGATGGGGTCGAGGCGGGCGGCCTTCCACGCGGGCCAGAGTCCGAAGACGAGGCCGATGCCGACCGAGGCGACGAAGCCCATCACCGGCGCCCAGAGAGGGACGTATGAAGGCATCACCAGCTTGACCAGCAGCGTCAGCAGCCAGCCGATGCCGAGGCCGATCAGGCCGCCCATCCCGGTCAGCGTCATGGCCTCGATGAGGAACTGCCAGAGGATGTCGCGGCGGCGTGCGCCGATGGCCTTGCGGATGCCGATCTCCCTGGTCCGCTCGGTCACGGAGACCAGCATGATGTTCATCACCCCGATCCCGCCGACCATCAGGCCGACCGACGAGATGGCGACCATCGCAACGGCGACGCCGCCCGTGATCGAGCGGAACTGGTCGATGATCGAGTCGGCCGTCGCCATCCCGAAGTTGTTCGCCGCGCCGAAGGGCACCTGCCGGCGCACGCGCAGCAGGTCCGTAATCTCGTCCTTCGCCCGCTCGATCATGCCCGGCCGGGCGACGGCCAGAATCATTATGTTCTCGGCGTTCGGCTTGAGCTTGCGGGCGACGTTGAACGGCACGAAGATGCTGTTGTTCATGTCGTTGCTGCCGTCGCCGCCGAAGAGCTGTTCGCGCTTCTCGATGACGCCGACGACGCGGAACTCCTGCCCGCCGATCTCGATCTTCTCGCCGACCGGCGAGGCGAGGCCGGGGAAGAAGTCTTCGGCCACGCGGCTGCGGACGACGGCCACGCGCTGGTTCGTGTCGTTCTCGTACTGGGTGAAGAATCGCCCCTCGCGCAGGATTTCGGTGCCGGCGCGGATGAAGTCTGGCAGCGTCCCTTCGAGGCGGACGGCCTCGGAGGTCTTGCCCGGCGTCGAGACCCTGAGCTTGCGGCCGAAGAAGTTGTTGGTGATGTCGAGGAAGGGCACCGACAGCTCGACCGACTCCAGTTGCGCGACGGCCTCCGAGTCGGAGTAGGTCAAATCCTTGCGCATCCGCTCCTCGCGCGAGCGGCGCCCGAGCTGGATGCCCGGCTGGTACTTCGAGATGAAGATCGAGCGCGTGCCGAACGATTCGATCTCCTTCTTCACCTGCTCGTCGATGCCGCTGATGATCGAGGCGATGAGCATCACCGTGATGACGCCGATCATCACGCCGATGACGGTCAGGAAGCTGCGCAGCTTGTTGGCCCGCAGCGTCTGGATGCCCATCCAGAAGTTCTCGACGATGTCGCTTCGCAAAAGCCTCATAAAACAGTCGGTAGTTGTTAGTCTCCGGTTTTTAGTCTGAAAGCTAAAAACTAAAAACCGGAGACTAAAAACTAATCGGCCCTGAGCGCCTCGATGGGGTCGAGGCGGGCGGCCTTCCACGCCGGGAAGATGCCGGCCAGGATGCCCGCGCCGCCGGAGAAGAGAAGGGCGAGCACGACGGCCGCCATTGAGAGATAGGTCTGGATGACGTAGGCCGAGACGACGCGCCCCAGCAGCCACGCGATGAAAATACCGACCGCCCCGCCGATGATCGTCAGCGTGACGGCCTCGACCAGGAACTGCTTGAGGATGTCTGCGCGGCGTGCGCCCAGAGCCTTGCGGATGCCGATCTCCTTCGTCCGCTCGGTCACGGAGACGAGCATGATGTTCATCACGACGATGGCGCCGATGACGAGGGCGATGGCCGGCACGGCGATGGCGACGATGAAGATGGTGCCGAAGAGGCGGTCGCGCAGGCCCGTGATGGCGTCGGGCGTCATCACGCCGAAGTTGTCGCGCTCGCCCGCCTTGAGGCCGCGCCGCAGCCGCATCCAGGCCCGAGCCTCCTCGACCGCCTCGTCGAACACCTTGTCGTCTTTGGCGGTGCCCATCATGTAGAAGGAGCGCCAGCGCGCCAGCTCGCCGTAGTTGCGCCGGTAGGTCATCAGGGGCAGCGTGACGAAGTTGTCCTGCGGCATCCCGAAGACCGTGCCCTTCGCCTCGGCCACGCCGACGACGCGGTAGGGAAGGCCGTTGACGATGATCTCCTCGCCGACGGCCGACTGGTTCGGGAAGAGCTTCTCGGCCACCTCGGAGCCGACGAAGGCGACGCGCGCCGCCGTGTCGTCTTCGGACTGAATGAAGTAGCGGCCCTCGGCCACGTCCACCTGCTCGATCTCGCCGAGGACGGGCTGCTTGCCGTCCACCTGCACCTCTTCGAGTATCTCCGAGCCGCGCTTGACCTCTGAGCGCGACGGCCGGGCGCCCGCCCCGAACTTGTCGGTCAGGGTCAGCCGCGACTTCAGGAACTCGAAGTCTTCGAGCGTCAGCTCCCTGTTGCGCCGCTGCGCCGCTGCGATGGAGTCGGTGTCCTTCCAGTCCTCGAAGCTGAACCGCTGGATGGTGTAAGACTTGGCACCGATGCCGGCGATCTTCTCGTCCACGTAGGCGTTGAAGCCCTGAATCAGCGAGACCACGACGACCACCGCCGCCACGCCGATGATCATGCCGAGCAGCGTCAGGGCCGAGCGCAGCTTGTGCGCCCAGACGGCCGAGAGTGCGAGTTTCAGGGTTTCCGAGAAGTTCATAAAGGTCCGGCGGTATTACGGCCCGCAAACGAATTTGGTTGCGCGGAGCGCCGCCCCGGTTGTAACTGCCGGGGAGTTGGTTCGCGCCGGACGCGGGGCGGCGAGCGCCGCGGGTCGGAAAAAAGGCGGCCGAGTCTGGAATATAAAAGAGGGGGTCGCGCGGAAACCTCCGCGCGACCCCCTGATTGTGGCCCGCCGGCCCGTGCGGGCCGGCGCGCGGGTTACGGCAGCACCTCAACGATGATGATGAAGCGGAAGGTGCCGGTCTGCCGGACGCCGAAGAGAAACTGCACCTCAATCGACGAGCCGTGGGCGAGCGGGTCGGCAACCGTGACGGTCCCCGACGACAGCGACGAGTTGACACCGCCGCCGTCGGGTTGCGCCGGCGGCTGGTCGAGCGTCGTGCCGTGAACGGTCGTGACGCCGCACGGGTTCGTGATCGAGACCAGCAGCGGCGAACTGATGGCGCGCAGGTCGGCGGTCCCCGCCGGTCCCGGCCCCGCCGTCAGGTCTATGACGCGGTAACGCAGCCGCGTCACCGGCGCGCCCGTCAGGTTGACGAAAGCGCGGCGGATGGCGAGCGTGCCGAGCGGGTAGTTGCCGGTTTGCGAGAGGGTGTCGGCGTAGGGGGCCGTGAACCGCTCGCGGTTAGGCGCCTGCGTGTTGGCGTGGCAGGGCGCGATGGGCAGCGTCGGCATCTGCGCGGTGCGCAGCACGGGCGCGGCGAGGTTCTCCGGCCCCGGCGCCCCGAGCCGCCCCGGCCCGGCCGCCGTGCTCGTGAGCAGCCAGAAGTCGGCCGCGTTGTCGTTCGTGTCATGCGGTCTGCCGTTAATCAGCTGGCGCGCGAAGCTGTGCTGGCCGGCCGCTGCCGGGGCGGCCGGCTGGCTCAGACTCGTGCCCTCGCGCAGCAGGGCGCAGTTGTTCGAGGCCGCGCCGCCGAGGCCGACGGCGTCGAGCCGGTTGGCCGTGGAGAGCGCCGCCGGGTTTGTCGTCGAGAAGAGCGCGAGGCCGCCGCTGTCGAGGAGGTCGGCCGCAAGCTCAGAGTCACCCGCGGCGTAAGCGTCGAGCGAGTAGTTCGCGCCCGTCAGCAGGAAGTGGCCTCCGGCCGGGATGGCGGTCCCGTTCGGGACGGTGCCGACGAGGACCGGCGCGGCGTCGCAGTCGGCGCCCGCCTGGTAGAGGCCCCAGCCGTCCGAGCCGTCCGAGGCCGCGACCGTCAGGGGCGCGCCCGTGTTGTTGTAGAGTTCGACGAACTCGTCGAGCGGGTCGTTCCCCGCGCCCGGCCCGTAGGTCCGCAGCTCGGAGATGAGGACCGCGCCCGCCGCGCCCGCCGCCGTGATGGTGCCGACGGCCCCGCCGTCCTCGATGTGGCCGCCCGAGACGTTCGACAGTTGCAGCCGGAAGGTCTCGTCGGACTCGTCGGCCGCGTCGTGGAGGATGGGAACGGCGATGGTCCGCATCCGCTGGCCGGGTTGGAAGGTGGCGGTGCCGCTGGTCGCCGTGTAGTCGCCGCCGGCGGTCGCCGAGTCGTCAGCCGTGCTGAACTCGACCGAGAGGGGCGAGTTCGGGGCGCGGTCGAGCGTCAGCGTGAAGAGCATCTGCGCATGGCCCGAGGCGGGCTCGGCGGCGCGCGCGTCGCGCGTGGAGACGGCCGGCAGACGGACGACGTTGATCGAGACGGTCGCCTCGTCGCTCGTCTGCGGCGGGTTCGAGCCGTCGCCCGCGTCGGTGACGGTGAACTTGAAGCTGTCGGGCCCGACGTAGCCGGCGGCGGGCGTGTAGGTCAGGCTGGGGGCGCTGCCCGAGAGCGCGCCGTGCGCGGGCTGCGAGGTGACCTGGAAGACGAGGCCGGCGGCGGGCGTCTCTTCGTCAGAGCCGGTCAGGGTGATGGCGACGGGGGTGTTCTCGTCGGTCGTTACGGATTGTCCGTCGGCGGTCGGCCGCGAGTTGGCGGCCGGGGCGACGAAGGCGAAGCCGCCCCCGAGCGTGAAAGTCCCGCCGGACGAGGTGCCGGCGGCGCCCTGCCCGACGGTGCCCTCGACACGCAGAGACCCCTGCGCGCTCGCGCCGCCGCCGCCCGCGACGACCGACTGCGTGACCTGCGGGCCGGACTGGGCGCGCGCCGGGGCGGCTAAGAGCGACAGAAGAAGAAGTGGTGTGATGAGAGGATGGCGCATGGGCCTCACCTGCCTTCCTTGCAGACCGGCGCGTCCCCGTGAGTAAGGCAGAGCAGCTTCTTCATGGCGTCAATCTGCTCCCGCTGCTGCCTGACCTGCTGTTCGAGCTCGCCGATGCGCGCCTGCTGCGCGGCCGTGCGCGCGTCGAGCGCCTGCGCGGCGGCGAGGGCGACGCCGGAGGCGTCAACCGTGCTGATGGCCCTGTCGGAGTCGCCGAGGCCGAAAGCGGTCGAGAAGTCCTGCGCCATCGGCCCGAGGTGCCGGACGCTCGCGGGGTCGGCGCGGTACTTCCAGGTCGTCATCGGGACGCCCGCGAGGCGGCGCAGCACGTCTTCGCCGTTGACCGGCGCGAAGCCCTCCTTCAGGTTGCGGTCGGAGGTGTTGGTCCAGACGCCGGTCGAGGTCAGGTAGGCGCCGGTCGAGGTGTCGATGAAGCGGCCGGAGGTGATCGAGGGCGTGCCGGTGTTGGTGCCGAAGTAGATGCCGTTGGCGGCGCGGACGGTGAAGGTGCCGGTGCCGGCGTCGTTGGTGGCGACGCCGAAGCTCGGGCCGAGCGAGATGACCATCGCGCGGGTGCTGCCGACGGTGGCGCGCTCGCCGATGGCGAAAGCCTGGCTGGCGTTGGCCTGCGAGAGCAGGCCGAAGGCGAAGGCGCCGGAGTTGGCGCTGCTGCCGATGGTGTTCTGGCTCCCGAGCGCCGTGGCGTTGTTGCCGCTGACGGTGTTGAGGCTGCCGTGCGCGAACGAGTTGGTGCCGCTGACGGTGTTGTTGCTGCCGGTTGCCACAGACTGTATGCCGCTGACGACGTTGCTGTTGCCGAACGCCGTGGAGAGGCGGCCCGAGGCCCGGTTGTTCATGCCGGCCGCGAACGAGCCCTGTCCGATGTTGCTGTTGTCCCACGATCCGTTGTTGGTGTAGCCGGCCCGGAAGGCGCCTTTCGCCCCGTACCACATCAAGCGCGTGCCGTTGCCCTCGGCCGGTACGGTCCCGACGCCGACCACCTCGTTCTCACCGTCCCACGTTCCCTGCGCGAGGACGCTGCCGGCGTTGTCAACGCGGAACCACTCCTGGTCGAGCTGGCCGGCGGAGTATTCGCCGCTGGCGCTTAGCGAGAGGAGGTCGCTCGTCCCGCTCGTGCCGAGCGTCGTCGTGCCGACCAGCTTCAGGTTGATGAGCTTGTTGGCGGTGCTCGCCGTCTGCTGCGCCGAGGGCGCCAGTTCCACGTCGCCCTCGACGCGCGAAGTGTTGACGGAAGAGCCGCCGGCGTTGATGGCCGCGACGACGCTGTCGCCGGCCGAGGCGCTGACGGCGTTGGCGGTCGCGGCGGTCGTGGCGGTCGTCGCGCTGGTGGCCGTGGTGGCGGTCGCGGCGTTGCCGTCGAGCGTCGCGGTGATGGTGCCGGCAGAGAAGTTCCCAGACGCGTCGCGCGCGACGATGGCGCTCGGCGTGTTGGCGCTGGCGGCCGCGTTGGCGGCCGCCGCCCCGCCGGCGACGTTAGCCGCGCTTTGCCCGCCGACCGATGAGACGACTGTCGCGCCCTGTGTGCCGGTCACGTCGCCCGCGAGCGAGCCGGTAAAGTTCGTCGCGTTCGTGGCGTTCGTCGCGTTCGTGGCCGAGCCGGCGGTGTCGGCCGTCCCGGCCGAGAGGCTGCGTAGGGCGTAGGGCGTCGCGGTGATCGGCTGGCGGGGCGAGAGGGTGGTGAAGGACGAGTCGCCCACCGGGCGGACGGCGATTTCAAGATAACGGGCCGCGCCGGGGAAGGCTGCGGCCCCGAAGTCCAGCCGCACGGTGAAGACGCCGCCCGTGACGGAGACGGCCTGCGCGCCCGTGAACTGAATCGTCACGGGCGAGGGCTGCGGCTGCTGCGTGCCGCCGCTCTCGGCGTCGAAGAGTTTGAACTCCATCTCGTAGGAGCCTGTGGGGGGCGTGCCGCCGTCCGTCAGTCGGCCCTGATAGGTGAAGGCGCTGTCCTGCGCCAGCACGGCGGACGACGAGAGCAGCAGCGTCAGAGAGATGAAGAGGAGTCTCAGCAGTGCGGGTTTCTGCGACATGGGGGAAATTCTCCTGGGAAGTTTCGATCTCGCCGCGTGGGCGCGGCGGCTGTGGCCGGGGCAGGCGCCGCCGGCGCGAACGCCGAGGGCCGACAGAGGAAGTCCTCGCGCGACGACGACGCCGGAAGCGTGCGGCCGCCCCTGACGAAGGGGCGCTCGCTTACGCCGCCTGGGTGAAGAGATTTTAAACAGTGAGACCGGGAAGGCACCGGCGGGGCTGACGGTGCTTTGCGCCTAACGCGTGAAGCCTCATCGGCGGTGGGGCGACTGGAGGTTTCGGTGTGATAAGGCTGATCAGGCTCGGGTGAATGTCTGGCTGCGCACTCACCAATCCAACTTAAACCACCGGTTCGCGCGAAGTCAACAGATACGTCCCTGCCGCGCGAGAAGCCGGGCCGTCATGAACCCTCCCCGCACCCGCCCGCGTCGGCGCGGGCCGGGCGTCCGTTCCCATCCGGCTATTCGTACCTGAGCGCCTCGATGGGGTCGAGGCGGGCTGCGCGCCAGGCGGGCCAGAGGCCGAAGACGAGGCCGACGCCCGCCGAGATGCCGACGCCGACGAGGATGGCCCAGAGCGGGACGTAGGCCGGCAGCGGCGAGTAGGCGTTCATCAAAAGGCTGGCCGCCTGCCCGACGGCGAGGCCGGCGAGACCGCCCGCCCCCGTCAGCACCACGGCCTCGATGAGGAACTGCCAGAGGATGTCGGAGCGGGTGGCCCCGACGGCCTTGCGGATGCCGATCTCCTTCGTCCGCTCGGTCACGGAGACGAGCATGATGTTCATCACCCCGATGCCGCCGATCATGAGGGCGACGAAGGAGATGGCCGTCAGCACGACCCAGGTGGCGCTGGTGAGCTGGTTGTAGAAGTCGAGCAGTGAGTCCTGCGAGGAGATGCCGAAGTTGTCGGGCGCGCCGGGCGCGAGCTGGCGGCGGCGGCGCAGGATGTCGCGCATCTCGTCGATGGCCGCAGGGACGTGGGCGCGCGAGTGGGGCCGGACGATGACGAAGAAGACGCCCTCGGGCGGGTCGAGGTCGCGCCAGAACTTGTCGTAGGTGGTGAGCGGGATAAACAGCGAGTTGTCGCGCGACTGGCCGAAGAAGTTGCCGAGCGTCTCCATCACGCCGACGACGCGGAACGGCACGCCCGCCACCTTGATCTCCTTGCCGAGCGGGTCCTCCTGGGGGAAGAGGGCACGCACCACGTCCTGCGCGAGGACGACCGAGTGCGCCCGCTCGCGCAGGTCCGCGTCGGTGACGAAGCGCCCGCGCCCGACGTACTGCGAGAGCGTGTGCTCGTACTCGGGCGTGACGCCGAAGAGGATCGGGGTGTCGGTCTCCTGGTCGCGGTGGCGCAGGTTGACCGCGAGCTTGCGCCGGATGGGCGCGACGCCGGAGACCGACTCGGCCGTCTCGCGCCGGACGGCCTCGGCGTCCTCGACGGTGAGGTCCTTGCGGTGCAGCTCCTCGGAGGTCGGCTGTGTGCGGCCGAAGCTCGGGTCGAACTTCGAGACGAAGATGGTGTTCGAGCCGAGGCTCTCGATCTGGTCGGCGAAGGCGCGGTTGAGGCCCTGGATGATCGAGACCATGAAGGTCAGCGTGACGACGCCTACGCCCACGCCGAGGATCGTCAGCCCCGAGCGCAGCTTGTTGGCCCTGACGGTCGCCACCGCCAGCCCGGCCGATTCCCTGATGTCGTCGAAGGTCACGGTCTCGCGCCCTCACTCGGACCGCAGCGCCTCGATGGGGTCGAGGCCCGCGGCCTTCCACGCCGGCCAGAGGCCGCTGGCGATGCCGACGGCCGACGAGACCGAGACGCCGAGCACGGCCGAGCCCGCGCTGAACAGGAGCGGAAAGCCCAGCAGGAGCGAGAGCGCGAAGGCCAGGCCGAACCCGAAGAGGACGCCGAGCGCGCCGCCGGCCGAGGTGATGACGACCGACTCGACGAGGAACTGCGCGAGCACCGCCCGGCGGCTCGCGCCGACGGCCTTGCGGATGCCGATCTCGCGCGTCCGCTCGGTCACGGAAACGAGCATGATGTTCATCACGACGATGCCGCCGACGACGAGCGAGATGGCGGCCACGCCGATTGTCACGACGTAGATGTTGGCGGTCGCGCTCTTGTAGAGGTCTATGAACACGTCCTGCGTCTCCAGCGCGAAGCCGTCCTCCTCGTCGGCGAAGCTCTTGCCGCGGCGGTTGCGCATGAGCGAGCGCACCTGCTCCTCGGCCGGGGCGAGCCGCGCGTCATCAGTCACCTGCACGAAGACGATGAGGGACTCGCGGGCGCTGAAGGCCCGCTTGAAGGTCGGGTAGGGGATGAGCACGAAGTTGTCGCGCGAGAAGCCGAAGAGCTTGCCGAGCCGCTCGGCCACGCCGATGATCTCGTAGCTGCGCCCCTCGACGCGGACCTGGCGGCCGATTGCCTGCTCGGGCGGGGCGCCGCCGAAGAGGTTGTCGAGCACGTCGGCCCCGACCACGGCCACGTTGCGCCCGGCGGCCTCCTCGACCTCGGTCCAGGGGCGCCCGGCCTCGACCGACAGGTCCTCGATGGCGAACATCGAGTGTGTCAGGCCGCGGACCCGGACGTTCTGCGCAGAGCTGCCGGCCGCCTTGACGGTCGCCGCGGCGTTGGCCGCGATGCCGGTGCGCCAGCAGAGCGTGCAGAGCCGACTGATGGCCTCGGCGTCGGCCTCGGTCACGTCCCTGCGGCGGTTGAAGCGGACGAAGTCTTCGCGCGAAGTGATGACCTGCGGGCGCTTCGAGACGGTAAAGACCGTCGAGCCCTGCGACGAAAAGGTAGAGGCCACCGTCTGGTCGAGCCCCTTGATAATGGTGACGACGGCGATGACCGCCGCCACCCCGACCACGACGCCCACCAGCGTCAGAGCCGTGCGCAGCTTGTTGGCGCGCAGGCTGGCGGCGGCGATGCGGAAAGCCTCCCAGAGCGTGTAGGCGAATGGCGGGAGGCGTCTTAAGCGCGGACCTCTTCGCTGCGCACCGGCCGCGGCCGGCGCGGGCCGCGGCGCGGCGCCTGTGGGGCGCTCCTCGGGGTCGGGGGATGTCAGCGTTTGCGCGGACACGTCTCTACCTAAGATGCGAGGGCAGGCCGGGCCGAGGGCTTTGATACGCAGGCGGGCCGGCGAAGTTTACACGCCGCAGGGATCGGCGCCGGTGTCGCGGCCCGGCGCCAAAGAGAGCGGCGCCAAAGAGAATAGCCCGCGGTCCGGCGGCCGCGGGCTACTTTTTTTCGTGTCGGGATTCGCCGCCGTTCAGGCGCCGCTCACTTGATCTTCTCGTCCGAGGCGATCTGGCCGTCGCGGATGGAGATGACGCGGTGGGCGCGCTCGGCCACGTCGTGCTCGTGTGTGACGACGATAATCGTGTTGCCCTCGGCGTGGAGGCGCTCGAAGAGGTTCATTATCTCGTGGCTGGTCTTGGTGTCGAGCGCGCCGGTGGGCTCGTCGGCCAGCAGGATCGAAGGGTGGTTGACCAGGGCGCGGGCGATGGCGACCCTCTGGCGCTGGCCGCCCGAGAGCTCGTTCGGGCGGTGCGTCATGCGGTCGCCCAGCTCGACCGATTCGAGGGCACGACGGGCGCGCTCGTGGCGGTCCGAGGCCGAGATGCCGGCGTAGATGAGCGGCAGCTCGACGTTGTGCAGCGCCGTGGCGCGGGCCAGCAGGTTGAAGGTCTGGAAGACGAAGCCGATCTCCTGGTTGCGGATGCGCGCCAGCTCGTCGTCCTCCATCTCGCTGACCAGCTTGCCGTTGATCCAGTAACGGCCGCGGCTCGGCGTGTCGAGGCAGCCGATGAGGTTCATCAGCGTGGACTTGCCCGAGCCCGAAGGGCCGATGATGGCGAGGTACTCGCCGCGCTGCACGTCGAACGTGACGCCGCGCAGCGCGTGCAGCTCCTCCGAGCCCATCTGGTAGGTGCGCCAGATGTCGCGCATGGCGATGAGCGTCGAGGGCGGCGCGTCCGTCTCCGCGAGGCCGAGCCGTTCGGCAGCCTCCGCCCCTACGGCCGCCGACGGCGTTTCGAGCAGGGTCGTTTCGCTCATGCGGCTACTTGCCCCCCTCCGGCGTCGCGCCGGGCTTGCGCTCCTGCCGCTTGACCGGGTCGCCTTCCTTCAGAGTCCGCAGCACGCGGCTCGGGCCGGTGACGACCTCCATTCCGGGCTGGACGCCCGAGGTGATCTCGATGTCGCTCTCGCCGGTGATGCCGGTCTCGACGGCGACGAACTTGACCTTGCCGCCGTCCATCACGTAGATGCCCTTGATGCCCTTCCGGTCAGCCGCCGCGATTTGTTCGGCCTGCGGGGCCGAGCCGGCCGCGGGCGTCGGCGTCGGCGTCGGCTGCTTCTCGACGATGGCCTGGAGCGGGACGGCGACGACGTTCTGCCGCGTCTTGGTGGTGATGTTGGCCGTGGCCGTCATGCCGGGCCGCAGCATCTCGCGCACGTCGTCGGGCATCCCGCGCATCTCGATGATGACCTTGAACTCCTTGGCCTCCTGAACGTTGACGCGGTTGCTCAGGCCGCCGCCCTGCGTGTCGGAGCGGCTGACGGCGAGCGGGTTCTTCTGCATGACGACGCCCTCGACCTCGCGGTCGCCGAGCGCGTCAACCTTGACCTTGACGGGCTGCCCCACCTGGATGTCGGCAATCTCGGTCTCGTCCACGTTGACCTCGACGTTAATCTGCGTCATGTCGGCGATGGTCATCAGCGAGGTGGTCGAGAGGCCGGCGACGGCGAACTGGCCGACTCGCGCCGGGATGTCCACGACGACGCCCGTCAGCGGCGAGTAGGTCGTGGCCTTGTACCGCTGGTCGGACGAGCCGCGGAGCATGGCCTGCTGCTGGTTGGCTCGGGCCTCGCTCGACTGCGCGCTGGACTGCGCGCGCTTGACGCCGACCTGCGCCTCGGCCACGGCGACGCGCTGCTGGTTGACGCGCGCCTTCGCCTCCTCGACGCCGATCCTGGCCGATTCGAGCTGCGCCTGCGCCGTCTTCAAAGCCACCTGCGCCTGCCTGAGCCGGTCCTGCGACGCGTCGTACTCGGAGCGCGAGGCGACGCCCGACTCGATCAGGTCGGCCGTGCGGCGCAGCTCGCGGCGGGCCGACTCCAGGTTGACCTGCTCGCGGTCCACGCTGGTCTGCGCGGTGTTGATGGTCTGCCGGGCCTGGGCGAGCGCCACCTCGGCCGCGGCCAGCGCCTGCTGCTGCTGCTGAACGGCGTTCTCGGCCGAGAGCACGGCGTTGCGTGCGCTCTGCACGTCGCCGAAGGCGGCCTGCACGCCGGCGGCCTGGGCGGCGGCGTTAGATTCGAGCTGCGTGGGGTCTACGCGGACGAGGGGCTGTCCCGTAGTCACCTTGTCGCCGGGCTGGACGTTGATCTCCTCGATGCGGCCCTGGACCTCGCTCGTCAGGTTGACGTAGCGGACTGGGCGAACCTCGCCCGAGGCCGTCACCAGCGACCTCAGCTCGGGCCGCACGTCCACCTTGACGACCGTCACCTCGGGCTGGTCCTTGCCGCCGGCGAAGATGCTGATGACGACGATCATGGCGAGGACGGCGACCGCCGCCACCGTTATGACGATCTTCTTCTTTCGGCTCACGGCCATAATAGTTCTAATACCTCTGCTCATCGGCTGGGGGTTTTGACGGGTAACGAGCCGGGGCGGGGCGGCGCCTCCGTAGTCGGCTGTGGCCCGCGCTGACGCGGCGGCTTCGGCCTCCTTCTTTCGGCCCCTCCCCGGTCGCGCCGGCACCTCTTCTACGTGCGAAACTTCGGAACAGTTTCATCATTGCCGGGCGGACGGCCGCCGCCTCCGGCCTGCTCGGCGCGAGAGGTTTTGATGCTCGCGGGCGCGGCGCTGTTCCCCGGCCGCGCGTGCCGAGGGCGGTTCGGGGCCTCGTTGGCGCGCCTTCGGGTTTCGCGCTACAATGTCGGCCCGGCTTTCGATTGTCGCGTGCGCCCTCGCCGCCGGGGCGCGGCTCGAAGGCCGAGTGGCATCTTTGGGGGAGTTTCGGCCGCCGCCGCCGCGGACGACCGCAACCTTTGAAGGACGCGCACATGATCACCTGCGAGAGGTGCCACACCGACAACCTCGACGGCGCGCAGTACTGCGACGAGTGCGGCGCGGCGCTGGCCGGCGCCCCCGGCGAGGGGCCGCGCGCGACTGCCGAGGAGGACCCGCCCGCGCCCGTCGCCGACGTTGACGACGAAGACGCGCTCGACGGCGAGACGCACGACGCGCCGGGGTCTGCGGCCGGCGCTCGCTCGCAGTTGGTCGTGCCCGCGGCCCGGACTTCCGTGGCCGGCCTCGGGCCGTCCGCCGGGCTCGGCGTCGCCGGGCCGCCCGCGCGCCGCACCGGGCGGGCACACGCCAAGCTGGTCATCGACCGCGGGCTCTCGGCCGGCAAAGAGTTTCCGATAGAGGGCGACGAGTCGCACATCGGGCGGTGGGACGCCGACGGCGGCATCTTCCCCGACGTGGACCTCGACTCGGACGACCCCGAGGCCAAGGTCTCGCGCCGCCACGCGCGCATCACGCGCCGCGGCGGCAACTACTTCATCGAAGACCTCGGCTCGACCAACGGCACCTTCGTCAACCGCGGCCGGCGCCTGCTGCCGGGCGACCGCATGCCGCTCGGCGACGGCGACGAGGTCATCGTCGGCAAGACTTTCCTGCGCTTCCACGTCCTCAGTTAAAGTCATGGCGCGGGGGCGTGGCGCACAGGCGCGGAGGCTGGAGACGGGCAGGGCGCCGCGCGGTCGTGGCGCCCCGGCGGCCCGGCCCGATTCAGAGTGATGGTTTCCTGTCCCAACTGCGGCTCGATGGTCGCCGACGCGGACCGCTTCTGCGGCAACTGCGGCCAACCCCTGCACTCGTCCCCGCTCCCGCCGGGCGGCGGGGCGGGGCTGCCCGGCCCCGCCGACGAGTACGCCCTCGCGGCCGGCGCGCAGGGCGGGCGCGGGCCTTCCGCCGCCCCGCAGCCCGGCCCCTCGCCCGAGAAGGCGCCCGGGGAGGGCGACGGCGGACCCGAGTCGCAGGACTTCAGCGACCACTTCCAGCCGACTCTGGTGGACGTGCCGGGCTGGCCCGGCGATGCGGCTTCGTCGCCGGGCGGCCCGGGCGCCGAGGTGGTGGCCGTCGGGGCCGCGGCCGATCTTCCCGAGGGGAGCGACGCGCCCCAGAGTCCCGGCGAGGGCGAAGCGGCCGTGCCGCCCTCGGGCGCCAACGGGGCCGTGGGCGAGCCGGAGCCGGAGCCCGCGCCCGCTCCTTCGTCGGAGCCGCGGGGCGCGATCACCGGCGACCAGTCGCCCTCGGCGCGGCGCGGCCGGACGGGCTCGACCGACGGCCGCCGCCGCTCTTCGAGCGTCCTCGAAGAGGGAACACTCCTGAACAACCGCTACGAGATCGTCCGCAAGATCGGCGGCGGCGGGATGGGCGCCGTCTACTATGCCAAGGACAAGAACCTCGGCGACGCCCCGCGCGCCGTCAAGGAGATGATCCAGTCGCACCTCGACGAGTCGCAGCAGGAGAAGGCCGTCGCCGACTTCAAGCGCGAGTCGATGCTGCTGGCCGCGCTCGAACACCCCTCGATCCCGACCATCTACGACTACTTCTACGACGACACGGCAAGCCGCTTCTACCTCGTCATGAAGTACATCTCGGGCGGCGACTTCCTGGCCCGCCTGCGCAACGCCCCGCAGGGGCGCCTCGACGAGCGGACCGTCGCCGACTGGGCCGCGCAGGTCGCCGACGTGCTCGATTACCTGCACAACCAGCAGCCGCCCATCATCTACCGCGACCTCAAGCCCGCCAACCTGATGATCGACGGCAACTCGGGCCGCGTCATGCTCATAGACTTCGGCATCGCCCGCTGGGTGCAGAAGGAGGAGAAGGGCGTCACGGCCGTCGGCACGATGGGCTACGCGCCGCCCGAGCTGTTCAGCGGCAAGGTCGAGCCGCGCTCGGACATCTACTCGCTGGGCGCGACCTGCTTCCACCTTCTGACGGGCTCCGACCCGCAGGACAACCCGCTTCTCATCTTCGACTTCGCAAAGAACCCGCGCCCGCGCGAGATCAACCCGGCGATATCGAACGAGATGGAGCAGATACTGATGCGCACGGTCGAGTACAACGTCGAGATGCGCTTCCGCTCGGCGGCCGAGCTGCGCGACATGCTGCTGCAACACACCGAGCGCCTGCGCTCGGGCGCCGTGACCCACGGGGTGGTCGGCGGGACGGGGGCAGCGCGCCAGCCGGCCGACGTGCAGACGGTCGCCACCGAGACGGTCTTCTGCGGCTTCTGCGGCAAGTCCATCGCCGCCGACGACGTGTTCTGTGCCCACTGCGGCGCGCGCCAGCCCATCGTCGCCGCCAGCGCGAGCTTGCGAGCGGCGCGGGCCACGGCCCGCCTCGTCGTCTCCGGCACGACCGAGCTCGACCCGACCTTCATGCTCCACAAGGACAGCGTGCTGGTGGGGCGCACCGACCCGCAGTCGAACATCTTCCCCGACGTAGACCTCTCGCGCTTCGACCCCGAGACCAAAATCTCGCGCCGCCACGCGCGCATCTTCCGCGAGGGCGACACGTTCCTGGTCGAAGACCTCGGCTCGGTCAACGGCACGGTGCTCAACGAGGCCATCCGGCTCGGGCCGCGCCAGCCGCGGCAACTGACGAACGGCGACCGCCTCCGCCTCGGCGAGACCACGCTCCATTTTCTCGTCGGGTGATCGGCTTCGATTCTTGATGTCTGTGCGTGTGAGGGAAGAGAGGGTGGCGGCGATGTCCGGCGCCCGCGGCGCCGAGGGCGCGGCGGCGCGGCGCAGCGACGTGCAGTTCGAGCGGCTGCGGGCGCCTTTCTCGCTCAGGTGCGGCGCCGTGCTGGTAGATTACGTGGTGCTCGTCGGCATCGTCGCCTTCGCCACGCTGCTGGCGCGACTGCTGGACGACGGGGGCGGCGCGTCGTTCGTGCTGACGGTCGGTTACGTCACGGCGGCGGCCGTGGCCGTCCTCAACTTCGGCCTGGTGGTCGGAGTGAGCGGCCGCACGCTCGGCAAGTGGGTCGCGGGCCTGCGCATCGAGCGGCGCGACGGCGAGCCCCTGAGCTTCGCGCGCGCGCTGCTGCGCCACCTCGTCGGCTACCCGCTGACGCTCCTCACCCTCGGCGTCGGTTTCCTCTTCGCGGCCTTTCACCCGCAGGGGCGCTCGCTGCACGACCTCCTGGCCGGCACCGTCGTCGTGCGCAGCCGCAGCCCGCGCCGCTAGGGTCCGGGTGCCCGGCCGGCGAGGCGTCCCGGCGCCGCGCCCCGCGCAAAGAATACTTGCGCCCGCGCAAAAGAGTACTGAAGCGAAGTGATGGCGACAATGCCCTGCCCAAGCTGCGGAGCGGAGACGCTGCCCGAGGCGCGGTTCTGCCGCCGGTGCGGCGCGAACCTGCGCCCGCCGGCGGGCGGCCCGCCGGCCGACGGCCCCGGCGGCGGCGAGACCGGCGAGATCGAGCCGCTCCCCGCCACCATCCTGCTCGCGGGCCAGCCGACGGCCGCCGACGATCTCGATACCGCCGGCGCCACCTTCGACCCTTACGCCACACGCTACGCCGGCGCCCCGGAGGCCCCGCACCCCGAGGCCGCGCGGGACCGCTCGCCCGGCCCGCCACATCGAGCGGACATCTTTGGTCACACGGGCGAAGATGGCGCCCCCGGCGCGCCCGACTTCGGCGGCTTCGACGACGAGCGCACCGTGACGGTCGTGCGCCGCGTCGAGCCGCTCGGCGCCGAGGCCGACGCCGCCCCGCCCGCCCGGCGGCGAGAGCCGCCCCGGCCCGCGGCCGAGGACGGCGAAGAGGACGCCGACCTTTATCCTCATCATACTCAACCCCCGCCCGCGCGCTTTCGCTGGCCCGTGGTGCTCGCGCTCTGCTTCTCGTTCCTGCTCGTCGCCGTCGCCGTCGCCTTAATCACGGCGCGCTACCTCGCCAACCGCGGGCCGACCCAGCCGAGTTCGCTGCCCGCCGTCCCGCCGCCGCCCGTTGACCAGCGCCAGCTCTTCGAGGAGAAGCTGGCCGAGGCCGAGGCGCTGCTGGCGCAGGGCGACATGGAAGCGGCGCTGGCGCGGCTGCGCGAGGCCAACGCCATCGACCCCGCGAACACGCGCGCGCGCCGCCGGCTCGGCGAAATCCTCTTCGACGCGGGCGCGCGCCGCGCCGCCATCGAGGAGTTTCGCGCCGTCACGCGCGCCGCGCCGCAGGACTTCACGGCCTGGCGCCAACTGGCCGCCGCGCAGTTCGCCGCAGAACTCTACCGCGACGCGGCCGAATCTTACCGCCGCGTCGTCTCGCTCGTCGGCGAACAGTCGGCCGACCCGCAGGACCTGCTCTCCTACGCCGACGCGCTCCGCCTCTCGGACCGCCCAGACGAGGCCCGGAAGGTTTACGAGCGGTTAGCCAACGTGTCCTACACGCTCGTCGCCGACGCGGCACGCGCGCGCCTCGCCGAGCTGACCGCCGAGCCGACGCCGGAGCCGACGCCGGAGCCCACCCCGGAGGCCGAAGGGCGCGGGCCGCAGGGCGCGGGCGCGTCCGAAGAAGCCGCTCCGGCCGCGCCGCAGCAGCCTCAGCCCGCGCCCCGCGCGCCGCAGCCGCAGCCGCAGCCGCCCGCGACCGCGCCGCAGCCCCGGCCGCCTGCCGCCTCGGCAGCGGACCCCTACCGCCGCGGCCTCGACCTCTGGCCCACGGACCGCGCCGCCGCCGCCGAGGCGTTCCGCGCCGCGGCCCGCACCGGCAACCCGGACGCCCACTACTACCTCGGCCTCGGCTACGTCCTCGGCCGCGACCTGCGGACGCTCAAGCGGGCCGAGGTGGTCGCCGCCCTCGAACACTTCCAGCGGGCCGAGCGCGGGCAGTTCGCCGAACAGTCGCGCCGCCACGCGCGCCTGCTCGGGCAGGAGCTTGACCGGCTGCGGGGTCAGGATTGAGACGGAGACGGAGGTCGTGACCGGGGCTGGTGCTTGAGGGCCGGCCCCGCGCGCGGTGTGCTATCCTCGCCGCCGTCGCCCCGCCGCGCCGGCCAGGCCGAACCGAAGGACATGGCAGAACTAAACGTCAACTACCCGGACCGCGAGCCCGAGCGCCTGCCGCTCGGGCGCCTCAGGATCACCATCGGCCGCTCGGCACGCAACGACCTCTGCGTGGCCGACCCCTTCGCCTCGCGCGTCCACGCCGAGGTGCGGCGCGAGGGCGATCAGTACCTCCTGCAAGACCTCGGCTCGGCCAACGGCACCTACTACAACGGCTCGCGGCTCGACGGCTCGGTCACGCTCCAGCACGGCGGTCGCATCCAGATCGGCGAGACCGAAATTCTTTTCGTGGACCAGCGCGCCGCGCCCGCGCCCGCGCAGCCCGAGGATGAGAACGACGACGAGGCCGCGCCGGTCCCCGAGGCGACCATCGCCTTCGACTCGGTCACGCACACCACCTCCGGCCTGCTCGAAGCCATCGAGGGGGCGCGCACGCAGACCTCGGGGCGCTTCTACGTCGGCTCGGGCGGCGTCTCGGCCGCCGGCCCCGTGGCCGAGCAGGGCGACCTGCTGGCCCTCATCAGCAAGGTCGGCGTCACGCTCCTGGCCTCGGCCACGCTCGACGAGACGCTCAGGCAGATCGCGCGCCTCGTCTTCGAGGCCGTCCCGGCCGAGCGCTGCATCATCCTGCTGCGCGAGACCGGCCAGACCGAACTGCTCGTCCGCGTCGCCGAGACGCGCGACCAGCGGCCCAGCGTCTCGGAGGTTCGCGTCAGCCGGACCATCGTCGAGGAAGTGGTCGGCCGCGGCCGCAGCGTCCTGACCTCCGACGCTCAGCACGACCCGCGATTTCGTTCGAGCACCGTCACCTTCCAGGGCATCCGCTCGGTGCTGGCCGTGCCGCTCGGTGTCGGCTCGGCGATCTTCGGGATGATCTACGCCGACTCGCCGCTCACCGAGTCGCGCTTCACCGAAGACCACCTGAAGGTGCTGACCACGCTCGGGTCGGTGGCGGCCATCCGCGTCGAGAACGCGCGGCTCCTCGAAGAGCACATCGAGCAGGAGCGCGTGCAGCGCGAGCTGCAACTGGCGCGCGAGATACAGCAGCGTTTCCAGCCGACCTCGCCGCCGCCGGTCAAGGGCTACGAGCTTCAGGGCATCAGCTTCCCGTCCTACGAGATCGGCGGCGACTACTACGACTTCATCGCCTGCCCCGACGGCCGCCTGATCGTCGCCCTCGGCGACGTGTCGGGCAAGGGCACGAGCGCGGCGCTCCTCATGTCGAGCCTGCATGCGGCCGTCCACGCGCAGGTGGCCTCGTGCCAGTCGCTCGGCGAGTCCATCGCGGCCGTCAACCGCTACCTCGCCGACAACACGCCGCCCAACCGCTTCGTCACGCTCTTCTACGCCGAGCTCGACCCGACCGCCGGCTCGCTCAACTTCATCAACGCCGGCCACAACCCGCCGCTCATCGTCCACTCGGCCGGCGTCGTCGAGCAGCTCGAGGCGGGCGGCATGCCGCTCGGCATCATGGCCGACCACGAGTACCGCCAGGGGCGCGCGTTCCTTCAGCCGGGCGACGTGCTCGTGGCCTACTCCGACGGCGTGACCGAGACGCAGAACCCGGCGGGCGAGGAGTTCGGCACGGACCGGCTTCACGAGGTCGTCACGAGCAACGTCCACCGCTCGGCCGCCGGCATCCGCGACAAAATCGAGGCCGCCCTCTCGGCCTTCGCCCAGGGCACCCCGGCCGTTGACGACATCACGCTGCTTATCGTCAAGCGCGCGGCCGAGGGCGGCTGAGGGACGAAAGGGCGAGAGGGGAAGAGGGGAAAAGGGAAGGAAGGAAGACGAAAGGCGGAAGGCGGAAGGGAGATGAGCGCCACTCCCTTCCGCCTTCCGCCTTTTAGTCTCCCCCTCCTCCGCCCTTCCCCTGTCCGGCTCTGCCCCGCCTCATTTTGCGAGGCGCTTCAGGCTGCGGCGGATGCGCTCGGCGTTCCTCTCGTTGACGTTGTCGAGGAGTTCGAGGCCGCCGCCCTCGGCGAAGAGGCGTAGCTCTTCGAGCGTGCAGATTTTGAAACGCTGGTGGAGCGCGGCCGCCGTCTTCGGACCGACGCCCTCCACTTCCAGCAGGTCGAGCACGGTCTCGGGCGTCTCGGCCGTCAGCCGTTCCCAAGCCTCGAAGGTGCCGCGCTCGATCAGCTCGACGATCTTGACGCTGATGGCCTTACCGACGCCGGGTATATCCTGCAAGGCTTTGGCGCCGCCCTCGCGGGCCATGCGCTCGACCGGGGCCGGCCACGTCTCGATGGCCTCGGCGGCGTTGCGGTAGGCGCGTGCGCGGAAGCGGTCCTCGCCGCGCAGCTCCATCAGGGCCGCCATGCGCGCGAAGCGCCGCGCGATCTGCTCGTTCGTCATCACCACACGCCGCCCCCGCCGGGGCGAGAGGCGCGCGGCGAGCGACGAAAGCAGTCGCCGCCCCAGCCCCAGCCCGGCCTTTCGCCCCATCCTCATCGCGTTTTCGGACCGCCCTGACCGCACCCGCGCCCGGGGGTTGAATCACTGCCAATCCACCCGGAAGCAGGCGGGCCGGCCATCCCTCGCCGGGCGCCGCCGCCCACGGAATTTGTCTCCGAACTGGCGGCGGATCGCAACCTGTTCGCAACCAGGCGCGGGGCCGGCGGGGCTACTATCATACCCGTAACGGACGTTCCTTCTGAGGACGAGTGAAACTTTGGGGCAGGCCACCGCGAGGTGGTCAACGGGAGTCAGGCTGGGGGGCCTGACTCCCGATTTTTTTTGGGGAGTGAGGCGGGCGCGGGCCGCGGGTGGGCCGTCACCCCGGCCCGCCCGCGACGTTCCGCCGGGCGGTCTCGCTACTTATTCCCGCCGCGCGGCCCCGCCTTGCCCGCGCCGGCAGACTTCTTCGCGCCGGCCTTCTGCCGCTGTTTGAACTCGCGCTCGCCGCCCGAGTCGCCGAGCTTGGTGTTGGTGGGGACGGCCCCCGGCACCGAGGGCGTGTTGTCGCGCGGGACCTCGCCGCGGCTCCCCGTCTGCTGAGAAGAATCGTCGGCGAAGAACTTGTTGGCCGCCTTGCGCCGCCCGCGCAGGGCCGGCGTGTGCTCCTCGGCGAATTCCTTCTTGTCGCGCGAAGAGGTCTCGTCGCCCATCTGCTGCCCGCGACGCGCGGCGGGCACGCCCGCCTTAGCCTGCGCCTTTTTGCTGCCGGCGTCTGCCTTTTTGCTGCCGGCGTCTGCCTTTTTGCTGGTTGCCATTCATCCCTTCCTGAGCGGTTCGGTGTCGCGGTCGCCGGCCTCGTCGCCGGGCTTGAGTTCGGTCAGCTCGGCGCGGGCCTCGGCCTCGTTCGCCATCGCCACGTCCTCGGCCACGGAGGGCGCACGCTGGAGCGACCACTTGAGGATCGGCGGCGTCACCAGCGTCGTGATGATGACCATGATGACGACGGCGCCGAAGGTGGCCGCGTTGATGACGGGCTCGGGCGCGCCGCCCGGCCCCGGCAGCATCAGCGTGACGCCGATGCCCGCGAAGATGAGGCCGACCTCGCCGCGCGGCACCATGCCGAGCCCGACCGCCAGCTTGTTGACCCCGGGCTCCAGCACCCCGAGCGAGCAGACCTGCTTGCCGATGATGGCCGCTATCGTCAGGACCGCCGCGAAGCCCAGAACCTCGACACGTCCGAAGACGCCCAGGTCAACCTTCAGCCCCATCAGCACGAAGAAGACGGGCACGAGCAGGGCGCTGACGGGCGTCAGCAGGTGGTGGAGCGTCTCCTCGCCGCGACGCTTGAACGTCTCGAAGTGCGAGTCTTCGAGCACCAGACCGGCGGCGAAGGCGCCGATAATCGGGGCGAGGCCGACGGTGCCGGCCGCCCACGCCAGGAAGAAGCAGAGCGCGACGGCGAAGGTCAGCAGCACGCCGCGGCTCTGCATCCGGCCGGCCCCGCGGAACAGGTGCGGCACCAGAAAGAGCCCGGCCCCGACGGCGGCCACCAGGAAGGCCAGCGACTTGGCGGCGATGACGACCACGTCCGAGACGGCGAGCTGCCCGCCCGCGGCCGTGGCCCGGATGGCGCCCGCCACCACGGCCAGGATCAGCAGGCCGAGCACGTCGTCGATCACCGCCGCCCCGAGCACGATGCGCGACTCGCGCGTCTGGAGTCGCCCCATGTCCTTGAGCACACGGGCCGTGATGCCGACGCTCGTGGCGCAGAGCGTGGCGCCGATGAAGATGTGGCCGAGCGTGTGCTCGTCGGGGATGAAGTAGGCGGCCACGCCCCAGCCGAGGAAGAAGGGCACGACCACGCCGAGCACGGCCACCAGCAGCGCCGACCACCCGACCTCCATCATCTCGCGGACGTTCGATTCGAGCCCGACCTCGAAGAGCAGGATGATGACGCCGATCTCTGCGAGCGCCGAGACGACCGCGTCGGCGCGGATCGACTCGATCCAGCCGAACCCGAAGAGGGCGAGGCCGCCGACGGCCATGCCGCCGATCAGTTCGCCGAGCACCGCCGGCTGGTTGAATTTCGTGAACAGCTCGCCCCCGAACTTGGCGATGACGAGGATGAGCGCGAGCGCGAGCAGCACGAACGGGTCGAGGCCGTGGCCGCCGCCCTCGCCGGCCGGGGCCGCCTGCGCCGCGGGCGCGAGCAGCAATTCGGCCGCGACGAGCGCTGCCACGATGGCGTAGAGACCTTTCCTGCCGACAAGTCGTCGTAACAAGATGGACTGTCCTCCCTGGTGTGGCGTAGAGACGCGGTTCGCCCCGCGTCTCCGGTGTGGCGTGGAAGCGCAGTTTGCCCCGCGTGCGGGAAAAATTCAAGAAGCCCGCCGGCCCGGCGCCTCGCGCCCTCGGTAAGAAGCCCCGCGACGCCTGCGCGGCGCGGCGGGGCTCCCCGGCACTGAGGCCGGCGCGCGCTCTCTCTCGCGGCTCACTTCTCGCGGGCGCGCACCGTCTCGGGCGCGGGCTGGCCGGCGGGGGCGGCCGGGCGCGATTCGGAGGCCCCCGGGTTCGGGTCGGGCGGCGGGTGCGCGACCAGCTTCTCCAGGGTCTCGCCGAGCGCCTCGCCGACGTTGCCGACGTAGACGAACTCCAACTCCTTGCGCACGTCCTCGGGGATGTCCTCGGTGTCGGCCTCGTTGCGGGCAGGCAGCACGACGCGGCGGATGCCCGCGCGGTGCGCCGCCAGCACCTTCTCCTTGATGCCGCCGACGGGGAAGACCAGCCCCGAGAGCGTGATCTCGCCCGTCATCGCCGTGTCGCTGCGGACGCGGCGGCCCGTCATCAGCGAGGCCATGGCCGAGGCCATCGCAACGCCGGCCGAGGGGCCGTCCTTCGGGATGGCGCCGGCGGGCACGTGGACGTGCGTGCCGTAAGACTTGAACATCTGCGGGTCGATGCCGAAGTCGGCGGCGTGCGACCAGAGGTAGGAGCGCGCGGCCCGCCCCGACTCCTGCATCACGTCGCCGAGCTGGCCCGTCATGGTCAGGCCGCTCCCGCCGGGCAAAAGCGTCGCCTCGATGAAGAGCAGGGCGCCGCCCATCTCGGTCCAGGCCATGCCGGTCGAGACGCCGGCCGGCAGCTCCTTGCGCGCCTCCTCCGGGAAGAAGCGCGGCGGCCCGAGCAGCTCCTTCACGTCGCCGGCGCCGACGCTGACGCGCTCGGCCCTGCCCTGCGCGATCCTCAGCGCGGCCTTGCGCGCGATGCCGCCGACGGCACGCTCCAACTGGCGCACGCCGGCCTCGCGAGTGTAGCGCGAGGTCAGCAGCGCGATCACCTCGTCCGAGATTTCGAGCTGCCCCTCCCGCAGGCCGTTCTCCGTGATCTGGCGCGGGACGAGGTAACGGCGCGCGATGTGCAGCTTCTCCTGATCGCTGTAGCCGGCGATGTAGATGATCTCCATGCGGTCGCGCAGGGGCATCGGTATCGGCCCGAGCTGGTTCGCGGTCGCGATGAAGAAGACCTTCGAGAGGTCGAAGGGCAAATCGAGGTAGTGGTCGCGGAACGTGTGGTTCTGCTGCGGGTCGAGGATTTCCAGCAGCGCCGAGGCCGGGTCGCCGCGGAAGTCGTTGCCGAGCTTGTCGACCTCGTCGAGCATCATCACGGGGTTGTTGACCTTCGCCCGCCTGAGCGACTGGATGATGCGGCCCGGCATCGCCCCGATGTAGGTGCGGCGGTGTCCGCGCAGCTCGGCCTCGTCGCGCATCCCGCCCAGGGAGAGGCGCTCGAACTCGCGCCCGAGCGAGCGGGCGATGGACATGCCTAACGAAGTCTTGCCGACGCCGGGCGGGCCGACGAAGCAGAGGATGGGACTCTTCGAGTCGGGCCGGAGCTTGACGACGGCCAGGTGTTCGAGGATGCGCTCCTTGACCTCTTCGAGGCCGTAGTGGTCTTCGTCGAGAAAGCGGCCGGCCTCGTCCAAATCGAGCCGGTCCTCCGAAGACTTCTTCCACGGCAGCTCGATGACGTATTCGAGGTAGGAGCGGATGACGTGGTAGTCGGGCGCGGCCTGCGGCAGCCGCTCCATGCGGCGCAGCTCGCGCTCGGCCTCCTTGCCCACCTCCTCGGGCAGGTCGGCCTGTTCCAGCCGCTCGCGCAGCATCTCGGCCTCGGCCCGCTCGCCGCCCTCGTCCTCGCCCAGCTCGCGCTGGATGGCCTTCATCTGCTGGCGCAGCACGTAGTCGCGCTGCGCCTTCGTCATCTCGCTCTGCGCCTCGCTGGCGATCTTCGACCGCAGCTCCATGATCTCAAGCTCGCGCGTCAGCCGGCTGTAGGCGAGCTGCAACAGCTCCTCGACCGTGTCGGCTTCGAGCATCCGCTGTTCCTGCTCGACGCCGAGGTTGAGGATCGAGGCCAGGAAGTAGGCGAGCTGCACGGGGTCTTCGGCGCTCAGGACGGCGCTGCGAATCTCGGGCGGTATCTCGGGCAGCAGGGCGAGCGCGCGCTGGATGAGCCCCTGGACGTTGCGCATCAGCGCCTCGATGGTCTGCTCGTCCGAGCGCCCGAGCGGCGGCAGTACCTGAACGCCGGCCCGCGGGTGCGGCTCGGTCTGCGTCCAGCGGACCACCCGGACGCGGTCGGTGCCCTGGACGATGAGCTGGATGGAGTCGTCGCTGCGCATCATGCGCTTGATCATGACGAGGGTGCCGACCTCGTAGAGGTCGTCGGGCGGGGCGGCCTCGGCCTCGGCCGAGGCCCGCCCCTCGCGCACCGAGACGCAGGCCATCAGCTTCTCCTCGGTCGAGAGCGCCGCCTCGACGGCCGCGACCGAGCGGGTGCGCCCGGCCGTGAGCGGGATGATCGTGCCGGGGAATAGCGTGGTCTGTTGCAGCGGCAGCACCGGCACCTCAAAGACCGCGGCGGGGTCGCGCCCCGCCGTGACGAAGTCGGCCGAGGTCTGCTGCGCGTTCTGCGCGCTCTCCCGCCCCGAGCCGAGGGCGCCCTGCGGCCCGGCCCCGCCCTGCTCACCCTGCGCTTGCGGCTGCTCGTCCTTGCGTGTCTCGTCTGCCATCGTGATCGAATTCTCTCCGCTAAGTTTGGACCGGGGGCTTCAACCACCTCACGTTTCGGTGGCGGGCGGGCGCCGCCCTCACGCCCCGTCGCACTCCTCGGGGCTGCGCAGGTGGAGGATCAGCAGGCCGTCCTTGTATCGCCGCTCGACGACCGCCCCCTCGATGGGGCAGGGGAAGCTGATGGCGCGCTCGAAGCGGCTGTAGGTGATCTCCAACTGTTGGCACGAGACCGACTCGCTGAAGGTCTCGTCGCGCCTCACGCCGGCCACCGAGAGCGTGTTCCCCTCGATCCGAATCTCAAGCTCGTCGGGCGCCACGCCGGCCAGCTCGAACTTGACCATCCAGCCCTCGCGCGTTCGATAAACGTCGGCCGCCGGGTCCCAGACGTGGCGAGTGCAGCGCACGCCGCTCTGCGCCTTCGGCAGCGTCATGAAGTAGCGTCTGATTGATTCAGCCATAAAGAACCGTAAATCGTAAATCGTAAATCGTGAATGCGAATGTCAGTCGCCAGTTCCGGGGAGCCGAGTTGCGCAGGCGCCGGCGGCCGATAACTTCTAGTCACGATTTACGATTTACGAGCATCAGCCGAAGATTCTGTTCCAGAAGGAGTGGCCGCTGGAAATCTCTTCGAGGGCGTCTGCCAGCTCGCGGTCGGCCTCGGTTTCGAGGGCCACGTCGGCCATCGAGATGATGCCGCGCAGGTTCCCCTCGCGGTCCACGACCGGGACGCGGCGCACCTGCTTGTCGCCCATCAGGCGGATGACCTCGATGACGCGGTCGTTGGGCAGCGCCGTGTGGAGGCCGGTCGTCATCACCTCCTCGGCGCGGACCTCGCGCGGGTCGCGCCCCTCGGCCAGAGCGCGGACGACGATGTCGCGGTCGGTGATGAGGCCGAGGAGGCGCCCGCCCGAGGCGGATTGGTTGGGCGGGACGCGCTGCTGCCCGGTGACGGTCTCTTCGGCTGACTCGTCGCGCCCGCCCTGTTCGACGACGGGGATGATGCCGGTATCTTCGTCGCGCATCATGCGCGCGACCTCGTCGAGCGTGGTGTCGCGGGCGGCGACCGTCACGTCGCGCGTCATGATGTCGCGGCAGCGCAGGTGCGAGCGGGCCGCGCCGCCCCGCCGGGGTGCGTAGTCGTCGCGCCCCTCCCCGCCGCGCGGCGCGTCAGCCGGCCCGCGCCGGCCGCCGCCCCGCGGGCGGCGCCCTTCGTCCGGCTCGTCGCTCCCACGCCAGCCGGCGTAGTACTCGTCGTCGAGGTAGAAGTCGCCGCGGCCGTAGACGTAGGCGTCGTAGTCGTTGCGTAGGCCGAGGGGGCGACCGCCGCGCGGCACGTCGCGGTCTTCGTACTCGTAGCGCGGCGGGCGCCCGCGCTCCGGGCCACGGCCGTACTCTGGCGCGCCGCCGCCGCCGCGGTCGAACCCGCGCTCGTAGTCCGCCCGCTCGCGGCCGTAGTCTGCGCCGCGGCGGAAGCCTGCGTCGTCGAGACCGGCGTCGTGGTCGCCGCGCCGCCCGTAGCTGCGTCGGTCGTCGCCGCGCCCCGCGCGGTAATCGTCCTCCCACTCGTCCCGGTGTCTGGGCATCTGCGCCGCCTCCCGCGCCGTCGGCTGAAAGAAGTGGGGCGGATGGGCGCGGCCTCGGAGGCCCGCCCGGGGCGCGCAAGGGGGACGCGCCGAACCGCTCCGCATGAATCGAGGGGACGCGACCATTATACCCGGCCGCGCTAAATGCTCAACGCCGGGGCGCGGCGGGCGTGGCTCAGGCGCGGACGGCGACCACGGTGGGCCTCGTCTCGAAGCGCCCGAGGGCCTCGTGGTAGTAGTCGGCGCGCGTGACACGGTCGAGACGGAAGCCGAGGATGGCGAGCACCTCGCGGTAGAGCCCGACCGAATAAGTCCACCATGTGTAATCCTGGCCGGGGTCGGTGGCGCGGGGCTCGAAGCGAGCGATGCGCTCCTCGCTCTCGAAGAGGGGTGTGACGATGACCAGCGTATCGGAGGTGAGGCGCGCGACGGAGGCCAGCGCGCCGACGGGGTCGCTCAGGTGTTCGAGCAGCGAGCCTACTATCGCCACGTCGAACTGTCCGAGCGCGGGCGGCAAGTCGTAAACGTCGCCGTAGAAGACCTCGGCCCGCGAGCCCAGCAGCCGGTGACACAGCCAGTAGGCGTTCTGCCAACGCTCGATGTAGGGGGCGTACTCGGCGGCCCAGGCGTCGCGGTCGCGGTAGTAGATTTTGTCTGGGAAGGGAACGAGCGTCTGCTGCCGCACGTCGCTCATGTCGTGCGAGACGACGCGGCTCGCGCCCCTCCGCTCGGCCTCGAAGCTCAAAAAACCCGTGGCCGCGCCCACGTCGAGCACCGTCTTGCCACTGACCTCGACGCCGCCCACGTAATCCTCGAACCGCCCGCGCAAATCCCAGTGGCCGCGCACGGTGCCGAAGCCCGGCACGTCCGTCGTGTGGTAGAAGTAGCAGTCTTCTAACCTCTCGACGCGGCGGGGGGCGGCGAACTGCGGCGGCTCTCTCATCTGAGCGGGACGCCTCTCAAACTCAGTAGGCGTAAAGCTCCGTGATGGCGCGGTAGACATCCTCGGACTGCGGGAGGATGGCGTCTTCGACCTGCGGGGCGTAGGCGACGAAGGTGTCGAGCGCGGCCACGCGGCGCACAGGCGCGTCCAGATACTCGAACAGCTCGTCGGAGACGCGGGCGGCGATCTCGGCCCCGAAGCCGAACGAGCGCGTGTCCTCGTGCGCTACGATCAGCTTGTTCGTCTTCTTCACCGTGCGCGCGATTGATTCCCAGTCGTAGGGCGCGAGCGTGCGCAGGTCTATGACCTCGACGCTGATGCCCTGCTGCTGCTCGGCCTGCTTGGCTGCGACGAGCGAACGCTGGACGAGCGCGCCGTAAGTGACGATGGAGAGGTCCGCGCCCTCGCGCGCCGTGCGGGCCTTGCCGAACGGGATCAAAAATCCGTCGGGCGGGTACTGCGACTTGTTGTAAGCCTGCCGGTAAAGGTGTTTGTGTTCGAGGAAGAGCACCGGGTCGTCCGAGCGTATGGCCGTGCGCAGCAGGCCGTTGGCGTCGAGCGCGTTCGACGGGTAGACGACGCGCAGCCCCGGAACGTGCGTGAAGATGGTGTCGCCCGACTGCGAGTGATAGACCGCGCCGCCCTTCAGGTAGCCCCCGACGGGGCAGCGGATGACGATGGGGCACTTCCAGTCGCCGCCGGAGCGCCAGCGCATCAGGGCCAGCTCGTTCCTGATCTGGTGGTAGGCCGGCCAGATGTAGTCGAAGAACTGAATCTCGACGACCGGCTTTAAGCCCCGCGTCGCCATCCCGATGGCGCGGCCGACGATGTTGGCCTCCGCAAGCGGCGAGTTGAAGACGCGGGCCGAGCCGAACTTGCGTTGCAGGTTGGCCGTCACCTTGAAGACGCCGCCCTTGCCCTTGACCTTCTCTAAGTGCTCCTCGCGCGAAACGTCGGCCACGTCCTCGCCGAAGACGACGATGCCGCCGTCGCGCGCCATCTCCTCGTGCATGCAGCGGTTGATGAGGTCAACCATCGTGCCTGCGTTGCCCGAAAGCTCGGCGCCCAGCTCGGCCTCGTTGTCGAACTCCCTGGAGGTCGGGTCCACGTCGGGCGAATAGACGAAATCCTCGGCCGTCTCGGGCGCGGGCTGTGGACTGGCAAGCGCGAGGTCGGCCGCCTCGTTGACCGCGCGGTCAATCTCGTCCTTGAGCTGCTGCAACTCCTCCTGCGTGACGAAGCCCTCGTCAATGAGCAGCGCGCCGAACCGCTTGACGGGGTCGCGCTCGGCGTCCGTGGTCCGCTCCTCGTCGGGGCGGTAGAGCTTCTCGTCGTCGGAGAGCGAGTGCGAGTAGGGCCGGATGACTTTGGCGTGGACGAGCGAGGGGCCGCGCCGCTCGCGGCAATACTCGACGGCGCGCTGCAAGGTTTCGAGCGACTCGACGGGGTCCGTGCCGTCGCACTTCTGGATGTAGAGGTCGGGGAAGCCCACGAGCAGCGCCGACACGTCGCCGCCCGCCGTCTGGACCTCGACGGGCACGCTGATGGCGTAGCCGTTATCTTCGACTAAAAAGAGGACCGGCAGTTTGAGGTTGCAGGCCGTGTTCAGCGCCTCCCAGAACTCGCCCTCGCTCGTCGTCCCGTCGCCGGTCGAACAGTAGACCACCTCGTCGCCCTTGAACCCGACGACGCGCTCCTTAATCGAGTCGAGCAGGGTGGCGCGGTAGCTCGCCTCGGCGCAGCCGACCGCCTGCAAAAACTGCGTGCCCGTCGGCGAAGACTGCGAGACGATGTTGAGACCTTTGTGGCCCCAGTGCGAGGGCATCTGCCGGCCGTGCGAGTTAGGGTCGGCCTCGGCGCCGACGGCCGAAAGCAACTGTTCGAGCGGCGTCATGCCGAGCTGAAGGCAGAGGGCGCGGTCGCGGTAGTAGGGGTAGAACCAATCGTAGGCGGGTTTTAAGACCATGCCGGCGGCCGTCAGCACGGCCTCGTGGCCGGCGCCGGAAATCTGGAAGAAGATTTTGTTCTGCCCCTTGAGCTGAATCTCCTTGTCGTCGATCCGCCGCGACGTGTACATCGTCCGGTAGATGCCGACCATCTGCTCGCGCCCCAGCCCCCTGTACTCGCGCGCCTTAACTTCCGTCGCCATGATTCCTTCTCCTGCTTACGAACTCAAATATTAATTCTCGCTAACGGCTCCCCGCGGCTTACCTCGAAATGCGCGGCCACATCGTCAAGTATTGCCGCGAGCGTCCCGACTCGTAAAGGGTCGTGGCGGGGGATTGACAGGTGATGCTCCCCGTTTTCCTGTGTGGTCAGCCGGAGGTGGCTGCCTGTCTGCCTCGTCACGCCGTAACCGAGCACTCTGAGCGCCTTCGCCAGTTCGTCGCCCGACACGTCGCCGCGGCAGCTTCACGCGGCGAAAACCTCTTCCCGGACGAAGTGAAGGCGAATCAAACGCGGCCCCTGCCCCTCGTCGAAATGGCAACGGACGGCGTCACGCACCATCTCGCGCAGGCCGTCCATGTCGTCCGCCTCGGTGAAGATGGATTCGCCGAGGGCCCGCGCTGTGTAGCCGCCTTCGGGCGCCTCCTGCACGAGGAAAATCAGCTCGTCGGTCATGCTCAGTCTTCGTCGAACTCGGTTTCGAGGGCGAAGCGGTAGTCCTGGGCCATCGAGGGGTGGCCGTGGGCCTGTGCCACCTCGGCCCCCTTCTCGTAGGCGCGGCGGGCGGCCTCGCGCCGGCCGGTCTTGAAGTAGGCCGCGGCCAGCATCCCGTAGGCGTTGCCCTCGTCGTCGGCCCGCTCCAGGTAAATCGAGAGCGTCTCGATCATCTCGTCCCAGCGCCCGGCCTTCTCGTACTCCTTCGCCAGCCCGAACATGACCGCCGTGTTGTCGGGGTCGCTTTCGAGCATCAGCCGGAAGATTTCTACGCGTGACGCGGCCATAGGAATAAGGGGGAAGAGGGGGAGTTTTTAGTTTTTAGTTTCTAGTTTTTAGTTCCGGGTTGTGGGCCGGCGAACACGGGCCTGCTCCCGCTAAAAACTAAAAACCGAAAACTAAAAACTTCCCCTCCGACCGTCCTACTGCACTCTGGGCTGCCTGCCCTGGATGATGAGCTTGGCGATGGTCTGAAGCTGCATGTTGGACGTGCCCTCGTAGATGGCGCCGATCTTCGAGTCGCGCCAGAGTTTTTCGACGGGGTAGTCCTTGACGAAGCCGTAGCCGCCGTAAAGCTCGATGGCCTTCGAGGCGACGGCTTCCGCGACGCGCGACGAGTAGAGCTTCGCCATCGCCGCCTCCTTGACGAAGGGCAGGCCGGCGTCCTTGAGGCGCGCCGCGTTGTAGACCATCAGGCGCGCGGCCTCGATCTCGGTCGCCATCTCTGCCAACTGGAACTGGACGCCCTGGAAGGAGTTGATCGGCTTGCCGAACTGCTCGCGCTCGGTCGTGTAGCGGAGCGCGTGTTCGAGCGCGCCGCGGGCGAGGCCGATCATCTGCGCGGCGATTCCGATGCGCCCCTCGTTCAGGGTCTCGATGGAGACCTTGTAGCCCTTGCCGAACTCGCCGAGCAGGTTCTCCTTCGGCACCTTGCAGCCGTCGAAGATGATCTCGGTGGTAGAGGAGGCGCGGATGCCGAGCTTGTTCTCCTTCTTGCCGACCGAGAAGCCCTCGAAGCCCTTCTCGACGACGAAAGCCGTGATGCCCTTGTAGCCCTCCTCGGGCTTCGCGTTGGCGAAGACGACGAAGATTTCGGCCTCGTTGCCGTTCGTGATCCAGAGCTTCTGGCCCGTAATCTCGTAGTGGTCGCCGCGGTCGAAGGCTTTCGTCGTCATGGCGAAGGCGTCCGAGCCCGAGCCCGCCTCCGACAGGCAGTAGGCGCCGACCGCCTCCGAGGCCAGCCGCGTCAGATACTTCTTCTTCTGCTCGGGCGAGCCCCAGCGAATCAGGGCGTTGTTGACGAGCGTGTTCTGCACGTCCATCAGGACGCCGACCGAGGGGTCAACGCGCGACAGCTCCTCGACGCCGACGATGGCCGTGAAGAAGGAGGCGCCCGCGCCGCCGTACTCTTCCGGAGTCTCGACCCCCATCAGGCCGAGGTCGAAGAGCTGCTTGATGAGGGCCGGGTCCATCTTCGCGTGCTCGTCCATCTGCTCAACGCGGGGGCGGATTTCCCCCTCGGCGAACTCGCGTACCGAGGCGCGAAACATCTCCTCGTCTTCGGAGTAGACGGTCAGGGGCGAGCCCGTGAGAAGTTCCTGTGCTGCTTTACTCATGGCGTTCTGACTCACAAATTAAGGGATTGATGTCGTAGCTTCGTAGCATCGCTCAGGCGGGCGCTTCCGGTCAAATGGCCGGGGGCGGCCCGCGGCGCGGTTTGCGGAGAGCGCGGCGGCGCGCGAATTGTGCGTTGGCGGGTTGAGCCTCGGGCTCGGGCGGGCTTAAGCTTAGCGGCGACTTACCCGAAAAGAGTGACGGCCGACTGCGGACCGAATGAGTCAGAAGAAGAATGGGAAGAGCGCGGCGAGGAGGTTCGCGCCGGCGGGCGCGCTGTTCGCCCTGGCCGGGGTGGGCCTCTTCTCCTATTACGTCTGGAAGGCCGGCCCGGCAGACATCTGGGAGAACATCTCGAAGATCGGCGTGGGGTTCCTCGTCATCCTCGCGCTCGGGGGCTTGCGCTTCGTCGTGCGCGCCTGGGCGCTGACGCTCTGCTTCGAGCGGCCGCACCGCGTCGGCATCTGGACGGCCTTCCGGGCCGCGCTCATCGGCGACACGGCGGGCAACGTCCTGCCGCTCGGGATGGCGGTCAGCGAACCGACGAAGGCCGCGCTGCTCTCCGGCCGGGTGCCGCTCGGGGCGGCCGTCGCGGCCATCACGGTCGAGAACCTGTTCTACATGCTCTCGGTCGCGCTCTTCATCTTCGGCGGGGCCGTGGCGCTGCTGGCGAGTTACCCGCTGCCGCGGCGGCTGCGCTGGTCGAGCGAGGGCATCATCGTCGGGGTGGTGGTCTTCGTCCTCTTCGCGGCCTTCGCGCTGTGGCGCCAGTGGCGATTCCTGAGCGGGGCGATGGAGTGGCTGGCGGCGCGCGGCGTGGCCCGGCGGCTGATGGCGTCGAAGCGCGCGGCCGTGCGCTCGGTGGAGGACCGCGTCTACGGCTTCTACGAGCGAAGCCGGTCGCGTTTCGCGCCCATCCTGCTGCTCGAAGGCAGCTTCCACGTGCTCGGCGTGGCCGAGGGGTTCCTGACCATCTATCTCATCAGCGGCGCCGCGCCCTCGCTGATGGCCGCCTTCCTCTTCGAGTCGGTCAACCGCGTCATCACGATGGTCTTCAAGTTCGTGCCGCTGCGCGCGGGCGTGGACGAGGCCGGGACGGGCCAGCTCGCGCACGTGCTCGCCTTCGGCATCACGGCCGGCGTCACGCTCGCCATCGTGCGCAAGGCGCGGATGGTCTTCTGGATGGGCGTCGGGGTGGCGCTGCTGGCTGCGCGCGGGCTCTCGCTGCGCTCGGTGGCGGGCGGCGCCAGCGAGGCGGGCGGTGAGAGGGACGGCGGGAGGGACGGCGCGGCCGGCGGTGACAGGCGAGACGAAGATGTGGGCGGCGGGCCTGAGGCCGCCCGGGCGGGCGTCAAGTAGGTCGCGCGGCACGCGTCAGGTAGGTCGCTCGTCGCTCGTCGCGGCCGCGCCGCCCGCCGCGCGCGCGCGCGCCTTCCAGCGCCGGTAGACCTCGACCGAGAATGCCAGCCAGAGCCCGCCCGAGAGGTAGGCGCCGAGCACGTCGCTCGGCCAGTGTGCGCGCAGGTAGACGCGCGAGAGGCCGATGAGCACGACGGCCGCGCCGAGCAGCACGAGCGCCAGGCGCCGCCGCCAGGTGTTGCGCGGCAGCAGCGCGAAGGCGACGAAGAAGAGAAAGCCGAAGTAGCCGACGAAGAAGGTGACGTGGCCGGAGGGGAAGCTCGACTCGTCGTGCGAGTAGAGCATGCCGACGAGGTCCGCGGCCGGCCTCGGGCGCCCGATCCAGACCTTGAGCAGCTTGTTGAGGATGGCGCTGCCGCCCGCGCTCAGGAGCAGCGTCATGGCCTCGCTCATGCGCCGCAGGACGAGGAAGACGAGCATCGTCGCGCCCGTCAGGGCGAACGGAAACCAGCGGTCGCCCGGCACCGAGACGAGCCGCATGAACTCCATGAGGCGCGGCGTGTCGAGCGAGTGGAGCGCGCGCGCCACGCGCAGGTCCCAGCCGAAGTAGGCGTGGTAGTAGGCCAGCGCCGTCAAGCCCGCGAAGGCCGCGAGCCCGACGAAGTAGAAGGTCTCGGCCCGCAGCAGCCTCCGCGCTTCGAGGCGCCGCCGCAGGCCGCGACGCCCCGCCGCCTCCTTTGCACTCGCCTCTGCCCTCTCCGTCTCTCGGTTCATGCAGTTTCGGGCCTCGGCCTGGCGCCGCTCCCGGCGAAGGTTTTTAAAGGCCGGGCGCGCGCATCCGTCGGCCCCCCGAAATCATCAAAGCTGCTCTCGAAAATAGTTGAGGCGCCGCCGCGCGGCAAGTCGCGCGGCCGGGGTGCCGGCGTAAGGGTGGCGATTTCGCGGTTCTCAGGGCCGCGGCCGGGAAAGGTGGTTTGAGGCGTGCTGAGGGTCGAATACCGCGAGGGGCTTTACCTGCCGGACCTGGATTTGTGGCTCGACGCCGACGGCCCGCGCGAGAGCTGCGTCATCTCGCACGCCCACGCCGACCACATCGCAGACCACCGCCGCATCGTCTCGACGCCCGAGACGGCGCGCATCTTCCGCCACCGCGTCGGCGAGACCGAGGTCGAAACGCTCGCTTACGGCGAGCGGCGCGACTACGGCCGCTACGCCCTGACCTTCTACCCGGCCGGCCACTGCCTCGGCTCGGCGCAGGTGCTCGTAGAGGCCGGAGGGGAGCGGCTGGTCTACACCGGCGACATCAAGCTGAGGCCCAACGTCGCGGCCGAAGACGCGGTCATCGTCCCCTGCGACACGCTCGTCACCGAGTCCACCTTCGGCGACCCGCAGTACCGCTTCCCGCCCGACGTGGTCACCTTCGAGCGGCTCTACGCGGCCGTTGACCGCGCCCTCTCCGACGACCGCGTGCCCGTCGTCCTCGCCTACGCGCTCGGCAAGAGCCAGGAGGCGCTGGAACTCCTGCTCCGGCGCGGCTACCGCGTGACGCTCCACGGCTCGGTCTGGAACGTGGCGGAGATTTACCGCGAACTGGGCGTCGAGTTCTCCGGCCCTTACGAGCGCTACGACCGCGAGCGCCTGAAGGGGCGCGTGCTGATCGCGCCGCCCGGCTGCCGCCGTCAGCCGATGGTGCGCAACATCGAGCGGCACACGACCATCATGCTCACCGGCTGGGCCGCGGGCAGGAGCGCGCCCTACATGTACCGCGACGTTGACCTCGTTTTGCCGCTCTCGGACCACGCAGACTTCGACGACCTCGTCCGCCTCGCCCGCGAGACCGGCGCCCGGCGCGTCATCACCATGCACGGCCCGCGCAAGTTCGCCTCGATCCTACGCGAACTCGGCTTCAACGCCGAGCACCTCGCCCCGCACCCCGGCTCCGTGAAGAAGAAGAAGCCGGTGGCGGCCGCAGCCGAGCGCGGCCTCTTCGATTAGTGAATCAGACAGGATTAACTGGATAAAGAAGAAGCGAAGAGGAAGGGGCGGCGAATATGCAATTGCCACCACCTCTTTCTCTTTTTTCTATCCTGCCAATCCTGTTAATCCCGTCAAATTCCAATCTAGGTTTTGAATCGCTCCTCGCAGATCATCTCGACGGCGCGTTCGAGGTTTTCGTCGAGGCCGTGGAGGCAGCGGACGATGCGAGAGGGGAGCCGGAGGGTGATGACCTCGTACTCCTCGGTCGTGACCTTCGGATCGCTGAGGGCCGCGCGG
>DASQMB010000056.1:0-89648 GCA_035645715.1 Pyrinomonadaceae bacterium
CCGAGGTCGAAGGCAGGCCGCTCCACTACTTCGTCCACCACACGAAGCCCGACGGCACGCCCTTCCCGCTCGAAGAGTGCCCGATAGACCGCGCCCTGCCGGAGAACAACCAGGAGCAGGGCGAGGACATCTTCGTCCACAGGGACGGACACTTCTACCCCGTCTTCTTCACCGCGAGCCCTATCCGCGAGGAGGGCCGCGCAGTCGGCACCATCATCGAGGTGCGCGACACCTCGCGCGAGAAGCAGACGGAGCGCGAGCGCGAGCTGCTCTTAGAGCGCGAGCGCGAGGCCCGCGAGGAGGTCGAGACGCTCAACGACCTCGGCCGCGTGATGTCGGCCGAGCTGGACTTGCAGAAGCTCGTGCAGGCCGTCACCGACGCCGCCACCGAGCTGACCGGGGCGCAGTTCGGCGCCTTCTTCTACAACGTGCTCGACGAGGAGGGCGCCTCCTACATGCTCTACGCCCTCTCGGGCGTGCCGCGCGAGCACTTCGAGAACTTCCCGATGCCGCGCGCCACACACCTCTTCGGCCCGACCTTCGAGGGGCAGGGCACGATCCGGCTGGCGAACGTGCGGAGCGACCCGCGCTACGCTCAGAACCCGCCCTACAACGGGATGCCCGAGGGACACCTGCCCGTCACGAGCTACCTGGCCGTGCCGGTCAAGTCGCGCACCGGCCAGGTGCTCGGCGGCCTCTTCTTCGGCCACTCGGATGAGGGAGTCTTCACGGCCCGCCACGAGCGTTTGGTCTTTGGCCTCGCCGCGCAGGCCGCCGTCGGCATCGACAACGCGCGACTCTTCGACACGGCCCGGCGCGAGCGCGAGGCCGCCCGCCGCTCCGAGGAGCGATACCGTAACCTCCTTGAGAACGCCAACGACATCATCTACACGCACGACCTCGAAGGTAACTACCTCTCGATAAACCGTGCCGGCGAGGTCGTCACCGGCTACAAGCGCGAGGACATTCTCGGCGGCATGAACATCCGCCAGGTGGTCGCGCCCGACCACCTCGACCTCGCCCGCCGGATGATGGAGCAGAAGCTGCGCGACCCGACGCCGACCGTCTACGAGTTGGACATCATCGCCCGCGACGGCCGCCGCCTGACGCTCGAAGTCAGCACGCGCGTCGCCATGCGCGACGGCCGCCCCTTCCTGGTCGAGGGCGTCGCGCGCGACGTTACCGAGCGCAAGCGCGCCGAGGAGGAGCGCGCGCGGCTGCGCGACGAGGTGATCCGGGCGCAGGGCGAGATGCTCGCTCAGCTCTCGACGCCGCTCATCCCGCTCAAGCATCACGCGGTCGTCGTCCCGCTCATCGGCGCCGTCAGCCCCGAGCGGGCCGAGCAGTTTCTCACCACGCTCCTGCGAGGCGTCCGCGACCTCGGGGCGCGCGTCGCCATCATCGACATCACGGGCGTCCCCGAGGTGGACGCCCGCGTAGCGCAAACGCTCGTCAACGCGGCGCAGGCCGTCCGCCTGCTCGGCACAGAGGTCTTGATTACCGGCGTCAGGTCGGGCGTGGCGCGCACGCTCGTCTCGCTCGGCGTGGACCTCACGGGGCTGCGCATCCGGCGCGACTTGCAGAGCGGCATCGACGAGGCCGAGACGTTCATCTCGCGCAGTTGAGCCGCCGCCGGGGCCGACCGAGGCCGGAGTTCTGCTTTGTAGTTAACCGAAAGACCTGAGAGTCCGGCGGCGAAACACGGTCCCGCCGAAGAGGAGAGAGATTGATGCCCAGCCTGGTCCTGTTCGCCGCGGCGCCGGCCGCGGGTGGGGAGAGTTCGGTTCCCAACTACATCCTCTACGCGCTGGCCTACGCCCTAACGGGCGTGCTCACCGGCTACCTCGGGGCGGGCATAATGCCCGGCCGGGCGGGCGAGGGGCGCACGCTGCCGGCCGTCATCGGCCTCGTCGCGGGCCTCGTCGGCGGCTTCGCCGGCCTGCTGCTTCTCACCTCGGGGCCGAGCGCCGAGACGACCTACCAGCCCGGCTACTCGCACAACACGACACTGCCGGGCTACTGGGTCAGCCCGCTCTTCGCCTTCGTCTTTGCGATGCTCGCGCTGGCCGCCTACAAGCTGACCGACCGCGACCCATCAACCATCTGACGCGCCGGTCGCCGGCCGCAGTCGGAGAAAACGTGCCGTGGCGGAACTTTTGGACCTGAGCCACACGGTCGAGCACGGCATGGTCACATACAGGGGCCTGCCGGCGCCGATCATCACCGAGCACCTCGGGCGCGAGGCTTCGCGCGCGTCTTACGGCGGCCGGGCCGAGTTTCACATCGGCCGCATCGAGATGGTCGCCAACACCGGCACCTACCTCGACGCGCCCTTCCACCGCTTCGACGGGGGCAAAGACCTGTCTGAGCTGCCGCTCGCGTCTCTCGCCAACCTGCGCGGGCTGAAGGTGAGCGCGGCCGGCGCGGGCTCGCGCGCTATCGGGCCGGAGCTGTTCGAGGGGCTGGACGTGCGCGGCCGTGCAGTCCTCGTCCACACGGGCTGGGCCGCGCGCTGGCGGACCGAAGAGTATTTCGCGGGCCACCCTTTCCTGACGCGCGCGGCCGCCGAGAGGCTCGCGGAGGGGGGCGCGGCCCTCGTCGGCATAGACTCCTACAACGTGGACGACACGGCCGACCTCGCGCGGCCGGCGCACACCGTCCTGCTCGGCTCGGAAATCCCGGTCGTCGAACACCTCTGCCGGCTTGAGACGCTGCCGGACCGTGGCTTTCGCTTCTTCGCCGTGCCGGTCAAGGTCAGGGCCTTCGGCACCTTCCCCGTCAGGGCCTTCGCGCTCGTGGAAGACTGAAGGGCCGAGCGTTCACGCCGGCCGGCGGTGAAAAGCGTGGACGCAAAAAGACTCTGAGGCCCGCGCGGGTTGTGCGCCCGCGCGGGCCTCAGAGTCTTTACGGGCCGGCTTCTCGCCTGCCGCGTTCTCAGTTTCGCCGCTGGTCGTGCGAGATGACCACGTCAACAACCGCCGTCGCCGTGTGGCCGGCCTCGTCGGTGAGCGTGGCGGTGATGCGATAGAGCCGGCCGTCGCGGTCGTCGCCGCGGCGGCTCGCCTCGACCGCGAGCGCGTCGGCCCATGAGGCGGAGGCGCCCGCGAGGGCACGCGCCGGGACCGCGAGCGGGGCGCCGTACTCGTCCGTCACGGCGTAGGTGACAGAGGCGAGCCCCGAGACGGCGTCGGAACCCTGGCCGCTCAGAGTGACGTTGACAATGCGGCCGTTCGGCGGCCAGACGGAGGTGGGGTCGGCCGAAAGCCCGAGCGACGGCGCGGTCTTGTCGAGCTTGACGGCGACGCTCTTCGCGGCCTCGACGTTGCCGGCGCGGTCCGCCGAGCGGAAGAGGATGTTGGTCACGCCCTCCTGCGTGACGGAGATGGCGCCCGAGTAGGGCAGCCACGTCGCGCCGCCGTCGAGCGAGTACTCGGTCGCGGCGACGCCCGAGCAGTTGTCGGCGGCGTCGAGCGCGACCTGCACGTCGGTCCTGTACCAGCCGTTCGCGCCGTCGGGCGCGGCCGGGCTGAAGGTGGCGCTCGTCGTCGGGGCGGTCGTTTCGGGGCCGAGGTCTGCGGTCGTGACCGAGCCCGCCGTCACGGTGGCGACGCAGGAGTAGAGCGTGTCGGCGCCGAGCGCGGCCCTGACGAGATACTGGCCGGGCGCGAGGTCTACGCCGCCGTAGAAGCCCCCGCCGTCGGTCGCCGTCTGGCGCGCGGAGCCGTCGTCGAGCTTCTCAATCGTGACCGTCGCGGTGTCGAGCGGCGTCGAGTCGGCGCGCCGGGCGAAGCCCTTCAGGTGGCCGACCGTCGGCTGCGCCTTCCACGGCAGGACGGGGATGGCGGCCGGCTGGGCGAAGACCGGCTCGGGGTTCAGGGCCTGGTCTTCGTAGCTCCTCGACCCGTCAACAGACTTGCCCGTGGTCAGCCCCGAGGCGAACTCGGAGAAGGGGCGCGCGGGGGTCGTGCCCGGCGGGATGGCGAGCGGGTTGTTCGTGACCGCGATGTTAGAGGTCGCCATCGAAAAGTAGATGACGCCGAGGTCGGTCTTGCCCTGTGTGGAGGGCGCGAGCAGGGAGCGGCGCGTCTGCCTGAGCGTACCCTCGACGGAGTTGTTGAGGCCGCCGAGCCCCATCATCGCGCCGCGGTTGTACTGGTGGTTCTTGGTCCACTCGTTCCACTGATTGAACTGCGTCACCTGTGCCGCCGTGTGCTCGGCCTTGTAGACCATCGGGATGGCGATGTCGACGATGCCCTCCTCGGTCCAGGCGCGCCAGTCCTGGTAGACGCGCCAGCGGGCCTCGGCGTTATTCCACGCGGCCTCGGTGGTGGGGCCGCCGCCGAAGGCGATGAGCGCGGCCGAGACTTTCAGGTGCGGCTTGATGGCGAGCGTTTCGAGGTAGACGCGGCGGACTACGTTCGTCACCTGATCGCGGCGCCAGTTGGACCAGAGCAGGTCGCCCGTGGCGGGGTTGCCCGTCCGGCCGTGGCGCGCGTTGAAGCGTGCCACGCTCGTCGTGTTGTAGCCGATGTTGGTGCCGTTCGTGGGCGTCTGGGCGGGCTGGCCCGCGGCGATGCTGAACTCGGGGTAGCGGATGCGGTCGAGGTGGAGGCCGTCGATGTCGTAGCTGGCTACGAGATGCTTGAGGACATCGACGGTGTAAGCGGCCGCGTCGGGGTGGCCGAAGTCGATCCAGAAGTCGCTGCCGAAGCGGTGGCCCTGGTAGGTGATGCCGGGGGTGGCGGGGGCGTCGGGCAGCAGCGTGCGGGTCAGCCAGTTGTTCGGGCCGGGCACGACGGTGTTGGTGGCCGGGTCGAAGCCGCCGTGGAGGTTGAAGGCGTGGTTCGGGTTCTCCGGCGGGAAGAGGTTGGGCGCGCGGCCCCAGATGGCCGACATGATGACGAAGGCGTGGACCTCGATGCCGTTGGCGTGGGCCTCGCTGATCAGGTCCTGGAGCGGGTCGAAGCCGGGGGCGATGGGCACGCGGTCGCCCTTCGGTTCGAGCGAGTTCAAGTACCATGAGTCGCCCCGGCGGCGGACCTGCGCGAAGATGGCGTTGGCTTTGGCGGCCTTCGCGTTGTTGACGACCGCGACCACGTCGGCGTGGTTGTTGAGCGCGGTGTTGAAGGTGTCCACCCAGAAGGCGCGGTATTCCGTGCGCTGCCGGGCCGCGACGGGCGCGGGCGCGAGCAGGCAGCCGACGAGCAGGGCGGCGCAGGCTGCGGCGAGCAGCCGAAGGCTCTGTGTACGAGACACTGTTCTCCTCCCTCGGAAGAAACTCTGTGGTTGAATGATCGGCGGCCGCGGGCGTAACCGGCGCAGCCTGTTGACGGAAATCGGGAATGGGGCTGGCCGCGGAACGATAGCGCAGAGCGCGCCGCCGGTCAACGCACCTTTTCGTCTGGGGAGCCGCTTCGTCTGGGGAGCCGTCGTCGCGGGTGTCGCGGCCGACTTTCGGGGGCAGGGCGCGCGGGCCTCGGGCCGGCGCGGGGTGTTAGCATGTCGCGGCGTGAAGTGTCTCGGCCGGCGGGCGGGGAGGTCAGATGAGTCTGAGGACGGTGAGGGCGACGAGGTACGTGACTCCGCTGCGCGAGGGCGGCAGCTTGCCGGCCATCGTCGAGGCGGACGACGACGGCCTCTACGTGCTCAAGTTCCGCGGCGCGGGGCAGGGGCCGAAGGCGCTCGTGGCCGAGTTGGTGGCGGGCGAGCTGGCCCGAGCCCTCGGCCTGCCCGTGCCGGAGATAGTCTTCGTCGAACTCGACGCGGAGCTGGCGCGCACCGAGCCCGACCCGGAGATACAGGACCTGATCCGCGCCAGCGCCGGCCTCAACCTCGCGCTCGACTACCTGCCCGGCTCCATCACTTTCGACCCGGCCGTGGACCGCCCGGAGGCCAACCTCGCCGCGCGCGTCGTCTGGTTCGACGCCTACGTGACCAACGTGGACCGCACGCCGCGCAACGCGAACCTGCTCATGTGGCACCGCCGCCTGTGGCTCATAGACCACGGCGCGGCGCTCTACTTTCACCACTCCTGGGAGGGCCACCGCGAGCGCAGCCGCTCGCGCTTCCCGCAGATCAGGGAACACGTCCTGCTGCCGTTCGCGGCCGACGTGCGCGAGGCCGACGCGGAGCTGGCCCGGGCGCTGACGCCCGAACTCATGGTAGAGGTGCTCGCGCTGGTGCCCGACGAATGGCTCGTGCACGACTCGCCGTTCGCCGGCGCCGCGGAGGCGCGCGCGGCCTACGCCGAATACCTGACGGGGCGCCTCGCGGCCCCGCGCGGCTTCGCGGAGGAGGCTGAGGATGCGCGGGCTTGAGCTGTTCGACTACGCGGTCGTGCGCGTCGTCCCGCGGGTCGAGCGCGGCGAGTTCATCAACGCCGGGGTCATCGTCTCGTGCCCCGGCCTGAAGTTCCTGAAGGCGAAGGTCGGGCTCGACGAGCGGCGGCTGGCCGCCCTGGACCCGACGCTCGACGCCGAGACCGTCCGCGAGCACCTGCGGGCCGTGGTGGCCGTCTGCGAGGGCGGCGAGCGGGCCGGCCCCGTCGGGCTGCTTCCGCCCCGCGCGCGTTTCCACTGGCTGGTGGCGCCGCGCAGCACGGTCATTCAGACCTCGCCCGTCCACACAGGGCTCTGCGACGACGGCGACCGCCTGCTCGAACGCCTCTACGACCGCATGGTCCGCCCCGCCGGCTGACGGCGCCGCGGGCTGCAATGACTGCGCCGCGGGCGAAGCCGCGCACCAGGCCGCGTACCACGCCGCGCACCACGCCGCGCTCTCTGTGGGTTACGAGGCCGCTCCGCGGCAGCGAAGCGCAGGCGGCGAGGCGCACCCCTCGTGACTAGCCCTGCCCGTCCTCGGGGCGCGGGTCGCCCTCGACCCTGACCAGCGTGTCGGCGCCGACTGGCCTCTCCGCCGAAGTGTCGCCGCCCGTCAGCGCGGCGGCCGTCGTCTCGCCGGCCTGCTCCACAGCATCGCCCGCTTCGTCCCGCAAGCCGCCGCTCCCGTCGCGCGAGCTGCCGGTCGCTTCCGGCCCGTCTTCATAATTGTCGGTCTTCATCATTGAATCAGTGTCGCCGCACGGGGCCGGGCGGGTCAAGAATCTCGCGCGACGGCTGCCGCGCAAGAGTTTTTCTGGAACTGAACGAGAGTTTTACCGGAACAGAATCTGTGTGCCGCCCAGAATCTCGGCGGCGGTCGAGGGCTCGGGCGGGGGCGTGGCGCCCCTGCGCGCGGCCACCCAGGCGCCGGCGCGGTTGGCCGCTGCGGCCGCGGCGTCGAGCGGGGCGCCGGCCAGCAGGCAGCGCGTCAGGGTCGCGGCGAAGGCGTCGCCGCAGCCTATGGTGTCCACGACGCGCACGTCGTAGCCGGGATGCTCGACCGCCTCCGCGCCGGCCGCCAGCAGGCACCCCGAGGCGCCCCTCGTCACGGCCACCAACCGCAGGCCGAACTCGGCCGCCAGCCCGCGACACAGTTCGGCCTCGCCCCGGGCGCGCAGGCCGAGCATCCCGGCCGCGGCGGCCAGCTCCTCGCGGTTGAGCTTGACCACGTCGGCGAGTTCGAGCGAGCGGCGCAGCATCTCGGGCGAGAAGAAGGAGTGGCGAAGGTTCGCGTCGAAGACGCGGAGGGCGCCTGCGCGCGTCAGTCCGAGGAAGCCGAGGATGCTCGCCCGCGCCTGCGGGCTGCGCTGCCCGAGCGTGCCGAAGCAGACGGCGTCGGCCAGCGCCGCCAGCCGCCCCAGTTCGGGGGTCAGCTCAAGGTAGTCCCAGGCCGAATTCTCGTTGACGCGGAAGCGCGGCTCGCCGCCCGGCCCGACCTCGACGCCGACCGTGCCCGTCGGGTGCTCGCGGTCCACCTGAATGTGCTCGGTCGAGACGCCGGCGCTCGCCAGACGCGCGCGCGCCTCGCGGCCGAGCGCGTCGTCGCCGACGCGAGTGGCGACCGCCCCGCGTGCGCCGAGCAGCCGCGCGAAGTGGGCGAAGTTAGAGGGCGCGCCGCCCAGCTCCCTGCCCGTCGGCAGCAGGTCCCAGATCAGTTCGCCGAGGCCGACGAACAGCGGGGCCGACCCGGCTTCGGATGATAACGTGCTCGCTTCTCCAATCATCTGGACGCTAATACCAACGGGTGGACGCGGGCGCCCGGTCAACTCGATTTCCGGAGGCCGCAGCCTACCCCGCCGCCCGGCCGTGGTCAAAGAGAGGCCGCGCCTGCGGGTCGCTGCGCCGTAACTTTTTCCCCGGATGGCGCGTATATAACGCATCTAAGCCCGCAGGGTGCCAACCGGCCCCGCCCCAATAAATCGTTTCTCAAAACTGAGAGTCGGAAGGAAGGAAACTGTTTCGATGAGAAGAATAGCCACGGGCCTGCTCGTGCTGCTGGCGTTTGTCGTGCCGGCCGTCGCGCAGCGCGTCCCGGTTCAGGAAGTGACGCTCGATAACGGGATGCGCCTCCTGCTGGTGCCCCGCAAGGGCGACCCGAACATCGCGGCCGGGTGGGTGGCCCGCGTCGGCTCGGTCAACGAGCGGCCCGGCATCACCGGCCTCTCGCACCTCTTCGAGCACATGATGTTCAAGGGCACCCACGCCGTCGGCACCCGCGACATCAAGGCCAACCTCGAACTCCTCAAGGAGATGGACGAGGTCCGCGCCCAGCTCCGCGCGGAGGAGCAGACGCTCATCCGCAAGGCCCGGCTCGGCGAGGTCAGCGACGTTAAAGACCCCAAGTACCGCAGCGAGCGCCACCGCCAGCTCCTCGCCAAGTTCGACGAGCTGAACAAGCGCGAGAAGTCTCTGATGGTCAAGGACGAGTTCGACCGCATCTACACCTCGGCCGGCGCGACCGCGATGAACGCCGGCACCTCGCACGACTTCACCGTCTACTTCATCAACGTCCCGGCCAACAAGCTCGAACTCTGGTTCTGGATGGAGTCGGACCGGTTGAAGAACCCGGTCTTCCGCGAGTTCTACGCCGAGCGCGACGTGGTCCACGAGGAGCGGCGCCTGCGCACCGAGTCCACGCCCACGGGCAAGTTCAACGAGCAGTTCGAGGCGATGTTCTGGCAGTCGTCGCCTTACGGCTGGCCCGTGGTGGGCTGGCCCTCCGACCTCGAAGGCATCACGCGCGAGGAGGCTCTCGACTACTTCGCCGTCAACTACGCGCCGAACAACCTGACGGCCGCGCTCATCGGCGACTTCGAGCCCGCGGAGGCCGTCGCCCTCGCCAACCGCTACTTCGGGCGGCTCTCGCGCGGCCCGCGCGACCCAGAGCCCGTGCGCACGCGCGAGATGCCGCAGCTCGCCGAGAAGCGGATGGTCGCCCAAGCCGAGACCTCGCCGCAGGCCCGCGTCCGCTACCACACGGTCGCCGACGGGCACCCCGACTCTTTCGCCCTCTCGGTGATGGCGAGTTTGATGAACGGCCGCACGGGCCGGCTCAACAAGTCGCTGGTCCTCGAACAGCAGGTCGCCAACTCGGCCTCTGCCAACCAGAACAGCCTCAAGTACGAGGGCTACTTCGAGCTGCAAGGCACGGCCAAGCCGGGCCGCGCGCCCGAGGAGGTCGAGCGCGCCCTCTACGCCGAAGTCGAGCGGCTCCAGAAGGAGACAATCCCGGCCGACGAGTTGCAGAAGGTCAAGAACCAGTACGCGGCCAACACCTTCCGCAACATCTCGTCGAACTTCGGCCTGATGGTCCAGCTCCTCCTGCGCGACAACACGCGCGGCTGGGAGACGATCAACACCGACCCGGCCCGCTTCCAGGCCGTGACGCCCGAGGACGTTCGCCGCGTCGCCAACATTTACTTTAAGCCCGAGAACCGCACCGTCGGCCTCTACTACACGAAGAAGGCCGAGGGGGCGGAAGACCCGGCGCTGGCCGGCCTCTCCGACGAGGAGAAGGCGCAGGTCAACCGGATGCGGCCGATGCTGATGCAGGCCAAGCCCGAACAGCTCAAAGCCATCCTCGGGCAGATGGAGCAGCAGGCCGGCTCGGTTCCGGCCGAGAGGCGGAAGGGCTTTCAGGTGTTGAAGAAGATGGTCGAAGACCGCATCAAGCAGCTCGAAGGGGGTAAGCAGTAGTGAAGAAGAACAGACTCAGAAGCAGGCTCGCGGGCGTCCTCGCCCTCGCCCTGTTCGCCCTCGCGCCGGCCGCCCAGCTCGCCGCCCAGACGGCCGCGCAGCAGCCCGGCATCCCGCCGCGCCCCGAAGAGCTGAAGTTCCGCACCCGCAACTTCACGCCGCCCAGGCGCGAGCAGTTCCGCCACGTCCTCTCGAACGGCGTGGTCGTCTACGCCGTCGAGGACCGCGACCTGCCGCTCATCAACGTCTCGACGCTCGTGCGCACGGGCTCCTACCTCGACCCGGCGGGCAAGGAGGGGCTGGCCTCGCTCGTGGGCAGCCAGATGCGCGCCGGCGGCACCGCCTCGAAGACCGCCGAGCAGTTTGACGAGGCGGCCGACTTCCTCGCCGCCAACATCAGCAGCGTGGTCGCGCCGTTGCAGGGCAACGCCGCGGTCAACGTGCTGGCGAAGGACCTCGACGCCGGCCTCGCCCTCTACTTCGACATGCTCCGCAACCCGGCCTTCCAGGAGGACCGCCTCAAGCTCGCCAAGAGCCAGCTCCTCCAGGGCATGGAGCGGCGCAACGACCGCACCGACGCCATCGAGGACCGCGAGTGGAACCGCCTGCTGCGCGGCGCCGAGCACTTCTCGGCCAAGCTGCCGACGAACTCCTCCGTCGAGGCGATAACGCGCGAAGACCTGCTGGCCTTCCACAGGAAGTACTACCACCCCGGCAACTTCGTCTTCGCCGTCTCGGGCGACTTCGACACGAAGGAGCTGATCCGCAAGCTCGAAGCGGCGGTGAAGGGCTGGCCCGCCTCGAAGGAGGCCGCGCCCGAGGTGCCGAAGCCGACGCACACGCCCGCCGCGGGCGTCTACGCCGTCCACAAGCCGGACGTGAACCAGGGGCGCGTCGTCGTCGGTCACCTCGGAGCCATGCGCGACAACCCCGACTCCTACGCCCTGACCATCATGAACGACATCCTCGGCGGCGGCGGCTTCACCTCGCGCATCACCTCGCGGGTCCGCTCGGACGAGGGGCTGGCCTACAGCGCCGGCTCGGGCTTCGGCTTCGGCGTCTACTACCCCGGCGTCTTCCGCGCCGGGTTCCAGTCCAAGAGCGCGACGACGGCCCAGGCGCTCGACATCGTGCTCGAAGAGATCAGCCGCATGCGGACGGCGAAGGTATCGGCCGAGGAGTTGGAGACGGCCAAGAACTACGCCGTCGAGAGCTTCCCGAGCTTCTTCTCGACCGCCGCGCAGATCGCCGCCACCTTCGCGCAGGACGAGTTCACGAAGCGGCCGGCCGACTACTGGGACAAGTACCGCGACCGCATCCGGGCGGTGACGGCCGAAGACGTGCAGCGCGTCGCCCAGAAGTACCTCCAGCCCGACCAGCTCGTGGTCCTCGTCGTCGGCAACCTCGACGACATCGCCCGCGGCAACCCCGACCGGCCGCAGCACTCGCTCGAGAAGGTCGGGCGCGGCACCATCCGCCGCATCCCGCTGCCCGACCCGCTCACGCTCGTCTACCCGGCGGCCCCGTAATGCTCGTTCATGGGCGGCCCGGCTCGCGCCGGCCGCACCCGACCGACAAAACAAAGGGCGCGGCTTGCATCAACGTGCAAGCCGCGCCCTTCTCTTCTGTCCCACTGATTCTCCTGGCGCCTAACCCTGATCTTCGTCCGACTTCCTCTCTTCCTCAGGCCCTCTTTTTTCCGTTGCCTTTCCGCGGTTCCGCCTCTCGCTGATGTCCCGCTCCACGAGGTTGATGAGGACGTTAAGCCGCTCGTCCACCTGGTGTGCGCGCTCGCCCGCTTCGCGCCGATGTTCATCAACTGCCTGGACTGATTCGCGCAGGTCTTTGACCTCCTGTGCCTGAATCTCTGTAATGGCGAGTAGCGCACGGATACTTGCGTCGGTCTGCCGTTGCCCTTCGGCGAGCCTGTCAATCTTTTCCCCAAGACTCTGACCGAGGTTTTGCAGGCCGACGGCGAGTGAGGACAGATGTTCGGCCACCACGTCGAACTTGCGGTTGATCTCTTCGTCGGTCATCGCTTGCGCCTCGCTTACTTTGAATCGCCGCCAAACCCTATAATACGCGCGAGCCACAGACGAGCGGAAGGAAAACCGGGAGAGCGCATGGAGAGGATCGTCGAGTGTGTGCCGAACTTCAGCGAGGGGCGGCGGCCGGAGGTGATCGCGCGGCTGGCCGAGGCAGTCGAGTCGGTCGAGGGCGCGCTCGTCCTCGGCACGCATCTCGACCCGGACCACAACCGCTCGGTCCTGACTTTCGTGGCGCCGCCCGAGTCGGTCGTCGAGGCCGCGGTCCGCGTCGTCGGTCGCGCGGCCGAGCTGATTGACCTGAGCGCACACGCCGGCCAGCACCCGCGGCTCGGCGCGGCCGACGTGGTGCCCTTCATCCCCGTGCGCGGCCTGACGGTCGAGGAGTGCGTCGAGCTGGCGCGCGAGGCGGGCCGCCGCGTCTGGTCCGAGCTGGGCATCCCCGTCTACTTCTACGAGAGCGCGGCCGAGCGGCCCGAGCGGCGCAACCTGGCAGACGTGCGGCGCGGCGGCTACGAGCTGCTGCGCGAGCAGATCGGGAGTGTGCCCGAGCGCGCGCCAGACGTGGGCGACCCTCGCCTTCACCCGACCGCGGGCGCCTGCGTCGTCGGCGTGCGGCCGCTGCTGATCGCCTACAACGTCAACTTGAAGACGGGCGACCTGGCGCTGGCGCGGCGCATCGCGCGGGCCGTGCGCGAGCGCGACGGCGGACTGCTCCACCTCAAGGCGCTCGGCTTCGAGCTACAGAGCCGCGGCGTCGTGCAGGTCTCGATGAACCTGACGAGCTACGAGCAGACCAACCTTCATCACGCCTTCGAGGCCGTCAGGCGCGAGGCCGAGCGGCTCGGCGTCGAGCTGCTCGGCAGCGAGGTCGTGGGGCTCGTCCCGCAGGCCGCCCTCGACCGCGCGGCCGAACACTTCCTGATGCTCGAAAACTACTCGCCCGACCTCGTCCTCGAAAACCGCATCGCGGCCGCTTTGCGGCGCAAGGCTTCGGGCGGACGGGCAGAGTCGGGCGGGCCGGGCGCCCTGCTGTGATCGCCGGAGCGGCATGAGTCAACTGCGAATCATCGTCGGGGCCGGGGCGCTTGGAGGGCTGCGCTGGGCGCGCGAGCACCTGTACGTCCTGCTGGTGCTCACGCCGCTGATGCTGGGCATGACCTACTTCGGCGTCGGGCGACTCCTGAGCGATGCCGAGTGGAGCCTCGGGCCGGCGCAGGCGTCGGCGCTCGCGGTGCTCGCGGCGGCCGGGCTGGTGGTCTCGGGGATGTCGAGGGCTGCCGCCGAGGTCTACCACACGCGGCGGCCCGAATCGGTCTTCGACACGCTGGCCGTCGGCCCCGACGTGCTGCTGGCGGCGGCGCTCGCGCGGCGCGGGGCGCGGGGCGCGGGCTTCGCCGCGGCGGCCCTCGTCGGGCGCGGCCTCGCGGGCGGAGGCCCGTTCGGGGCAGAGGCCGCGGCGGCACTCCTGCTCTTCGTCCCGGTCGTCACGCTCGGCGAGGTCTTCGCCGCGCTGAACTGGGTCCACGGGGGCCGGAGTCGGGGGCGCGGCTGGGCAGCGCTGGGCGTTGCCGGCGTCTTCGGGGCGGCGCTGGTGGGCGGTGCGCTGCTGCTGACTATCGTCCGGCCGCAGGCGCTCGCGCCGGGCGCGCGGGCGGCAGCGCTCTGGGGCGGCGCGTTGCTGACGGGTGCGCTCGCGTGGCTCGCGTTCGCGCTGCACCGGCGCTGGCGCGCAGGCGACATCGAGCACGCGAAGCGGCTGCGGGCGCGCGACCGCTGGGGGCGGGCGGCCGCGGCCGTGGCGCGGAGGGCCGGCGGGGGGGCTGTGGTCGAGTCGCTGCTGGCGCGCGACCTGCGGCTGACGCTGAGGGGCTTCTCGTCGGCCGTCTACGCCTGCGCGGGACTGTCGGCGCTGTGGGTGCTGACGCTGGTGGCGGTGCTCGAAACGGTGAGGCTGCCTGGCGCGCCGCCCGGCGTCGCTGCGGGCTCCTGGGCCGGGGCGACGTGGCTCCCCTCGGTGCTGGTGGTGAAGGGGGCTTGCGTGCTGGCCTGCGTCTCGCTGGCCTGCCTGGTGCCGGCGCTGGTGGCGCACCAACTTCCGCACCTGTGGCTTGAGCGGGCGGCCGGCGCGCACGCGGCCGAGGTGGCGCGGGCCAAGCTCTTTTACGCGCGCGTGCTGACGCTGCCGGCGGCGCTTTTGGCCTGGGCGGCGGGCTCGCTGGCGGGGGCCTCGCCGCTCTCTTACGTCGCGCCGCTGCTCGGCGAGTGTTTGTGGCTGTGGTGGCTGGTGGGCACGCTGGCCGGCGGGCTGGCCTACGAGATGCCGGAGCAGCCGGGCCTCTCGACGGTGCTCGTCGCCTGCGTCTGCCTGGCGGCAGGCGGCTTCACGGCCTTCCTCTGGCCGATGGGGCTGGCGCTCTACGCCTTCGGCCTGCCGCAACTGCTCCTGCGCGGGCAGCACCGCGCGCACCTGCACCTCTCGGGGCGGGAAGTCTGAGGAAGAAGGGGGAAAGGGGAAAAGGGAAAAAGGGGGAAGGGAACAATCGTCTTGAGAGGGGGGGCCGGTCGTTACCTGCTTGCTTTCTTCTTCTCCTTTTGCCCTTTTCGCCTTTCCCCCTCTTTCCCCTCCGGCTATGGCAGAGACGCTGATCGAGGTGGACAGGGCGGTGAAGTGCTACGGCGAGGTGCGGGCCGTGTCGGGCGTCGGGCTGCGCGTGGAGGCGGGCGAAGTCTACTCGCTCGTCGGGGCCAACGGCGCGGGCAAGTCCACCCTCTTCCGAATGGTGGTGGGACTGACCGAGCCGGACGAGGGCACAATCAGGGTCTGCGGCGAGGACATAGTGCGCAGGCCGCTCAAGGCCAAGCGGCGGCTCGGCTACCTGCCCGAGGAGCTTTACTTTTACCAAAGGCTGACGGGGCGCGAGTACCTGCAACTGGTCGCCGGCCTGAAGGGCACGGACGCGGGCGCGGCCGAGCGCGAGGCCGAGTTCTTCGAGTTGAAGGCGGTGGCCGACAAGTGGGTCGGCGGCTACTCGCTCGGGATGCGTAAGAAGCTGGGGCTGGCCGCGGCCTTCCTCGGGAGCCCGAGCGTGCTCGTCCTGGACGAGCCGCTGAACGGCCTCGACGTGGAGATGATGCGGCGGCTGCGCGAGCGCGTCGAGCGCGACCGCGACGCCGGCCGCGCCTTCCTCGTCTCGTCGCACGTGATGAGCTTCGTCGAGCGCGTCTCCGACCGCGTCGGGGTGATGCGCCGCGGCGTGCTGACGGCCGAGGGCGTCCCGGCCGAGCTGCGCGAGCGCGCGGGGCTGCCCGACGCGCCCTTCGAGGACGTTTTCTTCAGGCTGGCGGGCTGAGGCCGCGCGCGGGCGGGCGGGGCGCAGGGGGCGCGCGCGGCCGCCGGCGCGGGCCTCCAGGCGCTTGGCGAAGTGGGCGCCGCGGATGGATAATGCGGCGCCCGCCGGGCCGGCGGTCGCGGTCCCTCGCCGCGGAGGCGCCCGTTTTCGTCAAAAGCCGAACCCCTGTGATTCCCAGCGAAGACCACGAGAAGACGCGCGAGCAGTTGCTCGCGGACCTCTACGCCGTCCGGGGCGAGCTGTCGGCGCTGCGGCGAATCGTCGGCGAGCGGCAGCCGCCGTACTGCGGCCCCGGCGAGGCCACCGGGGCCACGTCAGCCGTCCGGCAGTACGAGACCCTGCTCCACCGCCTGACGCACCTCGCCGAGTCTATCGGCACGGCCCGCAACCACCTCGTAGTCTTCCGCGACCTGCGCGACTTCGCCGTCGTCTCGGTACCCTGCATCGGCATCTTCATCTCGCTCTACGACGAGGCGCGCGACGAACGCACGGCCGTCTACGCCTGGGGCGACGGGCAGGAGGTTGACGTGTCGAGACTGCCGCCGATGCCGGTCTCGTCCGAGGGGCCGAACAGCCAGGCCGTGCGCACGGGCCGCGTCGTCATCACCAACGACTACTGGCAGACGAAGCAGCGCGGGCGCGGGCAGCCCGGCGTGCTCGTCGGCCCCGACAACGGCCTGAGGCCGCAGTCGTCGCTCGTCGTCCCGATGCAGACGATGGGGCGCATCGTCGGCACCATCGAGGTCCAGAGCTACGACGACCGCGCCTACCGCGACGAGCACGTGACGGCGATGCGGATGGCCGCCAACCTCGCCGCCGTCAGCCTGGAGAACATGCGTCTGCTGGAGTTCGAGACGCGGGCGCGGGCCGCCGCCGAAGAGTCGAACCGCCTGAAGGACGAGTTCCTCGCCACGCTCTCGCACGAGCTGCGCACGCCGCTGACGGCCATCCTCGGCTGGTCGCGCATGCTCGCCACGCGCGAGCTCGACGAGGCCGTGCGGCGCACGGCCGTCGAGACCATCGAACGCAACGCGCGCGCCCAGCAGCAGATAGTCGAAGACATCCTCGACGTGTCGCGCATCATCAAGGGGCAGCTCCGGTTGGAGCCCGAGCCGGTGGACGTTTGCGGCGTCGTCGAGTCGGCCGTCGAGACGGTCAGGCCGGCCGCAGCCGCCAAGCGGCTGCGGCTTGAGAAGCGGTTCGGCGAAGGCGTGTGCCCCGTGGCGGGCGACGCGCGCCGCCTGCAACAGGTGGTCTGGAACCTCCTGGCGAACGCCGTCAAGTTCACTCCCGCGGGCGGCGAGGTGCTCGTCTCGGTCGCGCAGTCGGACGGCCACGTCCGGGTCGCGGTCGAGGACACAGGCGTCGGCATCCGGCGCGAGTTCCTGCCCTACGTCTTCGACCGCTTCCGGCAGGGCGACCAGTCCACGACCCGCGCGCACGGCGGCCTCGGCCTCGGCCTCGCCATCGTGCGCCACCTCGTCGAGCTGCACGGCGGGGTCGTCTCGGCCGAGAGCGGGGGCGAGGGGCGGGGCGCCCGCTTCATCTTCGAGCTGCCGCACCTGGATGGCGACGGGGAACCGCCGCCGGCCGCCCCCCCCGACGTAAAGGCCGGGATTGACGCGCGGGCGGGCGAGGCGACAGGGAGGGAAGAGGTGCTGGAAGGTCTAAAGGTGCTGGCGGTGGACGACGAGGAGGACGCGCTCGAACTGGTCCGCATGGTGCTCGAACGCGGCGGGGCGGAGGTGGCCGTGGCCTCCTCGGCGGCCGGGGCCGTCGCGGCGCTCGGGGGCGGGTGGTGGCCCGACGTGCTGCTGCTCGACATCGGGATGCCGAACGAGGACGGCTACCAACTGCTCGGCAGAGTCCGCGACCTCGAACGCGAGCGCGGCCTCGCGCCGACGCCGGCCGTCGCCTTCACCGCCTACGCCGGCGAATCGGACCGGGAGCGCGCCCGCGCCGCCGGCTTCCGGCTACACCTGCCGAAGCCCGTAGACCCCGCGCAGCTCAGGGACGCCGTCGCCGAGGCCTCGCGCGACCTCCAAGCCGAATGAGACGGGGCCGAAAGTCAGGCGGCCGGCTAACCGGGATCGTGTCGCCCCCGGTTAGCCGGCCGCGTCGTCGTTAAGCCGAGACCGCTTCAGAAGTCGCCCTGGCAGGAGCCGTGGCCGCAGTCGCAGTCAATCTGGACGGTGTTTTCGGTGCTCTGGCAGTGGACGCTACAGAACTTCTCGCCCTTCTCAGTGACCGGGCAAGTGCACGGCGGGTTCGCGCACTGGTTCTCTTTCCTCTCGTCGGCCATCTCGCGTGTCCTCCGGGTTTCGTGGTCGGTTGGTGAAAGTAAGACTAAGAGCTTCTATTCCAAATCTGCCGTCGAGTCAAATAAAAAAGCCGCGCCCCTCGCTCAGAGCCTCCTTCTGAGGAACGAGACGATCTTGTAGCCGTCGAGGTAGACCCACGGCGGCTCGCCGCTCGTGTAGTGGCCGCAGGGCAGCCAGGAGGCGTCCACCGCGACGCCGTGCGAGCGGACGCGCTCGATCACCTCGCGCGAGAGGTCGGCCGGGAAGGTCAGGTCGTGGCGCGCGGCGATGAAGCGCATGGGGCGCGGGGGCAGGCCGGCGAGCCGCGGGGCGAAGGTCATGGGGCTGATGGGCGCCCACAGCTCGCGCAGCTCTTCGAGCGAGAGGTGGGGCTCCAGCCCTGCGCGGACGTGGTGCGTGGAGATGCCGCGCCAGACCACGTCGGCGAAGTAGCCCGAGACGTGGTTGAAGACGCCGGCGTCGAGGGCCGGCTCGTGGACGAAGGCGAGGAAGGCCGTGCACGAGCCGATGCTCGTGCCCACGATCCCGACGCGCTCGTAGCCCTGCTCTTTCAGCCAGCGGACGGCGGCCCGAGTGTCGAGCACGGCCTGGCGCACAGACTGGAGCGTGCGCCCGACGTTCGCGCAGACGAGGTAGTCGGCCCGCTCAAGCTCGGGGGGCCGCCGCTCCTCGTGGTAGGGCAGCGTCAGCCGGAGCGACGCGATGCCGAGCCGCGCCAGCAGCCGGCACAGCGCGACGTGGCTCTCCGAGTCGGCGTTCCACTGCGGCAGGACGACGACGGCGCGGCGCGGCCCCTCGTCTCGCCCGCGCCGCCTCGCGTCGGGGAAGAAGCGAGCGCGCACCGTGTCGTTCTCGGGCGCGGGCGTGCCGACGGCGCTCGTCCAGGTCAGGCGGTCGCCGGCGAGCCGGTAGTCCGTCACATCGGGCAGCGCGTAGAACTCCTCGCTGCGTTCGACCCACGCGCGCGCTAGGCGTTCGACGGCGCGGCGCGGCCCCTCGCCGTTCTCGCCGCCGCCGACGAACTCCGCGCCCCACTCGAACGGCCGCACGACGCGGTTCGTGTCGCGCGCCGCGTGCCTCTGCTCCTTCGACCTGATGTAACGACCCAGCAAAACTTCTCGCGGCCCCTCGCCCGTTCCGTTGAATTTCCAGCGGCGTGAAAGCGGCCATCCTAAACGTGCGCGCGCCGGCGGGGCAAGCGCGGCCGCCGCGTTCCCATCTCGGAACCGCGGCGGCGGGCGCGGGGTCAGTTGACCCAGCGGGCGACGGCGCCGGCCGCGCGCAGCTCCTCCTGAAGCCGCTCGTTCGGCTGGACGCGGATGACCCCTCCGGTCCGCGCCTTGACCTTCAGGCCCTCGTCTTTGAGGAGCATGTCGAGGAGCACCTCGCAGTCGCCGGGGTGCGCCAGCAGCGCCTGCGAGATGGTCTCGCTGACGCGGACGCAGTCGCCGTCCACCTCGAACTCGACGACGAGCGTCTTGTTCGGGCCGCCGAAGCGGGAGCCGGCGTTCTTCGCCGTCTCGATGGGAGCGACCTCGTCGAGGATGAGCTGCGGGTTGCCCTCGGCCGCGCCCTCGCAGCGGCCCGTCACGACCACGACCTTGTCGTTGGCCGCCTCCTGCCCCTTCGTCCTGAAAGACTCGGGCCACATCACGCACTTGACGGAGCTGCCCGAGAGGTCTTCGACCTTGAACATCGCGTAGCGGTCGCCCTTCTTCGTGTTCCTGACGGCGAACTCCGAGATGATGCCGGCCACCCTCACCCGCGCCGTCGGCCCCGCCGAGACGAGGTCGGGGACGGGCGTGCAGTTGAGCCAGCCGATCTTCTCCGCGTGGTCTTCGAGCGGGTGGCCCGAGACGTAGAAGCCGACCGCGGCCTTCTCGTTGTCGAGCATCTGCCGGTGCGTCCAGGCGGGCGCGTCGGTCAGTTGCGCGTGGTCGTCCGGGCCTTCGGGCTGGGCGGCCGCCAGCATGCCGAACATGTCCGCCTGCCCGCTGTCGCGCTCGCGCCGCCTGCGCGCCCCCAGCTCCAGCGCGCGGTCCACGTTCGCGTGCAGCGTGGCCCGCCAGTGGTGAGGCTCGTCGCCCGAGGGCATCAGCGAGTCGAAGGCCCCGGCGCAGACGAGGCTCTCCATCACGCGCTTGCCGGAGCCCTTCTCGCCGACGCGCTCGGCGAAGTCGAAGAGCGACTTGAAGGGGCGCTCGCGCCGCCCCTCGATGACGGCCGAGACGGCCGTCTGCCCTAAGCCCTTGATGGCCGAAAGCCCGTAGCGGATCGCGCCCTCGACCGGCGTAAAGCCCTGCCGCGACTCGTTCACGTCGGGCGGCAGCATCCTGATCTTCTGCGCACGCAGTTCCGAAGCGTACTTGAAAATCTTGGCCGCGTCGTCCGTACAGTAGGTCATCACGGCCGCGTAGAAGTGCTCGGGGAAGTTGGCCTTGAGGTACGCGGTCTGGTAGGCGACGTGGGCGTAGGCGACCGAGTGAGAGCGGTTGAAGCCGTAGTCGGCGAACTGCGCCATCAGGCGGAAGATTTCCTTCGCCTTCTTCTTCGGTATCTTGTTCTTCGTGCAGCCCTCGACGAACTTCTCCTCGTGGACGGCCATCTCCTCGCGCTTCTTCTTGCCCATCGCGCGGCGCATCAAATCGGCCTCGCCCAGTGAGTAGCCGCCGAGCTTCTGCGCGAGCTGCATGATCTGTTCCTGGTAGACCAGCACGCCGTAGGTGTTCCTGAGGATGTCCTCCATCTCGGGCGTGATGTACTCGACCGTCTTCTTGCCGTGGTAGCGGTCGATGAAGTCGTCCACCATGCCGCCGTCTAAGGGGCCGGGGCGGTAGAGGGCGTTTAAGGCCGAGAGGTCTTCGATGGACTTGGGCTTGAGCTTGCGGCAAATCTCCTGCATCCCCGAAGACTCGAACTGGAAGACGGCTTCGGTGCGCCCGAGGCCGAACAGCTCGAAGGTTTTCGGGTCGTCCTGCGGGACGAGCTTCCAGTCGATCTCGCGCCCGTGCAGCTCGCGGATCGACTTACAGCACTGGTCGATGATGGAGAGGGTCGTGAGGCCCAGGAAGTCCATCTTGAGCATGCCGGTCTTTTCGAGGTCCGACATCTCGAACTGCGTCGTGAACTCCTGCTTGTTGTTGACGGCGACGGGTATCAGCTCTTCGAGCGGTTTGGGCGAGATGACGACGCCGGCCGCGTGCACGGACGAGTGGCGCGCGCAGCCTTCGAGCCGCTTGGCGATGTCGATGACCTTCCTGACCTGCGGGTCCGACTCGACCGCCTGCTTCAGCTCGGGCACCATCTCAAGGGCCTGGCTGATCGAGACGTTGCGGCCCCGGATGGGCGGCGGGATGAGCTTCGCTATCTTCTCCACGTCGGCGTAGGGCATGTCGAGGGCGCGCCCCACGTCCTTAATCGCCGCCTTCGAGGCGAGCGTGCCGAAGGTGATGATCTGGCAGACCGAGTCGCGGCCGTAGAGCTGCGTGACGTGGTTGATGACCTCCGCGCGGCCGTTGACGCAGAAGTCAATATCAATATCCGGCATCGAGACGCGCTCGGGGTTGAGGAAGCGCTCGAAGAGCAGGTCGTACTGGAGCGGGTCAACGTCGGTGATCTCCAGGCAATAGGCGATGAGCGAGCCGGCGGCCGAGCCGCGGCCCGGCCCGACGGGAATGCCGCGCTCGCGCGCGAAGCGGATGAAGTCCCAGACGATGAGGAAGTAAGAGGGGAACCCCATCTGCTTGATGATGGCGATCTCGCGCGAGACCCTCTGCTGGTATTCGTCGAGGCGGTGCCTGAGCGTCCCCGAAGAGATCATCGGGTCCCAGACGGTCTCGCGCCGCTTCTCGTACCCTTGCCTGACGACCTTCTCGAAATACTCGTCAATCGAGATGTCGCCCTCCTCGGCCGGGATGGGGAAGACGGGCAGGTGGTTCTCGCCCAGGGGGAGCTTGAGATTGCACATCTCTGCCACCTCCATCGTGCGCGAGACGGCGTCGGGCGCGTAGGTGAAGATTTGCGCCATCTCGTCGGGCGAGCGGACGTACCATTCCGGGCCGCCGAAGCTCATCCGGTCGCGGTCGTTGACGGTCTTGCCCGTGCCGATGCAGAGCATCACATCGTGGGCCTCGTAGTCGTCGCGCATCAGGTAGTGTGCGTCGTTGGTGGCGACGAGCGGGATGCCTGTGCGCTTCGACAGCTCGACGAGGCTGCCGTTGATCCGTTGCTGGTCTTCGAGCTTGTGGTCCTGTATTTCGAGGTAGTAGTTGCCGCGCCCGAGGATGTCCTGAAACTCGTGGGCCGCGCGCTCGGCCGCTTCGATGTTGCCCTCCTTGAGGTGCGCCTGCGGCACGCCCGACAGACAGGCCGAGAGCCCGATGAGGCCGCCGCCGAACTGCGACAAGAGCTCGCGGTCGATGCGCGGCTTGCGGTAGAAGCCCTCGCGGAAAGCCTTCGACGTGAGGCGCACGAGGTTGTGGTAGCCCTCGCGGTCCTTCGCCAGCAGGATCATGTGGTTGTAGGGCTTCACGCCTTTGCGCCCGTCGGCCTTCTCGAACCTGCTCGACGGTGCCAGGTAGACCTCACAGCCGATCAGCGGTTTGATGTCGGCCGCTTTCATCTCCTTGTAGAAGGAGACGGCGCCGTACATGTTGCCGTGGTCTGTCATGGCGCAGGCCGTCATGCCGAGTTCTTTGACGCGCTCGGCGAGGGGCTTGATCTGGATGGCGCCGTCGAGGAGTGAATAGTCTGTGTGCAGGTGGAGGTGTGCGAAGTCAGTCTTGGGCATGATGGCGAAAGCTGCTGTCGGGGACCGGGTTTGCCTTGATAGTTGTAGTTGTCGAACGTAGTTTGCGGGGCCGCGCTGTAGGGGCCGTCCGCGAGCGTGCGGAGTGGTGAGTATAGCCGCTCAGGGTGGTGTGTCAACGGCCCTCGCCGGGCGCCGGAAAAAGGGCGAAAAAGGTGAGAGGGGAGACCGCCCGCGCGGGCGGTCTCCCCTCTCGCTCGTTTAACTTGAGGCGGCCCCGCCCCGCGGCGGCCGCACGGGACTTACGGGTTTTGCAGCCAGAGGCTGTAGCTGCCCGAGCCGCTGTAGGAGTAGACGTGCCAGCGGTAGTAGCCGGCCGTCCCGTAATAAGAGATGTCCTCGTTCGAGGTGGCCGTCTCGCCGCGGGCCACGATCACCCACGAAGAGCCGTTCCACTTTTGCAGGTAGAGGTCGAAGTCGGCGCCCGACGTGGGGCCGCGCAGCCAGCCGCGGTGATAGCCCGAGACTGAGCTGTAGTAGTAGCTCCCGTTCGGCTGGTACTGCGACGAGCCGGTGCCGGAGAGCGAGCCCGTGTACTGCGTGCAGCCGGTGCAGGGCGCGCCCCCGCCCCCGCCGCCGTCGGTCGTCAGCAGCGAGTAGAGCAGGCGGTTGGGCGAGCCCGTGCCGATGCCCGTCAGCTTGCCGGTCGAGGCGGTGTTGATGATCTGCGAGGCCACGGTCGAGGGCGTGGCCCCCGTGTTGTTTTGCAGGTAGAGGGCCGCGACGCCCGCCACGTGCGGCGACGCCATCGAGGTGCCGCTGATGGTGTTGGTCGCCGTGTCGGAGGTGTACCAGGCCGACTGGACGGAGGAGCCGGGCGCGAAGATGTCGAGGCAGGTGCCGATGTTCGAGAAGTCGGAGCGCGCGTCCGACGAGGTGGTCGAACCGACCGTGACGGCGTTCGCCACGCGGGCCGGCGAGTAGTTGCAGGCGTTGGCCCCGTAATCGTTGCCGGCCGCGACCACCACCGTCACGCCCGAGTTGATGAGGTTGTTGACGGCCGTGTCGAGCGCCGAAGAGGCCCCGCCGCCGAGGCTCATGTTCGCCACGGCCGGCAGCACGCGGTTCTGCCGCACCCAATCAACGCCCGCGATCACGCCCGAATCCGTCCCGTTGCCCGTGCAGTTCAAGACGCGCACGGCGTAGAGGCTGACGCCCTTCGCCACGCCGTAGGTCGAGCCGCCGACCGTGCCGGCGACGTGCGTGCCGTGCCCGTTGCAGTCGTTCGAGTTCTGCCCGTCGCCGATGGCATCGTAGCCGGCGAACGCGCGCCCGCCGAAGTCCTGGTGCGTGCGCCGGATGCCGGTGTCGATGATGTAGGCGCGGACGCCCGAGCCGGTCGGCGTGTAGTTGTAAGCCGAGTTGAGTGGCCGGTCGCGCTGGTCTATGCGGTCGAGACCCCAGGGCGGGTTCGACTGCGTGGCCGAGATGCTGACGACGCCGTCCTCTTCGACGTACTCGACGCGCGGGTCGTCGGCCAGCCGCTCGGCCTGCTCCGCGCTCATCTCGACCGAGAAGCCGAGCAGCGCGTGGCGGTAGAGCCTCTTGACCTTGCCGTTGTGGGCCGAGGCCATGTCGGCCGCGACGTTCGGCACGAAGGAACTGTCGCCGTAGGGCTGCGCCGCCCATTCGTTCAGGACGACGATGTAGTTGTTAGGGACGGGGCGGGCCTTCTTGCGAATCTTCTCTTTCTTCTGGCCGCTGACGACCGGCGTGGTGGTCTGAGACGTGAAGGCCGCGGCGGCCAGGACCAGGACGGCCGCGAGGAACAGGGTGACTCTCTTCATCTAGCAAAACCTCCGGTGGGCTCAAGAATTCCAGCGTTGGCGCGCGGGGCGCCCGCGCGCGACGTTGCGTTGTGAGGGTGGGGCGGTCCGCGCGCGTGACCGCCCCGCTTGGTCCGGGGCTTGAAGCGAGCTGTGCTGCCGCGTCAGAAGCCGCTGACGTTGAGCCGCCCGCTGGGCAGTCCGTTGACGGGAAGAGATAGCCTTACCGTCGGTATGAAGCCGTCACAAACGAGATGAATTCGGAGAGGCCCGGGCGCCGAACAGGCGCACCGCCGCCCGCCTGAACCGCAGACACTTTCCGCCGGGCACACTACGGCCGGGCGAAGTAAACGCCTGAAATTTTTACTTGATTGAGGGGCAAGAGGTAGCTCGTGAGAGCCGTACTAACAACCTGCTTCGGGGGAAGAGCAGCTTTCGGGGTGAGGCACTATAACAAAAATTTCTGCGCGCGCAAGAAAAATTTTCGGAATTATGCACTTAGCACACCCAAAGAAAAAGCGTAGTGTCTACGCATGAAGAAGAAGGAAGCCGGCTCCATCCTCGAACCCCACTTCACCGACGAAGATAAGGCGCGCGAATACCTCGAAAAGATGCGCTGGCCGGAGGGCGTCGTCTGCCCGCATTGCGGCCTGTTGGGCGAAGCCTATCGGATTAACGTCAAGGAAAAGACGGCCGAAGAAATCGAAGCCATGAAGGCGGCTGGCAAGCGCGTCCGCAAAGCCCGCAAAGGTCTGTGGAAGTGCGCCGGCTGCCGCGAACAGTTTACGGTGACGGTCAAGAGCATCTTTGAAGACAGCCACATCCCGCTTCACAAGTGGCTGCTGGCGATTCACCTTCTCACCGCGTCAAAGAAGGGCATGAGCGCGCATCAGCTTATGCGGATGCTCGACATTAAGCAGTACAAGTCGGCGTGGTTCATGGCGCACCGCATCCGCTACGCGATGACGGGCGAGATTTTCGAGAAGGCGTCTGGCATCGTTGAAGTTGATGAGGCTTACATCGGCGGGAAGCGCCGGAATAAGCACGCCCTAGCGGTCAAGCCGGGCCAGCGCGCGCAAGAGTCGGCTCGGCCCGGTCGCGGACAAGGCGGCCGTGGTTACGGTCCTTGAGCGCGGCGGCAAGGTCCGCTCGCGGCACGTCGAGAAGGTGACGGCTAAGAACCTTCATGCGGTCATTAACGAAGTGTGCGAGGAAGACGCCCATGTTATGACCGATACGGGCGTGCTGCGCGGGATGAAGGACCGGAAGCACTCATTGGTGAATCACAAGGCCGATAGTATGTGCAGTATGAGGAAGGCGTGTGCGTCACCACTAACACCGTCGAGGGCTACTTCTCGCTTCTGAAACGCGGCATCAATGGCGTCTACCATCACGTCAGCAAGAAGCACCTTCACAGGTACTTGGGGGAGTTTGATTTCCGCTACAATGGGCGTAAAATAACAGACGGCGAGAGAGCCGAAGGTGCCATCAAAGGCGCCGAGGGGAAACGCCTAAAGTACCGGGACTCATGAAGCGGCGCGTGAAATAGTAGGCTGATTTCACGCGCCGCTATCCCTCTAGAAATAGGTTGCGGCGAGCGGCCTTCGTCTATACAATCCGGCATCTAACTCCCGATAGGCTCATCATGGCAGTTGAACTACGCATAGTTTGGGATGGGGATGTTCCGGGCATAGCGGAGCATCGGCTGAGCATTGCCGCGTTCGGTGAAGCCATCAACCTCCTTCTCGCGGCATACCGAAGAATCGCCAGCAATATGTTTAGCGCCGCAGAGGAGTATGCGGTGACGGGGCGACTGCATAACCTAGCGAAGCTGGTAGATGTTGAGATTGCGGCGATTGAAGGTAGCTCTACCGGGATTGTGGCGTATGGGACGTTCCGCCCAACGTTTCAGCCCCAAGCCTCCTTTTTTGTCAATGACATTGCTGAGCGAGCCGCCGCCGAACTTGTCGAGTCTATCCAACAGGAAGGTAACGGGCAGCCTCGCAATGCGGACGTGCGGAAGTTTCTGGCGGCTTTACCGGAGGGTTTGACGCGACAACGTTACGAGCTAACGGACGACAACGGCCAGACCCTACATGCTCCGGTCGAACTTGGGCATCTGAACTTGCCCGCCCCCTCGCTTGTTGACTTGCCCTATCTTTTTGAATTTACAGGTAACGTTATCGGGGTGGGCTTTGAGCCGGGTAAAAGTGAAGTTCGCATTAGGACGGTTAGCACCGAAAGCTTACAGCTTTCGGCCACAACGGCGCTCGTAGAGAGAGCATTATCCCTGCGAAACGACCTTGTGCGTGGAATGGCAGTCAGAAGGAAGGAAGCGCGACTCTTGCGGCTTGACGCGAGGAACGCAGAGCCATTTGCCCTTACGCCAGAAGTGGCCCGGCGGCATGTCTTCACACGTTGGGATGAACTACTGACGAGGCTTGCCCAATGAACGGTGCGGAGGTCTGGCGAGAGTTCATCTCGCCAGAAATCATCATAGAACTGCACGAAGTGGGTATGGATAGATACGGCGGGTTGAAGTCTCTCCCCGTCGAGGGTTGTGTTGAGCGTAGCGCGGGCGGGGCTTATACGGCGAGTCTGTACACGGCAAAGAATAACCCGCCGACTGCGCTTGAAATTGCGTTACCATTCGCGGGCTATCTTTTATTCTATCTAGCAAAGAATCATTGTTTCTCTGACGGCAATAAGCGCGTAGCGTGGACTGCGACAATGCACGTTCTTGCGCATTTCGGTTTGACGTTGACGGCCACCCAAGATGCAGCCTATGAACTTGTTGACGCGGTGGTAACGGGCAGAATTGAGGGCGGCGCAGACGTGACCCTTTGGCTGGAACAATACCTTACAGCTATTGATTATGAAAGTTAAAGAACCCACACCAAACCCGGCAGGCAAAAAAGGCAAGCCGCTCAACTTGTCACATCTCACCTTTGATGAGGCTGTGCGGAAAATGCTAGCGACTGAGCCACCGAAGCCAGAACCTAAAGCCCCGAAGCCGCCGAAGAAGTCAGCCCCGCGCAAGTAAGCCCCGCCCGCCGTTCCGCGCCCGATTACCTCTCTAATCCTTTGGGTGTGTCAAAGCCATAATTCCCAAAATTTTCGGGCCGGACCGTCTGTAGGTTCGGTGCGTGCGGGACCGCACTTTTCCAATTTCCACGAAGGCCCGCCTGGCCCCGGCGGCAGTGCCGGCAGTGACGGCAACTTGCTGACGCCCGTTCAGCCCTTGCCCTTGCCCCTGCGCTCACGGTAGCGCCTGAGCATCTGCGGCGAGAGCAGGAGCGTTTGCAGCAGCGACCCCGTGGCGAAGCGCCGCGCGAGCGAGCGGAAGAGTGCCGCGCCCTCGGGCGTGTAGCTGAACCACCACACGTCCTGGAGGCGCGCGAGGCGGTTGACGTGGACGTGGTGCGGGGCGACGAGTTCGAGCAGTCCGAGCCGGCCGTGGGTGCGGCCGAGGCCGCTCTGCTTGACGCCGCCCCACGGCGTCTGCGCGATGCCGTGTGTGTAGAGCACCTCGTTGACCATGACGGTGCCGGCCTCGATGCGCTCGGCGAGGCGGCGGCCGCGGTCGAGGTTGCGCGTCCAGACGCTCGCCGTCAGGCCGAAGTGGCTGTCGTTGGCGAGGCGGACGGCCTCGTCCTCCGATGCGAAGGTCATCACGGGCAGGACCGGCCCGAATGTCTCCTCGCGCATGACGGCCATCGAGTGGTCCACGCCGACGAGCACAGTCGGCGCGTGGAACCAGCCGCCGGTGGCGCCCGTCTCACGGCCCGTGGACTGGGGATCGTCGCCGTCGCCGCGGCGTTCTGGCTTGGGGCGCGAGCCGCCCGAAAGGATGCGCGCGCCGCGCTCGACGGCCTCGCGGATGTGGCGCTCGACCGTCATGAGTTGGCGCTCGCTCGACATCGCGCCGAGGTCGGCCGTGCCAGCCTCGGCCCCTTCGGCCGCTGCCTGGCGCAGCGCCCCGACCTTCGAGACGACGCGGGCCAGGAACTCTTCGGCCACACGCTCGTGGACGTAGCAACGCTCGACCGAGGCGCATGCCTGCCCCGAGTTGGCGAACGCGCCCCAGACGGCCGCGCTCGAAGCCGCGTCGAGGTCCGCGTCTTCGAGGACGATCATCGGGTCTTTGCCGCCGAGTTCGAGCACGACTGGCGTCAGCCGCCGCGCCGCGGCCTCGGCCACGCGCCGCCCCGTCTCGACGCTGCCGGTGAACATGATCTTGTCGGCGCCGGCCTCGACGAGCGCCGCGCCGGTCGTGCCGTCGCCCGTCACCACTTCGAGCACGCCCTCGGGCAAACCGGCGCGGGCGAACACCTCGGCGATCTTCATGCCCACGAGCGGCGTCAGCTCGCTCGGCTTGAGAACGACGGAGTTGCCGGCCATCAGCGCCATCACGACCTCGCCGAGCGGGATGGCCCACGGGAAGTTCCACGGCGAGATGATGCCGACCACGCCGAGCGGGCGGTAATGGATCGTCGAGCTGCGGCCCATGAAGCGATAGAGGCCGATGTCTATCCGCTCGGGCCTGAGCATCCGCTCGCTGCGGCGCGCGAAGAACTGCATCAGGTCGAGCGTCGGCACGACCTCCATCGCCAGCGCCTCGGCCTCGGGCTTGCCCGACTCGCGCGAGACGAGCCGCGCCACCTCGTCCATCTCTTCGAGCAAGAGGCGCCGGGCGCGCAGCACGACCGCGCCCCTTTCACGGAAACCTAACGCCGCCCAACCCTTCTGCGCCGCCCGCGCGCGCGCGACCGCGGCCACGACCTCTTCGGCCGTGCGTGCGGGCACGCGCCCGACCTCCTCGCCGGTCGCCGGGTCGTACGAGACTATCTCACGCTCCGCCACGGCCCGAGTGCCCGCCCGTGTGCCGGCCTGCGCGTCCGCCTGTGTGCCGGCCTGCGTCGTGCCGGCTGTTTGCGGCGCGTCGGTGATCTGTATTGACATAGGTTTTCGGCCCTCGCGTGCGCGGCGATTATCGCTCGAAACGGGGCGGGCGAGAAGCCGGCGCGTCGGTCGCCGTGCGCGGCCGTGCGGGCGCGGTCGGGCGGGCACGTTTCCCGCGGCCCGCGCCGGTCGGTTAGAATCGCCCCGGTCGAAAATCATCCGAGACGCCGGGAGACTTTGACAGCTATGCGCAGACCGCAGCTCACCGAGTTCATGCGCCGCATGGAGCCGAACTCGGTCGCCGTCCTGCCTTCGGCGCGCGAGGTGACGCGCTCGCACGACACCGAATACCGCTTCCGCCAGGACACGGACTTTTACTACGTGACCGGCTTCCACGAGCCCGACTCCATCGCAGTCGTCGCGCCCGGCCGGGAAGAGGTTTATACGCTCTTCGTCCGCCCGCGCGACCCCGAGAAGGAGACATGGACGGGGCGGCGTGCCGGCGTAGAGGGCGCGAAGGAACGCTTCGGCGCCGACGCCTCCTTCCCCGTCGAGGAGTTCGAGTCGAAGCTCGCGGACCTCCTGGCGGGCGCGCGTAACCTCTACTACCGGCTCGGGGGCGGCCACCCTGACCTAGACCAGACCGTCATCCGCCAGCTCTCGCGGATGCGGATGATGGGGCGCAAAGGGGTCCAGCCGCCGCAGGCGATAATTGACCCCGGCTCGCTGCTCCACGAGATGCGGCTGTTTAAGATGGACGAGGAGATCGCCCTCATGCGCCGCTCGGCCGAGATCGCGGCCGAGGGGCACCGCGAGGCGATGCGGGCCGCGCGCCCGGGTATGAACGAGTACGAGATCGAGGCCCTCATCGAGTACGTCTTCCGCCGCGCGGGTGCCGCCGCGCCAGCCTACAACTCCATCGTCGGTGCCGGCGCCAACGCCACCATCCTCCACTACGTGGACAACAACGCCGAGTTGAGAGACGGCGACCTGCTCCTGATCGACGCCGGCGCAGAGTTTCAGGGCTACGCCTCCGACATCACGCGCACCTTCCCCGTCAGCGGCAGGTTCACGCCGCCGCAGCGCGCCGTCTACGAGGTCGTGCTCGACTGCCAGCAGCGGTGCATCGAGATGGTCGCGCCCGGCGTGACGTTGGAGGAGATGCACCAGCGCTCGGTCGAGCTGCTGACCGAGGGCATGGTCCGCCTCGGCCTGCTCGAGGGGGAAGTGAAGAAGTTGATCGAGGATGAAGAGTATAAGAAGTTCTACATGCACCGCCTCGGCCACTACCTCGGCATGGACGTGCACGACGCCGGCCTCTACCACCTCGACGGGCAGCCGCGCGCCGTCGAGGCCGGCATGGTGATGACGGTCGAGCCCGGCATCTACGTCGCCGAGGACGCCGAGGGCGTGCCCGCAGAGTTCCGCGGCATCGGCATCCGCATCGAAGACGACGTGCTCGTCACCCCCGAAGGTTACGAGGTCCTGACCTCGGCCGCGCCTAAACAGGTCGAAGAGATCGAGGCGCTGATGGCGCGCTAGGCCGCGGCTCGCGGCCTTCACTCAGGCCGCGGGCAGCGCCCTTCACTCAAGCCGCGGGCAGCGGCGTTTGCTTAAGACGAAAAGGCGGCGCGGAGACTTTCCACTCCGCGCCGCCTTTTCGTTCGCGGCCGCCCCGGACCCGCGCCGGCCGCCGACCGCCGCACTCTCATCAACCCACGCCCTTCACTCCTCGAAGCCCTGCCGCAGCTCGGCGACGATCTCGCGGGCGACCTCGCGCGCGCGCGCGACCTCGTCGGGCCTGAAGGAGACGGCGCCGACAACGGCGTGGCCGCCGCCGCCGTAACGCTCGCAGATGGTGGCGATGTTGTGGCGTCGAGGGCGCGGGCTGAAAGGGTTCGAGCCGACCGAAATCTTGGTCCGCGCCGCGCCGCGCGTCAGAGCGACAGAGTAGGTCGTCTCCGGCCGGACGTAGTAGGGGATGAACTTGTTGAAGCCGGCCAGCCCCTCGTCCACGAGGTCGAAGGTGATGACGCCGCGCTCGTAAGTCGCCTTGCGCCTGACGACTTCGAGCGTCTCGCGGTGGCGGGCGAGCAGCGGCGCGAAACGCTCCCGCACCTCGGGGCTCGTCGCCACCTCTTCGAGCGGGCGCTCGGCCAGCGCGCGGATCAGCCCCTCTATGAAATCGTCGTCGGGCACGTTCTCGATGACCTGCATCAGTTGCAGGGTCGGCTCGCGCAGTTCGACCGGCTGCGCCGCCGAAGTGTAGAGGGCGCCGTCAATCGTGTGCGCCCACGAGACGAGCGAGTCGAGCGACGGGTCTTCGAACCCGAAACGGTCGCGCGCCACGGCCGCGATGAACTCCGTGCAGGACTTGCTCTCGGGGTCCCAGAACTTGCGGCCCGACGCGTCGGCGCGGAAGTGTGCCTCGTCCTCGGGCGTGAGGAAGGCCGACTGGTGGTGGTCGAACCACCAGGTAAGACGCTCGTGGGGGCTGTACTTGAAATCGACGATGGCGTTCTCGTCGCCGTCGAACATCCCCTCGTCGAAGAGTTCGCCCGCGCGGTGGAGCAGTCCCGCGTAGCCGACCTCGGCCGCGGGGTTGACGCGCGCCAGGTAGAAGCGCGTGAAGACTGCGGCCGAGGCGACCCCGTCGAAGCAGTGCCCGTGGTAGAGCAGACGTAAATTCATTCCCGTGTCAGTAGGACGAAAAAAGGCGAGTTCGGCAAAGCCCGACATGATAGCAAGCGAAGGGGAAAAGGGGAAAAGGGAAAGAAGACGGCGGAAGAGCGGTCAACTCTTCCCGCGCTTCCATCCCCTTCTCGCCTTTTCCCCTTCTCCTCTTTCCCCTCTTTTATCCGGCGGCGCGCCGTGTTACGGCCCGGGCTTCTCCTCGCAGGGCTCGACGGCGCTCTGCTCGGTCAGCCCGAGCTTCTCGCGGATGAAGCGCTCCACGTCCTGCTCGACCAGTTCGCCGCCCACGACCCAGGTCTTCTCGGTCAGCACCTCGCCGGTCGGGTTCAGCCGCGCCGGTTCGAGGAAGACGTTGAAGGGCGAGCCCCAGCGGCGCGTGTCGTTGCACGCCTGCCGCAGCGCGTAGTGCGTCGTCTGGTCACGCGCCGAGGGCGCCTCCGACTCGACGACCACCGTGTAGGGCGCGCCGCCCGCCCCCTCGAAGTACTTGCGCGTGTCGTCGGCCGATGCGTACTCGCTGACGGCGATCACGTCGAAGCCGTACTTGCGGTACTTCTCGTAGAACTTGCCGACCACCGGCGCCTGCGCCTTCCAGTTGCCGCACCACGGCGCGAAGTAGACCACAGCCACCAGCTTCTTGCCCTTCGCCCACTCGCGCAGGTTCACGGGCGAGCCGCCCTCCAGGCTCTTGAAGGTCCAGTCTTTGTAAGCGACCTTCTGCTCGACCAGCGGCGCGTACTCGTGGCCGCCCTGCGCCCGCGCCGCCCCCGCGGCGCACACCGCGAGCGCGACCGCCAGTGCCGCGCGTGTCAGATGCCTGAGCATAACTTTTACCTCTTACCGGCGCGGTGGCCGGCGGTCCTTCGGGCGAAGGGTCTTTTCAGCGGGGCGTTCCCGCGTCGGCCGTCATCGGGGGCTCGTCGAGCAGGGGCTTGACGAGGGCCTCGAAGCCGGCGCGGTCGCGGGGGCCGAGGATTTTTTCGCGGACGCGGCCCTGGCGGTCGAGTACATAGGTGACGGGCAGGCCCGGCCCGTTGTTGAAGCGGTCGGGCGTGTCCTCCGGTCCGAAGAGGACCGTGTAGCTTTGCGGCACGTCCTTCTGGAAGCCGCGGACCTGCTCGGGCGTGTCGTGCGAGGTGACGCCGACGACCGTGAAGCCGCGGTCGCCGTGCTCGCGGACCAGCTCGTTAAATTCGGGTATCTCGCCGCGGCAGGGGCCGCACCACGTCGCCCAGAAGTTGAGTAGTACGACCTGCCCGCGCAGCTCCGAGAGGCGGAAGGGCCGGCCGTCGATGGTCTTGAACTCGGCGTCGGGCAGCGGCGGGAACTTCGCGGCCGCCTCTTCGCCCGCCAGCGCGCTCGCCGCGACGGGCGCGGCCGGCGCCTTCCCCTTCAGCCAGCGTTCGATGGCGGCCTCGGCGCTCGGCAGCGTGGCGGCGAAGCCGGCGAGGCGCGTCACCGTGCCGGTGGCGATCATCAGGCCGATGATGATGAGCATCGCGCCCGAGAAGACCTCGACCTTGTGCAGGTGGCGGCGGAAGCGCGAGTAGAAGCCGAGGAACTTGTTGATGCCGAGGCCCGTCAGCAGGAAAGGCACGGCGAGCCCGGCCGCGTAGAAGGCCGACAGCACCAGCCCGCCCTGCCAGCCGCCGCTCGTGGCCGCCAGGCCGATGATGCCGCCGAGGATGGGGCCGATGCAGGGGGTCCAGCCGGCGGCGAAGGCTATGCCGAGCAGTAGCGAGCCCAAGGGGCCGCGCGGCTTCTCGTCGGAGAACTTGCGCGTGTCCTTGTAGAGCGCCCCGACCTTGAGCACGCCCATCAACTGCAACCCGAAGCCGATGATGATGAGGCCGGCGACGAGGCTCACCCAGCGGTTAGTGAAGAGCGCCGAGCCGATGAGACCGGCGGCCGCGCCCAGCGCGAGGAAGATGAGCGAGAGGCCGGCGTTGAAGGCCAGCGAGTTGAGGATGACGGCGCGGCGCGCGTTTCGCCGGCCCTCGCCGCCCTCGCCCTTCAAGTGCTCGACGCTCACGCCCGAGATCAGAGAGATGTAGCCGGGCACGAGCGGCAGCACGCACGGCGAGAGAAACGACGCGAGGCCGCCGACGAAAGCGATTAAAGCGGTGTAGATGTTTGCGCCTTCCATGACGAACGAGAGCTTACAACAAACCTTCGGGAATTTCCGCCCGCGACGCGCCCCGGCGCCGTAAAGAAACGGTAAAAATATTGACGACCCGTGCGCCGTGGACGGCCGCCGTAGGGCGCTACTCCTGAATCAGCTTCTCGATCATGGCGGTGAGGGCGCGGGCCTCCTCCTCACTGGCGCTGACGGTGATGAAGCGGACGCGCCCCTTGCGGTCGATCAGGACTGCGGTCGGGATGGCGACGACGCCGTAGGCTTCGCCGTTCTCCTCGTGCGAGGCGATGCCGACGCCGTAGGCCATCGAGTAGCGCCGCTTGAACTGCCGCACGTACTCGATCTCGGCGGCCGGCGCGACCTTCCGCCCCTCGATGTGGCCGTAGAGCTCCGTCAGGCCGAGGATGACCAGGCCGCGGTCCTTGTACTTCTTGTGCAGCGCGTTGAGCTTCGGGATGGTAGCGCGGCAGGGGCCGCACCACGTCGCCCAGAAGTCGAGCAGCACGACCTGCCCGCGCAGGTCCGACACCTTCACCGGAGACTGGTCGAGCCACTCGTCGATTTTGATCTCGGGCGGCTCGCCCGCGCCGCCCCACTCGACGGCGGGCGGCGCGTCGAGCCCCTCGCGGTTGTCGAGCAGCATCATGGTGGCGTTGCGGTAGAGGCGCGCCGACGGGAAGGCGATGGAGAGGCCGCGCATCTCCTGGATGACTTTGAGCGCGTCGGCGCGGCGGCCGGCCTTGAGCAGCGTGTTCGAGAGGAAGGCGCCCGCGCCGAAGACGGCCGCGTCGCGCTGGCGCGGTTCGAGGCCGGGGCCGCGCGACAGTTCGAGTGCAGCCGCGTAGGCGTCGCGCGCATGCTCGGCGGCCCGCGCGTGGTTCTGCTTCTTCGCCTGGAGCGAGGCGAGGATGACGGCCATCCGGTTCACCTCGGCAGAGTTGCGCGGCGTGCTCGCCCTGTAATCGGCGAAGTACTTCTCGGCCTCCTCGGCCAGCTCGGCCTGAGCTGCCTGCTGCACGGCGGCAACGCGGGCCTTCTGCCGCAGCTCGTCGGGCGCGCCTGCGGGCTCCTCGGAGAGGAAGCGGCGCAGGGAAGAGAGCGCCATGTCGCCCTTGCCTGCGAGCGCGTAGAGCTGGCCGAGGTGATAAAAGTCGGCGCCGGCCAGCGGCTCGCGCGCGGCGAGCGCCGTCGCGTAACGGAGCGCGAGGTCGCGCTGCTCCTGCACGGTCTTCTGTTCGAGCTGACGGTTGTAGGGAAGCTTGTTCTTCTCGAACTCGTCGAACTTGCGCCGCGCGTAGCTCGCCGCCTCCTCGTGGAGCGCCTGCGCCGACTTGCCTTCGGCCCCGGCGCCGGCGGCCTGGGCGCCCGCCGGCGTAGCATCGCCCGCCTTCGGCGCGGCGGAATCAGGCCCGACCGTGCCCGACTTAGGCGGCGGCGTTTGCGCGGGCGACTGTGCGGGCGACTGTGGGGGCGACTGCGCCGGTGACTGTGAGGGAGGCTGCGACGGCGCGGTTGACTGGGCGCGCGCGCGGCTCGGAGTCGGGAAGGCCGGCGCAGCGACGCACGCCGCGAGCACGAGGGCGAATGGCAAAGCTCTCTTCATCGAACTGTTTTCCTTAAGTCACGGCCGGGAGGCGCCTGCGAGGGCGCGGCCGAATCGGGCCGGGGAGAAGGCCGAGAGGGTCTGCGGGGGAAGCGAACCGAGCGTGGCGAGCCCGCCCTCGGCGACGAGGGCGGCCGTCAGTTCGCCGACGGCCGGGGCCAGCAGGATGCCGTTACGGTAAAGGCCCGCGGCGTAGAAGAGGCCGCCCACGTCCTCCGACTCGCCGAGCACGGGCCACCCGTCGGCCGAGCGCGGGCGCAGGCCAGCCCAGGAGTCGCGGAGCCGCAAGGCCGCGACCCGCGGCGCCAGCTCAAGCGCGTGAGAGGTGACGGCGTTGAGACCGCCCACCGTCACCTCACAGTCGAACCCCGCGTGCTCTGTGGTCGAGCCGGCGAGCAGCCGCCCGTCGTGCCGCGGCACGAGGTAGCCGCGCGGGCTGTAGATGACGTGGCGGATGGGCGCCTCGACCGCAGCCTGCTCGAAGCAGAGCATCTGGCCGCGCACGGGCTCGACCTCTGGGTGTTTGAAGTTGAGCGCCTTGCCGCCGCCGGCCCCCGCGCCGCCCGCGACGAACGGCAGGCGCGAGGCCCAGGCCCCCGCGGCCAGGACGACCGCCCCCGCGCCCAGGAAGCCGCGCGAAGTCTCCACACCCGTCGCGCGGCCCAGCTCGACGCGCACGGCCCCCGCCTCGGTCTGCGCGTGGACGCGCACGCCGAGCCGCAGGCACGAGACCGCCAGGGCGCGGGTTAACTGCCGGTTCTCGACCTGCCAGTCTTCGGGGAAGAGCAGCGCCCCGCGCACGTGCGGCGAGAGCTGTGGTTCGAGCGCGCGCGCCTTTTCGCCCGTCAACCTCTCGACAGCGAGCCCCGCGCGCGACTGCCATTCGTAGCGGCGCGCGGCCTCCTCCTCGTCGTGCCCGGTGAAGGCCGCGTAGAGCGTGCCCGTCCGGTCTAACTCCACGTCCACGCCCGACTCTTCTCGGAGCGCCGCGGCGAAGTCCGGGTACATCGCGCGCGAGGCGCAGAGCAGGTCGAACAGCTCGTCGCGCCGGTCGGCCTCGGCCTGCGGGGCGAGCATCCCGCCCGCTGCGCCCGAGGCGCCCGCGCCAACGCCGCGCCCCTCGACGACCGCCGCCGAGAGGCCCCGGAGCGCGAGACCGCGGGCAGCCGCGAGGCCGGCGACCCCGCCGCCCACCACCGCCACGTCCGCCGGCCGCATAGACTCAACGCTGCTTCGCATTCGGGAAAACTGCTGATATGATGCAGAAAAAGTAATCAGCCGTCAGTTTGTAGTTTTCAGTTTTGAGTTTTTAGTTTTCGGCCGCCGCGGTGCGGCGACGCACATTTCTGTTCTCTCAAAACTAAAAACTAAGAACTAAAAACTCATAACCGACGACTGACGACTGACGACTGCCATGAAACATACTATCACACTGATTCCCGGCGACGGCATCGGGCCGGAAGTCTCGGCCGCGGTCGTTCGCATCATCGAGGCTTCGGGCGTCGAAGTTCAGTGGGAGACGCACTACGCCGGGGCGCAGGCCCTGGAAAAGTTCGGCACGACGCTCCCGCAAGACCTGCTCGACTCGATCACGCGCAACAAGGTCGCCCTGAAGGGGCCGATCACGACGCCCGTCGGCAAGGGCTTCACCTCGGTCAATGTGGGCTTACGCAAGACGCTCGACCTCTACGCCAATTTGCGCCCCGTGAGGGCGCTCCCGAACGTGCCCTGCCGCTATCCCGAGCTCGACCTCGTCGTCGTCCGCGAGAACACCGAGAGCCTCTACGCCGGCCTCGAACACGTGGTCATCCCCGGCGTCGTCGAAAGCATCAAGATCATCACCGAGAAGGCTTCGACGCGCATCGCGCGCTTCGCCTTCGAATACGCGCGGCGCGAGGGACGAAAGAAAATAACATCCATCCACAAGGCCAACATCATGAAGCTCTCGGACGGCCTCTTCCTCGAATGCTTCCGCAACGTCTCGGCCGGTTACCCCGAGATCGAGGCCGACGACAAGATCGTTGACAACGCCTGCATGCAGCTCGTCATGCGCCCCGAGCAGTTCGACATCATGCTGCTCGAAAACCTCTACGGCGACATCGTCTCGGACCTCTGCGCCGGCCTCGTCGGCGGCCTCGGCCTCGTGCCGGGCGCCAACATCGGCGAGCTGGGCGCGGTCTTCGAGGCCGTCCACGGCTCGGCGCCCGACATCGCCGGCCAGAACATCGCCAACCCGACGGCGCTCCTCCAGTCGGGCATCCTCATGCTCCGCCACCTCGGCGAGAGGGAGGCGGCCGACCGCGTCGAGACGGCGATGCTCAAGGTCTTCCGCGAAGGGCAGGTCCGCACGCGCGACATCGGCGGCACGGCCCGCACCAACGAGTTCGCACGCGCCGTCGTCGAAGCGATGGAATGATTCACAGAACCAGCGCGAGATGAATCGCAGGCGTGAGATGAAGCTCAAACGCCTCGGTTCAATCGAACGTGATGTCTTCACCGAAAACGCGAGTTCGTAAGCTCGCCTGCGGCTGCGGCAGGCATCGAATGAACGTCGTGCGCCGCTGTTAGTGAGCGGGGGCGGCGCACACGAACTCAACATTCCTTAAACTACAAGCACGAAGATTTCACGAAGAGTCCGAACGCAGCCTCACGCGCGTCGCCTATCATCCTCTTTCCGAATACATCGTCATCCGTCGTCGCAGGAAATCCGACGCCCGCGAAGACCATCGCTTAATGAATAAAGGCGAGACGACAGGCCGGGCAGATAGAATAGTTCTCAGGTTTATGTTAAAAATTCCGGCGCGGCCTCAGACGCTTCGGCGTTTTCCCATTCACTTCTAAGACTTCCCGCTGAGTGTTTCCATGAGTGAGATCAGTCGTAATAAAGGTTTCGAGCGTAGGCTCTCAAGGCTTTTCCCGGCGTTGATTCTCTTCGCGGCTCTCTTTTGCGGCCTCCTCTTTTTTGTCGGCTCTAAAGCATCTGGGCGCGGACAGTATCCCGCCGGGGACTATTACAGAACAGAGCATTACGCCGGACATGAGGTTGCTGCCGGTCGCGTGATAGTGAAATTCCGCGACCAGAAGAGCCCCGTCGAGATGGCTCACGTCGAAGCGTCGCTCGATGCAGAGACGAACGAAAGGTTGGGCGGCACGGGCGCGAGGCTGATTCGCTCGCGCGGCAGAAGCACGCAGGCCCTAATCGAGGAGCTTAAGTCGCGTCCGGATGTTCTCTACGTCGAACCGGACTACCTTGCGGCAGGCGGCGCCGCGCCTAACGATTCGCAGTACGGCTTTCTGTGGGGACTGAACAACGCGGGCCAGAGCATACAGGGCACGCCCGGCACGCCCGGCGCTCACATCGCGGCTCAGGCGGCATGGGATAGAACGACGGGCGCGCGAGACATCGTCGTCGCCATCTCAGATTCGGGCGTTGATTACAACCATCCGGACCTGAACGCCAACCTGTGGTCGGCGCCAGCCGCTTTCACGGTCAACATCAACGGCCAATCGCTCACCTGCGGCGCGGGCACGCGCGGTTACAATGCGATTCTTAACAACTGCGATCCGCTGGACGATCACAATCACGGCACGCACGTGGCCGGAACAATCGGGGCGGCGGGCAACAACGGAGCGGGCGTCGCCGGAGTGAACTGGCAGACGAGCATGATGGCCGTCAAATGGCTCAACAGCCAGAACGGCGGGTTCATATCCGACGCCATCAAGTCGCTTGAGTTCGTGATTCAGGCGCGCAATGCGTTTGCGGCTACCGGCGGCGCTGACGTGAGGATAATAAACAACAGTTGGTATGCAGGTTCCAGCTCGAACGCGCTTCTGGATCAGGTTCGGCGCGTTCAGGCTAACGGCATGCTGTTCGTCGCGATTGCGGGCAATGGAATCAGTAACAATTTCGTCGCTAAAGACAACGACGTTTCGCCGACCTACCCGGGCAACTACAACGAGCCAAACGTCCTGACCACGGCCGCCACGACCAATCAGGACGGCATCGCTTCCTTCTCTAACTTCGGAAAGACGAGCGTGCATCTGGGCGCGCCCGGCGCCAACGTTTTCTCGACGATTCGCAACGGCGGTTACGGTTATTTCAATGGCACTTCAATGGCCGCCCCGCACGTCGCAGGGGCCGCGGCGCTCCTTCTCTCGCGTTGCGACCTTACAGCCGCCGGTTTGAAGGGAACGCTCCTGGCCTACACGGATGCCATACCTGCTCTCGCCGATAAGACTACGAGCGGCGGGCGTCTTAACGTCAGCAGGGCGCTCGAAGCCTGCGCGGCATACGCCAATATAGCTGACGATGAGCGCTTCTTCGTGCGGCAGCATTATGTGGATTTCCTCAACCGCGAGCCTGACGCTTCGGGCCTCGCCTTCTGGCTGAATGAGATAACTTCGTGCGGCGGCGACGCGCAGTGCAGGGAAGTGAAGAGGATAAACGTCAGCGCCGCTTTCTTCCTCTCTATCGAATTTCAGCAGACGGCCTATCTGGTCTACCGCGCTTACAAGGCGGGATTCGGCAACATACAGGGAAAACCCGTGCCCATCAGGCGCGAAGAGTTGCTGCCGGAGATGCAGCAGATAGCGCAGGGCGTGATCGTCGGCCAGAGTGGTTGGGAGCAGCGATTGGAGCAGAACAAGCAGGCGTTCTTCGACCAGTTGGTCACGCGCCAGCGGTTTACAACACTCTACCCGCAGGCGATGTCGGCCGGGCAGTTCGTCGACGCCTTGAACGCCAATGCAGGCGGCGTGCTCTCTCAGGCGAAACGCGTTGCGCTCGCGAATGAACTTGCCTCTGGTGCAAGGACGCGCGCGCAGGTTCTTCGCGCCGTCGCCGAAGACGCAGACCTCTCTCAGGCCGAGTTTAATCGTGCCTTCGTGCTGATGCAGTACTTCGGTTACATGCGTCGCAATCCGGACGACTCGCCCGACGGCGACTTCTCAGGATGGCAGTTCTGGCTCTCGAAACTCGACCAGTTCAACGGCAACTTCATCCAGGCCGAGATGGTAAAAGCCTTCATCACATCATTCGAGTACAGGCGAAGGTTCGGCCCCGTCTGATTGGCGCTCTGACCGCATGGAGGGAAGAGGGGGGGCGAATCACCACTGTGATGATTCGCCCCCCTCTCCATCTTCTTACTGTGACAGTTTCGCGCCGACGTACGTCCGAAGGGCGTCAGGCGAGCGGGCCTGTCCCCTGCTCGTGCGTCGAAGCGAGGTCGCCCGCTACGACGACCGTGAGATGGTCCGGACGAAAGTACCTGCGCACGGCCGCGTTGACCTCTTCGAGCGTGACGGCGCGGACGATCTCCGGGAATCGCTCGACGTAGTCGAGCCCGAGGCGGTAGAACTCGGCGTTCCAGAGCGCCGAGGCCAGCCCCGCGTTGGTCGAGAGCGAAACCTTGAACGAGCCGACGACCGAGGATTTCTCGTCGGCCAGCTCCTCGGGCCGGATGCCCTCGGCGACGTACCCGCGCAGGACTTGGAGCGCCGACGTAATCGCACGCTCGACGTTCTGCGGGTTGACCGAAACGGCGATGTACCACGGACCCGCAGCCAGCCCCGGCGAGCGGAAGCGCGAGGCGATGCCGTAAGTCAGCCCCTCCGCGTCGCGCACCTGTAGTCCGAGGCGCGAGGAGAGCGTTGACTCGCCGAGCGCGCGGTTGGCGATGAGCGCCGCGTAGTAGTCCGACGAGTCGCGCCGGAGCGGGGCGGCCGACCCGAGCAGCACGTCCACGTTGGCCTTGTCCCGTACCACGACCACCTCGCGCCGTGTGCCCTCGGCCGGCGTCGGGTCGGATACGTCTACCTCAACGCTCTCGGGGCCGCCGAAGTCCTGGAACAGCTCGCGGAAGAGGGCACGCGCCTGCTCGGCCGCCACGCCGCCCGCGACCGAGAGGATCAGCGAGCGCCCGCCGTAGCGCCGCTCGTAGAAGCCGCGCACGTCATCTACCGTGATCGAGCCGACGCTCTCGATGAGCCTCTCGCCGGCGTGGGTGTAGAAGGGGCTGGCCTCGTCGAAGAGGAGCTGGGTCAGCCGCTCGTAGGCGCGCCAGGTCGTCTCCGACTGCTGCTCGCGGATGGCCGCGATGGTCTGCTGCTTGAGCTTCTCCAACTCGTCGGCCGGGAACGAAGGCTCGCGCAGCATCTCGGCCAGGGCGCCCAGCACGAGGGGGAAGTCTTCGGCGAGCGCGCGACCGCGGACGTGAACGGCGAACTGGTCGGCCGAGAAAGACAGCTCGGCCCCGGCGCCTTCGAGCGCGCCGGCCAGTTCGAGCTTCGTGCGGCGGCGCGTGCCGCGCTCAAGCATCTCGGCCGTGAGGGCGGCGAGGCCCGGCCTGTCGCGGGGCTCGAAGAAGGAGCCGGCGCGCAGGCTCGCGCGCAGCGCCACGGTCGGCGTCGCGGGGTTCTCGACGGCGAGCAGCACGGCGCCCGTCTCCAACTCCTCGCGCCTGACCCGCGCCGCGAAGCCCGCACCCGCGTGCGCGGGGCCGCCGCCCGCGCGCTCCGGCGCACCCTCATCGCCCGCCGCAGCCCGTGGGTCGCGGTAGTACTTCCAACCGTGCGGGCGCGCCGCCGCGGGCCGCACAGCCCGTAACCGCGCCGCGCCCGTGCCGCCCCCGTCGCTCATGCCGCCCGTGCCGCCTGTGCTGCCCGTACCGCCCGTGTCGTTTGTGCCGCCTGCCTCATCGCCGTTCGGGCCGCCTCCGCCGTTCCTGCTCGCGCCGTTGCTCTGCTTCGGGACGAAGTGGCCGACGGTGCGGTTGTCTTCGGTCAGGTAGCGCAGGGCAGCGCGGCTCACGTCGTCGCCCGTGACGCGGGCGACGTTGCGCGCGTAGCTGTTGTAGAAGCGCCAGTCGGCCACCGCCTCGGCCTCGGACATCTGCATGGCGACGTTGTGCGTGCCGTCGCGCTCGTAGGCCACGGCCGCCGCGATCTGGCGGCGGGCCTTCACGACTTCCTCATCGGTCAGGCCCTCGGCCGCGCGCGCGATCTCGCCGAGGATGGCCTCCTCGACGCGCCGCGGCTCGACGCCCGGCGCGGCCGTCGCGTAGACGTTGAAGAGGCCGGGGTCTCGGAACTGGTCCAGGCGCGCGTCCACGCTGACGGCCAGCTCGGTCTCGACCAGGGCCTGATAGAGCCGACTGGTGACGCCGTTCGAGAGCACGGAGGCGAACACGGCCAGCGGGAAGATGTCGTTCTCGGCCGGGGCCTTGAGCGCCCGCTCGGACAGCTCCGCGTTCGAGAGCACGCGCGTCTGCCCGAGCGCGGCCGGGGTGCGGAAGGCTATCTGCACGAGCGGCAGCTCGCCCGCGCGGCGCACCACGAGGCGGCGCTCGCCCTCCTGCGGCGGCTCGTCTGTGTAGACCTCCGGGATGGGGCGGTCGGAGGCCGGGAAGGCGCCGAAATACTTCTCGGCGAGGCCGAGGGCACGCGCCTCGTCGAAGTCGCCGACGACGATGGCGGTCGCGTTGTTCGGGTGGTAGAAGGTGTCGTAAAACTCCTTGAGCCGCGAGGTCGGGACGTTCTCCACGTCGGCGCGCCAGCCGATGGTCGGGTGATGATACGGGTGCTCGCGGAAGGCCGCTGCGTAGACAGCCTCGTCGAGCACCAGGAGCGGCTCGTTCTGCCCGCGCTCCAGCTCGTTGCGCACGACGGTCATCTCCGACTGGCGGTCCTCGTCGGCGATGAAGGAGTTGCGCATCCGGTCGGCTTCGAGCCGGACGGCCAGTTCGAGTTCGTCCGAGGGGACGGTCTCGAAGTAGTTGGTGCGGTCGTACCAGGTCGTCGCGTTGTAGTCGGCCCCGACCCGCTGGAGCGTGGCCGCGATCTGCGTCCCGCGCCGCTTGTTGAACTCGGGCGTGCCCTTGAAGAGCAGGTGTTCGAGCAGGTGCGTGGCGCCCGTGTACCCCACCGCCTCGTTGCGCGAGCCGACGCGGTAGACGACCAGAAACGTCACCACCGGCGCCACCCTGTTCTCGACCAGCAGCAGCTTCAGGCCGTTCGCCAGGCGGTACTCGCGCACGCCCTCCTCTTCGGCCACGAACGCGGCCCCGCCAGACTGTCCTTGGACACTCACTCGGATGAACCTCTCCTCGACGAAAATTCGGGGGAACGTTCGGGGTGTGCCATGCTACCAAACAGCCGGACGCGGCGGCGAGCGGCCGCCGGCCCGCGCGGCCGGGCGCGGCGTGTCGGGCGCCTCTGGCTTTGTGGCACAAAGAGCTTGACAGGGGCGCTTCCGCGGGTTATCGTCCGGGCAGCATGGCCGTCGTCAGGATGTTCAGGGAAGAGACGAGCGGGGCGGAGCCGCCCCCGGCGCTGCACGACCGCGCGATGGACAACCTGCGCTTCATCCGCGAGGCGATGGAGCGCGCCTCCTCGTTTACGGCCGTGCCCGGAAGGGGGCAGGTCGCCATCGGCCTGACGGCGCTGGCGGCGACCTTCTTCGCGGCGCGGCAGCCGGACGCCGCCGGCTGGCTCGCCGTCTGGATGGCAGAGTTCTGCGTCTCGTTCGTGATCGCCGGCTGGGCCATGTGGCGGAAGTCGCGGGCGGCCGACACGCCGCTGCTGTCGCGGCCGTTCTGGAAACTGGCCGTCAACTTCTCGCCGCCGATGTTCGTCGGCGCGCTCCTCACGATAGTCTTCATCAGGGTCGGTTTGACGGGGTTCCTGCCCGGCGTCTGGCTCCTGCTCTACGGGGCGGGCGTCGTCACGGGCGGGGCCTTTTCGGTGCGCCCGGTCCCGGTCATGGGGCTCTGCTTCATGGCACTGGGGGCGGTCGCCCTGTTCTGTCCGCCCGAATGGGGCCACGCCTTCATGGCCGCCGGGTTCGGGCTGCTGCACGTCCTCTTCGGACTGCACATAGCGAGGAACTACGGTGGCTAGACAAAGCGCACTTCCGAAGGAGTCGGGCCGCGCCAGGGCCGGCGCGAAGCAGGAGCAGGAGAGCAACCGGCCGCGGCAAACCGTCCAGCGCCAGCAGCCGAAAGGGGCCGGAAGCCCGGCGGCGGCGGCCGACCTCGACCGTCTCATCCACGAGCGCGTCCGCCTCGCCATCGTCAGCGCGCTCGCGGTCAACGAGTCGCTCACCTTCAACGAACTCAAGCAACTCCTGAACACCACAGACGGCAACCTGAGCGTCCACGCGCGCAAGCTCGAAGAGGCCGAGTACGTCGTCTGCAACAAGTATTTCGACGGGCGCACGCCGAAGACCGAGTACCGCCTGACGGCCGCAGGCCGCCGCGCCCTCGAACACTACCTGAACCACATGGAGAGCCTGATCCGCGCCGCGCGCGGGGGCTGAGGGGCGGGTCGGCCCGTGGCGGCCGACTATTTTTTTGCAAGCTTGCTTTACAGTGCAAAGTCATTTGCGAGATGCGGCGCGGCAGCAGTGACGTGCGAAGGGGCGCGACCCGGGCGGCGTCACGAAAAAAGTGAAAGGGGTGGGGGATGAGTCTATGTTCATCTCGGAGGCGCAGGCGCAGGGCGGCGGCTTCGATCCTGAGGCTGGCGCTGCTGGCCGCGCCGGTCCTCTTCTGGGCGGTGGTCTTCGCGGCGCTTGCGGGCGTAAGTCCGGCCGAGCGGGCGGTCGAAGGGCTGACCGGCGCGGCGCAGGTTCCGGCCGCCGTGGCCTGCCCGCTCGTCGCGGTCCTGCTCGGCTGCGGCGCGCTGCGGGGCGGCGCGGCGGGCCGCGGTGCGTCGGCCGGGCGCTTTCCGCCGGTGAGAAAGGAGTCGGGGGAAGATGTCTGAGAAGACGAGGCTGGGGCTGTGGGTACTGGGGGTCGGTCTGACGCTGGGGCTGGCGGGCGACGTGCTGCTGCGCGCGACGCCCTGGGGGCTGAACTTCGCGCTCTGGGTCGGGGCGCTGGCGGCCGCGGCGCTGGCGTTGAAGATGCGAGCGGGCCGCTGCCGGGACGGAAACACTGGCGACGGTGGAGGCGGGACGGCCGACTCGGGGCGTTCCCTCGTCGGCAACCCGGGCAGCGCCCCGGTCGGCGACTCGGGGCGCGCCTTCTCCGGCGGCTCGGACCGTATCTTCGCCGGCGGCCTCGGCAGTGTCTTCGCGGACGAGGGCGCCTGGGCGCTGCCGTGCGCGTTCGCCTTCGCGTTGGCCTTCGCCTGGCGCGACTCGCCGGCGCTGCTCGCGCTCGACGCGCTGGCCGTCCTCGCGCTGCTCTCGGTGGCGCTGCTCGGCGGGCGCGGCGGGCGCGTGCTACGCGCCGGGCCGACCGACTACTGGCTGGCGGGGCTGGCCGCGGGAGTGGCGGCGGCGTTCGCGCCGCTGCTGCTGGTGGGCGCCGACGTGAAGTGGGGCGAGGTGCCGCGCAGGGGCTGGACGAGACACGCCGTGGCGGCGCTGCGCGGCCTCCTGATAGCCGTGCCGCTGCTGCTGCTCTTCGGCGGGCTCTTCACAGCGGCTGACGCGGCCTACGCCGGCCTCGTCAACCGCACCTTCAACCTCGACCCCGACCTGGCCTTATCGCACCTCTGCCTTACCCTCTTCTTCGCCTGGATAAGCGCCGGTTACCTGCGCAGCCTCGTGCTGGGGCAGGCGGGCAAAGGGGACCGCGGCGCGCGCACGGCCCGCCACGTGTTCGGCTTCTACTCGGACGAGCGGCCCGCGCCGGTCGTCAGCATGAACCTCGGCGCGGCGTCCGGCTACAACTCTCCGACAATCAACACCGGCGCGGCGCGAAGAGGGGGCGCGGCGACTGACTACCGGATGCCGCCGCCGAGCGTCACGGAGTTAACGGGCGATGCGGCGAGGCCGGCCCCGCCCTCCGTCGTCGGAGAGCCGCCGCGGCCGGCCGGGCCTGAGTTCGCGCCCGAGCCCGCCGCGTCAACCGAACCGGGCGCGCCGAGCGAGCGAGCCGCGCGGGCCGAGTCGGCCGCGCCGCCGGATGAGACTGCAAATAAGACTGCGGGTGAGACCGGCGCGGCGGGGCAGGCCGAGGCGACACGGGCCGCGGAGCCCCCGAAGACCGACATCTGGGGCGGGATACGGCTCGGCTTGGTCGAGGTCGCCGTCGCTCTGGGCCTGCTGAACGCCCTCTTCGTGAGCTTCGTGGCCGTGCAGATACGCTACCTGTTCGGCGGCGCGGCGCTGGTGGCGGAGACGGCCGGGATGACCTACGCCGAGTACGCGCGGCGCGGCTTCTTCGAGCTGGTCTGGGTGGCGGCGCTGGTGCTGCCGCTGCTGCTCGCGGCCCACTGGCTGCTGCGTCATGAGCGGCCGGCGCACGAGCGAGTCTTCCGCCTGCTGGCCGGCGGGCTGCTCTCGATGCTCTTCGTGGTGCTGGCGTCGGCGCTCTGGCGGATGAGGCTTTACCAGGGCGAGTACGGGCAGACTGAGCTGCGCTTCTACACGACGGCCTTCATCGGGTGGCTGGCGCTGGTCTTCGTCTGGTTCGCGCTGACGGTGCTGCGCGGGCGGCGTGAGCTTTTCGCCTTCGGCGCGTTGGTCGCCGCACTCGCGGTGCTCGGCGCGCTCAACTTCGTCAACCCGAGCGCGCGCATCGTGCGGGCCAACGCCGCGCTGGCGCGCGAGCGCGGGACCTTCGACGCGGCCTACGCCGCATCGCTCGGCGCCGACGCCGTCCCGGCCCTGCTCGAAGCCGCGCCGCAACTCGGCCGCAGGGACCGCGCGGAGGTTGCCCGCCGCCTGCTCGAACAGGATTGGGGCGCGGAGGACTGGCGTTCCTGGAACCTGTCGCGCGCCCTGGCCCGCCGTGCTGTCGTCGAAGACGAGGCGGCGCTGCGCGGGTGGGCACCGGCGCCCGAGCCGGAGGCCGTACCGGCGCCCGAGCCGAAGGCCGCGCCGGTGCCCGCCTCGCCCGCCTCGCCCGCCCCGCCCGCGGGGGCCGAGAGCGGGAGGGCCGCGGCTCAGGGCGTCGGGTCCGAGTAGGGGCGCGCGGCCCGCATGCGGTTGGCGAACTTCTCGGCGATCTTGTTGGGGATGTTCTTGCCGAGGAGGACCGAGCGCGTCTTGCCGCTGGTGACGACGAGCATCGTCTTCGGGTCGAGGACGGTGAAGCTGTGGCGGCGGCTGAAAGCCTTGCGCGTGATCTCGATGACGAGGTCGGCCTCGTTCTCGTTGCGCGTGATGACGAGGCCCCAGGCGCGGCACAGCCTCTCGGAACGCGCGGGGCGCGGCGGCGAGGCGAGGGAAGGGCAGGTCTAAGTCGAGGCCGACCAGGACCAGGCGAGGCTCTCGCCTCGTATCGTTTCCGTATTTGCGGCCTCCGGCGGGTCGCGTTTGGCTACACGCCTCGGCAGTTTTCCCTCAAAGTTTCGGGGAAAACGAGGCGGGCGGCGCCCGCGACGACGGCGGCCCGCCAGTTGCAGTTTCGGACGGCCAGAAGAGGCTGTGCGCGGGCGAGGTAAGTCTCTAAGGCTCGCGCCGCCGCAGAGCGTCTTTCAGCGAACAAGGGGAGGGGAGCGAAGTCTTGCGCGGGTCGAGGCTGATAGGGTGGCTGTTGGGCGCGTGCCTGCTGTTGCAGGTGGCGTGCGGCGGCTGGCCGAGCTCGGAAGGCCCGCTCGGACTGGGCGGCGGCGCGGCCGCACGCCTCGCGCCGCGCTTTAACCTCTTCACGCCCGAGCAGGACGTGGAACTGGGCCGGATGACGGCGCGCGAGTACGCGGGCCAGTTGCCACTCGTCGAGGACGAGCGCGTCGTCTCTTACGTCCAGCGCCTCGGCGAGCGACTGGCGGCGCGGGCCCCCGGCTACGGGTTCGAGTACAGGTTCGCGGTGGTGGCCTCGCCCGACGTGAACGCCTTCGCCCTGCCGGGCGGCTTCGTCTTCGTCAACGCGGGCGCGGTGCTCGCGGCCGAGAGCGAGGGCGAGCTGGCCGGGGTGCTGGCGCACGAGATCGCGCACGTCGCCCTGCGCCACGGGACCAACCAGGCGTCCAAAGCCTACCTTGCGAAGACCGGGCTCAACTTCATCCAGGCGGTGACGGGCGGCGAAGAGACGCGCCTGGGCAAATTCGTCGGCTCGCTCGGCAGCGCCGGCGCCGAGCTGATCTTCCTGCGCTTCAGCCGCGCCTCCGAGTCGGAGGCCGACCTCGAAGGCGCCCGCCTGATGGCCTCGGCCGGGTACGAGCCGCGCGAGATGGCGAGCTTCTTCTCGCGCCTCGGGGAACGCAGCGTCGAACGCCCGCACGAGCTACTGAGCGACCACCCGCATCCGCACGAGCGCGTCGCCGCCATCGAGCGCCACGCCCGGTCGCTCGGCGTGACCTCGCACGAGCCTTCGGACGCCGAGTTTCGGAAGATGAAAGCGCGGCTCTCCGCGCGCCTCAGGTAGAGGTCCGGCGCGGCCGGGTCGGGGCCGAGCCCTCACGAAAGCTTAAACTCAGGTGATGAGGTCGAAGTCGCCGTCGAGGACGCGGTCGAGGCGCCCCGTGCGCCAGCCGCGCACGGAGTCGCGGACGAGCGGCGAGGGCTCCTCGCGGTAGCGGCGGACGATCTGCGCCGTTGCCTCGTCGGTTGCCATCGCCGCTTCGGCCTGACGCCTTAGCGCCTCGGGACCGTGGCCGGCGGGCTCGTCCGGCTGGCCGACGACGCGGACGCGCGCCCGCGCACGGCTGAAGGAAGACTTCTCGCCCTGCGGCGATTCGAGGACGTGCAGGCCGCCCTCGGCCTTGAGGATCGTGTAGGCGGCGTAGCCCGAGACGGCGAGCAGCGCGCGGTAGCCCCCGCCCGCGCCGTCGCCCTGCTCCGGCTCGCCCCCTCGTTCTTCGAGGACGGCCAGCCTCATCCGCCGCTTCTCGGCCCAGCGGCGGTACATGCCCGCCAGGGCTCGCGCGAAGCGCGAGCCGGCCGCGCGGTCGTCGCCCGGTTCGTCGGAGGCTGCGACGAGCAGGAAGGCGTCGCGCGGCTCGCCGGCTTCGAGCCCGCGGCGCGCCTCGCCGAGCAGGTAGAGCTGTTGGGCGAGGCGCGCGACGAGGTCCTGCGGCAACCTGCGCGGCCCTTCATGCGAGCCGGCACGGCCGAGGCGCGAAAGCAGCGAGCCGGCCGTGTCGAGGCCCGCCTCGATGCGGTCCATGTACTCGATCAGGCCGAGCACGGAGAAGCGCGCCGCCGAGTTCCAGAAGTGGGCCGACTGCGTCTGCCGCAGCGACTCCTCCTTACGACCGCGCCAATCGCCCGACTCGACCAACACCGCCAGCTCCTCGTAGATGTCGCGCAGCAGTTCCAGCTCGGCGGCCGTGCCCCTCGCGTCGAGCGCGATTCCTTCAACCCTCAACTCCTCGGGGGCCGCGGCCCTGGCGGCCTCCTGCCCGGCGGACTCGGCGTGGGCAGACGCGGACTCGGCCGCCGTCTCCGGGTCGGGCGCGTCCGGGTCCACGAACTCCACGTCGAGCGACTCCTGACCGGCCGACGAGCGGACGAAGAGGAACTGGTCGCCCTCCGGGTACTGGTGGTTGACGATGGCGATGGCGAGCGGCGCGAGCAGGTAACGCTCGACGGCGCGCTTGAGGGGCCGCGCGCCGAGGTCGGCCGTGAAGCCCTTCTCCAGCAGGAACTCGATGGCCGACTCGTCCCACTCGACGGCCCACTGGCGCGTGCGCAGTCCGCGCCGGTTGAGCACGTCGTGGAGCTCCTTGCGCAGCAGGTCGCGCATCACTGCGCGCCCGAGCGGGCGGAAGACGACGACGCGGTCGATGCGGTTGACGAACTCGCGGCGGAAGGCGCGCCCCACCGCGCGCTCGACCGAGGCCGAGGCGAACTGCGCCTGCTCCTGCGAGAAGCCGATGGAGGCCCCGTGCGGGAGCGTCGCCCCGAGGTTCGAGGTCATGATGATGACCGAGTGGCGGAAGTCTGCGGTGTTGCCGCGCCGGTCGGTCAGGCGCCCGTCGTCGAAGACCTGTAGGAAGAGGTCCCAGACCTGCGGGTGCGCCTTCTCGAACTCGTCGAGGAGGACGACCGAGAAGGGCTGCTTACGAATCTGGTTGACGAGGGCCGTGCTGCTGCTCGTCTCCGAGGCTTCGCCGAGGATGCGGTCGAGCGAGTCGGGCGTCTGGAACTCGCTCATGTCGAGGCGGATCATGCGGTCGGGCGAGCCGAAGAGGAACTCTGCGAGCGTCTTGGCGATCTCGGTCTTGCCCGTCCCCGTCGGGCCGACGAAGAGGAAGACGCCCTGCGGGCGGGTCGGGTCCGTCACGCCCGCCTTGACCATCGCCACGCGCTCGACCAGGCACTCGACGGCCTCCGGCTGGCCCAGCACGCGCCGCTCGAAGAAGGCGCGCAAGGCGGAGAGGTCGAGCCCCTCGCGCTCGTCGAGAATCTGGCGCGGCAGGCCGGTCATCTGCGAGAGCGTGACGAGCAGGTCGTCGAGCGTGAGCTGCCGCTGCGTGTAGGAAGCCTCGTCTTCGGCGAGCTGGCGGCGGCGCGCCGCGTCGAGGAAGAAGAGGAGATTGCCGGGCGCGGCCTTGTCGGCGAGGTACTGCTGTGCGAGCTGGAACGCCTCGCGCAACGTCTCGTCGGGGACGCGCCGCATGTCCGCGCCCGGCAGCGGCAGGCCGAGCGCGAACCGCTCGGACCAGCGGCGCCCGAGTGCCATCGTCTCCTCGTCGCCGAGCGGCGAGAGCAGGCAGGTCTGCATCGCCGTGCGCAGCTTCGGGCGCATCCGCACCAACTGCTCGAAGGGCGCGGGCTCGATCTCGCCGACCACCTTCAGCTTGCCGCTCTCGATCTCGGGCAGCATCATGTCGAGCACGCCGGTCGGGTTCTGGCTGTGGCGGCCGGCCCAGAGCATCTCGTGGAAGTTGGGCACGACCCAGAGCACGCGCCGGTCGCCCACCTCTCGGACGAGCGAGTGGAGCCGCCCTTCGATCATGCCGATGTACTGCTGGCCCGATATCAGGTCGGCGGCGCCGGCCTCGAAGACGAGCCAGCCGTCGGCGCGCAGCCGGTCGGCGGCGGCCCGCAGCACCGCCGTCTTGCCCGTGCCCGAGTCGCCGACGAGCAGGACGCTGCGCGGCGGGTCGTTCCGGAGCGCCGACTCGATCTCCGAGACGCGCGCCTCGACGGTCGGCGTCGTGAAGACCTCGCCGCCCGCGCCGGCCTCCCAGACGCGCCCGAAGGATTTCAGAAACTCCATCGTCTCACGCTGCTTCACCCAAACGGCCAGGCCCTCGGCCAGTCCGGCCGGAAGCACGTCCGACAAATCACCCATGAGCAGCCCGACCTCGGCCACCTGTGCCGTGCCCAGGCGCCCGCGCTCGCAGGCCGCGAGCAGGTCGTCGAGCGTCAACGCCTCGCCGGCTTCGAGCCGGCCCGCGACGAACTCTCGCAACGAGCTGAGCGGCACGAACTCTCGCCAGGAGGAGTCGAGGCTCGCCAGGAGCCCCGCGAGCACCGGCCGCCGCGCGTGCGCGCCGAGCGCCCTCAGCGCGTAGAAGCGTTGCCAGGGCCAGCAGTCGTTGACGAGGGGCAGGAGGCGCTCGGCCGTCTCGCCGGACGAATCGGGCGTGCGCCGGGCGAGGGCTTCGAGCGCCATGCATGCCAGGACGGCGGGGGTGGTGAAGGTGTGCGCGATCATCTCGACGGTCGTCGCGCCCCCGTCGCGCAGCAGCTCGACGCCGCGGTTGAACTCTTCGCTCTCAAGCAACTCGCGCGGGTGCGCCGTGCGGTTGAAGAATTCATCCAAACCCCAGGCGAGCGCCTGGGGGGCGTCGCCGGCTGCCTCCGCCTTCTCAGTCGCTTCCGCCCACTCCGTCGCCTCGACCTCCCGCGCCGTCTCCGCGCCCCAGGCAGTTCCTCCCGTCTGTGTCCATTCCGCCGACGCCGCTTCGCCCGAATCGCTCACCAGCCGCAGGGCAGGCACCGCCTCTTCGTTCAGACGAGCCGGACCCGCCGCGCCCCCGTCAACCCCCGACTCATCAACCGCCGCCCGCCTCTTCTCTTCGCCGGTCCTCACTTTTTCCAGCTCGGCATGGAGCCGGGCCGACTCCCTCTCGGCCTCGGCCCGCCGCTCGTCGGCCGCGCGCAGCCGCCCCAGCGCTAGCCAGAGCGCGCCGGCGCACAGCAGGCACAGGATGAGGAGTCCGAGTTCGAGCATAAAGAGGTAGCGGGCTTAACGATTGTCGGCCGGGAAGGGCCGCGGGTTACGGCGGAAGAAATCCGAAGGCGGGACGGATGTTAACACGGGCCGCGGAGTCGAAATAAACTGACGGCAAAAAGAGGCCGCGCCGCCGGCCCACGAGGGGCGGCGGCGCGGCCTGTTCCCGTTGAAACGCCGAAGCGCGTCATGGGATGGCGGCTGCGCTGCATGTACACGCAAGCGCGGCCATTTTTATATCCCGAAGCGCGGGCCAGCGGTCGGCCTTGCCTCCGGTCGGCTCGGACTTTCATCGGCTTGCGCCTCTTCGAGTCCCCGCCGCCCTCACGGGCGCGGTGCCGTTTGGTTTTTGTTCTGGTGGCTGTCCTCCACCGCCGGTCTACGTTCCGGCGAAACGAGGTCCGACCGAGGTCGGACGACTGACTGCCCCGAAGTTGATCACTCCTCAGGGCGCGAGCGCGTTTTTATCCGCGTCGCCCGGAGAGCCTGCCGACTCTCCTCCAGCAAGCCTTTCGGCTTCGGCCCGGGCGTCATTGGCGACAACTTAAATCCGCTGCTGTTGCCGTCCTCGGGCGTCGGGCATTTCTGCCCTCGACCCGCCGATCCCGCGCCGGTCACGGCCCCCTTGAGAACCGCGACGGGATGCGGACTATACGCACCGCGCCACACCCTGTCAAGCGGTTTTTTTCGCCGGCCGAAATCACCAATTAAAGCCCGCGTGTGATGATTTTCCGAGGGCTCGCAGGCGCTGGCAGTTGGCCTTCAGCGGCCGTGGAGCGGAAGGCGGAACGCGGCCATCTCTTCGCCGTTGCGGACCAGCAGCACGTCGCCGACCAGGACGGGGTGGTTCCAGGTCTTCCCCCTGATGGCCGAAAACCGCGCCAGTTCCTCGAAGCGTTCGGGGGCCGCGCCGGCCAGCGCCAGCTCGCCCTGCTCAGACACCACCAGCAACACGTCCTGTTCGGGCAGCAGGATGAGCTGGCCGGAGCCGTAGTTTCCGCCCTCCCACCTGCGCCCGCCGTCCGCGAGGTCGATGCAGGCGAGCGTGCCGTTGTCGAACCCGTAGGCGTGGCCGCGGTGCACGACGAAGTCGTTGAAGTAGGGCTTCAGCCCGTCGGTTGTCCAGCGCTCTTCGACCTTCCATCCGTCGCCGGCGTGCGCGACCGCGATGCGGTGCAGGTCGGCCCCCTCGCCGTCGCTCACCAGCAGGTCTCCGTCCGCGGTCAGGGCCGGCTGAACGATGCGGGTGTTCTGCGACAGTGGGTACTGCCAGAGCAGCCTTCCGTCCTCCGGCGCGACGCTGACCACGCCGGGGCCGCTCAGCAGCACGATCTGCGTGATTCCGTCAATCGTCGCTAAGTGGGGTGAGCTGTAACCGCTCCCGCCCTTCGGGCCGAACCAGCGTTGCTCGCCGGTGGCCGCGTCGTAGGCGGCGAGCGTGCCGGCGGTGGCGACGACGACCGCGTCGCCGATCAACAGCGGCGAGCCGGCGAAGCCCCAGCCCGGAACCTTGGTCTGCGTGTCGGCGGCCGCGTTGCGCGACCAGACGACCGAGCCGTCGCCGGCATCGAGCGCGTTCAGGATGCCGGTCGCGCCGAGCGTGTAGACACGGCCGCCGCCGAGAGTCGGGGTCCCGCGCGGTCCGGCCCCGGCGTTCGACTCCCAGAACCTCGCCTCGTCGCGGTGGACCCAGACCGGCTGGCCCGTGGACGCGTTGTAGCAGGCGACGACCTCGTGCGGGCCGCGCTGCTCTTGCGTGTAGAGGCGGTCGCCGCCGACCGCGAAGGACGACCAGCCCGGCCCGACGGGGCGGCGCCACAACTCGACCGGCGGCGAAGTTTTCCAGTCGGTTGCGATCCGCACACCGCGGACGACGCCGTCGCGCTCGGGGCCGCGAAAGCCGGGCCACGCCGCCCCGGCCTCCGCCGCCGGGGCCGACGTGCCGGGTGCCGGTTCGTCGCCGGCGCGGGCCAGCAGTCGCTGCTCGGGCGTCTGCGACCAGCGCCAGGCGAAGTCCGAATCGGCATCGCCGGTGATGCCGCCCGTCCGCAAAAGCGTGAAGGCGCCGCAGGCGATCAGGACGGCGGCGGCCAGGACCGCGCGCCGTCGCCCGTCGGAAAGCCGGCGGCCGACCGCCGCCCCGGCGGCGAGCGCCATGCTCACGAACACGAGGCCGTAGATGGGGAACATCATCCCCATCATGCCCCCCGCGATTGATTCGTGGAGGAGCGGCCGGGCCGCGACCATCGCGGCGACCAAAAGGGCGACGATCCCCCACCGCTCGGCGCGCGGAGCGCGGCTGAAGAAGGCCCACCAGACGACGATCCCCAGCCCGCCAATCACCCCGGCCAGCAGGCCGAAGATGAGGGCTCCGGGCGCGACGAGTGGGACGACGAACCAGCCGAGCAGTTGCAGAGTGACGAAGAGGAGGCCGGGCCACAGCCGGAGCGGTTTCCGAATGGGGGCGCGGTCTGAGTGTTTGTCTGTGTGGGGGAGGGCCATGTCAGACCAATACGCCGCCCGAGAGGCCGTTTGTTCCCCGGGCTCGCGGCCCGACCGCGGCCCGACCCAGCGCCGGGGCGGCGGCGGCATTTCTTACCGGAGTGACGGGCGGGCGAATCGTCTCGACTCTTCGGTCAGACCTTGTTCGCCCGGGTCGCGCGGTTCAGGTAGTGCTGCCAGAGCAGGTGCGCGGCGACGGCGCGGAAGGGGCGCCATTGCTCGGCCAGTAGTTCGAGATCGGCGGGCGTCGGCCTCGAAGTGAGTTCTTTGACCTCCTGCGCGGCGACGGCCAGCGCGAGGTCGCCGCCCGGCCAGGCGTCGGGGCGGCCGAGCGCCATCAGCAGGTAGATGTCCACGGTCCACGGCCCGACCCCTTTGACCTTGAGCAGCGCGGCCTTCACAGCCTCGTCGGGCAGCGACGAGAGCGCGTCGAGGTCCAACTCGCCCGCGGCGACCCGTCGCGCGAGCCCGCGACAGTAGTCGGCCTTCTGGCGGCTGAAGCCGGCGGCGCGCAGCGTCTCGTCGTCGAGCGCGAGGAGGGTCGCGGGCGTGAGCGGCGAGGCGGCGGCGAGCAGGCGGTCGAAGGTGGCGCGCGCAGAGGAGAGTGAGACCTGCTGTTCGAGGATGATCCGGACGAGGGTGGGGAAGCCGGGCTCGCGCGCCCAGAGGGGCGGCGGTCCGTGGCGCTCGACGACGCGGGCGAGGTCCGGGTCGCGCCGCGCCAGTTCGGCGACGCCGGCCGCGAGCGTCTCGGGCGTGAGCCGCTCGATTCGCCGCGGCGCGCGGCGGGCGCGTGCGGCCGGCGGGGCGGGATGGCGGCGGGTCTTCAGAAGTCTTCGTCGTCCTCGTCGGCCTGGTCGAGGGCGTTGACTATCCAGCGCGCCTCCTCGGAGCCGTACTCGTCGGCCTGACCTTCGAGGGCGTAGCGGGCCGTGTCGGAGTCTACGGGGTCGCCGAGCAGCCCGATGAGCGCGGCCGTCGGCAGTTGCAGCAGCGCCTCCTGGGCGACGGCGCGCACAGACGGGTCGGGGCAGCGGGCCAACTCACACAACTCGCTCGGCGCGAGGCGGGCCGTCATCACGTCGGCCAGGGCGTCCACGCGGACGTAATCGCGCGAGCGGAAGGCGCGGCCCAGAAGCTGGGCGAAGACCTCGGCCGAGCGCGCGCCGTTGTGGAGGACCGAGGCGCAGGTCTCGGCCATCCGCGCCAGCTCGCGCGTCTGCTCGTCGCTGAGGGCCGAGGGGCCGCCCTCGGCCGCGCGCTCGTCGAGGGCGGCGAGAAGTCGGCTCAACTCCCACTCGGAGCGCGCGTCGTAAGAGGTCTCGCCGCGCGGCGCCGGGTTCGGGTTGACGGGCGGTTGTGAGGCGGAGAGGGCGCGCTCGAACAGGCTGCGCGTCGAGGGCCTCAGCCCCTGCCAGACGCTCGCCACGCGCGCGCCGAAGTCTTCAATCATCATCATTCAATTCGTCTCCCGCTCGTGGGTCGGGACACGACGAATATAACAGAAAACGGGCCGGCGGTCAGCCGCCGATTCAGCCGTTGTGGTCAATAATCTCGGCGATTTCGGCGAAGAGAATTTTGACGACCTCGCCGTCGGCCCGCTCGATCTTGACGCTCGGGCGGGTGAGCGCCTGCGTCTGCTTGAGGCTGCGGACGACGCCGCGGACGCGCGTGCCGTCGCCGCGCACGATCTCGACGTTGCCCTTGCCGTAGAGCGGCTGGAGGGCCGCCAGTGCTTTGCTCACGTCCACAGAAATTTCACTCCCAGGGCGCCGGCCGCCCGGAACGCGGCGGGTCCGCGCGGCGGCGGGTCTCGAAAGCTCCGTCCGCCGCGACGTGGCACATGGTGTGCCGCCGCGTGCGCCGGGCCTTGCGTGCGCGGACCCGAAAGGCCAGAATGCCTGTCGTCCTGACGGCCGGGGCACGGGAATGTAGTCTAAGTCTCACGCCGCCCGCGTGCAACCGCGCCGCTCTGAAGGTCGTATATTTGATGCACACGTCGCCGGCCGCACGCCGCGCCGGCCCACTTCCCCAAATAAGGTTCGGCTGGAGAGCTATGCAGAACGAACAGTACGCCAACCGAGCGGCCGAGGTCATCTGCCCGAGCTGCCGCGCCTCGCTGACGGCGGGCCTGCGCTTCTGCCGCATGTGCGGCTACCGCCTCGGCGAAGGGACGGATGAGTACAACGAGACGCGGCGCTTCGACGCCGCGGCCGGCCCCGCCGCTGCAGCCGCGGGCGCTCCACCGCGGGCGGCGGACCCGTTCGCCTCCCGCCGGACGGCGGACCCCTTCGCCCCGCAATCGGCCTGGGGCGCGGTCCCCATGGCGCCGCTCGCGCCGGGCGCCGGCTCAACCTTTGGCCGCCTGTCGCGCGCCTGCAACCCGGCCCGCATGGGCTGGTTCGGCTGGCTGGTGCTCTCGCTGGCGCTCATCTTCGCCGTCGGCATAGGGGTGAAGATGATGCGCGGCCAGCGCTCGGCGGGCGCGGTCCGGCAGGCGCAGATTTCGGTCTCTATCCCGCGCGAGGTTGACGGCTTCGAGACGGCCGACGGCGGCGGCGTCTTTATCGAGGGGCTCTCCGGCCCCGATACCTCGATTGAGCGCGCCGGCCTGCTCGGCGGCGACATCATCATCAGCCTCGACAACCAGGCGGTCCGCAACGTGTCGGCCCTGCGGAGGGTTTTGGCCGCGACGCCGCCGGGCAAGTCCGTCGAGGTCGTCTTCATCCGCGACGGCGAGAGGAGGACGGCCGCGCTCAACACGATGCACGAGAAGGAGTACCGCGGCATGGAGCCGATTGACAGCCGGCCGGGCGGGCGCGGTCTCTTCGGTGTGGACGTGGGCAGCCGCGTGCGCCTGCCCGACTCGAATCTCTACGGGGTGGAGCTCGACGGGGTCAACCGCAACGGCCCGGCGGGCCTCTCGGGGCTTAAGAGGGGCGACGTGGTAGTCGAGGTGAACGGGAAGCCGACCCGCACGAGCGGCGACCTGCGGCTGCGGATTTACGAGGCGATGCCCGGCAGCACGATTCCCGTCGTCGTCTTCCGCGACGGCCAGCGGATGGAAATGCAGGTCAAGGTGGGGAGCAGCCGGGACAACTGACGGGCGCGAGCGCGACGGGTGCGGAGCGACGGCCGCTCAGGCGCGCGGGCCGGCGTGCTCGACGAGACGGGCCTCCATCTCGCGCCGCACGTCGTCGCGGTCCTCCTCGGGCTCGTCCGGCTCGAACAGCTCGAAGAGCGCGTAAGGCGTCGGGCCGACCAGCCGCAGCTCCCACGCCTCGCGCCCGCCCTGCGCGCCGCGCGTGAACCACACCGCGTCCACCTCAGACTCGCAGACCGGCATCCCCTCGAACATCGTCTCGCCCGCGGCCGGCTCGCCGCCGCCGCCCAACTCGGCAAGCGCCGCCCTCGTCAACAGAGCGCGCGCCGGCCGCCAGCCGTGCTTGCGGTAGACCGACAGTACCTCTCGAAAATTTTCCAGACGCCCCATAATTAACGCAGCGCGCGCACTTTCGGCCCCGCCGGTGCTTTCAGGATACAGCAGGCGCCACAGCGCGGCACAGCGCGGCCCCGGCCCGCGCCGCCCGCCCGCCGGGGCACGGCGGCGACGGCGGGGCGGCCCGCTGATTGACGGCGCGGACGCTTGCCGCGTTAGCCCTCGAAGGCGCGCAGTCGCCGACCGCGCTTGTCCGCGCGGCCCGCGTTAGTTACATTTCCGAGTCCGAAGGCGTGCGTGGCGGCCGGGTGGTCGCGGCGGGCGCCGTCAGAAACATTCCGAGGCCCCCATGGCGGGGAGATTGGCGGGCTCGTTATCCAAAGATTACGTGAGGAACCTATGGGCGCTGCGGGCGGGGGGCGCAGGGCCTTCTTCGCTGCCGTCGAGCGAGCTTTCGCGCGGCACGGCCGGGGGCTCGAAACGTGTTGCCCGGCGGGCGACTCGGTTGCGTGGCGGGTGCTCGCCGAGTACGGCGCGATGTTCGTCGCCGAGGGTGTGGCGCTGCCGCCCGTCTGCGTCTTCGAGAGTGAGGAGGAGGTCGAGCGTTTCCAGCGCGAGGCGGGCTGGCGCGTCGAGACGCTCGAAGGGCTCGAGATCGGGTTGCAGCCGGCCGCGATGGAAGCGCTGCTGCGCGCGCGCGCCGAGGGGCGAAGGCTCGGGCTGACCTTGACGCCGCGCGGCGGCCCCGAGGCCGGGCGGCGCACCTTCGACGACTCGCTGCGCCTCTGGCGCTCGCGCTGCGACCCTGCGCTCGAACACTGGTGCGGCCGGGGCCGCCTCTCGCGCGACGAGGCCGAGCGGGTGCGCTCTCTGCCGTCGCGCGAGCAGGTGGCGGCCGTGCTCAAGCTCGAAGCCGAGGGCATCTTCTTCAGCAAAGACCTGCGCAAGAGCATCCTGCATTCGGTGGCCGCGCCCGGCACCTCGCAGCACCTCGCCATGCTCGCCTTCGACGTGGCCGAGTACTCCGAGCCGGCCGTGCGCCGCCTGCTCGCCCGCCACGGCTGGTTCCAGACGGTCGTGAGCGACCTGCCGCACTTCACCTACCTCGGCCTCGCCGAAGAAGATTTGACGGCGCGCGGCCTGCGGCGGGTCGAGTCGGAGGGGCAGGAGTTCTGGATACCCGACCTCGCGGACGGCTGACGTTGGGCGCGCGTCGCCCCGTCGCCCGCGCCAGGCGCGCCGCCCGTTTTGTCTCGGCCCGCCCGCCCTGCCCGAGTGCCGTTTACTTTTAACTCGGATTGTGAGAAAGAGTCGGGCCTCGGCCCGACGGGCGTTTCGGCCTGATGGCCCTCGTCTTAAATTCTTTCGGCTTCGGCGCCGGAAACACTCGGCCGAGCGCGGCGGTCGCGCGGCGCGGCCGCCACAAACCCAAAAGGAGAGCGAAATGATCCCCTGCCCTTCGTGTGGAGCAGACAACGTCGAAGGCACGCGTTTTTGTGTGAAGTGCGGCTCGGGGCTGCCCTCTTCGCCGCAGCCCGAGCAGTGGCGCTACAGCGGCGACCTCGGCCAGACCCAGACCGAGCAGCGCCAGCAGACAGGCGGCTATGCCCCGCCGCCGCCCGGCTACCCGGCCTACAACCCCGGCCAGAACATGATGTACCAGCATCCGGGCGGCGCCGACTGGCAGGCGAAGGGCGCCGACAAGAAGGTTGCGGCCGGGCTGTGCGGCATCCTGCTCGGCAGCCTCGGCATACACAAGTTCATCCTCGGCTACTCGACCGAAGGCATCATCATGCTTCTGATCACGGTTCTGACCTGCGGCATCGGCGGGATGGTGACGGGCGTCATCGGCCTGGTCGAGGGCATCATCTACCTGACCAAGTCTGACGAGGAGTTTGTCAGGACTTACGTCCAGAACAAGAAGGGCTGGTTCTGAGCCGGGCGTGCGTGAGGTAGAGTCGTGAGGTCAACGAAGACGGTCGCGTTCGTGTCGGGCGCTGCGCTGCTCGCGTCGCTGGCGGCGCTGCGCGCGGCGGCGACGACCACGCCGGGCGCCGTCCTCTTCGCCGGCCACGAGCTGCGCTGGGCCTGCCCCTTCAAGCTCTGGCTCGGGGCCGACTGTCCGGGCTGCGGGATGACGCGCGGCGTCGTGCTCGCGCTGGGCGGCCGCTGGGAAGAGGCGCTGGCCCTGAACCCCGGCGGGCCGCTTCTGGTTCTGGGGGCGCTGCTGTTCGGGGCGGCGCTGCTGTTGCTCCCGCCGCTGTCGCTGTCGCGTGACGCGTCGTGGTTCGGCGCCGCGCTCGGCCGCCTGGGGAATACGGCCGCCGGCTACGCCTGTCTGACGGCGGCCGTCGTCCTGGTCCGCTGGACGCTCGCACTCGCCTGACGCCCCACGCGAAAAATCCTTGCCACGCGGCCAGGAAGTGATAAACTTCACCGCTCCTGACGATTCGGAGATGCCGAGCCGTCGCTTCTCCCCTTAACGTTAAAAGACAGTCCCAACTGTTTCACCCGGACCGCTTCCGGTCACGTCGCTTCTTTTCAGCCCCCTCGCTCTTTCGCTGAAAGTGTGCGTTACCGTCGGCGACCCTTCTTTCCCGAACGAGAGGGTCACAAGATGGACACCCCCCAGGTAATCGCCGGCCGGTTCCGCGTCGAGTGCGAGATCGGCCGGGGCGGCATGGGCACGGTCTACCGCGCCTCACACCTCGGCCTCGAACGCGTGGTCGCCGTCAAAGTTCTCAAGCCGGAGTTTTCGGCCGACCGCGAGGTGGCCGAGCGCTTCATGCGCGAGGCCCGCACGATGGCCCGGCTGCGCCACCCGCGCGCCGCCATGATCTTCGACGCCGGCCACCTCTCCGACGGCCGCCCCTTCATCGTCATGGAGTACGTCGAGGGCTCGACGCTCGCCGAGACGCTGGCGCGCGACGGGCAGTTCGCGCCCGAGCGGGCCGTCGGCGTGGCCGCCGAGATTTGCGACGTGCTGGCCGAGGCCCACGCCCTCGGCATCATCCACCGTGACCTCAAGCCCTCGAACATCATGCTCAACGGGCGCGGCGTCTGCGTGCTCGACTTCGGCATCGCCAAAGTCTTGCAGACCTCGACCGAGGTGACGCGCACGCACGCGACGACCGAGACCGGCCTCGTCATCGGCACGCCGCGCTACATGTCGCCCGAGCAGTGCCTCGGCCACCAGATCGGGCCGGCCAGCGACCTCTACAGCGTCGGCGTCCTGCTCTACGAGATGCTGACGGGCCGGCCGCCCTTCGTGGACCAACTCTCTTCGGCCGTGCTCGTCAAGCAGGCGACGGCCGCGCCGCCGCCGCTCTCGGCCCTCCAGCCCGAGTGCCCGCCGGCACTGGCCGCGGCCGTCCACTCGCTGCTCTCGAAGAACCCTGCGCAGCGCCCGGCCAGCGCCGTCGAGGCGCGCCGGCTGCTCGAAGAGGGTGTGGCGCGCCGGCCCCGCGCGGCTGAGGCGGCGGGCGCCGCGCCCGAGCCGTTCACGAACACCGTGGCCGCGCTCAACGCCGGCCGCTTCGCCTTTACGCGGGTGGCGACGGCCTTCGCCGTGCTCGCCATGATCTGCGTGGCGCTGGTAGCGCTCTCGGCAGGCTCGGCCGACGCGGGCGAGCCTGCCGCCCCAGTGGCGGAGGGGGCGCTCGAAGCCGCCGCGCGGCTCAGGCCGCGGGGGCTCGTGCGCAGGGCCGAGCCGTCGCTCTCGGAGGTGGAGGCGCGCGCCCTCGCCGCCAGACTGACGCGGGGCCAGGTCTCGGCCGCGCGTGCCATGCTGACCGACCGCGGCACGCTCGTCGCCGCCGTGGTCGAGGACCGTGCCGACGGCCTCGCTCGCCTCTATCTCATCGAGCGCGGCAAGGACCGCACCTTCCGCATCACCGACCGTGTGCCGCTCGACGTGGAGGGCTTCCGCGGGGCCGAATGGACCGAGGAGGTCGCAGACCTCGACGGCGACGGCTACTCCGAGATCGTCTGCGCGGGCCAGAACCCTGCCGACTACGAGCGGGACGGCCGCCGCTTCGTCGTCTTCGCGCCCCGCAAGTGGCAGGTCTACAGTCTCCACGTCGCGCCCGAGGCGGGGGCAGCCTCGCGGCTGCGCGCCACCTGGTCGCCCAACTCGATGGACGACGACGCACGCCGCTTCCGCCGCGCCATGCGGCTGCGCGCGCAGGCGCCCTGAAACCGACCGCGCCGGTACGACCGCGACGATCTCTGTAAGGCGAAGGCGGGAGGGTCAAATCCCCCGTCCTTCGCCTTCGGCGCTTCGTCCCCCTTTAGCCCCATAAATCTCGCCCGAAACGCCCCGGCCGCCGGGCCGCTTTTTACTTTTGCGCGGCTTAAGCGGGGGCAACCGCGCGTGCTATCATCGCCTCCAAGTTGCGAACCGGGGCCGAGTCTGAATCCGCCGCCAGCCGCCTTCTTCGGGCTTCGCGCGCGCGGCTCGCACGGGCCGAGGACGCGCCGAGAGACCGTCCAGACATTCGGAAGAGCTATGAAGTCAACTTTCACGAGGCGGCTCGCCGCCTTCGCGCTACTGCTGTCGTTCGTCGGCGCGCCGCTCGCGCAGGCCGCGGCCCCGCAGAGGTCGCAGGCCCCGCAGAACAGGCGCCAGGCGCCGGCCCGCAGGGGCGAGACCCGGCCGGCCCCGACGCCCGCGCCCCAGCAGCCGACCCCTTCGGGGCCGCTGACGGAGCCGCCGCCGCTCGTCAACAAGGTGCTGCCGAACGGGCTAGAAGTGATCGTGCTCGAAGACCACTCGGTCCCGCTCGTCACGGTCGAGCTGGCCGTCAGGAACGGCTCGTTCACCGAGACGCCCGAGCTCAACGGCCTGTCGCACCTCTACGAGCACATGTTCTTCAAGTCGAACCGCGCCATCGAGCAGCGGGCCGAATACCTGATGAACATCGACCAGCTCGGCATCATCTACAACGGCGAGACGCGCGAGGAGCTGGTCAACTACTACTTCACGACCATCACTCCCAACTTCGCCGTCGCCATGCGCTTCATGCGCGACTCGGCGCTCCACCCGAGCTTCAACGAGCGGCAGTTCGAGCAGGAGCGCGAGGTCGTCATCGGCGAGCTCGACCGCCACGAGTCGAATCCTTACGGCTCGCTCCAGGAAGAACTGAACAAGCGTCTCTTCTACAAGTACCCGAGCCGCAAGAACCCGGGCGGCAGCCGCGCCACCGTGCGCGCCGCCACCACCGACATGATGCGGCTGATCCAGAGCCGCTACTACGTGCCTAATAACTCGGCCATCGTCGTCACCGGCGACGTGCGCGCCGAGGAGGTCTTCGCCCTCGTCGAGCAGTTGTTCGGCGAGTGGAAGCGGCGCGAGCGCGACCCGTTCGAGGAGTTCCCGCTCGTCGAACACCCGCCGCTTCAGAAGAGCGAGGCCGTCATCATCAATAGGCCGGTCCAGAACGTCATCATCAACATCGGCTGGCACGGCCCCTCCATCGGTAAGGACGACGCGGCGACCTACGCGGCCGACATCTTCTCGTTCATCCTGCGCCAGCCCAACTCGCGCTTCCAGCGCGCGCTCGTTGACACGGGGCTGGTAACGGCCGTCGGGCTCGGCTACTACACGCAGCGCAACACCGGCCCCATTCAAATCTTCGCGCAGACCACGCCCGACAAGGCCCGCGCCGCCGTGCGCGCCATCTACGAGGAGGTCGCGCACTTCGACGAGCCCGACTACTACACCGACGAGGAGCTGGAAAGCGCCAAGGCGCTGACCGAGGCCGACGACCTCTACTCCCGCGAGAAGCTCTCCGAGTACGCGCACACCATCAGCTTCTGGTGGTCTTCGACGGGGCTCGACTATTTCCGCGGCTACCTGCGCCGCCTGCGCGCCACCTCGCGCCGGGACATCAGCCGGTACGTCACGACCTACATCCAGGGCAAGCCCCACGTCGGCCTCGCCCTGATGTCCGAGGAATCGTTGAAGGCTTCGGGCCTGACCGAGGCCGACCTGATCGGCGGCGGGGCGCGGCGGGCCGGGGCCGGGGCCGCGTCCGGCAGGTGAAGAGGCAAGTGAAGAGGCAGGTGAAGAGAAGGGACGGGGGCGGAAGGTGAAATCAGTGGGCGAAGATTCGAGAGTGAAGAAGGCGGCCGGCGCGGCGCCGAAGCGGTCGGCCGCAGGGCTCGGCCGCAGGCTGGCGGCGGCGCTCCTCGCGCTCGCGCTGCTCGCGTCGGGCCTGGCCGCGTTAGTCGCGGCCCAGTCTCAGGAGCGTCCGAACCCGGCGCCCGCGGCGCAGTCGGCCGGGCCTGCGGCGCCGACGGCCGACCGCTCGACGGCCGCGCTCTCGCGCGAGGCGGCCGAGGCGGCGCGGCTCGTCACGGAGTTCGAGGCGAACGGCCTCAAGGTGCTGGTCAAGCGGCGCGAGGCGAGCCAGTCGGTCGTGGCCGGCCTCTTCCTGCGCGGCGGGTCGCGCAACGTCACGGCCGAGAACGCCGGCGTCGAAGCACTGATGCTCGACGTGGCGACCGAGGCCAGCCAGAACTTCCCGCGCGACCGGATGCGGCGCGAGACCTCGCGCCTCGGCACCAGCCTGAGCTACGGCGTCAACCAGGACTACTCGGTCTTCTCGCTCGGCAGCACGCGCCAGCACTTCGACCGCTCCTGGGAGATTTTCGCCGACGCGGCGCTCAGGCCCTCGTTCGCCCGCGAAGACTTCGAGCGCATCAAGAGCCGGCTCGTCGTCAACCGCAGCGACGACGACGACACCCCCGACTCGGCCCTCCAACTCCTCCAGTCGCGCGTGGCCTACGCCGGCCACCCTTACCTCAACGACCCGCGCGGCACGGCCGAGTCGGTCTCGCGGCTGACGCTCGAAGACGTGCGCCGCTTCCACCAGCAGATGATGCAGACCTCGCGCCTGCTGCTCGTCGTCGTCGGCGACGTGGACCCGCAGGACATACGGCGCAAGGCCGAGGCCACGTTCGCCAGGCTCCCGCGCGGCGACTACCGCCCCGCGCCCGTGCCCGAGCTGGCCTACAAGGCGGCCACGCTCGAAGTGGTGCCGCGGGGGCTGCCGACCAACTACGTCTCCGGCGTCTTCGTCGCGCCGGGCCTGACCGCGCCCGACATCTACGCGATGCGCATCGCGTCTTCCATCCTGCGCGACCGGGTCTTCTACGAGGTGCGCGTGCGCCGCAACCTCTCCTACGCGCCCGACGCCACGCTCGGCAGCCAGGGCGCCAACGTCGGCGGCCTCTACGTCACGGCCGTTGACGCCAGCCAGGCGATCCGCGTCATGCTCTACGAGGTCAAGCGCCTACAGACCGAGCCCATCAGGCCCGACGACATCAAGGCGCAGGCCCAGCAATACCTGACGCGCTATTACCTCGGGCAGGAGACCAACGCCGCGCAGGCCGGCGAGCTGGCGCAGTATGAGCTGATCGGCGGCGGCTGGCGCAACTCGGTAGACTTCATCGAGCGGCTGCGGGGCGTCACGCCCGAGGACGTGCAGCGCGTCGCCCGCCAGTACATGCGCAACATCCAGTTCGTCGTCATCGGCAACCCCGAGAGCATCGACCGCAACGCCTTCCTCGGCCAGGCGGAGGCGGGCCGGTAAGGGCGGCGGCTTGGGGAAAATAAAGGGAGGCCCGCGCAGGTCGTGCGAACACGACCTGCGCGGGCCTCACCTCTTTTCCGAGGCGGCCTTTCGGGCTCCCCGAGTCCTTACGGCTTCGGGGTCTTACGGAGTGGCGTGCGCCGGGGCGTCGGCCCCCTGCTCCGCCAGCGGCGGGGGCGGGACAACCGAGGTCGCCTCCCGCGTCGCCGCGCCGAGCTTGAGACAGGCCCGCAGGCCCGTGAACATGCAGTAGAGCGCGAAGGCGTGGAAGGCTATGCCGAGCCAGTCGGCGACGTAGACGAAGAGCAGCGAGTCGAGCGCGTAGAAGACCATCCCGGTGACGAAGGCCCAGGTGTGTCGCCGCTCGGACAGGTAGCCGGCCAGCGCGAAGGCCCCGACGATGCTCAGGTCGAGCGCGAGCGCGACGACCTTCGCCGCGTTGCCCACGCCCTCGGCCAGGCCGGCCGCCAGCGCGTCAATCACCTGCGTCACGCCGAGGCTCAGGATGAAGCCCCACTGGTTGCCCGAGAGCGAGACCAGCGAGGTCAGCAGCGAGAGCGCCGCGATCCAGTAGAACCAGCGGGCGCCCGAGCGGCAGCGTTCTTCGAGCGCGGCCCGCTCGTCGAGTTCGGCGATGAGGGTGTTGTTGTTGTCGAATAGTCCCATGACGTGACGGCTCCCGTTTTTAGATGCTGCTCAGCGGGACAGCTCCCGCTTTATTTTCGAGTGAAGTGAGGGATCGAGGCGTTCCAGCGCGCGGGCGTGCGCCTGGGCCGCGGCCCGGTCGCCGACTTCGAGGAAGGTGACGGCGAGGTTGTAGTAGCCCTCGGCGAGGTCGGGCCTCAGGGCGACGGCGCGCTTGTAGGCTTCGAGCGCCTTGTCGTAGCTGCCGCCGTAGTAGTGCGCGTCGCCGAGCTTGGTCAGGGCCTCGTAGGAGTCGGGTTCGAGCCTGAGCGCCTGCTCGAATGCCTTGACGGCCTCGCGGTTCTTACCCTGCTTGACGCGGCAGAAGCCGACCTGAATCCAAGCTTCGACTCGGTTCGGGTTCTTGTTGACGGCCGTCTCGAAGTAGCCGAGGGCGCTCTCGTAGTTGCCGAGCCAGAGCGAGTTGAGGCCGTTCCTGTACCACCAGTCGGAGAGCGCGTCCGACTTCTGGAAGCTGCGGGCGCGTGCCGCCAGCTCGGCGAAGCCGATCAGCGCGGGCGCGGTCCTGACCTCCGCCACGCGCTGGGAGCCGAGCGCGAGGTTGATGTTCTGCCCGTTCATCACCCGGATGGTGACGACGCCCACCACCTCGCCGCGCATGTTGAAGACTGGGCTGCCCGAGTTGCCGTGCGAGATGGGCGCCGTGATCTGGACGATGCGCCCGAGCGAGGGCACCTCGCGCACCGCCGAGACGATGCCGTCCGACACGGACCCTTCGAGACGCAGCGGGTTGCCGATGACGAAGATGCGCTCGCCCTCCTCGGGCAGGACGTTCGACACCCGCACGACTGGCGCCCGCTCGGCCGGCATCTCGACCTGCAAGACGGCCAGGTCGCCATCCTCGTCAACCGCCCGCAGGCCGGCCACCGGGTAGGTCTTCCCCTTGCCCTCGAAGGTGCGAACCTCGACTCGGCGCGCGCCCTCGACGACGTGGAGGTTGGTCACCACCTCGCCGGGGCGGACGAAGAAGCCGCTGCCGGTCAGGCCCACCTCACCCGATGCGTTGTAGGTGATAACGGAGACGACCGACGGCTTGACGCGGCGGATCAGTTCGGGCAGAGACTCTTCGGGGCCGGAAGTTGCGGCTGCGGTCTGCGCGAAGACGAAGAGCACGCAGAGCGCGAGCCACAGGGGGAACTTGCGGTTCGGCATTGCTTACTTTCTTTTCAAGTCTGAGTGCGGGCCTCGGCCTTCTCGGCCCGCCTTCGGGGGGACTGTGGGACGGGCCGGCGGCCCGCAGGTCTTTAACGTTTCGCCCGCGCGGCCGAGCGGAGAGGCCCGGCCGGCGGTGCCGTGCATTATGCCGGACGCGGGCGCAATGTCAAACCCTTTGTGGCGAATCTGTGTCGGCGGCCGGCGCGTGCGCGCGATTCGGCCGCGGAAAAGGGGGCGCCGTCAAGTCTGCGCGCACCTTTTCCGGCGGGGCCTCAACTTGAAATGCGCGCTGCTTTTGATGTAAGACAGTGTTTCAGAATAAAAATTCTGAAGATGAAAGTGGCGATGGGGGCCGGGCGCGGGTCGCACGGCGGCCCCGCGGAGAAGGGGCGGAGGGGGCCGAGCCGTCGCCGCCGGCCCATGCGGTTTCAAAATTCTGACAAGCCGGGTGAAGTTTTGTGAGCAGCGAAAGCGTTAGTTCCCCTAAGCACCTGACGCGAGCCGAGCAGGAAGTACACTCGGCTTCGGAGCGTCTGAATGAGCAGATCGACGAGGCGCTGGCGGCCGTGGCCTCCCTGCGTGACCCGGACGGCGTCGGCGAGCTGGAGGCCCGCGCCGACCGACTCGAACGCGCCGCCCGCGACCTCTCCGTCGCGCTCCGCGAGCTGGCCGAGGAGCGCCGCCGCGAGCGCGGTTGACGCGGTCGATAAGGCCCCGAAGGGCGCTGCCACAACTTTAATCGCACCGGCGGGAGCGCCGCCGCCGTCGCAGCCGGGCGGGCTGCGGACGCGGCCTGCGCTCCTGTCGCACGTCGGGCGCCGTTTTGTTCGGCCGGCCAACAAAGGCCGGAGAGTTGATTGATTTACCGCTCATTGCTACAGGAGAAATTATGACCGCTATCAAGCAGACCGCCACGCGTGAGCACGGGCGCCGGCGGAGCGACGTGGGCCTCGACGCCATGATGATCCGGGCGCCGGCCAACGTCTACTGGAACCTGACGACGCCCGAGCTGTACGAGGAGATCGTCCGGCGAGGTGAAGGCGTGCTGACACCCTACGGCTCGTTAATCGTCGATACCGGCGAGCACACGGGCCGCGCCGCCAAGGACAAGGCCATCGTCCGCGAGCCTTCGAGCGAGAATGATGTCTTCTGGGGCGAGGTCAACAAGGAGTTTTCGCAGGAGGCGTTCGACCGGCTGCGCGAGCGCATGATGCGCCACCTCGACGGGCGCGACCTCTTCGTGCAGGACGCCTTCGCCGGCGCCGACCCGCGCTACCGTCTCGCGGTCCGCGTCATCACGGAGCTGGGCTGGCACTCGCTCTTCGCCCGCACCATGTTCATCAACGACGACGCGGGCGCCCATCAGCACACGCCCGAGTTCACCGTCATCAACGTCCCCTCCTTCAAGGCCGACCCCCAGCGCGACGGCACGCGCTCCGAAACCTTCATCCTCGTTGATTTCGGCAAAAGGGTCGTCCTCATCGGCGGCACCTACTACGCGGGCGAGACGAAGAAGTCGGTCTTCTCGATTCTCAACTACCTGTTGCCGAAGAAGGGCGTGATGCCGATGCACTGCTCGGCCAACGTCGGCGAGTCGGGCGACGTGGCCGTTTTCTTCGGCCTCTCGGGCACCGGCAAGACTACTCTGTCGGCCGACCCCGAGCGGCGCCTCATCGGCGACGACGAGCACGGCTGGTCGGACGACGGCGTCTTCAACTTCGAGGGCGGCTGCTACGCCAAAGTCATCAAGCTCTCCGCCGAGGCCGAGCCCGACATCTACCGCACCACGCGGATGTTCGGCACCATCATGGAGAACGTCGTCTTCGATCCGCAGACGCGCCGCTTCGACCTCGACGACGCCTCGAAGACAGAGAACACCCGCGCCGCCTACCCCCTGACCTCGATCCCGAACATCGTGCCCGAGGGGCACGCCGGCCACCCGTCGAACATCATCATGCTGACGGCCGACGCCTTCGGCGTGCTCCCCCCCGTGGCACGGCTCACGCCCGAGCAGGCCATGTACCACTTCCTCTCGGGCTACACGGCGAAGGTGGCGGGCACCGAGCGCGGCGTCACCGAGCCGCAGGCGACCTTCTCCACCTGCTTCGGCGCGCCCTTCATGGTGCTGCACCCGGGCGTCTACGCGGACCTGCTGGGCCGGAAGCTCAAGCAGCACGGCGCGCAGTGCTGGCTGGTCAACACTGGCTGGTCGGGCGGCCCCTACGGCGAGGGTTCGCGCATGTCCATCAAGCACACGCGCGCCATGATCCGCGCCATCCTCAACGGCTCTCTGGCCGAGGTGGAGACGAGGCCCGACCCGGTTTTCGGCGTCAACGTCCCCGTCTCCTGCCCCGACGTGCCCTCGGAGGTGCTGACGCCGCGCAACACCTGGCGCGACCCTGAGGCTTACGACGCGAAGGCCCAGGACCTCGCCCGCCGCTTCAACGAGAACTTCAGGAAGTACGAGTCGGGCGTCTCCGAAGAGGTGCGCGCCGCCGCGCCGCGCCCGGCCTGAGGCCGGGAACGCGAAGGTGTGAAGCAGAAAGAGGGCGACGCTTTAAAGCGTCGCCCTCTCTTCTTTTCCCGCCTCGAAGCTTCTCTCTTCTCTCACGCCTCGCAGGCACTACTTCGTCCCGGGCCTCAGCTCGCCGCGGGCGAGCTTGATGTCTTCCATGATGCGGCGGGCGAGCTTGGGAGCGGCGGCGTTGCCGTCGAAGGCGGTGACCTTGCCGGTGGCGAGGACGACGCCCGAGCTCCTGTGCGTTAGTTGGTAGGTGAAGGTATAGGTGAAGACCGGGCGGTCTACGTGGACGAGCACGTCGGCGATCTTGCGCTTCTCCCAGTCGCCGCCGAGGAGCGCCAGCGGCCAGGGCTCGGCCTCGGCCCGCTCGCGCAACTCGTCCTCCAACAGCACGGGCTCGAAGAAGGATGTGCCCGAGCTGACAGAGAAGGTGCGCGCGCTCTTGAGCAGCGCCCGCGGGTTGAGAGCGGCGGCGCGGGCTGACTCCTCGGCCGCAATCCGCTCTTCGGCCTCCTTCTTCAGCTCCTTCGCCGTGACCTCGTCAGAGACGCGCTCCCCGACCGTCTGCGACGGCTCGATTCTGACGACCACGCGCTGCTCGGTCTGCGCGCTCGCGCCGTCGGCCGCGGCCGCGGCCAGCGCGGTCAGAAAGAGTGTCGCCCGCAGAGCGCGGAGCATCCCCGTCATTCTCATCCTCGTCTTCATCGTTCTCCTTCGCTGAGCGTTGCCTGCGTGTGGGCGGGGGCGTGGGCATCGGCCCGCGCCGCGGCGAGGGCTGCGCGGCCGGCGAAGGCGAACAGGGCGAGGGCCGCCAGCCAGGCCAACACCTCGACCGCCACCTTCGCCGCCAGCACGCGTCGCCCGCGCCCGGTCCCGCCGTGTTCGACCCTATCGTTCGTCATCTTCGAGAACCCCCACGGCGTGAGTAGCAACGGGCGTGCCAACTTGATGAAGCGCGCGAAAGGGACGGCACGGGCGTCCCGCCCGCCGGCCTCTTTACGACAGGTGAAAGAAAATTGCGGCGAGCATCCGGCGCCGATGTCGGCCGCCGCGCGGCAGAAGTGGATTCGCGCGCGGCCCGGCGGCCGGCGGCGCGACATCCGCGGCCCTACTCTGGCAAGATAAGAAGCGATGGAAAGAGACGAGGCAGGGGCGGCCGCGGCGGGGGCCTACGGCCTGGGGGGCGACGCCTACGGGCGCGACGACGTGACGGCGACGCTGCGCGCCGTGGCCGGGACGGTGCGGCGCATCCTGCGCGCCGACACGGCCAGCATCGCCAGCTTCTCGCTCGCCGACCGCACCATCACCTGGCGCGCGACGGTCGGCTTCCAGAGCGTCGGCCCCGAGGCCGGCGAGATCGTCAACCCGCTGCGCGGCGAGTTCGCCGAGCGGGCGGCCGCCGCCGAGGAGACGATCATCGAGGTGCGCGGCCTGGCCGGCGACCTGCCGGCGAGCGAGTTCCCGCTGCACAGCGCCGAGGGCGTCCGCGACCTGGTGCTCGCGCAGTTGAGCGCGCGCGGCCAGAAGCTCGGCGTGCTGGCCGTCGGCTACCGCTCGCCGCACCGCTTCGACGCCGAGGAGCGGCAGCAGCTAATCGGGCTCTCCGAGATGGCCGCGCTCGCGCTCGACAACGTGCGGCTGCTCGAAACCCTCAGCGCGGCCAAGCGCGTCTGGGAGCAGACCTTCGACGCCATCCCGGACGGCGTCATCGTCCACGACGACCGGATGACCATCGTCCGCTGCAACTTCGCCGCGGCCGAGGCGATGGGCCTCAGCCCGGCCGAGGTCGTCGGCATGAGTTGCGCCGACGCCTTCGCCCTCCTCTTCGGCGAACGGGCCGCCGCCTACCACCTCAAGCAGCACGGCGGCACGCAGGCCGCGACCTCGTTCGAGTTGCAGGCCGAGGACGGGCGGCGCTACCTCGTCTCGGCCGCGCCCATCGAGGGGCTCGGGGCCGGCGGCTGGGAGGCGCGACAGGGGGAAGTGGAGGAGACGGGAGGGGCGGAGACGGGAGAAACGGCCGAAGACCCCGACCTGCGCGCGGCGGAAGACTCAAACCGGCCCCCGGACGCGGCCGGCTCGCCCGCATCCCCTTCCTCCCTTTCCCCCTTCTCCCCTTCGCCCGGCTCCCCTTCGTGGAGCGTCGTCACTTGGAGCGACATCACCTCGCTGGCCGAGGTGCAGGAGCAACTGGCGCGCTCGCGGCGGCTGGCGGCGACGGGCCAACTGGCGGCCGGCGTGGCCCACGAGATCAACAACCCGCTGGCGGCCATCACGACCTGCGCCGAGGCGACGCTGCGCGACCTGCGCGCCCAGCCCGAGGCCGCCCGCCTCGCCCGCGAGCGCGGCTGGGACGAGTACCTGGAAGAGATCGTCAGGCAGGCTCTGCGCTGCAAGGAGATCACGCGCGGCCTGCTCGACCTCTCGCGCCAGAAGCGCGCGCGCCGCGAGCCGGTCGATCTGAACCGGCTGGTCGAGCAGACGGCGCGCCTCTACGACCGGCGAGCGGCCGAGCGCGGCGTCAGGGTCGAGGCACACCCCGGCCCTGAGATCGGCGAGATCGGTACCGACGAGGCTTTCGTCCGGCAGGTGCTCGACAACCTTCTGAACAACGCGCTCGACGCGGTGGCCGACGGCGGCCTCGTCCGGGTCTCGACGGCGGCCGAGGGCGGCCGCGTCTACGTCGAGGTGGCCGACGACGGCTGCGGCATCCAGCCCGACACGCTCTCGCGCGTCTTCGACCCCTTCTTCACGACGAAGGAGCCGGGACGCGGCTCGGGCCTCGGCCTCGCCGTCTCGCTGGCCCTGGCCGAGGCGCTCGGCGGCGCCCTCACCGTCGCGTCGAAGCCCGACGCGGGCACGCGCTTCCGGCTCTGGCTCCCGAAACGCGCGCCTGAGGGGCGGCCTTAAGGCGGCCGTTGAAGGGGACCGCGGGTGAAAACTTCGGCCGCGGCCGGGCGCCGAGTCTGCTATGATACGGCCCCGACCCGAGAGGCAGTCCCGTCAAGCTCTACTCATCGCCGGACACGCGCAGTCGCAAGTCAACCCCCTTAACCTATGGGCAGAAAAATTCGCGTGCTGGTCGTGGACGACGACGCGGTCCTGCGCCGCCTCGTGACGGACCAGGCCGCGCGGATGGGCTTCGACTCGACGCCGGCCTCGACCGGCGAGGAGGCGCTCGAACTCGTCGGCCGCAACGACTTCGACGTGGTGCTCCTGGACATCAGGATGCCGGGCATGTCCGGCCTCGAAACCCTGCGCGAGCTGCGCAAGACCGAGGACGCGCCCGAGGTCATCATGCTGACGGCCGACACCTCGCTCAACACGGGCCTTGAGGCGATGCGGCTCGGCGCCTACGACTACCTGACCAAGCCGGCCACGCTCGACGAGATCGAGACGGTCGTCCGCAAGGCCGACGAGAAGCGCCGCCTCGTCCGCCAGAACGCCAGCCTCCGCGACGCCGTCCGCGCGCCCTCCTCCGAGGAGACCACCGCGCCCGTCTTCAGGAGCCCGGCGATGGGCGGCCTGCTCGCCCTGGCCGAGACGGCCGCCCGCTCCGACTCGACCGTCATCCTCACAGGCGAGTCTGGCACCGGCAAGGACGTGCTCGCGCGCTTCATCCACTCGCGGAGCCTGCGCGCCGACTCGCCCATGATCCCGGTCAACTGCGCCGCGCTGCCCGAGTCGCTCTTCGAGTCGGAGTTCTTCGGCCACGAGCGCGGCGCCTTCACCGGCGCCACCGCGACCAAGCGCGGCCTGATCGAGGCGGCCGACGGCTCGACCCTCTTCCTCGACGAGGTGGGCGAGATGCCGGCGCAGACGCAGGTCAAGCTGCTGCGCTTCCTCGAAGAGGGGACGTTTCGCCGCGTCGGCGCCACGCGCGACCGCGCGGCCGACGTGCGCGTCATCGCCGCCACCAACCGCAACCTCGCCGAGGACGTGACGGCCGGCCGCTTCCGCGCAGACCTCTTCTACCGCCTCAACGTCATCTCGCTTCACATCCCCCCGCTGCGCCAGCGCCCCGAAGACGTGCCGGCCCTCGCCGAACACTTCCTCTCCGTCTTCCGCGAGCGGTTCGGCCGCCCCGCGCTCGACCTCTCGGAGCAGGCGCGCCGCCGCCTCTCGGCCTACCCCTGGCCCGGCAACGTCCGCGAGCTCAAGAACGCCCTCGAACGCGCCGCCGCCCTCGCCTCGGCCGACATTATCGAGGCCGACCAGATACTCCCGCACGTCGCCTCGCCCCACGCCGCCGGCGCGCCGACTTCGGATTCGGTTAACGCAGGGCCTTCCGGCCCCGCCATAACCCCGACCGGCCCCGCCGGACTCACAGCCACCGCCGACCGCTCGCCGGCCGACCCCGCCTCGTCTTCCGGCGCCCCGGCCGACCGTCGCCCAGGCGCCGACGGCCAGCCCACGGCCCCCACCACGCTCGAAGAACTCGAACGCCGACACATCCTCGCCGTCCTCGAACAGACCGGCGGCAACCGCGAACGCGCCGCGGCCCTCCTCGGCATCTCCGCCCGCACCCTCTACCGCAAACTCCGCGAATACGAAACCGCCGGCCACCTCCTCTAAAGCCGCGCCGTTAGAGCCGCACAGGCGAAAGTCTGCGGCCGGACCGCGCTGGCTTTCACAGAGAACCCGCCACGCATTCCCTGAATCTCCTTCCGCCGAGGCCGGCGGAAACTCCGGCCTTTCACTGTCAAAACGGCAGTCGGGCTGACAGTTTGTCAGGCCCGTCCTGTCAGGGTGGCCCTGTCGCGGCTGCCGGGCGCGTGGCGCAGCGCCGGGCCTAAAGCCCGGCCGCCGTGGCACTTAAGCCTCGGGGCGGGTCGCCGGGGCGGGTGCGGCACGGGGGTTGTGAAGGCCGGGAGCGGGCGCCCGTCTGTTTCGCTTGTGCAGCGGGCGGCCACCCAGGCGAGGCCGTGGCGAAAGGGAAGATAACTCGAATGGCACGGGTGATGATTTGCGACGACGACGCCGAAGTCTCTGCGAGGCTGGTGGCAGCTCTACGCGAGGCCGGCCACGAGGCCGAGAGCTGTCGTCACACGATGGACGTGCTGCGCGAGGCGGCCGAGGGCCGCTTCGACCTGATCGCGGTCGGTCTCGACATGGCCGGCTTCGGCCGGGCCGGGGCGGTCGAGGCCCTGCGCGAATTGTCGCCGCGCACGCGGCTCATCGCCATCCACCGCCGCCCGCCCGAGATCATGCGCAGCGCGGCCTACGCGCGGCTCGCCGCAGTGCTCCCGCGCCCCGTCCGCGTCAAAGATTTCATGTACGCCGTCGCCTGCGCCCTGAGCGAGCCGGCGATGCCCGAGCCAGTTTGAAGCCTGCCTCTGCCCGCCGCGGCCCCGCCGAAAGGGGCGGGCCGGGCACCCGCTGGCCTCGTCTCTCACGACACCCGCAGCCGTTATTACCCGCCTGCGTTTCTATCTTTCGGAGGAGAAGACACGATGAAGAACCTGAAGAGAAGGTACGGGCTCGCGCCGCTGTTCGTCGCGGCGCTCGTCGTCATGGGCGGGGCCGCCGCCTTCGCGCAGCGCCAGCTCGCCGGGGGCACGGCGGGCCGGCCCGAGGTGAAGGTCGCGCTCGTCGGCACGGTCGAGCGCGAGGGCAAGCGGCTCTCGCTCGAAGAGGCCGGCAGCGTCCGGCCCGGCGAATTGCTCGACTGGCGGATCGTCTCGGAGAACGAGGGCGAAGGCGCCGCGCGTGCCTACAAGGCAGTCGGCCACATCCCGCCCGGCACCGCCTTCGTCGCCGGCAGCGCCGCGGCCGAGGGCGGCTCGACCGTCACCTACAGCATTGACGGCGGCAAGACCTACTCGACCCTCCCCCTGGTCGAGGAGAAGCAGCCCGACGGCACTGTGAAGCGGGTGCCGGCGCCGGCCTCGATGTACACGGAAGTGCGATACGAGTGGAGCGACGCGCTGGCCGCCGGCGGCAAGCTCTCGGCCTCCTACCAGGTACGCGTCAAGTAAGCCGGGCGCCGGCCCGAAAGGCTTCAGGCTCGCAGGGGCGCTCGCTCACTCGCCCGAACCCCCGCCGGCCGCGGCCCACGGCCCGCCGACATAAGGAATAATGAAGATGAAAAGACCAACCTTCCACCCCCACTTCCGGCGCAAGCTCGCGGGCATCCTCGTCGGCCTCGCGCTCGGCTGTCTCGGGCACGCGCCCGCGCACGCGCAGACGGCCGGCGGCACAGTCATCGAGAACCAGGCCTCGGCCAGCTACGGCGACGGCGGCGGCAACACCTACGAGACCATCTCGAACAAGGTGACGGTGACGGTCGCCAACGTCGCCGGCCTGACCATCACGCCCGACGACACGGCGGGCAGCGGCGCGAGTGGCAACGTCGTGGCCGGCAACCCCACCGCCTCCGTCACGCTCGCGGTCTCCAACAGCGGCAACTTCGCCAACACCGTCACCTTCAAGGCCGGCGGCGCCAGCCTGATCGTCTCGGGCGCCATCACCTCGGCCAACCTGACCGCGGCCTTCTTCGACGCCAACTCCAACGGCGTCTTCGACGCGGGCGACACGGACATTCTCAGCAACGGCTCCGACGTGGCCTCGGCCTCGATCCCGGCCGGCCAGAGCCGCAACGTCGTCGTGCGCTTCTCGGTGCCCGCCGCGGCCTCGGGCCAGATCAACATCCAGCTCGGCGACGCGGCCACCGGCGGCCCGACCTTCGACAGCCAGCCGGTCGCGGCCTCGGCCGCAGATGTCGTGGCGACCACGGCCGGCGTCAACGGGCAGGTCGAGGCCCGCGGCCTCGCCAGCCTCTCCGTGCTGACCGACGTGGCGATCCAGACCACGCTGAGCGGCCCCGCCGGCCCCATCAACCCCGGCAACGACATCAACTACCTGATGAACACCTGCAACGTCTCCTCGACGCAGGTGGCCTCGGCCACGACGCTGACCAACGCTCCGGGCGGCGCAAACTCGGGCGTCTTCGAGATTTTCCCCATCCCGAACCAGACCTCTTTGAAGGCGGGCCAGGCGTTCCCGGCCGGAACGCTCTACTCGGTCTCGCCGCTGACGGACAACCCCGTCACGGCGGCCGTCTGGACCAGCGCCGCGCCGGCCGACCTGACGACGGTGCGCCGCGTCGCCTTCAACCGCGGGGCCTCGCTCGCGGCCGGCAACACCTGCACCTCCAATCAGGCGGTGGTCGTCACCATCAACCTCTCGGCCAATGCCAACCTGCCGGTGCTCGCCATCGTTGACTCGTTCGTCAACAACACCTTCGGCGTCCGCATCACCGACCAGTCGGGCGACACGGTCTCGAACTCCGGTAACGGCCGCGCCGACCTCTCGCCCGCTTCCAGCACGCTCGACGGCACGAACCTCTCTCCGCCGGGCAACGTTGACGGCGACGGCGTGCTGCTGTTGACGCTCATCGCCAGGCTCGGCTCGGTCTTCAACGGCCCGAACGGCGCGCCGCAGGCCGTCGGCCCGAACCACACCAACGACGACTACACCAACCGCAGCGTCACGGTCGGCATCGCCGGCGTCGCGCCCGGCGGCAACACCACGGCGGCCGGCAGCTCGCTCTTCCAGAACACGGTCGAGAACACGGGCAACGCCGACGACGTGTACACGCTGACCGTCACGAACTTCGCCTCGCTGCCGGCGGGCACCACCCTCGTCATCACCACGCCCAACGGCGCGGTGACGGTGGACGACCCCTCCGACAGCGTGACCATCAACGTCGCGCGCGGCGCGACGGCCAACTACACCGTGCAGTTCAACCTGCCGGCGGGCCAGACCGTGCTCACGGGTTACGCGGCCACCATCCGCGCCACCTCGGGCAACACCCCCGCGCAGTCGAACGACACCATCGACCGGCTCTACACGGGCTTCCTGCTGCTGCAAAAGTCGGTCTCGATTGACAACACGACCGGGGTCGGCGGCGCGACAGACGCGGTGCCCGGCGCCGACATCGTCTACTCGATCACCTACGAGAACGTCTCGTCGGGCGGCGGCGGGGCCGGCAACGTCCAGCTGACGGCGACCAACATCGCCATCCGCGAGGACGGCGGCGCGGCGCCGAACAACTGGGCCTCGAACACCACGCAGGTGACGAGCCCGATGCCCAGCGCCACCGGCGGCACGGTCGTGGACAACGCGACCAACCTGCCCGTGACGGCCGGGACCACCTTCCTCCGGGCCGACATCCCCTCGCTCGCGCCCGCCGCAACCGGCACGTTCACCTTCCGCCGCCGCATCAACTGAAGCGGCGGCCCGAGGCCGGGCCTTCGGGGGCTCACGCCCGCGACCCCCGAAGGCCCCGGCCGCGGCAAGCCCCACGGGTTCCCTAGTCAGTCTTCTCCTAAGCCATGACCGACGCCCCCCTCATCAAAGTCGTCCGCGCCGCCGCGCTCGTCATGGCCGCCGTCCTCTGGACGGCGGCCGTGGCGGGCGCCTCCGCGCGCGACGGCCGGACCGACGCGGGCGCGGTCATCACCAACCGGGCCGAGGCCACCTACGCCGACGCCGACGGCACCGAGTACGGCACCGTTTCGCCCACCGTCACCGTCGTCGTCAGGAGCGTGGCCGCCGTCGCCGTCACGCCCGACGAGACCGAGCCCTCTGCCAGCGTCGGGCCGAACGAGCAGTTCGAGCGCCTCTTCCGCGTCTGCAACACCGGCAACACGCCGGACCTCTACACCATCACCGCGGCCGAGGTCGAAGAGCCCGCCGCGATAGTCTCCCTCCACTTCGACACAGACAACACGGGCACGCTGACGGGCGGCGACCGCGAGATCACGCTCGGGCAGACGATGAGCCCGCGGCTCGTGCGCGGCGCCTGCGTCGGCGTCGTGGCCGTCGTCGCCACCAACGACGCGCCGCAGGGGCAGCGGCTCAACATACGCCTGACCGCGCGCTCGAACGTCCTCGACGCGCTCGACGCGGGCGCGGCCGACATCGGCACCATCGTCAACGTCGTCGGGCGCGGCGCGCGCCTCTCGTCGCCGGCCGACCCGCAGCTCCCGCCCGTCAAGCTCGTCTCGGGCCGCGAGCGCGTCACCACCTCGCCGGGCCGCACGCTCGACTTTGAAATCTCCTTCCGCAACAGCGGCGACGTTGTGGCCCGCCGCGTTATCCTGCGCGACGACCTTCCCGAGGGGCTCAACTACGTCGGCGGCACGCTCCGGCTCGACGGGCGCGCGCTGACCGACGCCGAAGACTCCGACGAGGGGCACGTCCGCGACCGCCGCATAGAGGTCCGCCTCGCGCAGCTCGCGCCGGGCGCGGTCGTGCGCGTCGGGTTCGAGGCGCGCGTGGTCGGCGCCGTGCCGGGCCGCGGCCTCGTCAACACTGCGACCGTCGTGGCCGAGAACGCGCCCTCGACTTCGAGCACTTCGGCCACGGCCGTCACCACCCCTTACGGCCTGGTCTACCAGGGCCGCACGAACGGCACGCCCGTCCCCGGCGCGCGCGTCTCCCTGCTGCTAGACGCGGCGGCGGGCGCCCCAGTCCAGCTCGCGCCCGGCGGCGGCTCTGAGCCGAACGAAGAGAACGCTAACCCGTTCGCGTCCGACGGGCAGGGGCGCTGGGGCTTCGCGCTCGCGCCCGCGCAGCTCGGCACGCCGCAGACGCCGGCGCGCTACTTCCTGAACGTGACTGCGCCCGGCTACCGCTCGCGCCTGATCGAAGCGACGGTGACGCCGCGGGCCGACGGCTCGAACCTCTTCGCGCTCGCGGTGCGCGCGCTCGACGGCCAGCCCGTGGCCGAGGCCGCCGGCTTCGGCCTGGTCGAGTCGGCCGTCGAGATCACCGACCTGGCGGCCTTCGCCTTAAACGTCCCGCTCTTCGAGGCCACCTCGCTCGGCATCACGAAGGCGGCCGACCGCCCCTCGGCCGAGGTGGGCGACGCCGTCAGCTACCGCGTCGAAGTCCACAACGCCACGCCGGTCGCGGCCGAGGAGGTGCGGCTGCGCGACGTGCTCCCGCCCTCGTTCCACTACGCCGAAGGCACCGCGCGCCTCCACGCGCCTCCCGGCGGCCCGCGCGCGGTCGAGCCCGAAGTACTCTCGGACGGCGTGCTCGTCTTCCGCCTCGGCCGTCTTGCGCCAGGCGCCCGCGCCGTGCTGACCTACCGCGCGCGCGTCGGCGCCAACGCCCGCGAGGGCGAGCAGTTCAACTCGGCGCAGGCCACGGCCGTCCTCGTCAACGGCGAGCGCTTGACGACGACCACGGCCCGCGCGGCGGTCCGCGTGCGCCGCGGCCTCTTCTCGTCGCAGCAGTTGATCGTCGGCCGCGTCTTCGAGGACGCGAACGGCGACGGGCAGTTCGACTCGGGCGAGCGCGGCCTGCCCGGCGTGCGCCTCTACCTGAACAACGGCGAGTCCGTAATCACCGACTCGGCCGGCCTCTACAACTTCCCCGCCGTCAACGAGGGCTCGCAGGTCATCTCGCTCGACCCGGTCACGCTGCCGTCCGGCTACGAATTGACCGACACGGGCCGACGCGACGAGCAGAGCTGGACGCGCCTGCTGCGCACGCCACTCGGCGGCGGCGGACTCCTCCGGCAAAACTTCGCCCTCCGCCCGGCAGGCGGCTCGGGCACTACGACGAAGGCCGCCGCCTCCAACTACGTCGCGCCCTCGAACGGCCGCGCCGCACGCGCGGACGCCGCCGCGAGGCCCGACGTGCCGACCGCCGCCGAGACGAACAGGCCCGGCGGAACCGGCGGATCGCTCTACGGGACCAACGGCGCGAACAGCTCGGCCCCGCCGGCGGTGGCGGGTGCGGCGAAGGCGCCCGCGCGGCCCGCCGACGCGGGCACCTACGAGGTGCTGACGAACGAGACGCTGGAGCCGATAGCGGCGGGCGAGGTGCGCGTCGCCTCGCCGCGGCCCGACGAGGTGGCGGCCGGCGCCGCGCTCGAAGTGACGGCGCAGGTCAACGCGGGCTACACGGTGGCCGTCGAGGTCGGCGGACAGCGCGTGCCCGACTCGAAGATCGGCGAGCGCCGCCTCGACCACAGGAACCGCATCGCCACCTTCACCTTCGTCGGCATCAACCTCGTGCCCGGCCCGAACCGCGTCCGCGTCTCGGCCGTCGGCCCCGACGGCCGGCAGGGTCGCGCCGTCGAACTCGTCGCCTACGGCCGCGGCCCGGCGCGGCGCGTCGAGATCGAAACGGACAAGCCCGAAGTGGCGGCCGGCGGGCGCGACTCGGCCGTGGTCCGCGTCCGCGCGCTCGACCAGTGGGGCCACCCCGCGGCCGACGGCTCGGTGGCGATCCAGACCTCGGCGGGCCGCCTCGTCCGCCTCGAACCTGCCGGGGGCGACGGCGCAGAAGTTAAAGGCGACGGCGCGGCCGGCCCGACGCTGAACGTTGTGGTCTCCAACCCCAACTCGCCGCTCGCAGTCCCCGGTCAGGACGAGGGCTCGACCGAGCAGGTCGTGCCGCTCTCCGGCGGTGAAGCGCGCGTGCTGCTCGTCGGCGGGAGCGCGCCCGGCGCGGCCCAGATTCGCGCGACGACCGGCGCGGCCGAGGGCCGCCGCGAAATCCGCATCACGCCCGAGGTCAGGCCCACGATTCTCGTCGGCCTGGCAGAGCTGACCGTCGGCGCGCAGCAGCCCGAACTCTCCGACGAGTCGGACCGCGCCACGCGCCGCCGCCTCGCCTTCTTCTACCGCGGCCAGGTTCTCGGCCCGAACCTTCTGACGCTGGCTTACGACAGCAACCGGCCCTTGAACCGCCTCGGCCGCCGCGACCGCCTCTTCCAGTATGACCCGCTCGACCGCGCTTATCCTCTCTTCGGCGACTCCTCGACCCGCTCGGACGATGCCGAGTCGAACTCGAAGCTCTACGCGCGCCTCGACCGCGGCCGCTCCTACTTCCTCTTCGGCGACTTCGAGGCCGAGAACGCCGAGCAGGGCCTCGCCTCCTACACGCGGCGGCTGACGGGCGTCAAGGTCCACGTCGAGAACTCGCGCGGCGACTACGTCTCGGTGACGGGCGCGCGGCCCGACACCAGCTTCGCCCGCGACGTTTTCCCCGGCGGCACCTTCACCTTCGCGCGCCTCTCGCACCCCGAGGTGCTGCCCGGCTCCGAGGTCGTGACCATCGAGGTCCGCGACCGCCGCAACCCCGAGATCATCCTCTCGCGCGAGCAGCTCATCCGCTCGGTCGATTACAACCTCGACGCGGCCAACGGCGAGCTCTTCTTCCTGCGCCCCGTCTCGGCCTTCGACTTCGCCTTCAACCTCGTGCAGGTCGTCGTCACCTACGAGCACGCGGCCGCCGGCGCCTCTTCGGACGTGTACACGGCCCGCGCCTTCAAGACCTTCGCCGGCCTCGGCCTCAAGGTCGGCCTCTCGTTCGTCGGCCAGCGGCAGGGCGAGCTCGGCACCTTCGCGCTCGGCGGCGTGGACGCCGAAAAGTCTCTGCCGAACGGCGGGCGGCTGCGCGCCGAGTGGGCCACCTCGCGCGGGCGCGTCGCCTTCGGCGGCAACCTCTTCGGCGCGGGCTCCGACGAGCGGCACGACGGGCAGGCCCTGCGCGCGGAGGTCGAGCAGCCCCTGAAGTTCCGCGAGACCACCCTGCGCGCCAGCTTCAGCCGAGCCGACGAGGGCTTCTTCAACCCGTTCGGCCAGACCGTCACGCCCGGCTCGCGCCGCTTCGACGCCTCGGCCGAGATGCGCGTGCGCCGCACGTCGCGCGTCAAGTTCGGCTACAGCGACGAGCGCAACCACACAGCCAACGTGGACAACAGCCGCCGCACCGCCTCGGTCCTCTGGTCCGAGAGCATCACAGACCGGCTGCGCGCCACCTTCGGCTTCGACTTCCGCCGCTTCCGCGACGAGCTTTCGGACCGCGACGCCGACTCGAACCTCGTCACCGCCGGCCTCGAATGGCAGGCCACCGACAGGCTCAGCCTCTCGGTCAAGCGCGAGCAGAACCTGACCGAGGCCGACCCGACCTACCCCGACCAGACGACCGTCGCGGCCAACTACCGCTGGAACCAGTACACGCGCCTCTTCTTCACGCAGCGGCTGGCGAGCGCGCCCATCGTGCCCATCAGCGACGCCGCGGCCACCGGCTTCGTCTCTACGGGCGCGCGGCGCGAGACGGCGATAGGCGTCGAGACCCGCCTCGGCCGCGTCGGCAACCTCGTCTCGCGCTATCAGCTTGAGAACGGCATCAGCGGCTCGGACAGCTTCGCCGTCATCGGCCTCTCGAACCGTCTCGCCGTCACGAAGCAGCTCTCCTTAGACCTCGGCTACGAGCGAGGCTTCCACCTCGCCGGCGAGGGGCAAAGCTTCAACAGCGGCCACTTCGGTTTCTCCTGGCTGCCGACGGAAGACTTCCGCGCCTCGGGCCGCTACGAGCTGCGCGACCGCGGCGGACTCGGGCAGATGTTGACGCTCGGCGCGGCCGGCCGGCTCCTCGACAACCTGACCTCGCTCGGCCGCTTCCAGCTCGCGCGTACGAGCTTCGGCGGGCGCGACAGCTCCTCGCTCAACCTCAACGCGGCCATCGCCTGGCGCCCTCTCGAATCGGACCGCGCCGGCCTGCTCTTCAGCTACGACCGCCGCGACCTCCGGCAGGAGGGCGGCGCGGGCGCCGGCATCGGCGGCGAAACGCGCGACCGCTCCGACACGCTTTCGAGCGACTGGTACTACCAGGCGACGCGCGAGCTGGAACTCTACGGCCGACTGGCCTTGCGCTTCGGCGACAACTCGACGGCCGAGCTGGCGCGCGTTTCGACGCTCACCTACCTCACGCAGGGGCGCGCCGCCTACCGCTTCGCGCGCTCGTTCGACGTGGCGGGCGAGGGGCGCTGGCTGGCGCAGCCGCGCAGCTCGACGCGGCGCGTCTCGTTCGGGGCGGAGCTGGGTTACTGGTTGCTCTCTGACCTGCGCGTCGGCGGCGGCTACAACTGGGCCGGGGCGCTCGAGCCGGGCGGCCGCAACTTCGGCGCGGGCCGGCGCGGCTTCTACTTCACCGTCTCCTCCAAGCTCTCGAACCTCTTCGACCTCTTCGGGACCGAGGCGCAGGGCGCCGGCCGGGCGGCCGGCGCGCAGGCCGACGGCGGCAGGAAAGAACCGACCGCGAAACGCGAGGAGTGAGGCGCAGAACCTTGAGGCGTGCGGGCAACAACAGGGCAGGGAAGGCGGACGGGCTGCGGCGCGCGGCGCGCGCCTGCCTCGTGCTCTTCTGCGCGGGGCTCCTGCTCGCGCTGGCCGTGCCGCCGCGGGTCGCGCCGCCGGCCGCGGCCCAGAACAGCGGCGCGGGGGCCCAACTCGAATTGATCCCGGCCGGCTCGCTCGTCATCCCGATGGACAACACGCTCCAGAACATCGGGGCGGCCTTCAACCTCAGGGCTTACGGCGCGGTCCAGCGGCTGCTCTGGGCCGGCGTCCCCGTCAAGTGGGTTATCCAGCCTGGCAAGGCTAAGGACGGCGTCGACTTCACGGCCACGGCCTTCCGCCTCTACCCCTCGAACGTCGCCGCCGCCTCGCGCAGCTTCAGCGGCGGCCCCTTCATCGTCCACCGCGACTTTGCCGTCGCCGCCAGGAACACCATCTCGGCCTGGGCTACGACCAACAACGTCGCGGTCTACGAGACGACGGCAGACGTGAACGCTCCCGTCCGGCACACGCTGACGCACCGGCCTAAGGTCGCGGTCTTCAACGACGGCGGCAGCGCCACGATTCACACCGACTACCTCGTCGCCGCCGGCTTCACGGCCGGCACGCACTACGACACCATTCCGGCCGCCACGCTCGTCACCGTCAACGCCTCGGCCTGCTTCACCATCGGCACCGAGCCCCACTGGACGGCCGCGGCCCCCTCCTCCGACCCGCAGGTCAGCGCCATCCGCCAGTTCGTCGAGTCGGGCGGAAACTTCCTGGCCGAGTGCGACGGCATCGCCACCTACGAGAACAACCCGACTTTCGGGCGCTTCCAGACCACGGCCGGCGTCGTCACCGGCAACGCGCGGACCGGCATCCAGTACCCGAACGCCGACCTGCCCTACAGCCAGTTCGTCAACGCGATGGCCGACGTGGGCGGCTCGGTGCGCGACTACCAGCCCGCCGCGGCCGGCGCCTACCGCGCGACCACCGAGATGCACGCGCACAGCCCTTCGGGCTCGTTCACGGGCGGTGCCGCGGGCGTGCTGCCGGCGAAGGCCAGCGTGGCGCGCATCGCCAGCCCCGCGGCCGGCGGCTTCGTCTTCTACCTCGGCGGCCACCTGTACACGACCGGCGACATCGGCAACATCAACGGCATCCGCATGTACCTCAACGCCGTGATGACGCCGACCGCGCGCCCCTCGGCCTGCAACCTCACGCTGACCCCCCGCGTCGTCTCCGGCACGGTCTTCGAGGACGTGAACGGCGACAGCGTCCTGACCGACGGCGTGGGGAGGCCGAATGTCCCCGTCCGCCTCTATCAGGACGCCAACAACAACGGCGCGGTTGACGCCGGCGACACCTTCCTCGTCGCCACGACCACCGACGCCTCGGGCCAGTACAGCTTCAACGTCGCGCCGGACTCCACCGGCAACAACTACCTCGTCGCCGTCGACTCGAAATCGGTGACGGCCGCTGCGGGCCTCGTCGCAGGGCGCGGCGACGCCTGGGCCGAGCAGACCTACGGCGATAACCCCGCCACGGCCGCCTTCGACCCCGGCGCACGCTTCGGCGGCGTGGCGGGCGGCACCTCCGACGGCTTCAACGCAGCCAGCACCGCGGCGGCCTCGAATACCTACCAGCACCTCGCGCGCGTGAACGTGTCGGCCGGCGACGTGGCGAACGCCCACTTCGGCTTCAGCTTCAACGTCGTCACCAACACGCGGGCCGGCGACACCGTGGACGACGACGCGGCGAGCGTCGGCCGGACGGTCCAGGGTTCGCTCCGGCAGTTCATCCAGAACGCGAACGCCGTCTCGGGCGCCAACCACATGCGGTTCGTGCCGGCCGTGGCGGCCGACGCCGGCACCTACTGGCGCGTGACCGTGACGGCGGCGCTCGCGGCCGTCGTTGACCCGCTGACGACCATCGACGGCACCGCCTACAGCAGCGCGAACGGCACGACGGTCAGCGACACCAACACCGGGTCTGTCGGCGTGGGCGGCACGGTCGGCGTCTCCGCCATGACGCTGCCGCAGGTGTCGAGGCCCGAGCTGGAGATTTTCGACAACGCCGGCGTCGCCGTCGGCCTCGACTTGCAGGCCGCAAACTCGACCGTCCGCCGCCTAGCCATCTACGGCTTCGGCACCGTTGCGAACAGCGACTCGCACGCCAACATCCGCGTCGGCAACGTCCTCGGCGCGCTCATCGAAGAGAGCGTCATCGGCACGTCCGCCGCCGGCTTTACGGACCCCGGCGCGGCCACGCGCACGCTCGGCGACAACGTCCGCGTCGTCGGCGGCGACAACGGCTTCGTCCGCTACAGCGCCGTCGGCTTCGCGCAGGGCAAGGGCATCCAGCTCGGCGGCGGGGCCGACGGCTGGACCGTGACGGGGAACGAGGTCCGCGGCAACGGCATCAACAACTCGAACCTCGACGGCCTCGACGTGGAGAACGCCGGCGGGTCGAACACGATCACCAACAACCTCTTCGTCGCCAACGAGGGCGCGGGCGTAGACACCCTCCAGTCTTCGGGCTCGAACACCGTCGAGAACAACACCATCACGGGCAACGGCGTGGGGCCGAACGCCAACGTCGAGACGCCAGGCGTGCGCCTTTACGGCACGGGTAACGTCGTCCGCCTCAACATCATCAACGCCAACTTCGGCGCGGGCGTGATGGTCACTTCCGGCTCGACGGGCAATCGCATCACGCGCAACTCGATCTTCGCCAACGGCACCGTCGCCAACAAGGCGGGCGCCGGCCCCTCGAACCAGATAGGCATAGACCTGCTCTCGGCCGCCCAGAACCAAACCGCCGGCACCGCGCCCTTCGTCACCACAAACGACGCGAGTGATGCGGACGCGGGCGGCAACAACCTGCTCAACTTCCCCGTGCTCGTCTCGGCCCGCGTCATCGGGGCGAACCTCGTGCTGCAAGGCTTCACGCGCCCCGGCGCGGAGGTCGAGCTGTTCGTCGCCGCGCCCGACCCTTCGGGCTTCGGCGAGGGGCAGACCTACCTGCTGACGCTCACCGAAGGCTCGGCCGCCGACAGCGACCCGGCCGCCGGCAGCGACACCAACCCGGCCACAGGCGGCGACACCTCGGCCGCGCGCTTCACCTTCACGGTGCCGGTCCCGGCCGGCGTCGCCGTCGGGACGGTGCTGACGGCCACCGCCACCGTGTCGAACAGCACCTCCGAGTTCAGCGGCAACATCACTGTGGCGGCGGCCCCGCCCAACATCTTTCTCGAAAAAGCCTGCACGGCCCCGGCCAACTGCGTCTCGGTTAATCAGGCGCCGGGCACCGAGCTAACCTACACCATCACCTTCACCAACAACGGCGGCACCGCGGCCACCAACCTGACGATCATTGACGTAATCCCCTTCAGCATTGACCTCACGAACAGCCTGATCGTCAGGAGCACGGAGTTCAAGGTCGGCTCGATGACCTTCAATCCCGGCACCACGGGTCTGACGCTCGCGCCCGCCGGGGTGCTGCACTTCTCCGACGCCATCAACTTCCCCGCGCCCGCTCCGCCGTGGACGCCCGCCGCCGCTTACGTCCCGCCCGGCGCCGCCGGCGCCTTCGATCCGTCCGTCACCTACGTCGGCTGGCAGCTCACCGGCACGATGCCGGCCGGCACCTCCGGCAGCGTCACCTTCACGGTCCGCATCAAGTGAGGGCACACGGCGGCCCGGCCCTTTAAAACTCGTCGCCGCCGGGAAAGCGCAAGGAGGCGCGTTCCCGGCGGCGACGAGTTTTGGTGCGGCCGTGTGCCCGGCGTCTGGTGTGCTAGAGTTGATGACCGATGGCGCTGGGCGACGCAAGACGGCTGAGCGATTTGACGACCGCCGAGATGCAGCGCGTCGCGGTTTACGCGACGGCGGCGCTGCTGGCGCTCGCGCTCTTCGCGGCGCTCGTCGGACAGGTGGCCGTCGCCCTGCTGCTGGGCGTGGTGGCCGGCGCCTACCTCGTCCCCATGCAGGAGTGGCTGGAGGGGCGCCTGCGCGCACGCGCCGGGAGCGCGCTCCTCACCGTCTCACTCATCTTCCTGCCGCTCGTGGCCGTGCTGGCCTACGGCTGGTACGAGGTGACGGGGGCGGCGCGCGTCGTGCTCGCCGACCGGGGAGAGACCATCACGGCGGTCGGCCGCTCACTGTCGCGTTACTCCGGACTCGACTACGAGGAGACGCGGGCCGGGCTCGAATCGGCGCTGGCGGGCGCCCTGACGCGGGCGGCCCACGCCGCCGAGGAGCTGCGCGAGGGCGCGGCGCTGCTCGTGGTCTCGGCCGTCATCTTCTTCTTCACGCTTTTCTACGTCCTGACGCGGCGCGAGCGGCTGGTGGCTTACGTCAAGCTGCGAATACCGGGCGAGTTCTTGCCGCTCTACGAGCGCCTGAGCGTGAACGTCGGGGGGGCGCTGCGCGGGGCGCTCTGGGCAGTCTTCATTGACCAGGCGGCGAAGGGCGCGGTCATCCTCGTCCTGAACCTCATCTTCGGCGTGCCGCTCGCGGCCCTGCTGGCGCTCATAGCCTTCTTCGTCGGCTTCTTCCCGCTGCTCGGCGTCTGGGCCGTTTACGTGCCGGTCAGCCTCTACCTGCTCGTCTTCCGCGACGCGCCGACGGCCGCCGCCCTCTACTTCCTCATCGGCGTCGTCATCACCTTCGGGTCGTCGCTCTACCTGCGCCCGCGCCTGGCCTCGAAAAAGTCCGCGGCGCTCAACTTCTACTGGATGCTGGTGGCGCTGGTCTCGGGCGTCTTCACCTTCGGCGTGCCGGGCGTGGTGCTGGGGCCGGCCATTCTCGGCTTCACGAAGGCCGTGCTCGACTCGCTGGTCGGCGACGTGCGCTACGAGACCT
>DASQMB010000057.1:0-50615 GCA_035645715.1 Pyrinomonadaceae bacterium
GCCCGGGCCGTGGTGTCGGGCTCCTTCTCGGTGGGCTCGGCCGCCGGCTCTTCGTCGGCAATCCTGGCCGCGGCCGTCTCCTGCGGGACGACGGCCGCGGGCTGAGGTTCTGCCTGTTCGGTTGTGACGGCCTGCTCGGCCGCGGCGGACTGTTCGTTCGTCTGCCCGGCGGCGGGCTCCGACCGCAGCCGCTGTTGGAAGAAGTAGAAGCCCGCGCCGCCGATGACGACGCCGGCCAGCACCGCGAGCAGGACGAAGGCGAGCGGTACGCTCTTAAACGTGCCCCCGCCCGTGTGCCGGAGCGCGTGCGCGGTCGCCGTGCCGGGGCCGCTGCCAGACAGGTCGTAGGCGTTGAGCGGCGGCAAGGGGGCGACGGGCGGGGCCGCGTCGGCGTGCGCCTCCGGCGACGCGGCGGGCTGCGGGTGCGCCTCGTGGCCGCCGGCCGTGGCGGGCGCGGCGTCGCGCGTCGCCGGCGCGGCCTCGCCCGCGACCTCTTCGAGTGGCACGACGGGCCGGGCCAGGACGGTCGCTTCGTCGTCGAAATAGGGCACGTCCCGCCGCGCGCCGTCTGCTTCGGGTGTCGTCTGCGGATTGGGTTTCATCGTTCGTCTCTAAAGTGGCCGCCGCGCGCCGTGCGAGGCTTCCGCCGGGAGAGATCAAAAGGCGGGCCGACGCCTTTATGATGCCCCGGAACTGCTGCTAACTGCCCCCGCGCGGGTTGCAAAGCTGTTACGTTTTGTTGGAGCCGGCCGTCGAAGTCGGCCCCGCCTTCGATTTTGCATTCTCGGGCGGCAGCGCCGATACTTCACCCGCCGCGGGCGCGAGGCGCACGCGGAATCCTCAAAGACCGGCGAGGCCGCGCGCGAAGGCCGTGGATTACGCGATGAAGACGAGCAGGCGCGGAAAAGTCGAGCCCGACGGCGGCGACCGCGGCCACGGCGTCCACGGCGGCGCGGGCGCGCGGGAGGCCCGGCGGGAGGGCGGCCCGCGCCTGGCGGGTTGGCTCGGGCCGGCCGAGCGGCAGGTCGTCTGGACGGTGCTGGCGGTCAAGGCGGTCGTCCTGCTCTTCGGCGCGCAAGCCTACACGGTAGCGACGAACCGCCTGCTCTCGTCGCCGCGCGGGTGGTTGGAAATCTGGGACCGCTGGGACGCGCCGCACTACCTCGATTTGGCGAGCGAAGGCTACGTGGCCGAGGGCGTCGAGGCCCGATGGATAGTCTTTTATCCGCTCTACCCCTGGCTGGTCAGGCTAGCGGCCTTCTTCGTGCGCGACTACCTCGCCGCGGCCTTCCTAGTCTCGGGGCTCGCGTCGGTGGCCCTCGGACTGGTCCTGTACAGGCTCGCGCGGCTCGACGAGACGGAGGAGGTCGCGCTCGGCTCGGTCTTCTTCCTCCTCATCTTCCCGACAGCCTATTTCCTCCACGTCGGCTACACAGAGAGCCTCTTTCTGGCACTGACGGTCGGCGCGTTCCTGGCGGCGCGGCGCAGGGTCTGGTGGGCGGCCGGCCTGCTCGGTTTCCTGTGCGGGCTGACGCGCGTCAACGGCCTGCTGCTCGTGCCGGCGCTGGCGGCCGAGGCTTACCTGCAACGGCGCGAGGACCGGCGCGGAGCGGTCGGCGGGCGCGGCGCTGCCGCGGGGCGGCGGCGTGAGTGGCGACAGGAGTGGCGGCTTGAGTGGCTGTGGTGCGGCGCGGCGGGCGCGGGCTTCGGCTGTTACCTGCTGCTCAACTACTGGGTCTTCGGCCACCCGCTGGAGTTCCTGCGGGCGCAGGAGGCTTACTGGGGCAAGAGCCTGACCTGGCCGTGGACGGGGTTGCAGGGCACGTGGCGGGCTCTGTGGACGCGGGCGCCGTCGGAGGCGCAGACTGTCGGCGGTCAGGAGCTTCTTTTCACGGCGCTCGGCGCCGGCTGCACGGTCTGGGCCTGGGCGCGTCTGCGCGCCTCCTACGCCGTCTGGATGACGCTCAACTGGCTGCTCTGGACGAGCACGAAGTTCGTCCTGAGCGTGCCGCGTTACACGCTCGTCCTGTTCCCCGTCTTCATCCTCTTCGCTCGCGCGGCCGGCGAGCACGCGGTCTGGCGCGCGGTCCTCGTCGTCTGGTCGCTGCTCTTCATGGGGTTCTTCGTGACGCAGTTTGTGCAGGGCAAGTGGGGGTTCTGAGGCGCGGGCCGCGAGGGCGGGGCCGGCGGCGGCGGGGCGGGCGAAGGGTGGCGAGAAGGGCAGGGGCACGATTGATGAAAGGAACGCTATTCATGAAAAGCACGCTGCTCGTGATGGGGGTCGCGCTGATGACGGTTCTAGTCGTGGGGGGCGCGCGGACGCCGAAGGCCGGGGCGCAGGCGGTCGCAGCGAACCCGACCGCAGTAAACCCGGCAGGGGGCGACGCGGAGCCGCGGCGGCTCGTCCACACCTATTCCATCGTGGCGCGCGACCCCGCGACGGGTGAGATGGGCGTCGCCGTCCAGTCACACTGGTTCTCGGTCGGGTCAATCGTGGCGTGGGCCGAGGCGGGCGTCGGGGCCGTCGCCACGCAGTCTTTCGTCGAGCCGGCCTACGGGCCGCAGGGGCTCGCGCTGATGCGCGGCGGGCGCGCGGCGGGCGAGGCTTTGCGGCAACTCGTCGAGGCCGACGAGGGGCGGGCCGTGCGGCAGGTGGCGATGGTTGACGCGCGCGGCCGCCTCGCCGTCCACACCGGCGAGAAGTGCATCGAGGCGGCCGGCCACCAGACGGGCGCGAACTACTCTGTGCAGGCCAACATGATGAAGGACGCGCGCGTCTGGCCGGCGATGGCGCGGGCCTTCGAGTCGGCGCGCGGCGACCTGGCCGAGAGGATGCTCGCGGCGCTCGACGCGGCCGAGGCCGTCGGCGGCGACATCCGGGGCCGGCAGTCGGCCGCGCTCGTCGTCGTCAAGGCAGAGTCGTCGGGCAAGCCCTGGGCCGACCGCGTCTTCGACGTGCGAGTTGACGACCACGCGAACCCGCTCGGCGAGCTGCGGCGGCTCGTCAGGCTCCAGCGCGCCTACAACCACATGAACGCGGGCGACGTGGCCGTCGAGCGCAAGGACAACGAGGGGGCGCTCAGGGAATACTCGGCCGCGCAGGCGCTCGTGCCCGACAACCTTGAGATGGCCTACTGGCACGCCGTCGCCCTCGTCAACATGAACCGCGTCGAGGAGGCCCTGCCCGTCTTCCGCCGCGTCTTCGCCGCCGACCCGAACTGGCGCACGCTCACTCCGCGCCTGGTCAAGGCCGGCATACTGCCCGACGACCCGCGCCTCATCGAGCGCATCACCGCGCAGCCGCGGCGCCCCGGCCGCAGGAGATAGAGAGGCCGCAGCCGCGGCGGCGGCGGAACAAAAGCCGGGGCGGGGCGTTCTAAGTGCTGGCGGTGAGGGCAAGCGCGCCGGCTCTGTGAACGTCACCGGGTGGCCCGCAGCGAAAGCCGCCGACCCCGAAGGACGACGAACACGAAAAATGATAAGCACGTCGGGACTCACGAAGTTCTACGACACGCAGCCGGCCGTGAGGTCGGTCAGCCTGTTCGTGCCGGCCGGCGAGGTCTGCGCGCTGGTCGGGCCGAACGGGGCGGGGAAGACCACCCTGCTCAAGATGCTGGCCGGGCTGCTCAGGCCGACGAGCGGCAAGATCGAGGTCGGCGGCGTCGAGGTCGGGGCCGAGCCGAAGCGCCTGCACGCCACCGTCGGCTACGTGCCGGACACCTACGGCCTCTACGACGAGCTGAAGGTCTGGCAGTTCCTCGACTACTTCGCGCGCGCGCAGAACGTCGCCGCCGCCGACGCCGGCAAGCGGATCGCCGGCGTGCTGGAACTGACCGGGCTTGTGGAGAAGCGCGAGGCGCGCGTCGGCTCGCTCTCGCGCGGGATGCGGCAGCGGCTCGTGGTCGCCAAGACACTACTCCACGCGCCGAAGGTGCTGCTGCTCGACGAGCCGGCTTCGGGCCTCGACCCGCACGCGCGCATCGAGTTGCGCGACCTCATCCGGCAGCTCGCCGCGCTCGGCACCACGCTCGTCGTCAGCTCGCACATCCTGACCGAGCTTTCAGACTTCTGCACGTCGGTCGTCATCATGGAGCGCGGCCGGGTGGCGCGGGCCGGGCGCATCGAGGCCCTGGTGGCCGAGCTGTCGGACGGGCTTCCCGTGCGCGTCGAGTGCCTGGACGAGGCCGCGGCCGCGCGGCTGGCCGAGGACCTGGGCGCGCGCGCGGGCCTGAGCGGGATCAGTGTCGAAGGCGCGGTTGTAGACTGCGCGTTCGCGGGCGGGCGCGACGAGCTGGCGCGGCTCCACCGCGAGGTGGTCGCGGCAAACGACGGCGTAGTATCTTTCTACGAGCGCCGGCTGACTGTCGAGGACGTTTTCCTGGCGGCGGGCCGCCGGCGTGCTTCCTGAAAAGAGTTCCGCTTAAAAGACCCTTGAAGCGTTTCGACGGAGGGGGGAGTCATGGCTGTGGACCTGACGGCGAGGTTGAACCCGGAACTGGTGCGTTCGCTGAGGGTGTCGCTTCCGCGGCGGCGGGCGCTGTTCGCGGCCGGGCTGACGCTGGTGGTGTTGGCGGCGGGCGCGTGGCTGCTGTGGGGGAAGACGGCGCCGTCGCCGTACTACTACGAGCACTACTCGGGGCGGGTGTTGACGGCCGGCGAACTGCGCGCCGAACACGTGCTCAACTTCGGGCGCGAGGCGTTCGTCGCGCTGACGGTCGTGCTCTTCGCCCTCCTATTCCTGCTCGGGCCGGCGATGGCGGGCCTCTCCTTCGTGCAGGAGCGGCTGCGCGGCACGGCCATCTTCCAGCAGATGAGCCTGCTTTCGCCCCGGCGGCTGGCCGCGGGCAAGTTCTGGGGCAGCGGCGCTCTGTCCCTCTTCGGCGCGGCGCTCCTGCTGCCTTTCGCGCTGGCGGCGGCGCTCCTGGGCGAGACGAACCCGTACCTTGTCCTGCGGCTCTACCTGTTCATGTTCGTCGGCGGGCTCTGCTGGCAGGCCGTCGGGCTCTACGTCTCGGCGGCGCTCTCGGGGCCGGCGGAAAAGCCTCTGCGCGGGGGGCTGCTCGTGGGGCCGCTGGTGGCGGTCTGCGCCGCCATCTCGGCGCTCGCGCCCAGCCAGTTTTTCACGGTCGATTACGAGGCCCTGACGCGGGAAAGGCATGCCGCCAAAGGGTTCCACGAACTCAGCTACGACTACAGTTACTGGATCGAGGAGGGGCGTTACTGGTGGCGGTTCTACGGGGCGCACGTACCGGCCTGGGCCGTGGTGCTCGGGCTGACGGCCTTCGCCGGCGCCTGGGCCTTCGCGGGGGCCGTGCGGCGGGTCAAGGTCTCGCAGTTGATTCCGGTTTCGCCGCGCGCCGCCTGGGCCTTCTTCGCCAGCGCCGAGGTGCTGCTGGTCGGCCTGCTCTGGGGCCGCTACCCGGACGACTCGCAGCCCGTCGAGCGGCTGCAAATCTACCTGCTGCTGAACGGTGCGGCGCTGGCGCTGCTGGCCGGCGGCTCGGCGCTGACGCGCGACCGGCTGCGCGAGTGGTGGAGCGCCGAGCGCGACCCGCTCGCGCTCTTCCGCCGCGCCGAGATTAAGGCCCGGCTCCGCACCTTCCTCTTCGCCCTCGGCGTCGCCGAGGCCGGCCTCTTCGCCCTCTGGTTCAGCTACCACGTTGACCCGCTCGGCAACCGCTTCGGCTTCGAGCTCGGCCGGCAGTTGCTGCCGCTCGCCCTCGCCTGCGCGGCCTCGGCGCTGGCGCTGGCGGCCTTCGCGCAGTTCTGCGCCATGTTCCGCTTCCGCGTCGGCGGCTGGGCGGGCGTCATCCTGGGGGCCGTCTTCTACGTCTTCATGGCCGCGGCCGCGGTCGTGATGTTCGAGACGCCCGGCAGCGCGCCGAGCACGCCGGCCCTCGTTAACCCGGCCCTCTACGCCGAGGCGGCGACGAAGGGCGACTACTTCATGCACGGCGTTTACCGGACGGCGAAGCGGCCCATCTACCAGACTACGCCCGACGGCGAACAAATCTACAAGGGCTACGAGGCGGAAGTGCCGACCGAGTACACCGTCCACGGGAGCCTCGGCTACGACCCCGGCGAAGCGCGAAGGCGCGGGCTGCTGGCGCAGGTCGGCCTGGCCCTGCTCTGCCTGGCGCTGGCCGGCTGGAAGTGGCGGCGCACGCGGGCCGAGATGGCCGAGGCGCCGGCGCCCGCCTGAGCAGTTTTGAGCCGCGGCCGCCCCGGGCACCCGCCCCTCTCGCGCCCGCCGGAAACGGCCGGAAAAAGCCCGCCAGTGGCTAACACGCCGTCGCTTGTCGCCGACAAAGACGGCGTGCTAGTGTCTTGAGTTTCGCGCGGGGCGCGAGTCGGCGGCCGTGTCGGCGGGGCCGGAAAAGGGCGCGGGCCGGCGTCGCGGCCGCCCTTCTTCCGCCCCTCTTCCGCGGCCCCGGCCGCCCCGCTTTCCACACGTGTTTTCCACAGGTGGAAAACTCCCTGTGGGGTGCGCGTCGCCGGCAGGGCGGGGCCGCCGCCGCCGCCGGGCCTTCTTTCTTCAGCCGACGCCGAAGGGTCATCCTGATTTGAGCGAGAATCGTTCTGTCCTCGTCACGGGCGGGGCCGGGTTCATCGGCTCGCACCTGGTCGAGCGGTTGCTCGGCGAGGGCGGCTGGCGCGTCCACGTCGTTGACGACTTCAACGACTTCTACGACCCTGCGCTCAAGCGCCGCAACGTCGCCCCGCACGCGGGCCGCGAAGACTTCCGGCTGCACGAGGCCGACATCCGCGACCGCGCCGCCCTCGAACGGGTCTTCGACGCGGGCGAGTTCGACTGCGTCGTCCACCTCGCGGCCCGCGCCGGCGTCCGCCCCTCGCTCTCCGAGCCGCTCCTCTACGCCGAGACCAACATCACGGGCACGCTGAATCTGCTCGAACTGGCGCGCCGCCGCGAGGTGCCGCAGTTCGTCTTCGGCTCGTCCTCTTCCGTCTACGGCGAGAACGAGAAGGTGCCGTTTGCGGAGGACGACCCCGTCGCAAATCCCATCAGCCCCTACGCGGCGACGAAGGCGGCGGGCGAGCTGCTGTGCCACACCTACTCGCACCTGTTCGGCCTGCGCTGCGTAGCCCTGCGCTTCTTCACCGTCTACGGCGCCCGGCAGCGGCCCGACCTCGCCATCCGCAAGTTCGCCTCGCTCATCAGCGCCGGCCGGCCCGTCCCGGTCTTCGGCGACGGCACGACCCGGCGCGATTACACCTACGTTGACGACATCATCGCGGGCGTCCGCGCGGCGATGGACTACCGCGCGAGCAGGTACGAGGTCATCAACCTCGGCGAGTCGCGCACGGTCGAGCTGCGGGAGCTGATCGCCCTGCTCGAACGCGAGCTGGGGCGCGCGGCCCTCATCGAGCGCCGGCCGCTCCAGCCCGGCGACGTGCCGCAGACCTTCGCAGACATCTCGAAGGCGCGCGCCCTGCTCGGCTACGACCCGCGCACGCCCATCGAGGAGGGCCTGCGCCGCTTCGTCGCGTGGTTTAAAGGCCGTGAACTGTGAACCGTCAACCGTGACGAGATGGGGCGGCGGTTTATCTCGTCACGGTTGACGGTTCACGGTTCACGCCAACGGAGTGAGCATGAAGCTTTACGACGAGGAAGAGACCGTCATCGGCCGCGCGTCGCGCGCCGTCGAGGGCGGCGACGAGACGATGGCGGGCGAGGAGCTGACCGTCGCCGCGCGGCCGTCCGCCGCTGGCGGCGGCGACGCGCCGGAGATTTCGCTCTTCCTGCCGGTCCTCAACGAGGAGCCCAACCTGCGCCCGCTCCACGTCAGGATCGACGAGGCGCTGGCCGCGCTCGGCCGCACGGCCGAGGTCATCTACGTGGACGACGGCTCGACCGACGGGAGCCTCGCCGTCCTGCGCGAGCTGGCGCGGCTCGACCCGCGCGTGCGCGTCATCGCGCTCCGGCGCAACTACGGGCAGACGGCCGCGATGGCCGCCGGCATCGACGCCGCGCGCGGCCGCGTCCTCATCCCGATGGACGCCGACTTACAGAACGACCCGGCCGACCTCGGCCGCCTGCTCGACAAGCTCGACGAGGGCTTCGACGTGGTCTCGGGCTGGCGCAAGGAGCGGCAGGACAGGATGGTGACGCGCAAGATACCCTCGGCCGTCGCCAACCGGATCATCTCGATCATCGGCGGCGTCAAGCTCCACGACTACGGCTGCTCGCTCAAGGCGTACCGCCGCGAGTTCCTCAAGGAGGTGAAGCTCTACGGCGAGATGCACCGCTTCATCCCGATCTACGCGAGCTGGGTCGGCGCGCGGGTGACGGAGATTCCGGTCCGCCACCACCCGCGGACGATGGGCGTGTCGAAGTACGGGCTGTCGCGCACCTTCAAGGTGATGCTCGACCTGATGACGATCAAGTTCATGGCCGCGTACCACACGAAGCCGATCTACGTCTTCGGCCTCTTCGGCTTCTCGTCGTTCCTCATCTCGGTGGTGGCGGCCGCCTGGGCGGTGCTCAGGAAGCTCGGCGGCGAGTCGTTCATCCGCAACCCGCTGCTGATCATCGCCATCGTCATGTTCGCCGTCGGCGTGCAGTTCATCCTGATGGGCCTGCTGGCCGAGATGCTGGTGCGCACCTACCACGAGTCGCAGGCCAAGCCCATCTACGTCGTCCGCGAGCGGATCGGCTTCCGCGAGTCGTAAGGCGGGGCCTTCGGGCGCGCGCCGCGAGCGAGAGCAGCATGTGTGGAATCGCCGGACTCGTCGCCACGGAGCCAGCCCCGCGCGTGAGCGCCATGCTCGGGGCCATCGGCCACCGCGGGCGCGACGACGAGGGGCTGTGGGCCGCGCCCGCCGCCGACCTTGAAGGACGCCGCGCCTGCCTCGGCCACCGGCGGCTCGCCATCATCGACCCCGGCCCGGCCGGCCACCAGCCCTTCGTCTCGGGCGACGGCCGCTTCGTCCTCACCTACAACGGCGAGCTTTACAACTTCCGCGAGCTGCGCTCGGAGCTTGAGGCACGGGGCCACTCGTTCCGCACAGACTGCGACACGGAAGTCCTGCTCGCGGCCTTCGCCGAGTGGGGCGAAGGGTGTCTCTCGCGCCTGAACGGCATGTTCGCCTTCGCCGTCTGGGACGAGCGCGAGCGCCGGCTGACGCTCGTCCGCGACAGGCTCGGCGTCAAGCCGCTCTACTACTCGGTCGCGCCGCCGCGCGCAGGCCGCCCGGCCGCGCTCGCCTTCGGCTCAGAGATCAAGGCCGTCCTCGCCTCCGGCCTCGTCGAGACCGGTCTCGACTTCGAGGGGCTCCACCAGCAGCTCACCTTCCTCTGGACGCCCGACCCGCAGACCCTCTTCAAAAACGTCCGCAAGCTCCCGCCCGGACACCTCCTCGTCTGGCGCGAAGGCGACGTGAGCGTGCGCGAGTGGTGGGACGTGAGCTTTGACGAGGTCGAGGAGGGGCGCACGGACGAGTGGTGGCGCGAGCGCACGCTGGAGACTTTGGACCGCGCCGTCGGGATGGAGATGGTCTCGGACGTGCCGCTCGGCTCGTTCCTGTCGGGCGGGGTGGACTCGTCGGTCGTCACGGCCCTGATGGCGCGCCACTCGGGCGGGCGCCGGGTCTCGACCTACACGGTCGGCATCGAGCCCGAAGACCTCCGCTACGACATCATCCCCGACGACGCGCGCTGGGCGCGGCAGGTCGGCCAACTGCTCGACACCGACTACCACGAGACCACGCTCAGGCCCGACGTGGCGGAGCTGTTGCCGTTCCTGGTCCGCCACCTCGAAATGCCGGTCATAGACATGGCTATTCCGAGCTACCTCGTCTCGCGGCAGGCGCGCGAAACTTTGACGGTGATGCTGTCGGGGATGGGCGGCGACGAGCTTTTCGCCGGCTACCCGCGCCAGGTGGCGATGCAGCTCGCGCGCTGGGTGGCCGACCCCGTGCCTTCGTCGGTGCGCCGCCCCGTGCTCGGCGCGCTCGCGGGCGCCCTGCCCGGCGGCCTTCCGGGCCGCTTCACGGCCCTCTTCCGCAACGCGAAGAAGTTCGCACGAAGCGCCGCCCACGACTTCGAGGAGCGATACCTCGGCTTCGGCACCTACTTCGACGAAGGGATGAAAAGGTCGCTCTACGCTGACGAGTTGGGCGAGGCGACGCGCGACCTCGACCCCTATCAGTATCACCGTCGCCACTTCGAGCGAGCGCGGCGCGCGGCCCCGCTCAACCGCCTGCTCTACCTCGACCTGAAGACCTTCCTGCCGTGCCTGAACCTCGACTACACGGACAAGACCTCGATGGCGGCGACGCTCGAAGTGCGCGTGCCGCTCCTGAACCACGAGCTGGTCGAGCTGTCGGCGCGGATGCCGCCGCGCCTTAAGCTGCGCGGCCTCAAACGTAAATACATCCTCAAGCGCGCGGCCGAGACTTTGCTGCCGCGCGAGGTGGTGTGGCGCAAAAAGGCCGGCTTCGGGGCGCCGGTGCGGGCGTGGCTGCGCGGCCCGCTGCGGCCGCTGGTTGACGAGTTGCTGTCGGAAGATGTCGTGCGCCGGAGGGGGCTGTTTCGGCCCGAGGCCGTGCGCGGCGTCGTCGAGGCCAACCTGTCGGGGCGCGAAGACTACAGCCTCCACGTCCTGCACCTGCTGACGCTGGAGATGTGGCACCGCGAGTTCATAGACCGCGCGGCTTAGCGGCTTAGCGGCTTAGCGGCCGGGACGTGTTGACGGATGGGTGAAGAGTTCGCAGACGTTTACCTGAAGCTCGAAGCGTGGTGCCGCGCGCGAGGCTACGCCGGCCACGACCCCTTCGACGCGCTCAACAGCCGGCTCTTCCGAATGACGCCGCTCCGGCGCTCGCGCCTCGCCCGCCTCGCCTGGACGCAGGCCCTCAAGCGTTCGCCCGTCAACCTGCGGCGGCTCCTGCTCGTCCCAGTCGGCGTGAACGCGAAGGGCACGGCCCTCTTCGCGCTGGCCGCCCTCTCGCGGGTGCGCGCCGGCGCAGGCGCAGACTACGGAACGGAGGCCCGCAAGCTGCTCGGCTCGCTGCTCGCGGCGCGCATAGAGGCGCCGGGCGGGCGGGCCTGGGGCTACAACTTCGACTGGCAGGGCCGAGCCTTCTACGCGCCGCAGGGCACGCCGACCGTCGTCCCGACGGCCTTCGCCGTCCGCGCGCTGGTCGAGGCGGCTGCGGCCTTCAACGAACCCGGGACGGCCGCGGCGACGGTCCACGCGGGCGGCGTGCGTGCGGGCGGGGGCGAGTACCTCGGGGCGGCGCGCGAGGCTTGCGAGTTCGTCTTGCGCGGCCTGAACCGGAGCGAGGAGGGCGACGATGAAGTCTGCTTCAGCTACACGCCGCTCGACCAAACGCGGGTCTTCAACGCGAGCCTGCTGGCCGGCGAGGCCCTGGCGGCGGTCGGGCAATGCACGGGCGAGCGCGAACTGCTTGACGCGGCCCGCCGCGCGGCCCGTCACGTCGTCGCGCGCCAGCGCGCGGACGGCTCGTGGGCCTACGGCGCCGACTCGTACCAGGGCTGGGCCGACAACTTCCACACGGCCTTCGTCCTGACCTCGCTCGCGCGCGTCCGCCGGTCGCTCCTCGCGGCCGGCGCGCTCGGCCCCGGCGACGAGGAGGGGTTCGACGAAGCCCTCCGGCGCGGCTACCGCTTCTGGCGCGAGGGCTTCTTTCTTGCGGACGGTTGGCCGAGGTACTACCATGACCGCTCTTACCCGGCCGACGCCCACTCGGCCGGCGCGGCCCTCGTCGCCTTCGCCGAACTGGGCGGCGACGAACCCGAGGCCGTGAGCGCGGCCCGCCTCGTCGCCGGCTGGGCGGTGCGGCACCTCTTCGATTCGCGCGGCTTCTTCTATTACCAGCGTCGTCGCCTCTACACTGCGCGCACGCCCTACATGCGCTGGTCGCAGGCGTGGATGCTCTACGGCCTGGCGCGCATGATGGAAGAAGGGGAAAAGGGAAAGAGGGAAAGAGGGTAAAAGGGAAGCCGCGGGCGAGAGAATGTGAGGAAAGAGGCCAAGGCCAGGTTTTCCATGACGGCCAACCCCTTTCGCCCTTTCCCCTTTCGCCCTTTTCCCCACTTCCTCGTCGCCGATGCGTATTTGGATTGACCTCTCGAACTCGCCGCACGTCCCTTTCTTCCGGGCGCTCGCCGAAGAGTTTCGCGGGCGCGGGCACGAGGTCGGGGTGACGGCGCGGAGGTTCGCGCAGACGGTGGAGCTGGCCGAGGCGGCGGGGCTCGCGCCCGAGGTGATCGGCGGGCACGGCGGCGGGCGGCTGTCGGGCAAGGCCGGGAACCTCGTGGGACGGGCCTGGGCGCTCGGGCGCTGGGCGCGCGGGCGCGGCTTCGACCTCGCGGTCGGTCACAACTCTTACTCGCAGGTCGTGGCGGCGCGGCTCGTCGGCGTGCGGGCCGTGACGCTGATGGACTACGAGCACCAGCCGGCCAACCACCTCGCCTTTCGCCTCGCGTCGCGGGTCGTCGTGCCGGAGTCGTTCCCAGAAGAGGCGCTGCGGCGTTGCGGCGCGCGGCCGTCGAAGGTGCGGCGCTACGCCGGCATCAAGGAAGACGTTTACCTCGCAGACTTCGAGCCCGACCCCGGCTTCCCCGAGCTGTTGCGCTCGTGCTTCCGGGTCGAGCCTGAAAGGGACGTGCTCGTCGTCGTCCGCCCGCCGGCGAGCGAGGCGCTCTACCACCGCTTCGAGAACGAGTTGTTCGGCGAGTTGCTGGCGGCGCTGCTCGCGCGAGAGCGGGTCAGGGTCGTGCTCCTGGCGCGGACACAGGCGCAACGCGAGCTGTTGGCCGCGCGCTTCGCTTCGGGTAACCTCGTCGCGCCGCGCGAGGCCGTGGACGGGTCGAACCTCGTCGCCGCCGCCGACCTGGTGGTCAGCGCGGGCGGCACGATGAACCGCGAGGCCGCGGCGCTCGGAGTGCCGGCCGCGACCGTCTACGCAGGCCGCTGGGCCGCCGTGGACGAGCAGCTCGTCCGCGAAGGCCGGCTCAACCGCATCGCCTCGCGCGAGGACATCGCGGCGCTCAGGGTCGAAAAGAAGCCCGCCGCCGCCCCGCGCCGCGCCCGCCACGTCCGCGCGGAAGTGGCCGGCCTGATACTCGATTGAGCGGCCGGCAGACGGCCGGCTGCTGGAAGCCTCCGCCGGTTGCCGATTGTTCGAGTATTGACGGATTAAAGCTGAGGGATTGACAGTCAGGGGACGATGAAAGCAGGGCTATCAGAGGTTCCGCGGCGCGTGGCGGGCGGGGTGCGGGCGCGCGGCCGGGCGCCGGGCTGGGTGGTGCCGGCGGTCAAGGCCGTCCTCGTGACGGCCGACGCGCTGGCGGCCGTCGCCATCTTCGTCGCGGCCTACAAGTGGTACGTGGGCGGCGACGTGCTCGTCGGCTTCAGCATCGCCGAGGGCTTCGCCTGGCATCCGCGCTTCGAGCCATACGCCGCGCTGCTCTGGCTGCTGGTGCCGATCCGCGTGCTCGCGCTCGCCTACTACGACCTCTACCGGCTGCGCGGCGAGTTCTCTTATCTCGACGACTGCGTGCGCGCCTTCAAGGCCGTCTCGGTCGGCTCGCTGCTGGTCGTGGCGGCGGCCTTCCTCTACCGCGGCGGCTTCGAGTTCCGGGCCTACTCCTACTCGCGCGCCGTCTTCGTGCTCGACTTCGCGCTGGCGCTCGGGATTTACGCCGGCTTGCGGCTCGCGGCCCGCGCCGGTCAGAGCGCCTTTCGCCGCCGCGGCGTCAACCTGATCCCGACGCTCGTCGTCGGGCGCGGGCGCGAGGCTGCGCTCTGCATCCGCGAGACGCGCGAGCGGCGCGAGCTGGGCTACCGCGTCATCGGCGTGGTCGAGACCGGCGCGGCCGGCGGCGAGGAAGCGGAGTTCGAGGGCGTGCCCGTCGTCTGCGGCCTCGCGGAACTGGCCGAGGCCGTGCGCGCCACCGGCGCCAACGAGGTCATCATCGCCGACCCGGCGGTGCCGGGCGACTTCCTGTTCGAGACGATGATGCGGCTCGGGCGGCGGCGCGGCGTCGAGTTCCGCGTAGCGCCCGGCCTCTTCAACAGCCTGCCGCGCAAGACAGAGGTGGACCACATCGGCGCGCTGCCCGTCGTCACCCTCTTCCGCGAGCCGCTCACGCAGGCGGCCCGCCTCGCCAAGCGGGCCTCCGACATCCTGATCTCGGCCTCGGCGTTGCTCCTGCTCTCGCCGCTGTGGCTGCTGATCGCGGCGCTCGTCAAGCTCGACTCGCGCGGCCCCGTCCTCTACCGGCAGGAGCGGGTCGGGATGGACGGGCGCGTCTTCCTCTTCCTCAAGTTCCGCACGATGCGCACCGGCGCAGACGACGCGGAGCACCGCGAGTACCAGCGCCGCTACATCGCCGGCGCCCGCGACACCAACCTCGGCGACACGACGCGGCCCGTCTACAAGCTGCGCTCCGACCCGCGCATCACGCGCGTCGGCCGCGTGCTCCGCCGCCTCAGCCTCGACGAGCTGCCGCAGCTCTTAAACGTCCTGCGCGGCGAGATGAGCGTGGTCGGCCCGCGCCCGCCGATTCCCTACGAGGTGGAGGCATACGCGCTCTGGCACCGCCGCCGGCTCGACATGAAGCCGGGGCTGACCGGGCTCTGGCAGGTCTCGGGACGCAACCGTCTGTCGTTCGACGAGATGGTCCGCCTCGACCTCTACTACATCGAGAACTGGTCGCTCTGGCTCGACCTCAAGATCATCCTCCGCACGCTGCCCGTCATGCTCCGCGGCGAGGCTTACTGACGACGCACGCACGCGTCGCGGCAGGGCGGCGTGACGGCGGGAACGGCGGGGGCCGCATGAAGGTGGGGTGGCGGGGCGGCGCGATGGCGAGACGGCGGGTGCGCGGCGCGCGGCGGCGGGTTACAATGCGCGGCGCCGCATCCCCGTAGACTTTTGCGCCACCGCCGAGCACCACGCCTGATGCTTTCAAGCACCGAGTACGTCAGCGAAGCGACCGCCGCGACGAGCGGCGGAGAGCGCCGCGCCGCGGCGGCGTGGCTCGAACGCGGGGCCGTCGGTGCGCTCTTCCTGCTGGCCTTCGCCGCGCCACACTCCATCGCCGCGACGCAGACGGCCTGGCTGCTCGGCATGGCCTTCTGGGTGTCGCGCTTCGCCCTGCGGCCGCGCCCCGAGACGCACCGGACTCCCGTCGATTACGCGCTGCTCGGCTTCTTCGTCCTGACCTTCTTCACCGCGCTCACCTCCTACGACCCGGACGTGTCCGTCGGCAAGCTGCGCGCGGCCAGCCTCTTCACCATCGTCTACCTCGCGGCCGAGAACGTCAGGTCGCTGCGGACGGCCCGCGCGCTCGCGCTCCTGCTCGCCGCCTCGTGCGCGCTGGGCACGCTCTACACCTTCGGCCTCTTCGCGGCGGGGCGCGGCGTGCGGGTTGACGCGCTTGCGCCCGACTCGCCACTGCGCGCGGCCGGCGTGCGCGAGGGCGACACGATACTGCGGGCCGCGGGCGAGCGCCTGCGCGAGCCGGAGGAGCTGCTGCGCGCGGTCGAGGCGCGCGGCACGGTGCGCGTGCAGCTCTACAGGGTAGAGGCGCTGCCCGTCGTGGAACTGCGGCGCGAGCACCTGAACACGGGCGCGTCGGGCGCGACCGCGCCGGGCGCGGAGGGCTCGGAGACGACGGCACGCACGGCCGCGGTGAGGCTGGGTCTCAACAGTTGGTCGCGCGGGCGCGACGAGCGCGCCTCGGGCCTCTACGGCCACTACACGACCTACGCCGAAGCCTTGCAGCTCGTCGCCTCGCTGTCGCTCGGGTTGTTCGTCGCCTCGCGGCGCAAACTCGGGCGGGCGGGGCTGCTGGCGGGCCTCGCCTTCGCGCTGATGTGCGGGGCGCTACTGCTGACGGTGACGCGCGCCTCCTGGCTCGGGCTGCTGGTTTCGGCGCTGACGATTGCGGCAGCGGGCGCGAACCGGCGGACCATCCTCGTCGTCGCCGGCCTGGCGCTGCCGCTCGCGGCGGTCGGCCTCTTCGTCCTGCAACAGAAGCGGCGGGTCGGCTTCCTCGACGCGAAGGAGGGCTCGACCGCCTGGCGCCTGATGGTCTACCGCGAGTCTCTGGACCTTTTGACGAGCAGCCCGCGGCATCTGCTGGTCGGCGTCGGCATGGACTCGATCAAGCGCCACTACCGCGAGTGGGGCCTCTTCGACAAGGGCCGGCAGAACTGGAGCCACCTCCACTCGACGCCGTTGCAGGTGGCGGTCGAGCGCGGCCTGCCCGCCCTCTGCGTCTGGCTGGCGCTGCTCTTCGTCTACGGGCGGATGCTGTGGCGGATGGCGCGCGAACGCGCGCGGGCACACTGGGTCGAGCGCGGCCTCGTGCTCGGCGCGCTCGGCGGGCTGGTCGGCTTCGCGGCCGGCGGCCTCGTCCACTACAACCTCGGCGACTCCGAGGTGGTGATGATTTTCTATTTCATCATGGGGCTAACGCTCGCCGTCGAGCGGTTGGGCCGGACCGACTCGGCGGGCGCGGGCCGCGAGCGAGAGGCCGCGGCCTGAAGCGGCACGCGGCGGGCTGCGACGACCGACGGCCCGAACGGCGGCCGGCGCCGGACTTTAGTACCGGACTTTGGCGCCGGACTTTAAGGAGAAGAGAAGGATGCCTGTGACGGCCGACGTGAAGCTCGGCGAGGGCGTGCGGATTTTTCACCCCGAGCTGGTGAACCTCTACGGGTGCGAAATCGGCGACGAGACTAAGATCGGGGCCTTCGTCGAGATACAGAAGAACGCGCGCGTCGGGGCGCGCTGCAAGGTCTCGTCGCACACCTTCGTCTGCGAGGGCGTCGAGATCGAGGACGAGGTCTTCGTCGGCCACGGCGTCATGTTCATCAACGACCGCCGGCCGCGCGCCACCGCGCCCGGCGGCCGCCTGCAAACCGAGGAAGACTGGCGGGTGGTCCCGACGCTCGTCCGCCGCGGCGCCTCCATCGGGAGCGGGGCCGTCATCATGTGCGGCGTCACCATCGGCGCGGGCGCGATGGTCGGCGCGGGCGCCGTCGTCACGCGCGACGTGCCCGAGGGCGCGACGGTCGCGGGCGTGCCGGCGCGTCTGCTGCGAGGGCGCGGCGGCGAGGGCGGCGATAGCGTTGAGGGCGGCGAGGGGGGCGAGGCCGGCGAGGGCAGCACGCGGCTGTGCGGGGCGGAGGGCGGCCAGGGTGTGCCCTCTAAGGACGGGGCGCGGGGGGAGGGCGAGGCGTGATTTCTGTCGGAGTCATCGGCTACGGCTACTGGGGGCCGAACCTCGTGCGCAACTTCGCCGACATGGACGGCGCGCGCGTCGCCCGCGTCTGCGACATGAGCCTGAAGCGGCTCGAACTCGTCAGGCGCCGCTACCCCGGCGTGCCCCTCGGCACGGACCCGCGCGAGCTGATCGAAGACCCGGCCGTGGACGCCGTCGTCATCGCCACGCCCGTCGCGTCCCACTTCGAGCTGGCGATGGGCGCGCTCAAAGCCGGCAAGCACGTCCTCGTCGAGAAGCCGCTGGCTGCCTCGGCCGAGGAGGCCCGCCGCCTCATCGAAGAGGCCGAGCGCCGCCGCCTCGTCCTGCTCGTGGACCACACCTTCGTCTACACGGGGGCGGTGCGCAAGATACGCGAGCTGGTGCAGGACGGGGGCCTCGGCGACATCTACTATTACGACTCGGTGCGCGTGAACCTCGGCCTCTTCCAGCACGACGTGAACGTGCTCTGGGATTTGGCCGTTCACGACCTCGCCATCATGGATTACGTGCTCGACCGCCAGCCGGCGGCCGTCTCGGCTACGGGGATGAGTCACGTCGCCGGCAGCCCGGAGGACGTGGCCTACCTCACGCTCTTCTTCGAGGACTCGCTCATCGCGCACATCCACGCCAACTGGCTCGCGCCCGTCAAGCTGCGCCGCACGCTCATCGGCGGCCGCCGCAAGATGATCGTTTACGACGACATCGAGCCGAGCGAGAAGCTGAAGGTCTACGACAAGGGCATCACCGTCCACGAGGACGCCGAGAACATCTACAAGCTCCTGATCAGCTACCGGACGGGCGAGATGTACGCGCCGCAGTTCGACACGACCGAGGCGCTCGCGGTCGAGGCCCGACACTTCGCCGACTGCGTCGCCGCGGGCACGCGCCCCGTCACCGGCGGCGAGGCCGGCCTCCGCGTGCTGCGCGTCCTCGAAGCCGCGACCGAATCGCTCAGCCGCCGCGGCGAACTCGTCGAGGTCCGCACCTGAGCGGGGCGCAGGGCCGGGCATTCGGCAAAACCTGAAGCGAGCCGAGAGTGTCTGACGACAAAGCCCCCAGCCCGGCCCGCCGCGCGGCCCGCTGGCGGCGGGCCTTCCGCGGCGAAGTCTCCCTCGGAGACGCCGCCCTCGAAGCCGCGCGCCGCGCCCGCGCCGCCCTCTCGCGCCGCCGCGAACGCTCCTTCGTCCGCGCGACCGGCGGCGCCCTCAGGCCCCCACGCCTCGCGGGCAGGTTCGCCGGCCTCGGCCCCGAACGCCTCCTCGAACACTTCCGCACGCGCCGCGAGCCGGCCCTCCCGCCCGGCCTCGAAGAAGCCGGGGGCGAACTTTTCAAGAAGCTCCTCGAAGACAGGTTCGCGGACGAGCGGGCGGCGCTCGCCCGCGAGGCCCGCGAGATAGTCGCGCGCGGGCGGTGGCCGCTGCTCGGCTTCGGCACGCTGGAATTGACGCGCGAGCCCGACTGGCTGCGCGACCCGGTCTCGGGCGCGCGCTGGCCGCTTGAGTATCACGCCGACCTCCGGCTCGTGCGCGGCGACGGCGGCGACGTGCGCGTCTTGTGGGAGCTGAACCGGCTCGGCCACCTCGTCACGCTCGCGCGCGCCTACGCCGCGACCGGCGATGAAGAGTTAGCGGCGGAGCTTTTCCGGCAGGCGCGCCACTGGCGCAACGCGAACCCGCTCGGCCTCGGGCCTAACTGGGCCTGCGCGATGGAGGTCGCGCTGCGCGCCGTCAACCTGCTCGCGGCCTTCCGGCTGGTGCGCGACTCGCACGCGCTCGACGCCGACGCCCTACAGTTCTCCCTCGCACTGCTCGACGAACACGGCGCGCATATCCGCCGCAACCTCGAATACTCGCACGTCCGCACGAGCAACCATTACCTCTCCGACGTGGCCGGCCTCTTCTGGCTCGGCGTCTGCCTGCCCGAGCTTGAGGGGGCCGACGCCTGGCGCGAATTCGGCCGGCGCGAGCTGCTGCGCGAAAGCGAAAAGCAGGTGCTCGCCGACGGCGCCGACGCCGAAGCCTCGACGGGCTATCACCGCTTCGTCACGGAACTCTTCCTCTGCTCGTTCCTCCTCGCGCGTGCGAACGGCATCAACCTCGGCGAAGGATTCGCCGCGCGCCTCCGCTCGATGCTCGACTACGCGCGCTCTTACCTGCGGCCCGACGGGCGCGCCCCACTCGTCGGCGACGCGGACGGCGGCCGCTTCCTCGACCTCTCGCGCCGCGCCGCGGACGATCACGCCTACCTCTCCGCGCTCGGCGCGATTGTCTTCGACGACGCCGGCCTGAGGCCCGAAGGCGAAGCTCCCGAGGAGCTGCTGTGGCTGCTCGGCGCCGAGGGCCTGCGCCGCTTCGGCGCGCTGCCTCGCGCGCCCGCGCCCGCCTCGCGCGCCTTCGAGCGGGCCGGCACCTACCTTCTGCGCGAAGGCGACCTCTACCTGCTGCTGAACGGCTGCGGGGCGGGCCTCGCCGGGCGCGGCTCGCACGGCCACAACGACAAGTTGGGCGTCGAGGTCTCGGCCTGCGGCCACCCGTTCGTGCGCGACCCCGGCACCTATGTCTACACGGGCGACACGGCCGAGCGCCGACGCTTCCGCTCGACCGCCTACCACTCGACCGTCGAGGTTGACGGCGCCGAGCAGGCCGAGACCGACGAGCGCCTGCCCTTCGTCATCGGCGACGAGTCGCGCCCCCGCCTCGTCGGCCGCCGCGAGGACGGCGGGGCGGAACTCGTCGTCCTCGAACACGACGGCTACGCGCGCCTCGCCGCGGGAGCGATCAGGCACCGCCGCGCCGTCATCTTCGACAGGCGGCGGCGCCTCTGGCTCGTCGAAGACTCGCTGACCGGCCGCGGCCGCCACACGTTCCGCCTGCGCCTCCACTTCGCGCCCGGCGTCGAGTCCGGCGCGTTGAACGGGCGCGCCGGGGCCGCGTGGGCTAAAATTGGCGACGCGCGCCTGTTCGTCGTCACGCTCGAAGGCTTCGGCGGCGCGGGCCTTCGATTCGAGCCGCTGTGGAGTTCGACGGATTACGGGGCGAAGTCTTCTTCCGTCGCGGCCTGCTGGACGGTTGAAGCCGGGGCGCCGCTCGTCCTCCGTTGGGCGCTCGTGCCGGCGTGCGCGGGCGAGCCGGAGTCTGAAAGGCTGAGGGCGCTCGAAGAGGCGGCGGCGTCGCGCGCAACCCTCTTCGAGGCGGTCGGGCGATAACCGATGTGCGGGATTTGCGGAGTCTGGGAGTATGGTGCCGGCGAGGGGCGCGTCGAGGCGTCGCTGGTCGAGCGGATGCGCGACACTATGGCGCACCGCGGGCCTGACGACTCGGGCTCGCTCATCTTCGACGGCGGGCGCGGCGCCTTCGGCCACCGCCGCCTCTCCATCGTGGACCTCTCGCCCGCCGGCCACCAGCCCATGCGCGGCTGCGACGCGGCCGACGCGTGGATCACCTTCAACGGCGAAATCTACAACCACGCGAGCCTGCGGCGCGACCTCGAACAACGCGGCCACCTCTACCGCTCGCAGACCGACACCGAAACGCTCCTGCACCTCTACGAGGAGCGCGGGCTCGACTTCGTCCGAGAGATCGAGGGCGACTACGGGCTCGCCCTGTGGGACGGCGCCCGCGAAAGACTCGTCCTCGTCCGCGACCGCCTCGGCGTCAAGCCGCTCTACTACTTCCACGAGGGCGGGCGCTTCATCTTCGCCTCCGAGATAAAAGCGATCCTCGCGCACCCGGCCGTCACGCCCGATGTGGACGAGGAGGCGCTTTATCACTACCTGTCGTTCCTCACCACGCCCGCGCCGCAGACCATCTTCCGCGGCGTCAAAAAGCTGCCGGCCGGCCACCTCCTCGTCTGCGACCGCGGGGGCCGGGTCGAGGTCACGCGCTACTGGGACGCCCTGCCGCCCGAGGACGGGGCGCAACGCGCGGCGACCGAAGAGGAACAGCACGCCGAAATCCTCCGTCTGCTGCGCGAGTCAATCGGCAAGCGGATGATGGCGGACGTGCCGTTCGGCGTCTTCCTCTCGGGCGGCGTTGACTCTTCGGCCAACGTCGCGCTGATGTCGGAGCTGACCGACAGGCCGGTCCGCACCTACACGGTCGGGTTCAGCGACCACCGCGAGCTGAACGAGCTCGACGAGGCGCGCGCCGTCGCCGAGAGGTTCGGCACAGACCACCACGAGGTCGTCATCGGCGAGCGCCAGATGCGCGACTTCCTCCCCGAGCTGGTCTTTCACCAGGACGAGCCCATCGCCGACCCCGTCTGCGTGCCGCTCTACTTCGTCTCGAAGCTCGCGCGCGAGACCGGCACCGTCGTCGTGCAGGTGGGCGAGGGGGCCGACGAGATTTTCAGCGGCTACGAAAAATACGTCCGCTACCTGCGCTTGCAGGAGCGGTTCTGGCGCCACGCCGAGCGGCTGCCGGCCGCCGCCCGGCGCGCCGCCTCGGCCGTGGCCCGGCCCGTCATGGAGCGCGCTGGCGGCGGGCGCACGGGAGTCGAGCTGCTGCGCCGGCTCGGCGCGGGCGAGTCTCTGTTCTGGGGCGCGGCCGTCGTCTACGACGAGGGGCTCAAGCCGCGCGTGCTCTCGCCCTCGGCGCGCTCGCGCCTCATCGGCCTCTCATCCTACGAAGTGGTGCGCCGCCTACAGCAACGCTTCCGCGAGGAGCGGCCGGGCGCGGACTTCCTCGCGCAGATGACCTACCTCGAACTGAAGCTACGCTTGCCCGAGCTGCTGCTGATGCGCGTGGACAAGATCACGATGGCGACCTCGATTGAAGCGCGCGTGCCTTTTCTGGATCACCACCTGGTCGAGTACGCGCTCGGCGTCCCGCGCTCGCTGAAGGTCGAGGGGCACAGCGGCAAGCACGTCCTCAAGCGCGCCCTCGAATCGGTGCTGCCGCGCGACCTCCTGTACAGGCGCAAGCGCGGCTTCGGCGCGCCCGTCGCCGATTGGTTCCGCACGCAGGCCGACGAATTGGTGCGCGGCCGGCTGCTCAACTCGCCGCTCAGGCGGCGCGACCTCTTCGATTACGACTTCGTCGCCCGCATGGCCGGAGAGCACCGGCGCGGCGCGCGCGACTGGGGCTTTCACCTCTGGGCGCTGCTCAACCTCACGCTCTGGTACGAACGCTGGATCGAGGCGAAGTGAGCCGCCGGCGGCGCTTCTCAGGCGGCGGGCGGTGCGGGCGGCGGCTGTTCGGCGGGGTCGAGAGACTGCGCGGCGGCGGGCTCGATTAACTCGCCGAGCGAGCCGAGGATGACGCGGCCGACGGCCTCGGGCGAGAAGTGGCGGGCGACGTGAGCGCGCCCCCCGCGCGAGAGTTTCTGCCAGAGGTCTCGGTCGTGGTAGAGGAGCGCGATTGCCGCGGCGAACTCGCGCGGGTCGTCGCGGACGAGTGCCTGCTCGCCGTCAGTGACGGCCATGCTCTCGGCGCCGATTGAGGTGGTGACGACCGGCAGGCCGTGGGCGAAGGCTTCGAGTATCTTGCCCTTCATCCCCGCCCCGAACCGCAGCGGCGCGACGAAGACCCGGCACCCTTCGAGCAGCGGTTCCAGGTCCGGCACGTAGCCGAGCACGCGCACCCGCTCCGAGTCGAAGCCTTTGATTTCGTCGGTCGCGTTGTCGCCGACGAGGAAGGCGGCCGGCGCGTCTGCGGCGCCGGGCAGCAGCTCGCCGAGGCGCGGCAGGATTTCGCCGACGAGGTAGCGGACGGCGTCCGCGTTCGGGCGGTGGCTGTAGTTGCCGACGAAGAGGAGGCCGCGGCGCGCGTCGAATGGAGCGCAGGTCTCGCGCGGTCGGTGGATGGTGGGGACGACGCGCCTGGGGACGTTGGGCACGAGGGCGGACATCGCGCGCGCGTCCTCGACGGAGGCGCACCAGACCATGTCGCTCGCGCGGGCGGCGCGCGCCTCCAGCTCGCGGTAGAACTCGGCGCGGCGGGCCGCCTCCGAATCGCCCGTCAGCTCGGCCTCGCGCCCGTGGCGGACGAAGTGTGCGTCCACCATGTCGAAGACGATCTTCATCTTCGGCGCGGCCAGTCGCAGCGGGCCGGCGAGCAGGTCGGCCACCTCCGGGCGGCTGACGACGGCGACGGCCGGCCGGCGCTCGCGCAGCAGCCGCGGGTACTCGGCGACCTGGGCCGTCTCGACGCCCTCGAACCAGAGCAGCCGCTCGTAACGCTCCTCGCCGCGCCGGCCCCTGTAGACGAAAACGGGGCGGCCCCGGCGCGCGAGCGCGCGGAGGATGTTGAGCATGCGTGCGCTTCCGGCGTCGCGGTCGGGGCGCGGCACGATGTCGTCGAAGACGAAGACGCAGGGGTCGCGGCGGCGGCGGTCTGCGGCCTCGTCGATCCGCGCGGCGTCGCGCGCGAGGTGTTCGCGTTCGAGCACGTCGCGCCACTTCTCGCAGAGCCTCGCGCGGTCGGCCTCACGGTTGCGCGGCCCGGCCCCGTCGCCTCCGACCGTCTCGACGCCTTCGGCCCCTCCGGCGGGCCCGCCGGCCGCGGGCGCAAAACTGACGAGGCGGGAGGCCGGCTGGTGGACGACCCTGCGGCCGAGCGCGCGGACGCCGAGGCAGAGGTCGGCGGCCGCGTAGTCTGCGCGCGCATAGAGCCGGTCGAAGCCGCCGAGCTGCCGGAAGAGGTCGCGCCGGACGAGGAGCGAGGCGGCCGAGCAACAGTCCACCTCGCGCGCGAAGCCGTGCCTGCGCTCGCCGGCCGGCCGGCCGCGGCCGTAGGCCGAGAGCGAGCCGTCGCGCCAGACGATTGTGCCCGCCTCCCGTATCAGGTTGTCGGGGGCGAGGACGAGCGGCCCGACCGCGCCGGTGCCGTCGTCCGCCTCGGCCGTCTCGACGAGGGCGCGGAGCCAGCCCTCCATGACCAGCGCGCCGCCTCCTCCGAGGAAGACGAAGTATCGGCCGCGCGCGACCTCTGCCCCGCGGTTGCACGCGCCGGCGAAGCCTAAGGGCTCGGCATTGCGGACAACGCGCACCGCGCCCGCGAGGTGCGAGAGCAGGCGCGCCGTCTCGTCGCGCGAGGCGTCGTCAACGACGACGATCTCCGTGTCCGACGGGTCGAGTTCGTCGAGCAGTGCGCGCAGGCACTGGAAAGTTTGCTCGACGCGTCCGAAGGCCGGAAGGATGACGGAGGCGCGGGGCGGCTCGGCGAGGGGGCCGGTGTCGCCGGCGGCGCCTGCTGCGGATGTGTCGCGGGCCGCGGCCGCGTCGGCCAGCAGGAGGAAGTCGCGCGCGCCGAAGGGGCGGGGCTCGAAGGGCCGCGGCGCCGGCCTCGCGCCCCAGGCCCGGTCGAGGTCGAGGCCGTGCGCGACGGCCAGCGCGAGCAAACGTTCTCCCGCGCGGTAGGCCCGCGCCGCGAGCCGCACGCACGCGCCGACGGCGCCGACGAAAAGCCGGCGCGCCAGCAGCTTCGACCGCGGCGGGAGCCTCTCGGCGAGGTTGCGTTGAGGGCCGTCGCTCATCTCGGGTCGGCCGGGCGCGTGGTCCACTTCAGGCGCGGTCGCACGACGCCGCCGCCCGGTTCGATGCTCGGCGGGCCGTGGACTTCGGCGTCGGCGACGCGGAGCGAGAGCGCGTCGCGCTCGTGCGCGTGCGTCACGGCGGCCGGAGAGCCCGAGGCGAGCGAGACGTGGACAGTCAGATCGCCCTCGGGCAAAAGGTCGCCCGGCACCCAGACCGTGCTCGTGTAACTGCCGGGCGCAAGCTCGCGGCGCTCGCCCGGCGCTTCCGCCTCGCGCGAGCTGAAGAGGTGCAGCTCCTGCCCGTTGTAAACGTCAACGCCGGGCGCGACCGCGCGGCCCGGCTCTAAGACTTCGTAAGTTATCTCGACGCCGAAGGGCTCGCTCGCGGCGAAGACCGAATGTGTGTCGCCGCCCTCGTCGAGGGCGCGGACGCGGCGCAGGCGGGCCACGCCGTCGCCGGGCGCGTGCGCGGCGTCCCACTCGCGCGAGGCGGAGGCGCCGCGCCCCTCGGCGAGGTAGGCGGCCACGACCTCGCGCGCCGGCCCGTCGGCCGCCACGCGCCCGCCTTCGAGCAGGATGGCCCGCTTGCAGAGGCGCGCGATTGATTCGAGGTTGTGCGAGACGAAGAAGATGGTGCGCCCGCTCTCGCGTATCTCGCGCATCTTGTCGAGGCACTTCTGCTGGAACCGCACGTCGCCGACGGCCAGCACCTCGTCCATGATGAGCACTTCCGGTTCGAGGTGGGCCGCGACCGAGAAGGCGAGGCGCACGTACATCCCCGACGAATACCACTTGACCGGCGTGTTGATGTGACGCTCGATCTCGGCGAAGGCCACGATCTCGTCGAACTTGCGCGCGATCTCGTCGCGCCGCATCCCGAGGATGGCGCCGTTTAAGAAGACGTTCTCGCGCCCCGTCAGGTCCGGATGGAAGCCCGCGCCGACTTCAAGCAGGCTGCCGACGCGGCCGTAGATGTCTGCCGAGCCTGCGGTCGGCCGCGTCACGCGCGAGAGGATTTTCAGCAGCGTGCTCTTGCCCGCGCCGTTGCGGCCGATGACGCCGACCGGCTCGCCCTCCGCCACCTCGAAGCTCACGTCTTTGAGCGCCCAGAAGCTCTTCTCGGGCTCGGGCGGCGGCGACTGCCCGCGCGCCGCTCGCCGCCGGAAGGGCGCGGTGAGCGCGCCGCCGACGACCTCGCGCAGGGTCACGTAGCCGGGGTGCAGCCCGCCGAGGCGGTAGAGCTTGCCGACACGTTCGACTCTGACGACGACGCTCATCTCTCTCAGATCAGGTCTGCGAACGTCCCCTCGAAACGGCGGAAGACGTAGGCCGAGAGCGCGAGCAGGGCGAGGGCGGAGACGGCCGAGACGGCCGTCGTCTGCAAGTCAACGGGCCGCCCGGCGATGGAGGCGCGGAAGCCTTCGAACACGCCCGCCAGCGGGTTGAGCGCGGCGGCCCAGCGCCACTTCTCGGGCACGACGCTGAGCGGGTAGATGACCGGCGAGGCGAAGAGCAAGAGCTGAATCAGGAACGGCAGCGCGTGGCGCACGTCGCGGTACTTGACCGTGACGGCAGAGGTCAGCAGACCGAGCCCGAGCGCGAGCACGACCGTCAGCAGCACGTAGAGGGGGGCCAGCAGCAGCCGCCACGTCGGCTCGACGCCGTAGTAGACAATCAGCCCCGCGAGCAGCGCCGAGGCCACGGCCAGGTCAACGAGGCCGGCCCCGACCGCCGCGGCCGGCACGTACATGCGCGGGAAGTAGACCTTCGTGACGAGGGCCGAGTTGACGACGAGGCTGTGCGTGGCGTTCGTGACCGCCTGCGAGAAGAAGACCCAGAGCAGAAGGCCGGCGTAGGCGAAGAGCGGGTAGGGCAGGCCGTCCGAGCGGAAGCCGCCGAGGCGGTGGAAGACTGCCGTGAAGACGAGCATCGTGAAGAAGGGCTGGACCAACACCCATGCCGCGCCCATCAGGGTCTGCTTGTAGCGGACCTTCACGTCGCGCCAGACGAGGAAGTAGAGCAACTCGCGCTGCGCCCACAGCTCGCCGAGGTCGAGCGGCGTGCCAACTTCGTCCGAGCGGATGCGGAGGTGCGTGCGGCCGCGGGGGCCAAGCGCGAACGCGCGCTCGCCGGCCGCGCCCGGCGGCGAATCCGCGGCCCGCGCCACGTCACCGGCATGGGTGCCGTCGCCGGCGTTCACACTCATTCCGTTCTGTCTTTCGCGCGGGGGGCGGCGGTGGACTCAGGCATCACGCAGGACTCGTCTCGGATGCGACAGTCTAGCCGCCGCCTCGGAAGAGCGTCAAGGAAGGTCGGTCTTGAGGCTTGCGCGTCGGCACGCGGCCCCGTTCAGGTGTCGCCAACTCCCTTCACGTCAGGAGGTGGCCGTAGCGTTCGGCCGCGGCCGCGGCGCGCGCTTCGGCGCGGCCGCGCACTAGCGAGTAAGGCGCGACGAGGCGCGCGAGGGTACGTGCGAGCGAGCGCGGCGTCGCGCCCTTCAAGTTCGACGCGGCGAGCCGCAACGCCTCGCGCTTGTGGCCGAGCCGGAGCAGGTCTTCGGCCCGCGCGAAGGCGAGTCGCGCCGCGTGGCGTTCGAGCGCGGCGGCGTCGAGCCCGACCGCGGCGGCGTGGCGTTCGAGCGCGCGAAGGTGCTCTTCTAGCATCATCCGCTGGTCGCGGCTCGTGTTCGAGCCGTGGAGCCGCCAGGCCGCGAGCACTTCCGGGTCGAAGGCGAACTCGCCCTCGGCCGAGAGGCGCAGGTAGAGGTCGAAGTCTTCGAGCCGCGAGCCCTCGCGCCAGCCGTGACGCTCCAGAGCCTCGCGGCGGTAGACGACGGTCGGGCTCATCGGCGCGACGGTCTGCCGCAGCATCGGGCGCGCGTCGCCGTCGGCGTAGGCGGCCCAGTCGGCCGTGCAGTCGGCGACGCGCGTGCGCTCGTCCACGAGGAGCGCGTGCCCGTAGCCGAGCACCGCGCGCGGCCTCTCGCCGAGCGAGCGCACGCGCGCCGCCAGCAGCCCCGGCAACCACAAGTCGTCCGAGCCGAGATAGGCGAAGTAGCGCCCGCGCGTGCGCGCCAGCCCCTCGTTGAGCGTCGCGCACAGCCCCCGGTTGCCGCGCGCGATTAGCTCGCACGGGAACGCACACTCTTCGAGCGCGCGGCCGGCGACGCGCGCCGAGTCGTCGGCCGAGCCGTCGTCTATCACCAGCAGCTCGCGCGGGGCGAGTGTCTGCCTGAAAATTGACCGCAGCGTCTCGCCCACGAACCGGGCGTGGTTGTACGAGGGCACGAGGACCGACACGTCGGCCACGTCTCCGCTCATCACTTCGCTCATCGTTGAAAGGAAGAGAGAGTTTTCAGTTTTCAGTTTTCAGTTTCCGGCCGCCGGAGTCACCCGCTCCTCCCCGGCTAAAAACTAAAAACTGAAAACTACCATTTACCTTTGACCCCCGTTAAGATAGCCGCCTCGCATGCGCGCTCGGAAAGTCATCCTGCTCGGCCCGCTTCCGCCCCCTTACGGCGGGGTCTCGGTCTTCATGGACGCGCTGGTCGAGCATTTGAGGGGGACGGGCGTGCGCGTCTGGGCGCTGTACGGCGACCCCGACAGGGCTGGCGCCGAGACGCGCTTCGTCAGGCACCGTCGCCTGGGCACGCTCGCGGCGCTCGCGCGTGAGGGGCGCGGGTCGCGCGTGGTGGACGCCACCCACTTTCACCTCGAATACCCGAACGCCGTCCTGCTGCCGCCGTGGCTCGCCCTCAAGCGTGTGCTCGGCTTCGAGTGGGTCAAGTACGTGCTCGACGCCACGCTGCCCGAGCGTCACGCGCGCTTCGGCCCGGCGCGGCGCCTGCTCTTCAGCTCGGCCCTGAAGGGGGTTGACGAGTTCGTCGTGGTGAGCGAGGAACTGCGCCGCTGGTTGCAGGACGAGTTGAGGGTCTCGCAGCCGGTGTCGGTCATCCCCTGCCTGCTGCCGATCCCGCCGCGCGACCTGGAGGCAGAGCCCCCGGCCGACCTGCTCGCAGCCCTGTCGCCCTACCTTGCGGGCCCCCGGCGCGTCTGCTCAATCGGCGTCTTCATCCCTTCCTACGGCTTCCGCGAGGCGGCCGAGGCCGTCGAGCGCCTGCGGGCCGAGACCGGCGAGGATGTCAGGCTCGCGCTGGTGGACGGCACCTTCGCGCGCGACGAAGTATACCGCGCGGAGGTCTTGCGGGGCAGGGACTGGATCACCGTCGTCGAGAACCTGCCGAACCGCGCCGTCTATCAGGTGATGCGCCGGAGCGACGCCTACGTCCGCGCCGTATGGCGGGAGAGCTACGGCATCTCGCGCGTCGAGGCCACGTGGTGCGGGCTGCCCGTGGTCGCCACCGCGTGCGGCGAGACGCGCGGCATGCTCCTCTTCGAGGCCGGGGACGTGGCCCGACTCGCGGCCCAGCTCAGGCGTGCCCTATACGACCCGCCCGCGGCCGACGTGGCGCGCTGGGCCGAAACCTTCCGCAGCGAGGCCGGGGGGAACCTGCGGGCCTTCAGGGCCGCGATGGGCCTCGGCTGACGCGCGGCGGGCCGTCAACGCCGCCCGACCAGCTCCGCCAGTGCCGAGAGCAGCTCGGACGGTTCCACAGGCTTCGGGACGTACATCTGGAAGCCGCTCGACAAGACCTGCGTCCTTTCCCTGACCCCGACGTAGGCCGTCAGCGCGACGGCCGGAGTCGTGCCCCCCTCGGCCGCGGGCAGCGCCCTCAACTGCCTGATGAACGTGTAGCCGTCCTCGCCCGGCATGGCGATGTCGCTGACGATCACGTCGGGCCTCCATTCTCTAACTAGTTCGAGCGCGTCGCGGACGTTCGCCCGCGGCCGGACCTCGGCCCCGTGGCGCGAGAGCAGGCCGGCGAGCAATTCGAGCGTGTCCGGCTCGTCGTCCAGCAGGAGGACGCGGAGCCCCTCGATTGCGGCCGTCCGGGTCGCCCGCTCGCTCGCGCCGTGCTCGGGCCGAGGCGGCGGCCCAGGCCCGGGCCATTCCGCCTCTTCCGCGGCGGGCGGGTGCGGGTCGGCGAGCGGCAGCCGGACCGTGAAGGTCGCGCCCCTGCCCGCGCCCTCGCTGCCGACTTCGACCCGCCCGCCGTGCAGCTCGACGATGTGGCGGACGATGGCGAGGCCGAGCCCGAGCCCGCCGTGCTGGCGTGTGGTCGAGCCGTCCTGCTGGCGGAAGCGGTCGAAGACGTAGGGCAGGAACTCCGGCTCGATGCCCTTGCCCGTGTCGGAGACCACGATCCTCGTCTCCGCCTCGCCGCTCTCGACGGCGACGGCGATCTGCCCGCCCTCGGGCGTGAACTTGATGGCGTTCGAGAGCAGGTTCCAGACGACCTGCCGCAGCCGCTCCGGGTCGGCGTGGACCATCCGCGGCTCGAAGTCGAAGACCTGGCTCAGGCGAATGTGTTTCGCCTCGACGGCCGGGCGCAGAGACTCGATGGCCGTCCGCACCACGGGCGAGGCCGCGACGGGCCTGGCGTCTACCCGCATCTTGCCCGTGATGATGCGCGACACGTCGAGGATGTCTTCGACCAGTTGCGCCTGCGACCGGGCGTTGCGGTAGATGGTCTCGACGGCGCGCGCCGTGTACTCGCCGTCGAAGTCGCCGGTGGCGAGCATGTGCGCCCAGCCGAGGATGGCCGTCAGCGGAGTGCGCAGCTCGTGCGAGACCGTGGCTAAGAACTCGTCCTTGAGGCGATTGGCCTCCTCGGCCTCGCGCCTCGCGGCCTGCTCGCGGCGCAGCAGCCTTTCGCGCTCCTGCTCGGCCTCCTTGTCGCGTGTGATGTCGATGTAGGTGCCCAGGCAGCGCACGGCGCGCCTGGACGGGCCGGAGCCCTCGAAGAGCGCGCGCCCGCGGACGCGAATCCAGCGCGTCGCGCCGTCGGTGCGGACGACGCGCTGCTCGACCTCGAACTCCTCGGCGCCCGCCGGGTCGAGCGCGGCCGCGACCCGGCGCAGTACCTCCGCGCGGTCTTCCGGGTGGAAGCGCGACTGGACCCTGGCGAAGGTCAGCGGCTCGTCTTTGCCGAAGCCGTAGATTTCGCGCCCGGTCTCGTCGGTCTGGACGGCGTCGGTCAGCAGGTCGATCTCGAAGGTGCTGATGTGCGAGATGGCTATTGCCAGGCGCAGCCGGGCCTCAGACTCGCGCAGCTCGGCCTCTTTGCGCAGCTTCTCGGCGGCCAGCCATGCGCGCTCGCCCACGGTTTCGAGGAGGGTGATCTCCCGCCGCGTCCAGCGGCGGGCCTTGTCGTCGCTGAGCCAGAAGATGGCCGACCAACGCCCGTCGGTGAAGAGCGGGACGGAGACGTAGCTGCGTTCTCCGTAGGGCTCGTAGGTGTCGCGGAAGATGGCGGCGGTGCGCGCGTCGTGCTCGGCGTCGCGGTTGACGATGACGCGGCCGGCCCTGATCTCTTCGAGCGTGGCCGGGCTGTAGTCGGAGATGCGGTAGACGCCCGCCACCGGCGGGACTCCGCCGCGGCAGAATTCGTGCCGGACGGTCCCGCGGTCGCGCGCCTCGTCTATTTCGATGAAGAGGCAGCGGGCCGCGCCGAGGTGTTCGCTCGTGGCGCGCGTCACCTCCCTCAGCAGTTCGTCGGGCGGCAGGTCGCCGTAGCGAATCTTTTCCCCGAGCTCGACGAGGAACTGCCGGTCGAGCTCTTCGCGCCTGCGTTCGGTGATGTCGCCGAAGACGCCGAGGAGGCGCTCGGCCTCGCCGACGGGGCCGGTCGCGGGCTCGCTGATGCTGACGACGGTGCGTGTGGTGCCGTCGGGTAGGTTGATGCGGTACTCGGTTTCGAGGCGCGAGCGGGCCGCGGCGGACGCCCGCGCCTCGGCGTGGACGCGGCCCAAGTCGGCCGGCTCGATGCGGGCGAAGACCTCCTCGGCGCGCGTGCCCTCGCCGTCGCCGAAGCCGAAGATTTCTCGGCTCCGCTCGTCGAGCCGGACCTCGCCGGTGACGAAGTTCCACTCGAAGGTGCCGAGCTGCGCGACGGCGAGCGCCGCGTCACGCAGGGAGCGGCTATCGCGCAGGGCATCCTCGGCCCGGCCGCGGCCCGGCCCGCCGCCCGCCTCTGTCTTCGCGCTCTCTTCGTCCATCGAGTTTCGCACCCGGCCGCGCCCGCGCCCCCGAAAGTCGGGGCGGCGTGGGAGGCTCACGCCGCCTCTTCCGCCGCCGCCCTCACGCGGCCCTTACTTTAGCCAAGTAAACGGACCGCGACAAACCCGAAGGCGGCTCGGCCGGCAACCGTCAGCCGGCCCGGCCCTGACGACAACTCGCGCCCGCCCGGGGGTTCACGTTAACCGAATGAACAATCTCGACTCACCCGGCACGCGCGCCGCGAGCGCAGCGCCGTAAGCCTAAAGTGTCGGTCGTGCGCTTCGATTTGCTGCGTGTTAGTATCCGACTTCTCATGTACCTCTCGTGTGCCTCTTGTGTACCCTTTGAGTCTCAAGACGTGGTCAGGATAATAGAAACTCGCTGAAAACCAGGTTCGAGACGTTCGGAAATTGCCGATTTTGAAAGACAAATCGCTGGTCTGCTTCGGCGGCGAGGACTGGTGGTATCACCACCCGCACTCGAAGAACCACCTGATGAAGAGGTTCGCGCGGGCCGGCAACCGCGTGGTCTTCGTCAACTCGATCTCGATGGGGCTGCCGGCGCTCGGGCACAAGGATTTGCTGCCGCGCGTGGCGCGCAAGCTCCGCTCCTACGCGAAGCTGGCGCGGCAGACGCCCGATGGCATCACGGTCGTCTCGCCGGCCGCGTTGCCTTTCTTCGGTAGCCGGGCGGCGCGGGCCGCCAACCGCGCGCTGCTCGGGTGGCAGTTGCGCGCTCTGATGCGGCGGCGCGGGATGACGCGCCCGGTCCTGTGGGTGGCGATTCCGACCGCGGCCGAGATGATCGGGCACATGGGCGAGGCGCTGGTGGTCTATCAGGTGTCGGACAAGTACGACGCCAACGAGATGGACCACGCGACCGACCCGGCGGTCGTCCGCCGCCTGCACGAGCTGGCAATCGAGCGCGCCGACCTCGTCTTCTACTCGGGCCGCAAGCTCTTCGAGGAGGCGACCGCCGGGCGCGAGCGCTCGCACCTGCTGGAACAGGCTGTGGACTTCGATCACTGGTCGCGCGTCGGGTCGGGCGCGGTCGAGGTGGCGCCGGAGGTGGCGCGCATCCCGAGGCCCCGCCTCGGCTATTTCGGGGCCATCGAGCCGTGGCTGGTGGATCAGGAACTCGTCAGGCTGGCCTCGCGCGAGCGGCCCGGTTGGCAGTGGGTCTTCGTCGGCAACAAGTCGCGCGGGCTCGACATCGAGGCGCTGCCCAACACACACTTCCTGCCGCCCGTCTCTTACGACGACCTGCCGCGCTACGCCGCCGGCTTCGACGTTTGCGTGCTGCCGTGGGAGACCGCGCAAGCCTTCACGAGCTACGGGTCGGCCATCAAGGTGCGCGAGTACCTTGCGACGGGAAAGCCCGTGGTCATCTCGCCGCTGCCGGAATACGAGCACCTGTCGGGCGTGCTCCGCATCGCGCGCGGGCGCGAAGAGTTCCTCGCCGCCGTCGGGGAGGCGCTGGCCGAAGACGACGCCGGGGCGGCCCGCGCGCGGCAAGACTCGGTCAGGGAAGGGACGTGGGACGCGCGAGCCCACTGGGTCAGCGGGCTCATCGAGGAGGCGCTCGCGCGCCGCGAGGCCCGCGCCTGACGCGCCGATAGCTGGACTGAATGTGCCGAGAGTTAGACTGGCATGGAGTTAGACTGACGCGCCCGCCAGCCCCCGACGCCGGGCCGACTCGCATGAAGCAGATACTTCACAACCTGGGGACGGGCGAGGCCGTCGTGGCCGACGTGCCGGCGCCGGCCACGCAGCCGGGCCGCGTCCTGGTGCGGGCGGCGGCCTCGCTCATCAGCGCGGGCACCGAGCGGGCCGTGGTCGAGCTGGGACGCAAGAGCCTCGCAGCCAAGGCGAAGGAGCGGCCCGACCTCGTCAGGAAGGTGATCGAGAAGGTCAGAGAAGAGGGGTTGAAAAGCGCACTCGGCTCGGTACGCGAGAAGCTCGCGGCCTCGCACGCGCTCGGCTACAGCGCCGCGGGCGTGGTGGCCGAAGTCGGCGCCGGCGTCTCCGAGTTTCGGCCCGGCGACCGCGTGGCCTGCGCCGGCACGGGCTACGCCTCGCACGCCGAAGTGCTGTCGGTGCCGAAGAACCTCTGCGTCCGGCTGCCCGACGAGGTGGAGTTCGAGGCGGCGGCCTTCTCGACGCTCGGCGCCGTCGCCTTGCAGGGCGTGCGGCTGGCCGAGCCGACGCTCGGCGAGTCGGTCGTCGTCGTCGGCCTCGGCCTGCTCGGCCAGCTCGCGGTCCAACTGCTCAGGGCAAACGGCTGCCGCGTCTACGGCGTGGACCCGGACCCCTCGCGCGTCCGGCTCGCTCTCGCGCACGGGGCCTGCGGCGGGGCCGAGCCCGGCGCCGACGCGAAAGAGGCCGTGATGCGCTGGTCGCGCGGGCGCGGCGCCGACGCCGTGATCCTGACGGCGGCCACCTCTTCGGACGAGCCGTTGAGGTTCGCGGCCGAGGTCTCGCGGCTCAAGGGGCGCGTGGTGGCGGTCGGCGGCGTCGGGATGACGGTGCCGCGTGAACTCTTCTTCGCGCGCGAGCTGACCTTCCGCGTCTCGATGTCTTACGGCCCCGGCCGCTACGACCCTGAGTACGAGGAGCGCGGCCGAGACTACCCTTTTCCTTACGTCCGCTGGACCGAGGGGCGCAACCTCGAAGCCTTCCTCGACCTCTTGGCCTCGGGGCGCGTGGACACGAAAGCCCTCATCACCCATCGCTTTCCCGTCGGGCGCGGCGCCGAAGCCTACCGCCTCATCTCCGGCGAGACGAAAGAGCCCTACCTCGGCGTCGTCATCGGCTACGACCACGAGCGCGAGGCCGAGCCGCACGTCGAGGCCCGGCCGCGCCGCGACGTGGGCAGCGCACATCACACGGGCGCGGTGCGGATCGGCTTCGTCGGCGCGGGCGCTTACGCGCAGAAGTTTCTGCTGCCGAGCTTCAGGGCCGAGGGCGCGGAGTTCGTCTCGATTACCACCTCCTCGGGCGTGACGGCGCGCGACGTGGGCGAGCGTTACGGCTTCGCGCGTTACGTCTCGGGCTCGGAGGCCGTCGTCGCCGACGACGAAGTGAACCTGGTCGTCGTCGCCACGCCGCACGACTCGCACGCCGCGCTCGCGTGTGCCGCGCTCGAAGCCGGCCGCCACGTCTTCGTCGAGAAGCCCCTGGCCCTCGACGACGAGCAGCTCGACGCCGTGCTCGCGGCGGCCGAAGCTTCAGCGGGGAGCCTGACGGTCGGCTTCAACCGCCGCTTCTCGCCGCACGCGCGGCGCGCGCGCGAGGTCTTCGCCGGCCGTCGCGCGCCGCTCTCGATTCTCTACCGCGTCAACTCGGGCCGCGTCCCGCGCACACACTGGGTGCAGGACCCCGCGACGGGCGGCGGCCGGATAATCGGCGAGGTCTGTCACTTCGTGGACCTGATGCAGTTCCTCGTGGGCTCGCCGGTCGTCCGCGTCCACGCGGAATCCGTCTCGGCGCGTGACCACGAAGTAATCGAAGAGGATTCGGTCTTCATCACGCTGCGCTTCGCCGACGGGTCGAACGGCTCAATCGCCTACCTCGCCGAGGGTGACCGCTCGCTCCGGAAGGAGCGCGTCGAAATCTTCGGCGAGGGGCGCGCGTTCGTCATCGAAGACTTCCGCGCGGCCTCGCTCCACGCCGGGGGGCGCGAGCGGCGCGAGCGGCTGCGGACACAGGACAAGGGGCAGGCCGCGCTGGTCCGCGCCGCCTGCGCGCACGTCCGAGGGGGCGGCGAGGCGCCGACGCCGCTCGCGGGGCTTGAGGCCACGACGCGCGCCACCTTCCGCATCCTCGACGCCCTGCGCACCGGCGAGCCGCAGGCCGTCACGCTCGGGAGCGCGAGAGCATGAGAGTCGAGACCGAGACGGCGAACACGCCGGGCGCCGCGCCCGAACCGAACCGCGCGCTCAAGGAGCGCGTCCGCGACTTCTGGCAGGAGCACCCGTGCGGCACCAAGTTCGCAGACGCGGAGGCGGGCACGCCGGAGTTTTACGAGGCGGTCGAGGAGCACCGCTACCGCGTAGAGTGGCACATCCCCGAGGCGGCCGGCTTCGACCGCGCGGGCGGTCTGAGGGTGCTTGAGATCGGCTGCGGCCTCGGCACCGACGGGGCACGCTTCGCCCGCGCCGGCGCCCTCTACACGGGCGTTGATCTGACCGAGGCGGCCATCTCGCTCGCCCGCCGCCGCTTCGAGCTTGAGGGCCTGGCGGGCGAGTTTCGCGTGGCCGACGCCGAGCGCCTCGACTTCGCGGATGAGAGCTTCGACCTCGTCTACTCGCACGGCGTCCTGCACCACACGCCCGACACCGAAGCGGCCGTGCGCGAGGTCCACCGCGTCCTCCGGCCGGGCGGCCGCGCCGTCGTCATGCTCTACCACCGCGACTCCTACAACTACCGCGTCAACATCGGGCTGCTGCGCCGCGCAGGCGCACACCTGTTAAAGACCGATGCCGGCCTGCGGCTCGCGCACAGGATGACGGGCGAGCCCGTCGAGAGCCTGCGCGAGCACGCCGCGCGCCTCAAGCTGGACTCCGGGCAGTACCTTTCGCCGGGCGAGTTTTTGAGCCGCAACACCGACGGGGCCGGCAACCCCCTGACGCGCGTCTACTCGAAGCGCGAGGCCCGCGAGCTGTTCCGCGACTTCGAGCGCGTCGAGTTCGCCGTCCACTTCCTCAACAAGCGCTGGCTGCCCGTGCTCGGCCCGCGCCTGCCGCGCTCAATCGAAGCCCGCCTCGCGGCCCGCTGGGGCTGGCACCTGTGGATTTACGCCCGCAAGGGTGTGGCCGCCCCCGCCCGTTAATCGTGTCGGCACGCGCCGCGCGAGTCTCACGCAAGATAGTAAAAACAGTTTCGTTCATTCGCCCGGAAGGCGATTGGAGGGTAAAGCTTTGAAGAAGCTGACGGGTCTGCTCGTTTTCGTCCTCGCGCTCGCGGGCGCGATAGCCCTGACCAAGTATTACGCGTCGCGCCAGTCGCCCGCGGTGCCCGAGCGCCCCGCCCCGCCGCCCGACGCGCCGCCCAACGTCCCGCCCCCGCCCCCGCCCTTCGACTCGTCCGAACAGCAGGGCGGCCCCGGTGCCCCCTCGCCGAACGCGGCCGTCTCTTTCGAGGTGAGGAATGCCATCCTGAACTTCGAGACAGGCAAAAGCCACCTGACGCTGCAACTGACACGCGACCCGGCGCGGCCCGAGCCCGAGAAGATTTGGGTCTGGGCTTACTTCTTCACGAACGACGCGGGCGGCGAGCGCCGCTACTGCTCGGGCGAGCCAATCGAAGTACGCAGGCCCTTCGCCACCGGCGCCCGCGAGACGATCAACGTCACGGCCGACGCCGGCGCCTGCCCCAGGCCGGTCGCCCCGACGACGAACTACTACGCCCGCGTCAACGTCTCGGCCGAGTCGGCTTTCGCCGCGCGCCTCTCCGAGCGCCGGATCAGCTACGACATCAGCTCGGCCACGCCGGTCGTCGTGCAGGGCGCGCGGCCCGGCCGCCGCTAGAGACTCGCGGGCAGGCCCGAGGTGGCGTGCAAGCCGCGGCTCGCCCCGGCGTTCAGGACGACGACGGCAGCAGTTTTAACCGACGATCTATTTCTTCCGCCGAGAGGAGAAAATGATGTCCTACGCAGAGCCGCAAACGTCCCGCGCCCCCCAGCATACGGCCCCTACCGCCGAGCGCAGGTCTCGCTTGTCCGGGCCTGCTCGCGCCCGTCGCCGGGCCGAGCGCCGGGCGCGCGACCTGTCAGCAGTCTTCCTGCTCGTGCTCTCGCTCGTCGCCGCCTCGTGCGGCGGCAGCAGTAGCGACAACGCGGGCGCCCGCCGCGTCGGCGTCAACTCGCTCCCGCCCGGCGCCTCGGGCACAGGAAACGCCAACGTCGGGATGGGCGCGCCGGTCGGCGTGTACGCGGAGGAAGGGGCGCCGGGCGTCGGGGCGCGGATCGAGCACGACCGGGCAAACGCCGAGGGCTACGACAGGATCGTCGAGAACCCCTTCCTCGAAGTCTCGCGCGCCCCGCTCTCGACCTTCTCGATTGACGTGGACACGGCCTCCTACAGCAACACGCGCCGCTTCATCAACGAAGGGCAGCTCCCGCCGCCCGACGCCGTGCGCGTCGAAGAACTCATCAACTATTTCACCTACGACTATCCACAGCCGGCCGGCGACCTCCCCTTCTCGGTCAACACGGAGGTCGCCGATTGTCCCTGGAACCCGCGCCACCGGCTCGTCCAGATCGGACTTCAAGGGCGGCGCGTCTCGATGGAAGATTTGCCGCCGGCCAATCTGGTCTTTCTGGTGGATGTGTCGGGCTCGATGGAGGGGCCGGCGCGGCTGCCTCTCGTCAAGTCGTCGCTGCGCCGTCTGGTTGATCAACTCAGGCCGCGCGACCGCGTGGCCGTCGTCACCTACGCCGGCTCCAGCGGCCTCGCGCTGCCCTCGACCACCGGCGACCGCCGCGGCGAGATCGTCGCCGCCCTCGGCTCGCTCGAAGCCGGCGGCTCGACCAACGGCGGCCAGGGGCTCCGGCTCGCCTACCGAGTAGCCCGCGAGAACTTCATCCGCGGGGGCACTAACCGCGTCATCCTCGCAACGGACGGCGACTTCAACGTCGGCGTGACGGGCGACGACGAGCTGGTCCGCCTCGTCGAGCGGGAGCGCGAGGGCGGCGTCTCCCTCTCCGTCCTCGGCTTCGGGATGGGCAACCTCAAGGACTCGCGGATGGAGAAGCTGGCCGACAAGGGCAACGGCAACTACGCATACATCGACACGCAGGCCGAGGCCGACAGGGTCTTCGGCGAGCAGATCGGCGGCACCCTCTTCACCATCGCCAGGGACGTGAAGATACAGGTCGAGTTCAACCCGCGGCGCGTGGCCGGCTACCGCCTCGTCGGCTATGAAAATCGTCTGCTTGCGGCCGAAGACTTCAACGACGACCGCAAGGACGCGGGCGAGATCGGCGCCGGCCACACCGTCACGGCCCTCTACGAGGTCGTTCCCGCCGGCATGAAGGTCGAGAACCCCGGCGTGGACCCGCTCAAGTACCGGCAGCCGGCACAGGCGCCGCCGGTCGGTCGCGGGGGCGAGGAACTGCTGACCGTCAAGCTCCGCTACAAGGAGCCCGACAGCGACCAGAGCCGGCCCCTTAACGTCGGCGTCCTCGACTCCGCCGCCGCCGCGGCCAACGCCTCCGACGGCTTCAAGTTCGCCGCGGCCGTCGCAGAGTTCGGCCTGCTCCTGCGCGGCTCGCGCTACAAGGGCTCGGCCACCTACGACGAAGTGCTCCGCCTCGCGCGTGCCTCGACCGGCGCCGACCTGGGCGGCCACCGCGCCGAGTTCATCGGCCTGGTCGAGCGCGCCCGCTCGCTCGCCGCATCCGGCGCCGGGCGCTGAAAGCCCCTGCGGGCCGGGGGCGGCGAGCGCGGCCAGGCCCCCGGCCCGCGACCTTACGGACCCGACCCCGCCCCGCCGCCCGCCGCCCGCCCCCTAAACCTCACGAAAAGCGGACGTTTCCCCTTCCTTGACACCCTCGGGTCGCGCCTTTATCATGACTGTTTTCGGCGAGGGCCGGCGGACCTGTCTATATGTTCGAGTCTTTATCCGACAAGCTCAAGCGGGCGCTGAAGAACCTGCGCGGCGAGGGCGTGCTCACCCCCGAGCACGTCGACGCGGCCCTGCGCGAGATTCGCCTCGCGCTGCTCGAAGCCGACGTTAACTACAAGGTCGCCAAAGACTTCATCGCGTCGGTGCGCGAGAAGGCCGAGGGGCAGCAGGTCTGGCAGGAGTTGAAGCCCTCGGAGCAGGTCGTCAAAATCGTCCACGACGAGCTGGTCGAACTCCTCGGCGGCACCTCCTCGCGCCTCGTCTTCACCAGACAGGTGCCGAACGTCGTGATGATCGTCGGCCTGCAAGGCTCGGGCAAGACGACCTCGACCGGCAAGATCGCCATGTGGCTGGCGAAGAACCAGGAGCGCAAGCCGCTTCTGGTCTCGACCGACGTTAACCGCCCGGCCGCCCGCCAGCAGCTCGCCGTCATCGCCAAGGCTACGGGTCAGGCCATCTTCGAGAAGCCCGAGTCGAACGACCCGGTCGAGCTGGCGCGCGAGGCTTTCCGCCACGCGCAGCAGACCGGCTACGACACGCTGCTCGTTGACACGGCCGGCCGCCTCCACATCGACGACGAGTTGATGGCCGAGCTCGTGCGGATTAAGGCCGAGACGAAGCCGGTCGAAATCCTCTTCGTCGCCGACGCCATGACGGGCCAGGACGCCGTCCGCTCGGGCGAAGAGTTTCACCGCCAGGTCGGCATCACGGGCGTCATCCTGACCAAGATGGACGGCGACGCGCGCGGCGGCGCGGCCCTCTCCATCAAGCAGGTGACGGGCCAGCCCGTCAAGTTCGTCGGCGTCGGCGAGAAGTACGACGCGCTCGAACCCTTCTACCCCGAGCGCATCGCGCAGCGCATCCTCGGCATGGGCGACGTGCTCTCGCTCATCGAAGAGGTTCAGCAGAAGGTAGATCAGGACGAAGCGCAGGAGCAGCTTCAAAAGCTGCAAAAGAACCAGTTCACGCTCGACGACTTTCGCGGCCAGCTCCGGCAGGTCAAGAAGCTCGGCTCGTTCTCGAAGATCATGAAGCTGTTGCCCGACCAGTTGCTCGGGGGCTTAGGGATGCCGCAGCTCGACGAGGAGCAGTCGGCCGAGATGGAGGCGCAGCTGAAGCGCACCGAGGCAATCATAGACTCGATGACGCCCACGGAGCGCGAGGATCACCGCATCCTCAACGCCAGCCGGCGTCGCCGCATCGCACGCGGCTCGGGCACTACGGTCACCGAAGTCAACCAGCTCATCAAGCAGTACGTCGAGATGCGCCAGATGATGCAGCAGATGTCGCGTTCCGGCCTCTTCGGCGGCGCGACGGGCGGCGGACTCAAGGGCCGGATGGCCCGCCGCGTGGCGGGCATGATGGGCATGCCCGACCTCGGCGCGATGGCCGGCATGGGCGGCGACGGCGAAGAACTCCCTGCGCTCCCGGCCGGACCCGGCGGCGGCGCTCGCAAAAAGAAGAAGAAGGCAAGACATAAGAAAAGAAGGTGACGAGTGACGAGTGACAAGATAAAGACGGATTCCTTCTTGTCACTCGTCACCCGTCACTCGTCACCTTTCGGAGGTTGAATGTTAGCAATCAGATTGATGCGGATGGGCTCCAAGAAGAGCCCGTCGTACCGCGTGGTGGTCAAGGAGAAGCTGTCGAAGCGCGACGGCGCCTACGTCGAGAACCTCGGCTTCTACAACCCGACGCGCGATCCCGCGGAGGTCCGCCTTAACATGGAGCGGGTCGACTACTGGATCGCGCGCGGCGCGCAGCCGACCGACACCGTGCGCCAGATCATCCGCCAGCAGCGCCGGGCCGCGACGGCCGAGGCCCCCGAGACGACGGCCGCGGCCTGAGCCGGCACGGCTCTGCGGCCCCGGACCACGGACCAGCGATGAGAGAAGCCGTCGAGTTGATCGTCAGGAGCCTCGTGCGCGACGCGGAGGCGGTGGACGTGCGCGAGGTCGAGCGCGGCGGGGGCAAGACCGTCATCGAAGTCCGCGTGGCCCAGCCGGACGTGGGCAAGCTCATCGGCCGGCAGGGGCGGACCATCAAGGCCATCCGCTCGCTGCTCCACGCCGCGGGCCAGAAGCACGACCGGCGCTATCTCCTCGACCTGGTCGAATGAGCGAAGCGGGCGGAGAGTACGCGGGCGGCGTCGAGCTGGTGGCGGTGGCGCTGGCCGTCAAGGTGCGCGGCGTCAGGGGCGAGGTGGCCGCGGACCTCCTGACCGACTTCCCCGAGCGGTTCGAGGGCTTGCGCGAGCTGATTGCCGTCTTCCCCGGCGGTGCGCGGCGGCGCCTCGCGCTCGAACGCCACTGGTTCCACGGCGGCCGCGTCGTCCTCAAGTTCGAGGGCTACGACACGCCGGAGCAGGCCGCGGCGCTCGTCGGCTGTGAGCTGGCGGTGCCCGAGTCGGAGGCCGTGGCGCTCGAAGAGGGACACTTCTACGACTGGCAGCTCGAAGGCTGTCGCGCCGTCACCGTCGGGGGGCAGGAGGTCGGCACGGTCCGCGAGGTGCTCCGCACGGGCGGCGAGTCGCCCGTCCTCGTCATCCGCGACGAGCGCGGGCGCGAGAACCTCGTCCCCTTCGTCGAGAGCATCTGCGTCGAGGTGGACACCGAGCGCAAAGTGATTCGCCTCGACGCGCCGGAAGGACTTTTGGAGTGAGTGGTGAAGAGAAGTTTTTAGTTTTCAGTTTTTAGCTTCGAGTCTCGGACCGAAGTTTCGTCAGTCAGGTTGAACTGAAAACTGAGAACTGAAAACTAAAAACTTCCATTTGCCATGTTGCGCTTTGACATCATCACGATCTTCCCGGACTACTTCGCCACGCCGTTCGAGTTCGGGATCGTGCGGCGGGCGCGGGCCGCGGGGCTGGTCGGGATCGAGGCGCACGACCTGCGGCGTTGGGCGCCGGGCCGGCACAAGGTCGTGGACGACCGGCCGTTCGGCGGCGGCGACGGGATGGTCCTGAAGCCCGAGCCGATCTTCGACGCGGTCGAGGCGCTGGCCGGGGCGGCAGACGCCGGCGCGCTCAGGGCCGCCGGCAGGCGCGTCGTGCTGATGTCGCCGCAGGGGCGGGTCTTGACGCAGGCGCTCGCCGGGGAGTTGGCGGGGTGCGAGCAGGTGGTCGTCATCTGCGGGCGCTACGAGGGCGTGGACGAGCGCGTGGCCGCAACACTCGCCACCGACGAGGTCTCAATCGGCGACTACGTCGTGTCGGGCGGCGAGCCGGCGGCGGTCGTGCTGGTAGACGCAGTGGTCAGGCTCGTGCCGGGCGCTTTGGGCAGCCAGACCTCGGCCGTCAACGAGTCTTTCTCCGAGGGGCTGCTCGACTTCCCGAACTACACGCGCCCGCCCGAGTACCGCGGGATGCGGGTGCCGGAAGTCCTGCTCGGCGGCCACCACGCGGAGGTCGCGCGCTGGCGTCGCCGCGCGGCGATAGAGAAGACGCGCCGCAACCGGCCGGACCTTCTCGAACGCGCCCCGCTCCCCGCGGAGGAGCGTGAAGAGGGCTTTTGACCGAAGAGTTTTTGACGAAAGCCGTCGTGCAGACGGCCGGCTTTAGGCGAGAGAGTGAAAAAGGCTGAAAGCCGGCGGCCGAACGCCGGCAGCCACTCGTGAGGTGAAGTGATGAACCGCTTGGACAGCATCGAGAACGCGCAACTGCGCACGGACATCCCGGCCTTCGAGCCGGGCGACACGGTGCGCGTGCACGTGAGGATCAAGGAGTCGGAGACGAAGGAGCGCCTTCAGGCGTTCGAGGGCGTCGTCATCGCGCGCAAAGGGGGCGGCGTCCGCGAGACCTTCACCGTGCGCAAGACGAGCTTCGGCGTCGGCGTCGAACGCATCTTCCCGCTGCACGGACCCATCGTCGGCAAGGTCGAGGTGGTCCGCCGCGGCCGCGTCCGCCGCGCCAAGCTCTTCTACCTGCGCGAGCTGCGCGGCAAGGCTGCGCGCATCCGCGAGCGCGACACCCGCCAGGCCACGACGGGCGCCTCGGGCAAGGCCCAGGGCGCCGCGGCCTCGCGCAAGAGCGGCAGCAAGTAAGGCCCAGGGCCGAAGGAAGCACGATGAGTGGCGGGCGCCGAGTTGACGGAAAGACTCGCCGCGCCCGCCGCTCGTCGTTTCTTGAGGAGGGGGAAAGGGAGCAGCGGTCGGGTGTGAGCAGCCTGCCGCCGCCGCCCCACGTCTCTCGCCCGCACCTTTCTCCTTTCCCGCTCTTCGCCTTTTCCGCTTCTCCCCTTCCGTCTTTATGAAGAGGCGCCAGACACTCATCGGCACGCTGTTCGAGGAGGAGGCGCGGCGCGCGGGCTTTCGCCTGATCGCCGGGCTCGACGAGGTCGGGCGCGGGGCGCTGGCCGGCCCCGTGGTCGCCGCCGCGGTCGTCCTCGACCCCTCGGCGCCGCTGCCCGAAGGGCTCGACGACTCGAAGAAGCTGACCGAGCGCCAGCGCGAGCGCATCGCCGGGGAGCTGAGGGCGTCGGCCCTCTGCCACGCGGTGGGCCTCGTCGGGCCGGAGGAGATAGACCGGACCAACATCCTCGCCGCCACCAAACGCGCGATGCTGCTCGCCCTCGAAGGGCTCGACCCCTGCGCCGACTTCCTGCTGATCGACGCCGTGCGGCTCTCCGAGGCCGGCCTGCCGCAGCGCGCCATCATCGGCGGCGACTCGGTCTCGGCCTCCATCGCCGCCGCCTCGGTCATCGCCAAGACCTACCGCGACCGCCTGATGCGCGATCTCGACGCGCATTTCCCCGTTTACGGCTTCGCGCGCCACGTCGGCTACGGCACCCGCGCGCACCTCTCGGCCCTGCGCGAGCACGGCTGCTGCCCGCACCACCGCCGCAGCTTCCGCGGCGTCCTCCCCGAAGCGGAGGGGGAAGACGTAAAAAGGGAAGAAGGCGCCGAGGCCGCGCGGACTGAGAGAGCCGGGCGGGCCGAAGGTTGAACGACAGACTCGCCCGCCCGCTCCCCCCTTTAACCATTTCTCACTTCGCCCTCTCCTTCGTTCCCTATGCACATCGCCATCGACGCGCACACGGTCGGGACGGGCCTCGCGGGCAACGAGACCTACGCGGCCAACCTCGTCGAGGCGCTCGCGGAGGTGGACCGGGAGAACCGTTATACCGTCTACGTGACGAAGCCCGAGGCCGTGGCCCGCTTCTCGGGCCGCTGGCCCCACGTCGGCGCGCGCCGGACGCTGCCGCACACGCCGCTGATCCGCATCCCGCTGACGCTCTCGGCCGAGCTGCGCCGCCACCCCGTCGATCCGCTGCACGTCCGGTACACGGCGCCGCCGCTCGCGCCCTGCGCCGTCGTCGCCACCATCCACGACCTGTCGTTCGAGCACCTGCCCGAAACCTTCAAGCGCCGCGGCCGCGCGCAACTCCGCCCGACCGTGCGCCGGACGGCCCGGCGCGCCACGCACCTCATCGCCCCTTCGGAGTTCACGCGGCGCGACCTGGTTGAGACCTACGGCCTGAATCCCGACCGCGTCTCGGTAGTGCCGCTGGCCGCGGCCCCGCGCTTTTGCCCCGTAGGCGACGCGGCCGAGATCGAGCGCGTCAGGCGGCGATACGGGATCGAGGGCGACTACGTGCTGGCCGTCGGCTCGATCCAGCCGCGCAAGAACCTGACGCGGCTCGTCGAAGCCTACTCGCTCTTGCGCGGCGGGCGCCGGGGGGGTAATCTGCCCCGGCTGGTACTCGTCGGGAAAAGGGCCTGGCTTTACGGCGAGACTATGCGTGCCATCGAGGGGCTCGGCCTCTCGGGCTCGGTCGTCCTGACCGGCTACGTATCCGAGGCCGACCTGCCCGCGCTGTATACGGGGGCGATCTGCTTCGCCTACCCCTCAATCTTTGAAGGCTTCGGGCTGCCCCCGCTCGAAGCCATGAGCTGCGGCACGCCGGTCCTGACCGGCGACCGCACGAGCCTGCCCGAGGTGGTCGGCGACGCCGCCCTGACCGTGGACCCCTACGACGCGGGCTCGATTGCCGTGGCGCTGGACCGCCTCATCGGCGACGCCGGCCTGCGCGCCGAACTGCGCGAGCGCGGCCTCGCCCGGGCGCGCCTCTTCGACTGGCGGGCGACGGCCCGCATGACTTTAGGGGTCTACAGGAAGGCGATGGAGGCGTGACAGGTGACAAGTGACAGGTGACAAGTGAGAAATCGTCTCTTTTCTTGTCACCTGTCACTTGTCACCTGTCACCTGTCACAAATGCGCATTGCGATCTTGGGGACGCGCGGGGTGCCCGCCAGCTACGGCGGCTTCGAGACGTTCGCCGAACAACTCTCGACCCGGCTGGTCAGACGCGGCCACGACGTGACGGTCTACTGCCGCGCACACTACGTCAGCCCCCGCCAGATCGAGTACAGGGGCGTCCGGCTCAAGGTGCTGCCGACCGTCAGGCACAAGTACTTCGACACGGTCGTCCACGCCTTCCTCTCGTCGCTCCACGCCACGGCCCGCCGCTTCGACGCCGCCCTAATCTGCAACGCCGCCAACGCGCCCTTCGCGCCGATCCTGCGCGCGGCCCGCGTCCCCGTCGCCATCAACGTGGACGGGCTCGAACACAAGCGGCGGAAGTGGAACTGGGTGGGCCGCAACTACTACCGGCTGGCCGAGCGCCTCTCTGTCTGGCTGCCGAACGAGGTCGTCACCGACGCCCGCGTCATCCAGGACTACTACCTCGCCAAGTACGGCGCGCGCTCGACGATGATCGCCTACGGGGCCGAGGTCGAGCGCCGGCCCGACCGCGCGGCCGTCAGGCAGTGGGGCGTCGAGCCGAACCGCTACGTCCTCTACGTCTCGCGCCTCGAACCCGAGAACAACGCGGCGATGGTCATCGAGGCTTTCAAGCGCGTCCGCACGACGCACCGCCTCCTCGTCGTCGGCGACGCGCCCTACGCACACGAGTACATCAGCCACCTGCGCTCGCTCGCGCGCCGCGACCGCCGCGTCGTCTTCACAGGCTTCGTCTTCGGCGACGCCTACCGCGCCTTGCAGCAGAACGCCTACTGCTACGTCCACGCCACAGAGGTCGGCGGCACCCACCCGGCCCTGCTCGAAGCGATGGGCTACGGCAACTGCGTCCTGACGCTCGCCACCCCCGAGAACGTCGAGGCCGTCGGCGACGCCGGCCTCCACTACGCCGGCGCGGACGACCTCGCGGCGAAACTACAGGAGGTGCTGCGCGACGGCTCGGTCGTCAACCGCTACCGCCAGCGGGCACAGGAGCGGGTCCGCGAGCTGTACGACTGGGAGCATGTCGTGGACGCCTACGAAGGGCTTTTCGCGCGGATGGCCGGCCTCCGGCTGCCCGCGCCCGCGGCGGCGCCACAAATGGCCGAGCCCGACTCCGCACGCGCCACGGCCGACGTGCGCAAAGGCTGAGGGGCAGGCCCGGCGGGACGGAGACGGAAGGGGAACCGAGGCGCCAGAGCCCTGGAGGTGCGAGGGCATTAAAGGACGCGGGGGGCGCGGAGGCTGTATTGCCTCCGCGCCCCCCGCGTCCTTTAATGCCCGATGGTTGCGGCCGACGGCGGAAGCCGGCCCCGGCTTGATCCGGCCGCCTTACTTTGCCGCCTTGCCCTCGGCCGGGCGGGCGAAGAGCGAGTCGGGGACCGGGGCGTTGAACCTGATCTCCTCGAAGTTGACGCGGCTCGACTGGACGCCGGCGCGGAAGTGGTCCACGACGAAGGGCGCGCGGATGCTGCCGACGTTCAGGAACTGCGCGTAGCGGTCCTCCTCTTCGATGGAGTCGCCCTCCCTGGTCTCCTTCTTGTAGCGGGCCTTCGCGGGCATGCCGTCGTGCGCGCTGAACTCGTATTCGACGGCGAACCCGTCCGGGTAGGTGACGCGCACGACCTCGTTGCGGCGGCCGACGGCCGCCTCGCGCCGGCCCGCGTATTCGAGGGCCGCGCCCTCCTGCCGCCACCAGCCGCGCAGGGCGCTGTCGAGGCTCGTCCGCATCGCCAGCCGAAACTCCTTCGCGCCCTCGGCCGTCACGTCGGTCAGCTTCCTGGCCTTCTGGTCGAGCACCCAGCCGCCCTCGCCGACGTTGGTCTGGACGCTCTTGACGCCCGTACCGCTGAACTCGGTCCGCTCGCGGTCCGGGAAGACGAGGTAGTCAACGAACTTGATGGGCAGCCCGGCCATGCCGTCCTCGAAGGGCGTGTAGTTGCCGCGCGAGACGACCGTGCGCACGGAGAGGTAAGCCTGCCCGCCGAGCGCCTCGACGGCCCGCCGCAAAACGGCCTCGGCCTTCGGGTCGGGCGCGGGGGCCGGCGCGGGAGCCTCGGACGCCTCGGCCTCGGGCCTGGCGGGCGTGGCGGGCGTGGCGGGCCGGGCGGGCGCGGGGTCTGCCTCCTGCCCGACGGCCGCGGGGGCGTGCGAGAGGGCGAGGGCGAGGGCGATGAGAGCGAGGGAGGGGAACAGCGTCTTTCTCATGAGGAATTTATAAACAGGCGCGGCGTGTGGGCGCAAGCCGCGGCGGCCGTGCTTCGGCGGCTCTGGGGGGGAAGTGAAAAGGGCCGCGGCGCTTAAATCCGCCGCGGCCCCCGTTCGCCGCCCCTTCGAGCGGGGCCGGGTCAGTTGTGTTCGACCGAGGGGCGGACGACGACCTCGCCGTCCTCCACGTCAGACGTGAAACGCTCCGACTGCTTCCACATCGCCGTGATCGGCAGCTTGACCTTCTCGTCAATGTGGCGCTTGAGGAAGCGCGCGCCGTAGGTCGGGTTGTAGCCCTTCTCGGTCAGCGCGTCCACGGCCGCCGTGGTCACTTCGAGCGTCTTGCCCTGCCGCTCCATCTGGCGGACGAGCTTGCCGACGTAGAGGCTGGCGATCTCGCGCACCTCGTCCATCGTCAGCGGCGAGAAGACGACGATCTCGTCGATGCGGTTGCGGAACTCGGGCGTGAAGCGGGTCTCGGCGGCCTTCATCACGTCGCCGCGGATGGCCTTCATGTCGCCGTGCGTCTTGGTGCCGAACCCGAACGGCTTCTCGTACTTCTTGAAGTTCTCCGAGCCGAGGTTCGAGGTCATGATGACGATGGCGTCGGAGAGGTAAACCTTCTTGCCGCGCCCGTCGGTCAGCCAGCCCTCGTCGAAGGCTTGCAGGAAGAGGTTCATCAGGGTCGGGCTGGCCTTCTCGACCTCGTCGAGCAGGAGCACGGTGTAAGGGTTCTCGCGGAGCTGTTCGGTCAGGATGCCGCCGCGCTCGCTGCCGACGATGCCGCGCGGCATGCCGATCAGCTTCTCGATGCCGATGGTCCCGTCCTGATACTCCGACATGTCTATGCGGACCATCTTCTCCTCGTCGCCGAACATGAACTCGGCGACGGCCTTCGCAAGCTCCGTCTTGCCGACGCCCGTCGGGCCGAGGAAGAGCAAAACGCCGTCGGGCTTGTAGTGCGACTCCTTGAGCGGCCCCTTGTTCAGGCGCAGGCGCTGTGCGACGGCGCGGATGGCGTCCTTCTGGCCGATGACGCGGCGGCCCAGCTCCTCCTCCATCGTCGAGAATCGGTCGTTGGTGTCGCGGTAGATCATGTCGCGCGGGATGCGCGACTCCTGCGAGATCACCTCGATGATGTGCTCGGCCCTGACGACCATGTTGTCCGGCTCGTTGATCTCGACCTTGACGGCCGCCGTGTCGAGCCAGCCGATGGCCTTGTCGGGCAGGTGAAGGTTGCGGATGTACTTCGGCGCCATCTCCAGCGCCGTGTTGATGGCGTCGTCCGAGATGGTCACGGAGTAGTTCTTCTCAAGCCGCGGCCTGAGGCCGAACAGTATCTCGCGCGTCTCCTGCAACGACGGCTCCGCGACCTTGACGAGCCGGAAGCGGCGGGCCAGCGCCTCGTCTTCGCCGATGTACTCCTTGTACTCGGTCAGGGTCGTGGCGCCGATGATGCGCATCTCGCCGCGCGCCAGGCTCGTCTTGAACATGTTCGCCGCGTCGGACGAGGTGCCGAGCGCGGCGCCCGCGCCGATGATGGTGTGCGCCTCGTCGATGAAGAGGATCAGGTTGTCGCGCTCCTTCACCTCGTCGATGATGCCCTTGATGCGCTCCTCGAACATGCCGCGCAGCATCGTGCCGGCGACGAGGCCGCCCATCTGGAGCTGGACGACGTGCGTGCCCCGCAGGCGGGCCGGAACCTTCTCGGGCTCCAGCTCGATCAGGCGGGCGAGGCCCTCGACCACTGCCGTCTTGCCGACGCCGGGCTCGCCGACGAGCATCGGCGAGTTGGCGCGCTCGACGTGGCAGAGGATTTCGATCATCTGCTGGATTTCCTGCTCGCGGCCGATGGTCGGCGGCAGCTTGTCGGCCCGCGCCAGGCGGTTTAAAGAGACGCCGAAGTGCTTGAGGTAGGGCGGCAGCTCGAACTTCTTCTTCAGCTCCTCCTCCTGCTGCTCGCGCGTGCGGACGCGGGCGCGCACCTGCTCGACGACCGTCTCGGGGTTGGCCCCGAGCCCGCGCAGCAGGCCCATGAACGGGCTGTCCTCATCCTGCGAGAGCGCCATGAAGAGGTCGGTGGCCTCGATGGTCTTGCGCCCCTGCGCCCGCGCCCGCTCCATCGCCTTCTTGAACAGCTCGATGGTGTCGGGCGCGATGCGGATGCCTTTGTTGACGTTCTGATAGCGCGCGTTTTCGAGTCGCTTTTCGATCAACACCTTGACCGAGCGCGGGTCGAGCGAGAGGTCGCGCATCGCCAGGTTGAACAACTCCGCCTCCTCGACGGCCAACCCGTTGAGAATGTGTTCCACGGCGATGTAGTTCTGGTCACGGCGGCGCGACTCCTGAACGGCGTGTTCGAGTATGCGCTGCCCGCTCTCGGCGAAACGGTCTTTGTATGTTCCGAGATCAATCATAACTTTAACCCTTGACAGCGCCGGGCGGCCTCGACCCATGTCGTCGGCCGCCCGGGTGGAAACATCGGTTTTTTAAACCTGAACGACGGGATGCGACTGGCGGCGATCCCGTCGGATGACCGTTGCGCCTTTTGCCCTCTCGTCCGGCCCATTTTAGATGCCCCGCACCCTCTGGCCGTTGTGCCCTGCGTCACGCTTCCGAACACCGCGAGGACGGCAGCAGCATTAAAGCAATTTTTCGGCCACGAAGATAGAAGAAAAATGACGGCGGCGGG
>DASQMB010000058.1:0-1725 GCA_035645715.1 Pyrinomonadaceae bacterium
CGGCCCGTCGGCTCATCGCCGGAGAGGTTGTCGAACGGCAGGACCGCGATCGAGGCCTTGCCGGCGGGGGCCGGTCCTTCCGGCCAGAGCCACCATGCCCCGCCCAGGAGCACGAGCACGAGCGCGGCCAGCACGGCCGCCGCAGGCACGATCGACCGCCGCGGGCGGAGTGCCGGGAGCCGTCGCCGCGGTGCCGCGCCCTCCGACACGACGCGCCAGACTTCGACCGGCTCGGCGATGTTCTTGACCCGGTGCCGGCCGGCGGGCTCGAAGCGGAAGGCGAGCTTGCCCTGGACCTGGTTGTGCACGTTGCGCGCGACGAGGACGCCGCCCGGCTCGGCCAGCTGCTCCAGGCGGGCGGCGACGTTCACCCCGTCGCCGTAGATGTCGCCCTCCTCGTGGATGACGTCGCCGACGTTGATGCCGACGCGGAAGCGGAGCTTGTCCTGCTCCGCCACACCGGCCTCGCGCTCGGTCATGCCTTGCTGGAGCAGGACCGCGCAGCGCACGGCGTCGACGGCGCTGCCGAACTCGCACAGCGCGCCGTCGCCCATCAGCTTGACGATGCGCCCGCCGTGCTCGGCGATGAGCGGCTCGAGGAACTCCTTGCGGTGGGCCTTGAGGCGGTCGTGGGTGCCCTGCTCGTCGCGCCCCATGAGGCGCGAGTAGCCGACCACGTCCGCCGCGAGGACGGCGGCGAGCCTGCGGTCGACGCGGGGAGCGGCCATGGCGCAACCCTCCTGGGTGCTTCCGATGGCACGATGCTACGCCTCATGCGTCCCAGGAGATACGCTCCAGGACTGTCTCATTTTTGCTCAGATACCGTTGGCGAAGTCGGCTCAAGCAGTGAGCGTCGCGCAGCGCGAGGTGCGGGTGACGGCGCGCGGGACCAGCCGAAGCCAATCGCCCAAACGAACGAGGTCGATCGCGGCCGCAGTTGCCACGTGCTGCAGGTGGGTCCTGGCCAGCCCGCGGTAGCGGCTGCGGCGCAGCCCGAACGCGCGCACGCCCTGCGAGATCGTGCCCTCGACCCCGGCTCGTCGGGCGTAGGCACGCCGCCCTTCCTTTGTCGCGAGCCGCTCGCGCCCCGCCTTGAGCGCCTCGTGCTCGGCCCGCGGCTGCAGCTTCAGGTATCGGGCCCGGTGCCTGGCCCGTGTGCAGAGGGGCTGCGCCGGACAGGTGCTGCAGTCCGACTTGCGGAACAGGACGCGGACGTACGAGCGCCCGGACCGCTCGACCAGCGGGCTCCAGGCCGAGGACAGCCTGCCCTGCGGGCAGCAGCGCACCCGCTGGCGCTCCCAGTCGACCTCGAACCGCTCGAGGCCGTGGCCGTCCCCGAGCTTGGCCTGCCAGCTCGCGTCGGATCGCGACGGGCCGATCAGGGCGATGCCGAGCTCCTCGCGGCTGCGCACCACTAGCCCGGCACCGACATAGGCGGTGTCCACCAGGTGCTCGGACGGGGCCAGGCCCTTGCCGGCCAAGGCCCGCTGGATCGCGGCCGTGCACCGCACCTCGTTCACGGAAGCGTCGGTCGTCATCGCGTGCGTGATCAGGTGGACCGCGTCGTCGTCACAGGTCTCGCTCAGGTGCACGACGTAGCCGGTCCAGGCGGTGGCGTGCCGGCCGCGGTAGCGGGCCTCGGGATCGTAGGGCGACACGACCGCCGGCGCCGACGGGTCGGCCTTGCCCCTGAGGCGCACGCCCCCGCCGCCCGCGGCCGGCTCG